>JADKFD010000023.1 GCA_016717705.1 Rhodanobacteraceae bacterium | reverse complement strand
TGCGCACGCGGATCGAACGGCCTTCGACGGCCAGACCGGCTGCATTGACGCCACGGAAGACTTCACCGCCGTTCACGCCCTGGTCGACGATGTCCCATTGCACATTGTTGAAGGTCGCGCCGGCGATCGGGTCGGGAATCAGCGCTGCGGCGCCGTCCTTGACCAGAGCCTGCATCAGCAGGGTGTTGTTGCCGCCCGAGCCCTGGATATACAGCGTCGCCGACTGGCGAATGATCTCGATGGTCGCCGGCAGTTGCGGTGCCTGAGCAACGATCTGGAACAGCTGCTGCTTGGACAGATTGGCGCCGGTACTCGGATCGGTAGCTGTGATCGTCAACGTGAACGGGCCGGGCTGCGTCGCCTGACCGGTGATGTTGAACGAATGGATGAACAGCGTCAGCTTGCCGGCAACGATGTCTTCCGTACCCTGGCCGATCAGCTGATCGAACTCATTGATAGCGGTAGTCGCCGGATCATCGAGCGTGGAGTAGGCGGTGTTGGTGATCGGATTCAGCGAGACCTGAACCGTGCCCGACGGCAAGAGATCGCCACTGACGTTGCGCCGGGTGATGGTGGTTTCGACGATGAACGGTGAACCCCAGAACGGTGTGATACCGAAGACGTTGGCCGGCAGAATGGTGCGCGCCGGCTCGATCTGGATGCGCTCGAACGGCGGCGGACCCTGGCTGATCGTGAACGGGATCGTCAATTCCAGCGTGCGCGACGGCTGTTCGGGATCAGGCGTCGATGCGGTGATCGCGACAGATCCCGGATCGAGCTGGGAGTGGATGAAGAACGTGGCCTGTCCCGCGACCGTGGGCGCAAAGACCGTGCCGAAGAACTGTGCAAACTCGTTGCGATCGGTGGTTGCCGGGTCATCCAATATCGACAGCGCGAGACTACGAACATTGCTGGTGCGGATGTTGACATTGGTGCCGTCGGGAACCGGCGAACCGTTTGCGCGCAGCACGCGCACATTCAACTGCACCCAAAATGGGGAGTTGTTCTCAGGCGGAATCTGACTGCGGTTCGACGGCAGTGTACTCACGCCGCCGACCACGTCGTATCGCATGCTCCCGGCCGCCGGCGCGGACAGGGAGCCGCCACCGTCGCCGCCGCCACCACCGCAGGCAGCCAGCAGGGCGCTTGCCAAGCCCATGGCCAGAAATTTCTTCCAGGCGCTCATCGTCGCTCTCCTGATACTCATCTTCATGCTCTGCAATTGGGGTCGGTCTTACTTGGATTCGACAAGAATTTTCGGCGTCACAAAGATCAGCAGCTCATCCTTGCTGTTTCGTCGATCCTTATTGCGGAAGAAATTGCCAATGGCGGGAATATCGCCCAGCACCGGAACCTTGGTCAGGCTGTCGCTGCGTTCGAATTCATAGATGCCGCCAAGCACGACGGTTTGCCCATTGTCGACCAGAGCTCCGGTTTGCACTTCACGCTTGTCGATGATCGGCACCGAACCGCCCGGCGTCTGAATGTACCCGGCGAGACTGTCCTTTTTCACCTTGAGGGCAAGGAACACCCGCCCGTCAGCGGTGATGCGCGGCGTCACCAGAAGCTCCAGCACGATTTCCTTGAATTCGACCGACGCCGTGGGTACGCCGCCACCTGCGGACTGAATGGTGACATAGCCCACTTCCTGACCCTGTTTGATGACCGCTTCCTGTTGGTCTGCGGTGATCACCTTCGGGGCTGGACAGCAATTCACCGCGATCTTCGGATTCGAGCGCGGACAATTCCATGTCAAGGATGTAATTGGCTCCCAGGATCGTTGCTGCAAAGGAGCCCGCTCCCGGGGAGAGCACCGGCAGGTTGAAGTTCAGCCTATTGATTCGCGAGGGCGTGATGATACCGCCGCCCGCACTGTCACCGATGCCAACCGGCAAGGTGCTGGAACTGCCGCCGAGCCGATTGGCCAGACCGACGCCCGCCATGGAATCGGTGGCCGCGAGATTGCCGCCGACCGTAATCAGGTTGCCGTCGCTGTCCTGATCGGCACCGGAAACGCCAAAGCGCGCTCCGATCTGCTTGCGGAATCCCTCCTGCGCGATGACGATACGGGCTTCGATGAGTACCTGGCGCACCGGCTTGTCGAGCATTGCCACCAGCTCGCGTACCTTTGCAACCTTGTCCGGTATGTCACTGACGATCAGCGTATTGGTTCGCGCGTCGTAACTCACCGATCCGCGCGGCGATAGCAAACCACCGCCGCTGTCCTCTGCTACCGCCTCCGCCGCGGTCGTGCTTTCCAGGGAATCGGTGGTCAGCAGCTTGGCGATGTCCTCGGCTTTTCCGTAGCTGATCGCGATGTAGTCGACCAGGAGTTCGGAACGCACTTCCATTGCGATTCGGGCGTCTTCGAGCGCTTGCTCGCGGTCGGCGATTTCCTTGGTCGGCGCGACCCAGATCACGCTGCCATTGCGGCGTTTGTCGAGACCTTTCGCCTGCAGGATGATGTCCAGCGCCTGATCCCAGGGCACGTTGATCAGACGCAGAGTCACACTCCCCTGCACCGAGTCGGCGACCACGATGTTGAGTTCGGACACGTCGGCGACCAACTGCAGGACCGAGCGGACCGGAATGTCCTGGAAGTTGAAAGTCACCCGATTGCCGTTGTACACGGGCGGATCGGTTGCCAGTCGCTTTGCCGGCTCCTCGCGCTTGGGCGCGATTTCCACGACGTACTCGGAACCGGCTTGATAAGCCAGTTTCTCGTATTCGGCCGCGGTCGTGAAAGTCATCCGCGTGCCGCCACCCTGGACGCGAACATCAATCGATTCCACGGGTGTGGCAAAGTCGACCAGATCCAGTTTGTGGCGGAACTTGTCGGGCAGCGACACATTGGGCAGGTCCAGCACCAGGCGCCCCGCCTCCTCACGCAGATTGGCGTTGGCGTTGTCCCCGGAGAACCCGAGAATCAAGCGACCTTCGCCAGCCTTACCGCGGCGGAAATCGACTGACGTCAATTCGACCATGTTGGCGGCGGCAACGACCTTGGCCGGATCGAGCGGCGTTTTGCTCGACACGATGTCCGCGAACCCGTTCTCGACGCGGATCAGCAAGGTCTTGCCTTCCCGTCGCGTACTGTAGGGAGCGGTGCGGAAGAGATCGATCACGACGCGGGTGCGCCCGCCGGCCTCGACCGCGGTGATCGCCTTGGCGGCACCGGACGAGATCGACAGCATGCGCTCCTTGAACTGGTTCGTGGTGTCCGCCAGATCAATCGCAATTCGTGGAGGGTCGTTGGTCGCAAAGACCTTCGGCTCCACCGTTCCGCTATCGAGTTCCAGCGCAATCTCCACCACCCCTCCGGGCAATGGCTGGAAGCTGACGTCTTTGAGCGCGTCGCCGGCGCTGGCGGTACCGGAGGCAAGGAAGCACAGAGCTGCGAGGCCCAGGATTTCCGCCTTCCGGTATTGTTGTTGGAGCTTCGGCCCGAAATATCTTCCGAGCATGCGCGAGAGGCTCTTCTCAGTCATGTCGTCAACCCCCAAAAGGCATCATTCGTCATCAAGAGCAATCGCGGAACGGCGTTCTTCCCAGCCACCGAGTCCGTTCGGAAACAGCTCCACCAACTCAATTCGATCCTCGTAGATCCCGAGAATCTTTCCATCGTTCTGTCCTAGATAATTGCTGGTGCTGACCCGATGGACAACGCCCGTCGGATCCCTCACCAAGCCAAAAATGTCGGCACCTGCACCCATGGTTCCAACCATATCGAGACCATCCAGCGGATAACCCTCGAGTTCTTCCTTGCGCCGCGTACGGTCTGGCCGTATTCCGCTGCCTGTTGCTACCGCGTCCGACTCCTGGCTCTGGTCGGCTGCGATTTTTGCGAACGGGTCGCGCATTTCATGCGCGGCATATTCGAAAGTTTCGAATTCCTGCATCTTGGGCAGTGGCGGCAGCGGCCGTCCCGGCCGCAGCTTCACTTCGGCGATGTACACTTCGAGCTCGCTGCGACTTTGTGCGCAACCGCTCAAGACCACCACCAGTGCAGTCAGGCCCAGTGCCTTCAGCGAGCGGCTCATCGGGGGCTCCCTGTGACTGCCGTCGACCACGGCGGTCTGCTCGTCTTCGTCAAGATAACGGTAGGTCTTCACCGTTCCCTCAAGGATCAATTGCCCGGGTGGCGCGTTGGCGTCCCGCACGTTCGTCTTCAGCGAGATGTCGTGCATGGTCAGGATCACGACGCGCGGCAAGGACGCCACATTGCTCATGAAGTCGCCGAACTGGTGGTATGAGCCGACCATGCGCAGCGAAATGGGCTTCTCCGCGTAGAAATCCTTGGTGATTTCAACTTGCGGCTCGAACAGTTCATTGGTGATTCCGGAGGCCAGCGCAGCCTGGGAAATGTCGACCAGAAGGTCAGGCATCTCGGTCTTTCCGGGCAACTGCCGCAGCATCTGCTGCAGAACCAGTTCGATCTGCTGCAATTGCTCACGGTAAGCCTGGAGGTTCGCGGCGCGTTCCTGTTTCTGCTCGAACTCCTCCCGAAGCGTCGCTTCCTTGGCGACCAGCGAATCGAATTCTTCGTGCTGGGGCTTGAAGTACATGTACCAACCCAGACCGCAGATGACCGCGAACAACAAGCCCGCGAATACTGCCTGCACCGGGAACGGCGACGAGCCGAGGTTGTTGACGTCCGCCCTGCGGAGGTCATCGATCAAGCTCATGGCGTGCCCCCTGTGGTCGTTGCCGCGGCGTCAGCCTCGCCTTTGTCGGCATTCGGATCCTCGAGGTTGACCTTGAGCGAGAACTGGTATGGGACGGTCTTGTCCACCCCGGTCGCCTCGATCCTGATGATTTCCGACTGTTTCAGCCAGGCCGAGGCATCGAGATTGCGCATGTATGCCGAAACCCGCGCATTGGACTGCGCGAATCCACTCAGCGTGAGTGTGGATCCATTCTGCTTGATCGCATCCAGCTTCACGCCATCAGGCAAGGTGCGAACGAGTTCGTCGAACAGGTGCACCATCTGCGAGCGGGTGGCCTGCAACTGCTCGATGATCGTCTTGCGGGCAATCAGACGGTCACGTTGGCGGTCGAGCTCCTCGATCTCGGCGATCTGCGTATCGAGCGCCTTGATTTCCCGAGCCAGCGTGTCGTTGCGCTCGTTCTGGGCGTCGATCTGCGATCCGATGAACCACAGGCCGACGAAGGCAACGAGAATTGCAGCAACTGCCGATGCGCCCAGCAGAACATAGAATTCCTGCTGGCGCTGTTTGCGGCGCTCTTCGCGCCAGGGAAGTAGATTGATCCTGGCCATTAGTCGAAGCTCCTCAGCGCCAGACCGCAGACGATCATCAGCGCCGGTGCATCGGCGGCCAAGGAGGAGGCCTGGATCTTTGAAGACACCGCCATGTTGGCCACCGGCGATGCGATTTGAGTCGGCACCCCGAGCTGCTCTTCAACCAGTTCCTGCACCCCGTTGATCGAGGCGCACCCGCCGGCCAGGATGATCTGGTCGACGCGATTGAACTCGCTTCCGGCAAAGAAGAACTGCAGCAGTCGACTGACTTGCTGGACCATGGCTTCCTTGAACGGCTCCAGCACCTCGATTTCGTAACTTTCCGGCAGTCCGCCCTGACGCTTTGCCAGTCCGGCCTCTTCGTACGACAGGCCGTAGCGGCGCATGACTTCGTCGGTCAACTGCTTGCCGCCGAACACCTGCTCTCGAGTGTAGATCGAGCGCTGGTTGCGCAGCACGTTCAACGACGTCATGGTGGCACCGACATCGACGATGGCCACCAGGCCGTCGCGTCCGGCCGGCATCTGGTCCGCGATCAACTGGAAAGCGTTCTCCATTGCGAACGCTTCGACATCGACCACCTTTGCGGTCAGCCCCCCCAATTCCAGAGCAGCGACACGCAAGTCCACGTTCTCGGTACGCGAGGCCGCGAGCAGGATGTTGACGCTCTCCGGATTGTCCTTGACCGGTCCGAGGACTTCGAAGTCAAGACTGACTTCCTCGATCGGATAGGGAATGTACTGGTTGGCTTCCACCTGGATCTGATCTTCCAGGTCTTCTTCTGACAGGTCGGCCGGCATCTGGATCACCTTGGTGATGACCGCAGACCCTGCCACCGCGGCTGCGGCGAACTTGGTCTTGACGCCCGAGCGCTGCACTGCCCGCTTGATCGCTTCGCCCACCGCCTCAACCTCGACGATGTTCTTTTCGACCACAGCGTTCGGTGGCAACGGCTCTACCGCGTAATGTTCCACACGGTAACGTCCCCCAGATTGACTGAGCTGCAAGAGCTTTACAGCCGTCGAACTGATGTCAACTCCCACCAGCGGCGGCCTCTTCGGCGTGAATAGACCCACGGATTTTTCCCCTTCCGACGAGCCCTTACGAGCGATACGTGTGCTTTCACATTAAATCCCAAAGTCAAATGCTTGGCAACATGAAGTTTGTCGGTGCGCTCACACATTGACACAGTCGCGAGGATCATCATCCGCGCGCCCTGCACCGGCCCGATCCGTGCCCTAGAATCGCGCGCTGCCCTGATGCCGGACCACGTACTGAATGAAACGCTTCAAACGCTTCTTGCGCTGGCTGTTGCTGCTGACGCTGGTCGCAGCGCTGCTCGGCTTGCTGGCGATCTACCTGGTCTATCGGCACTACGAACCACAACTGCCCGAAGTGGCCACGCTGCGCGATGTACGCTTCCAGGTGCCGCTCAAGATCTACTCGCGCGACGGCAAACTCATCGCGAATTTCGGCGAGGCACGTCGATTTCCGGCGGCGATCGACGAGGTTCCCGACGTTCTCAAGCAGGCTTTCATCGCCACCGAGGATGAGCGTTTCTATCAGCATCCGGGTGTCGACTATCAGGGCATGGCTCGGGTGGGCTGGGAATTCGTGCGCGCCGGCGGCGAGTTCGGGTCGGGCGGCAGCACCATCACCATGCAGCTGGCGCGCAATTTCTTCCTGTCTCCGGAGCGCAAGCTCGAACGCAAACTCAAGGAGATTCTGCTGGCGCTGAAGATCGAGCGCGAGCTGAGCAAGGACGAAATTCTCGGCCTTTACCTCAACAAGATCTTCCTCGGCAATCGGGCCTACGGTATCGCCGCGGCCGCGCAGGTCTACTACGGCAAGGCGCTGGCGGAGCTCACCTTGCCCGAGGCGGCACTGATTGCCGGCTTGCCCAAGGCCCCGTCGGACCTGAATCCAGTGCAGAACCCGCAGCGATCGCTGGAACGGCGCAACTATGTGCTGTCGCGCATGCTGGAAGTCGGCTACCTCGATGCGGCCACCTATGCCGCCGCGGTGGCAACGCCGGAGACCGCACATATCCACGATCTGCCGATCGAACTGGAAGCGCCCTATGTCGCCGAGATGGCGCGGCTGGAGGCTGAGCAGTTGCTTGGCGCCGAAGAAGCGCTGACCGGCGGCTATTCGGTGTACACCAGCGTCGACTCGAACCTGCAACTGGCGGCCAACGATGCCCTGCGCAAGGCGCTTTCCGACTACGAGGAGCGCCACGGCTATCGCGGGCCGGAAGCGCATGTGGCGCTGGCAGGCGCGACGTCGGATGAGCCCGCAGTTCACGTTCTGAAGGGACTCTCGGGTACTGGCGGCCTGTTGCCGGCACTGGTCGTCGCGGTGACCGCCGAAAGCGCGGACTTGCTGTTGCAGGACGGTTCCACCGGCGCATTGACCTTCGACGAGGCGCGCTGGGCGCGTCGCTACATCTCGGCCGATGAGCGCGGCCCTGCGCCCAAATCGCTGCTCGATCTGCTGCAGCCGGGCGACGTGATCCGGGTTCGCGCGCTGGAGTCGGGACTCTGGCGGCTGACGCAGATTCCCACCGTGCAGGGCACGCTGGTCGCGCTGGACCCGGAGAATGGCGGCATCCGGGCCCTGGTCGGCGGCTTCAGCTTCGGTCGCAGCAAGTTCAACCGGGCGACGCAGAGCGAGCGCAATCCGGGCTCCAGCTTCAAGCCCTTCGTCTACTCGGCGGCCTTCAACAAGGGCTTCACTGCAGCGTCGATCGTCAACGATGCGCCGATCGTGTTCGAAATTCCCGGTGTCGAGAAGGCGTGGCGGCCGCAGAACGACAACCAGACCTTCAGTGGGCCGATCCGCCTGCGCGAGGCCATGGTTCGCTCCAAGAACCTGGTGTCGATTCGAGTGCTGGATGCCATCGGCGTGCCTTATGCGCGACGCTACATCGAACGCTTCGGTTTCGACCCCAAGCGCCTGCCGGAGAACCTGTCGCTGGCGCTGGGCACGGCGTCCGCGCCACCGTTGACCATGGCTCGCGGATTTGCGGTGTTCGCCAATGGCGGCTTTCGCGTCGACCCGTTCCTGATCGAACGGATCGACAACAGCCAGGGCGAGGTGGCCTACAGCGCCAACCCGGCGCGCGCCTGCGCCACGTGTCGGAGCGCATTGCCGAGGAGTTCGATCTGGATCCGATTGCCGACGAAGTACTTGCCGGGGACGCGCCCCTTGCGAACACGCCGGCGACCACAGCGGGCGCCAGCGGCGCCCGCCGGACACGCGCCGCGCCGTCGGGCCGCGACTGGCGCCGCGCGTCATCGACGCGCGCAACGCCTACCTGATCACCTCGCTGATGATGGACGTGGTCAAGCGCGGTACCGGCCGCAAGGCGATGGAGCTCGGCCGCAATGATCTGGCCGGCAAGACCGGCACCACCAACGAGCATCGCGACGCCTGGTTTTCCGGCTTCAATCAGTCGCTGGTGGCCACTACCTGGATGGGTTTCGACGACTTTTCGACGCTGGGCGACGGCGAGTTTGCCGCCAAGACTGCGCTGCCGATGTGGGTCAGCTTCATGGGTGCGGCGCTCAAGGATGTGCCGCAGACCCTGCCCGCGATGCCCACCGGCATCACCACGGCGCGCATCAACAGCAGCAGCGGACAACTGACCTCGGCGTCGGATCCGGCGGCGATCATGGAGATTTTCCGCGTGGAAGACCTCGAACGCCTGGGCCGCAGTGCATCGGGATCGGGCAAGCAGGATCCGTACGAGGTGTTCTGATGTCTGCGCCGCATCACGCACGGCCGCAGCCAGCCGCGGACTCCGGATCGGCCTTGAGCGCCCAACTGAGCGCCGCACTCCAGGCCATGACTTTGCTTCAGCGCTTCGACCCACGCCTGGCTGGCGCGCTGGCCAGTGGCACCGCCGACGCCCGTCTACCCATCGTGCTTCACGTGCAAGCGGAACACGCGGACGACGTTGCCCGCGTGCTGATCGAACACGACATTCCGGCGCGCATGCGCGAGACGCGCCTGCGCTTCCCGCGCGCTGCTGCGCAGGCACTGCCGGGCGTCAGCTTCCTCGCGGGCGATCAGGAGTTTCTGATCTGGATCTTCACTGAAGCGCAGTTTCGCCAGCGGCTGCCCGTCGGCGACGAGAGCGCGCCCTCGACGCGGCTGACGCTTGCCGCGGCGACAGCAGCTCAAACGCGCCCACAGCTGATTGAGCGCGGGTCAGGTTGCAGCCCGGAGCGTGACAGGTCGTGGCCTGTGCACGAGCCTGCGGGAACGCACCACGAGGCGGCCCGCTGCTGGCCAGCGGGCTCAGGTCCGCCGCCAACGGCGGCGCGCGATTGGGACCGGCCACGAGGTCCCCGACGCGCCCGGGGACACCCAGAAACCCCTGGGATGCCCGCCGGACCCCGATCAGGCGCGGCATTCAGCGGCACGTAATCACGCGGACCCGGGCCGACGTAGATCTGCCGCGGCCGCCCGATCTTGACGTCGCGTTCCTGGTTCTGCTCCAGCCAGTGGGCAATCCAGCCGGCGGTGCGCGCAATGGCGAACATCACGGTGAACATCTCGACCGGGATGTTGAGCGCCTTGTAGATGATCCCCGAATAGAAATCGACGTTCGGGTACAGCTTGCGCTCGATGAAGTACTCGTCCTTGAGTGCGACGTCTTCCAGAGCCATCGCCACATCCAGCAGAGGATCTTGAATTCCCAGTTCATTCAAGACCTTGTAGCACATCTCGCGGATGATCTTGGCGCGCGGATCGAAGTTCTTGTAGACGCGATGGCCAAAGCCCATCAGGCGGTAGGAGTCGTTCTTGTCCTTGGCGCGGGCAACCGCCTTGGCGACGTTCGACTTGTCGCCGATCTCGTTCAACTGTTTCAGTACTGCCTCGTTGGCACCGCCATGCGCCGGGCCCCACAGCGCGGCAATGCCACCGGCGATGCAGGCAATCGGGTTGGCGCCAGTGGATCCGACCAGACGCACGGTCGACGTCGATGCGTTCTGCTCGTGGTCGGCGTGCAGGATGAACAGCAGGTCGAGTGCCTTGGCGGCGATCGGATTGACGTTGTACGGCTCGGCCGGCACACCGAACATCATGTCGAGGAAGCGCGCGCAGTAGTCGAGGTTGTTTTTCGGGTAGACGTAGGGCTGTCCGACCGAGTGCTTGTAACAGGCCGCGGCCAGAGTCGGAATCTTCGCGATCAGGCGGATCGCCGTGATCATCCGGTGCGCCGGATTCTCCGGGTCCAGCGAGTCGTGATAGAAGGCCGCCAGGGAACCCGCGATACCCACCATCATCGCCATCGGATGCGCGTTGTAGTGGAAGCCGTTCATGAACAGCTTCAACGACTCGTGGATCATCGTGTGGTTGGTGACGTGGTGCTCGAAGTCCTTGAACTGCGCGGGGTCGGCAAGTCGCCGCTGATCAACAGATACGCCACCTCGAGGAAACTGGAATTCTGCGCCAGCTGCTCGATCGGATAGCCGCGGTAGAGCAGGATGCCCTGGTCACCGTCGATGAAGGTGATCGCACTCTTGGTCGAGCAGGTCGACACGAAGCCCGGGTCGAAGGTGAACAGCCCAAGTTCCTTGTTGAGCTTGGCGATATCGACCGCCGGATCGCCGAGGACACCGGAAACGATCGGCAGCTCGGCGGTCTTGCCAGTGCGTGAGTCGGTAATGGCAACGGTATTGGACATGGGTCTACTCCGTGGGCGGGTCGACATCCCTGCCGCACTTCGCGGCCACCGCGGACGCCGAAAACTGGGTCGGTCACGAGTCTACGCAGGCGCGGCGAAAACCGCCTTGCCGTCGGTCAAACTGCAGCACGCATGCCGCATCGCAGCGAACGATTATGGCACAGGGTTTGGGGGAACCCGGACACGATGCCCGGTCGAAACCATGCGTGACAAGGAAGACTTTGGTCGGTTGTCGGTGATGGGTTGAAGAGCATCGCGCGCGAGCGCGCTCCTACAAACTCGCAGCGAATTCACGGAGGACCTGCAGGAGCGCGCTTGCGCGCGATGCATTTCGAACCACCGCCGGAAGCCTGGCGCATGAATTGCAGACAACAAGAAGCCCCCGGTGCCTTGCGGCTCCAGGGGCTTAGGCATTCCAGCCTCAATCATCCAGTCGCCGCGGGCTGCCGTGACCGACAGCCAACAGCCAGCAACTGAAAACGCTTACTTCTGGCCGTAACGCTTGCGGAACTTGTCGACGCGGCCGCCGGTGTCGATGGCCTTGTGCTTGCCCGTGTAGAACGGGTGCGACTTGCTCGACACGTCGATCTTGATCAAGGGGTACTCGTTACCATCAGACCACTTGATGGTTTCCTTGGACTTCTTGGTCGAACGCGTCAGGAACGCGAAGTCGGTGGTCACGTCCTGGAACACGACTTCGAAGTATTTCGGATGGATATCGGCTTTCATGGCTACGCCTCTCCTGGCGGCACATATGTAGCAAGCCGGCAAGGATAGCACGGCTTTATGGTCTGGATCAAAGGACAGATTGCATCGCCGCATGGAAGCCGGCCGGATCGACCCGTCGTGCCATGCTCACCTTCGGTCCGCGAAAGCCGCCCATGCCGTGCCAGTCGATCACGGTCTGGCCGCGCGTGGGCCCCTGCGCGAGCGCCACTTCGATCGGCGCCTGACTCCATTGCAGCACCGCCTGCGGCTGCAATGCCACCCAGGCCGCCAGAGGATCAGCCCAGGTCCAGCGTTCGAACTGGTTGCTGACCATGAACTGCGCCGTTGGCCGCGTGATGCCATGCAGCCAACGGGCGGTGTCGCGCGGTCGCGCCAACCACTCGTCGACCTCGCTGGCGAGCGGCGCCACCGCCATGGTCAGCTCCCAATCCACCAGCTCGATGCCCGGCCATCGGGCGAACACCATGGCCGCAGCTTCGGGATCGAAGGCGATGTTGAACTCGGCCGACGGCACAATCGTGTTGCCGAAGGCGCCGATGGCGCCGCCCATGACCACCACGCGCTTGCAGCGCGACGGCAGCGTCGGATCAAGCGCAATGGCCAGGGCAAGATTGGTCAAGGGACCGAGCGCCAGCAGGTTCAATTCGCCGGCAAACCGGTGCGAGGCCTCGATCAGGGCCTGCACGGCCGGCACTGACTGCGGCACAGTCGACGCTGGCGGCAGGTCGGCGTTGCCGAAGCCGTCGTCTCCGTGCACGAAGCCGGCATCGGGCAAACCGCCGATCAGGGGTTGCGCCGCGCCCGCATGCACGGGCACCGGATAGGTCGAGCGATCAACGATGCGACACGCATTGCGCAGCGTGTGCTCCAGACCCACGTTGCCGCCGACCACGCTGATGCCTTCGACGCGCACGGCATCGCTGTGCAACAACATCAGCAGGGCCCAGGCATCGTCCACACCCGGGTCGGTATCGACCCACCAGGATTTCATCGGTTCGCAGATTCCAATTTCGCGTGGCGGAAGCATTGCATTGGTTACCCACAAGGACGGCAAGGGGCGGCAAGGGACGCAACTGAGCCGCATGGACCAGTGACGCGAACCGCCGCTCCTGCGCCTGCGCGCCCGAAGAAATTCGAATTTCGCTTCCGCGTCCGGCGCGCTTCGCTTCCCTGCCCCCTGCCCCGCCTTTCTCCGCCCCTCACGCCTTGGCATAACGCGCCGCCGCGCCGACCCAGCGGCGCACCAGGGATTCGGCGGCGGTGAGATCGCGCTTGAGCAGGGTGTCGGCCAGTTCCCGCGCCTTGCTCAGCCAGCCGGCGTCGCGGCTGAGGTCGGCGACGCGGAACAGCGCCTCGCCGGTCTGCCGCGTCCCCAGCACCTCGCCGGGCCCGCGCAGTTCCAGATCGCGCTCGGCAATGACGAAGCCATCGGTGGTTTCGCGCAGCACCGCGAGGCGCTGGCGCGCAGTCTCCGACAGCGGCGGCTGATACAGCAGCACACAGCTCGACTCCTGCGAGCCACGGCCGACGCGACCACGCAGCTGATGCAATTGCGCCAGCCCGAGCCGCTCGGGATTCTCGATGATCATCAGGCTGGCATTGGGCACATCGACGCCGACTTCAATGACCGTGGTCGCCACCAGCAAATCCATCATCCCGGCGGCGAACAACTGCATGACCGCAGCGCGATCAGCCGCTTTCAGTCGTCCGTGCACCAGGCCGATGCGCAACTGCGGCAGCGCCGCCGTGAGATCGGCCGCGGTCTTCTCGGCAGCCTCGGCCTCGACCTCGTCGGATTCCTCGATCAGCGTGCACACCCAATAGGCCTGACGCCCGGCGGCGCAGGCATCGGCGATGCGCTGGATCACTTCCTCGCGCCGCGGGCGGCTGACCGCGACGGTCTGGATCGGCTTGCGTCCAGGCGGCATCTGGTCGATCGCCGAAACATCCAGATCGGCGAACTGGGTCATCGCCAGCGTGCGCGGAATCGGTGTGGCGGTCATCACCAGTTGGTGCGCACGCAGAGCGCCGACGGCGCCCTTCTGCGCCAGCGCCAGGCGCTGATCCACGCCGAAGCGATGCTGCTCGTCGATGATCGCCAGGCCAAGTGCCTGGAACTGCACCGCATCCTGCATCAGCGCATGGGTACCGACCGCCCACGGCGCGCCCTGTGCGAGGCGCGCCAGTGCCGCTTCGCGCGCCTTGCCCTTGATCCGGGAACTGAGCCAGACGCCTTCGACGCCGAGCGGCGCGAACCAGCGCTCGAAGCTGCGCCGGTGCTGCTCGGCGAGCAGTTCGGTCGGCGCCATCACCGCCGCCTGCATGCCGCTCTCGATCGCCGCCAACGCGGCCAATGCGGCGACGATGGTCTTGCCGGAGCCGACATCGCCCTGCAGCAGTCGCAGCATCGGCACGCTGCGCGCGAGGTCGCCGTCGATTTCGCTGAGCACGCGCTGCTGCGCCGCGGTCAGGGTGAACGGCAGTTGCGCCAGCAGGCGCTGCCGCAAACGCCCCGAGCTTCGCAGCACCGGCGCGCGTTCACTGCGCACGCGCGCCCGCACCAAGCGCATGCTCAGGTGATGCGCCAGCAGTTCCTCGAAAGCCAGGCGGGTGCGCGCCGGATGCTCACCACTGGCGATCGCCTCGACTTCGGCGCGATCGCGCGGCCGATGCAGCTTGCGTACCGCCGCGCTCAGATTCGGCCAGTCGGGCGGCAGCATTTCGGCCAGTGGCCCATCGGCCGATTCGGGGACCTGCTCCAGTGCGCGTTCGATCGCCCGTTGCAGGCGCGCATGACCGAGCCCCTCGGTCTTCGGATACACCGGCCGCAGCGCGCCTTCGACTTCGACCACCTCGTCGGCGCCGAGCACGCGGTAGCGCGGATGCACGATCTCCAGCGAGTAGTTGCCGGGCTTGGGCTCGCCATAGATCAGAAGGCGCGTGCCGGTCTTCATCTGTTCGGCCTGCGCCTGCTTGAAGTGGAAAAAGCGCAGCACCAGGCGTCCGCTGCCGTCGGCGACCGCCACCAGCAACATCCGCCGCTTGCGGAAAGTGACCTCGGCGTGCTCGACCACGCCGACGAACTGCGCCGCCAGGCCGGGGCGCAGCGCGCCTATCCGATGCACCTCGGTGCGATCCTCGAAACGCGAAGGGAAGTGGAACCAGAGATCGCCGAGCGTGGCGAAGCCAGCCGCCTGGAGGTCGGCAATCAGCGATTTGCCCAGGCTGCCGAGCGTCGCCAGCGGGCGCGCGGCGGCGGCGGCGAATTCATCGACTATTGGTGTACTCGCGGGCGCGGCAAGGGTCATGGAAGCCACTTCAGGGATGCTCTCAACAAGTCCCACTTCCCATCATTGCGGTCTAGCGCGCGGCGCTCCCGCCGGCACCCGAACCCGCCCCCCCCCCCCCCCCCCCCGCCCCCGCCCCCCCCCCCCCCCCCCGGCCGCGGCCCGGCACCCGACTCGCCGGTTACTCACCTGGACCGATCCGCACTCAGGGCAATTGCAGAATCGCGTCCATCTCGACATTGGCGCCGCGCGGCAGTTCCTTCACGCCGATCGCCGCGCGTGCTGGAAACGGCTCGCCGAAGTACTTGTCCATGATCTCGTTGACCACCGGGAAGTTGGCCATGTCGGTCAGGAACACGTTGAGCTTGACGATGTCGTCGAGACAGCCACCGGCGGCTTCCGCGACCGCGCGCAGATTGAGGAACACGCGATGGACCTCGTCGCGGATGCTGGCGTTGTCCAGTTGCATGGTCGCCGGATCGAGCGGGATCTGGCCGGAGAGGTACACGGTCTGACCCACGCGGACGGCTTGCGAATAGGTGCCGATGGCCTTGGGGGCCGCGTCTGTGGTGATGATGGTGCGCTGCATGGGGTTCCCCGGTGGTCCGATGGGCGAGCTTCGGGAGGAGTCTAAGGGGTTTTAGGTTGTTGGTTGCCGTTGGAGGAGCATCACGCGCAAGCGCCTGCACCTTTCCGGGACTTGCATCGAGCAGGGCGCGCTTGCGCCATGCTAACCAACAACCGACAGCCTGTCCCTCAGCTCTGCTGCCGATGCACCACCAGCACGACATCGGCGCGGCGCACGCGCTTCATCACTTCGGCCAGATGTTCGCGATGGCGCACTTCGATGGTGAACAGCAACGAGGCGCTGTGCGCATCGCGATCCAGGTATTCGACGTTTTCGATGTTGGAATTGGCCTCGGCAATCGCCGCCGCCACGGTCGCCAGCACGCCCGGGCGGTTGATGACGTCGATGCGCAACTGCACGCGATAGTCGCCGGTCACTTCCGGCTCCCAGTCGACACGGACCACGCGCTCGGGCTGCTTGCGCATCTCGCCGACATTCGGACAGGTGGTCTGGTGCACCACCAGGCCCTTGCCGGCACTGAGGAAACCGATGATCGGATCACCCGGGATCGGCATGCAGCATTGGCCGAAGGTGAGCACGCCGCGCTCGCTGCCGGAAATGCGCACCACCTGATCGCGCTGGGTACCGGTGGTGTGGCCGTCGCCGTGCCACAACTGGCGCGCGACCAGCGCCGGCATGCGCGTGCCGAGCGCAATCTCGGCCAGCAGTTCCTCCAGCCGGCGCATGCGGTTTTCTTCCAGATAGGCGCGCAACGTGGCTTCCGGAATGGCATCGAGATTGCCACCGACGTCCGCCAGTGCGCGTCCGAGCATGCGATGTCCCAACGACACCGCATCTTCGTGCTGCAGCTGTTTCAGGTAATGCCGGATCGACGTGCGCGCCTTGCTGGTGACCACGAATTCCAGCCACTGCGACTGCGGCGCGGCGCTGGCCGCAGTGACGATTTCGATGGTCTGGCCGCTGACCAGGCGCGTGCGCAGCGGGCGCAACTGGCGATCCACCCGTGCAGCAACCGCGTGGTCGCCGACATTGGTATGCACGGCATAGGCGAAATCGATCGCACAGGCGTTGCGCGGCAGCGCGAGGATCCTGCCCTTGGGCGTGAACAGGTAGACCTCGTCGGGGAACAGGTCGACCTTGACGTTTTCGAGAAACTCGATGGAACTACCGGCCTGGCGCTGGGTGTCCACCAGTCCCTGCAACCATTCGCGGGCGCGCATCTGGGCATTGTTCGCCGGGCTCGCCTCGGCCTTGTAGATCCAGTGCGCGGCGACGCCGCGCTCGGCGACGATATCCATGTCCTCGGTGCGGATCTGGATCTCCACCGGCGCACCGGACGGCCCGAACAGCACCGTGTGCAGCGACTGGTAGCCATTCGCCTTGGGTATCGCGATGTAGTCCTTGAAACGATTTTCCAGCGGCTTGTAGAGCCCGTGCGCGGCGCCGAGGGCCTGATAGCACTGCGAGACGCTGGCGACGATCACGCGCACGCCGTAGACGTCCATGACCTCGGCGAAGCTCTTGTGCTCGCCGCGCATCTTGCGAAAGATGCTGTAGGCCGACTTGATGCGGCTGACGATGCGCGCCTGCAGCCCGTCTTCCTTCAGACGCAGCGACAGCGCCTGCTCGATCTTGCCCATCACCTCGCGGCGATTGCCGATCATCGACTTGATGCGCGCGGCAATGATGGCGTGGCGGCGCGGATACAGGGACTTGAACCCGAGTTCCTGCAACTCGCTCTTGAGCTTGTTCATCCCCAGGCGCTGCGCGATCGGGGCATACACGTCGAGGGTCTCACGGGCGATGCGCCGCCGGCCTTCGGAGCCCATCGCTTCCAGCGTGCGCATATTGTGCAATCGATCGGCGAGCTTGATCAGGATGACGCGCAGATCGCGCGCCATCGCCAGCAGCATCTTGCGGAAGCTCTCCGCGGTGGCTGCCTCGCGCGTCTCGAACTGCACCTTGTCGAGCTTGGTGACGCCGTCGACCAGATCGGCCACGGTTTCGCCGAACTCGGTGACCAGCATGGCCTTGGTGACCGGCGTGTCTTCGATGGTGTCGTGCAGGATGCCGGCCATCAAGGTCTCGGCATCCAGGTGCATCTCGGCAAGGATGCGCGCCACCGCCACCGGGTGGGTGATGTAGGGCTCACCGCTCTTGCGGTTCTGCCCGCGGTGGGCGCGCTCGCCGATCGCAAATGCTTTTTCGACCTGACGCACCTGGTCCGGCGACAGGTAGGTCGCCAGCAGCGAACGCAGTTCGAGCATGTAGTGCGGCAGCAGATCCTGCTGCGCGGAGTCAGTCGCCGGGGCGGCGGGCGTTGTCGTATTCACGCGCCTGTGCCCCGTCTGACCCTGGTCTCAGATGTCGTCGTCGCCCTTGCCCAGGCCGTCGTCCAGCTCGGCCGCAGCCCACTCCATCGCCTGGCGCTCTGCAGCCTCGCGTTCACGCTTCTCGACGTCGGCGAGCAACTGGTTGGTGATCTGGCCGGTGGCGATCTCGCGCAGCGCGATCACCGTGGGCTTGTCGTCGTCTTCCGGCACCAGCACATCGGCGCCGCGAGCGACCTGACGGGCGCGCTTGCTGGCCATCAGCACCAGTTCGAAACGATTGTCGACCACCTTCAGGCAGTCTTCGACGGTGATACGGGCCATGGCGGCCTCCTGAGCAGAATTCGGACGAATCGCGGATTGTAGCGTGGTCGCGCTGAACAAGCGAACCTCGACCGGTTTTCGTTTTTGGATGGTGGTTGTTGGTCGTGGGCATGAGCAAAAGCGCGCCCACAACTTCGTGGAGAGTCCACGCAGCATTTGTAGGCGCTCGCTCGCGCGCGATGCCTTGCGACCAAGATCCGAAATCCGCCCACTGCCTCCCGCGCGGCCCCTCGATGACGATCGCGCCAGGAAAGGCCTCGGCGCGCGTCCCGGCACGATGCGGCCGTGCGATTCGCACCAGTCGTAGGCCAAGCCAGGGTCCAGCCGGGAATCCGTACTCGCCAATCGCCGCACCTCGAACAACACCCGCACCAGTTCGGCAAAGGCATACGCCAGTCGGCGGAACAGGCTTTCCAGGCCAGCGCTGGCGCACTCACCCAGGCTGCGGTAGGCGTCGCTGCCGATGTCCTGGAAATAGCTCAGCGACACTCGTCGGCGCTGTGCCTGCTGCGGATAGAGACCGGCGATCAGCAGGCAACCGTCACCGACATCGCGCAGACCCAGTTCGCGTCGCCGACCGCTGGCAACCAGACTGTCCAGCCATTCGAGCGCGATCGTGCGATCCGCCAGTCGGGCATCGGTCTGATGGCGCATCAGGGTGAACACCAGATAGCTCTCGAGATCGTCGCCGAGCTGTCGCGAGGCCCGCGCCTCGGCATCGCGCACCAGGGATTGCCACAGGGCGGTCTGGGTCTGGTCGGTGATGATCGGCTCGCTCATGCGCAGGCGTCCTCCGTTGGGCGGATGCGGCGCAGCGCGCGGAAAGCTCGCGATTGCCGCGGCCACCGGTGCCACACCCGCGTTTTCAAGGAGGTCGCCGAAGGGCGCTGAATCCAGTCTCGCAAGGGCTGTGGCCGGCCGTCAATGGGCGCGGCCGGTGCGGACTCGCTGCGCCTGCCCTCTTCACGATGTCCCTGCCGTTGTGTTGATAATGTCGGCGGTCAGCCTGTCAGGAGTTTCCCCCATGCGTCTCACCACCCTGTTGTTCGCTGCCATCACCCTCGGCTCGGCCACGGCGCACGCCGCGCTGGTCGACAAGCCGCTGTCTTTCTCGATCGGCGACACCGAATTTGCCGGCGTTCTGGTGTTTGACGACGCCAATCCGGCCAAGCGCTCCCTGTTGATGGTGCCGAACTGGATGGGCATCGACGCCGGCAACCTGGAGCAGGCGCGGCTGATCGCGGGACGCGGCTACACGGTCTATGTCGTCGACATGTACGGCAAGGCGGTGCGGCCGAAGAATGCCGATGAGGCGGGGGCGGCGGCGGGCGCAGTGAAAGCGGATCTGCCGGCAATGCACACTCGCATCCAGACGGCGATGAAGACGCTGAACGAACAGGATGCCGTCACCGTCGATCCCCAGCGCCTCGGCGCCATCGGTTTCTGCTTCGGCGGCACCGTGGCTCTGGAACTGGCGCGCAGTGGCGCTGCCATTCCGGCCGTCGTGACTTTCCACGCCGGCCTTGCCACGACCGGTCCGGCCACGGCGGGAACCTTCAAGGCCAAGGTCCTGGCTCTGCATGGCGCCGACGACCCCTACGTGCCGGCCAAGGACGTCGAAGCCTTCCAGACCGAAATGCGCGCCGCCAAGGCCGACTGGCAACTGGTCAGCTTCGGCAACGCGGTGCACTCGTTCACCGATGTGTCGGCCAACATGGCCGGGCAGGCGCAGTACAACGCCGATGTCGCCCGCCGCGCCTACGCGATGATGGACGACTTCTTTGCGGAGACCCTCGGCGCGCCGTGAAGGCCGCGTTTGCGGTGACCCGCCGGTCGCGGCGACACCTGCGCACCCCCCGCCCCCGCTTCCGCGCGCAGGTCATCCCTTTTGTGCCCCGTTCGATGAGAGCTCCGGTCGCCCCGGGCGGTGCGCTTGTTCGCGCATCGAACTTGTGGGGGCGGGTTCATCCCGCGAAAGCAATCGCGGAGTAAATCCGCTCCCACATTAGAATCAATGGCTTACGTAATGTTCGGTGACAAAGCGACGTGTACGTCGTGTCTACGCTGCGCAGCGCTTGATGCGGCGACCGCCGCAAAGCGCATCACGGGTGTTGGCCAGCATCCAGCGCATTCAGCTCTCGTCGCAGCGCCCCATTCGGCGCCAGCGACGGCTCGGCGAGTGCCCGTGCGCGTGCGACCAGGGCGCGGCCTTCATCGCCGCGGCCGTTGGCTACCAGCGCCAGCCCGAGGCCGAGTTCGGCCATCGCCACATTGATGCTCGAGCTGGCATCCTGGCCGGCAAGCGTCTTCAGCGCGGTCCGATAGGCGGCTTCGGCATCGACCCACTCGCGCCGGTCCAGCAGCAGATTGGCCAGCCGGATCTCGAACATCACGCGCAACGGCGGTTGATCGCCGAGCATGTCGATCAACGCCTGCCAGGATTGCCGCGCGGCCTCGGCACCGGCCGCAGTCGGGTTGGCCTGGTAGCGCATGCCCTCAAGATTGGCACGCGTGATGCGCGTATCCAGATGATCCGGGCCAAGTTCCCGCGCGCGCAGGGCGAGGGCATTTTCCAGCAGCGGAATGGCCTCGTCGTAGCGCGACAGCTTGCCGAGCAGCACGGCGTAGTTCTGTTCGGCGCGGACCACGCGCAGTCCGTCGTCCTTGCCGGCCTGTTTGCGGCGGATGGCAATCGATTCGCGGTACAGCGGCTCGGACTCCTCGAAGCGGCCGGCGCTCTCCAGCAGGATGGCCAGATTGTTGAGCACGAAGGCGCTGCTCACCGATTCGCCGCGCCCGCTGCTGCGATCGATGTCCAGCGCCATCCGGTAGTAGCGCTCGGCTTCGGGCACGTTGCCCATGTCGTGATACAGATTGGCCAGTTCATTGGCGCTCAGCGCGATATCCGGGTGGCGTGGACCGAGCACTCGCAGGCGCATGTCCATCACCGAGTTCAGCGTCTTCAGCGCGGCTTCGCTGTCGCCCAGATCGCGCTGCGCGCGGCCGATCTGGCCCAGGGTGAATGCGGTTTGCGAATGTTCCTCGCCGAGTACGACGCGGCGGATGGCATAAACGCGCTGCAGGATTTCGAGCGCCTCGCGCGGCTTGCCAAGTTCGAGCAGGCTACCCGACTGCGACTGCAGGACCTGCGCGTAGTTCTCGGTCTGGGTCTCGCCGAGTTGCTCGAACATCTGTTGCGCCTTGGTCAGCTGTACCAGCGCGCCCTTGGCATCACCGCGCTGTTGCGCGTGGTTGCCCCGCGCCCGCTGCAATATCGCCAGTTCGCGTGGCGGCACCTCCGGATGCGCCGCCAGCAAACTCTGCGCCCGGTTCAGGTACTGCTCTGCGGTATCGATGTCGCCCTTGGTTTCATGGGCATTGGCGAGACGTCGATAGAGCCCCGCCAGCACCGCTACCTGCGGCTCCACCATCTGTTGGTGGGCAGCGAGCGCGCGCTGGAACAGTTCCAGCGCGGAATCCACCAATCCCAGATTCTCGTAGATGCGCCCGAGCGCCTCGAACAACTGCGCCCGGGCGATCGGATCGGCCTTGTCCAGACCGGCGATGCGTTGCGCGCCGGCATCGAGCAGATCGCGCGCCGTGATGGTGCGGCCAGCGCTGGCGTCCGGGTCGGCCTGCTCGAACACCGAGACCAGAAACTCGGATACCTGCTGGGCGCTTGCCTGCGCCGCGAGCGCGCGGTCGCGCTCGTGCGCCAGACGTGCCGCAGTCAGGCTGATGTTGGCGGCAATCGCGATGGACGCCATCAGGGTCAGTGCTGCCGCGGTCCAGGCCAGGCGATGACGCGCGATGTGCTTGACCAGACGCTCGCGCGGGGTCTCGACGGCGTGCTTCAGCGGCTGCCCATGCAGATGCGCCTCAAGATCGTCGGCAAACGCCGCAGCGGATGCGTAGCGCGCCTGCGGCTCGACTTCGAGCGCGTGGCCGAGGATGCGCCTGAGGTCACGCGGCAGTCCGGAATCCAGCGTGCGTTCGCCGCTCGGCAAGCGTCCGGGGCGCCTGCCGGTGAGCAATTCATGCAGAACCACGGCAAAACCGTAGATGTCGGCTGCGGTGGTGATCGGCTGATCATGCATCTGCTCCGGGCTGGCGTACTCCGGCGTGTACATGCGACTTCTGGTGCTCAGCGCGGGACCGTCGTCGAGCATCTTGGCGATGCCGAAATCGAGCAGCTTGGGAACGCCATCGGCGGTCACCAGGATATTGCCGGGCTTGAGATCGCGATGGACGATCAGATTGCGATGAGCATGCGCGACCGCCGCAAGCACGCGGATGGCCAGGCGTACGCAAGCAGCGCGATCGAGCCCCGCTGCCCGGGCGTGAACGTCGATCGGCTTGCCATCGACGTGCTCCATCGCCAGATAGGGCGCCCCATCGGCAGCGGTACCCGCTTCGATCAGGGTCGCGATATGCGGATGGTTGAGCGCCGCCAGGATGCGCCGTTCGGCGTAAAAATGATTCAAGGCTTCCGGCGACAGATAGGCACCAGCCAGCACCTTGAGCGCGACCCGCTGTACCGTTTCGGCCATCGTGCGCTCGGCCAGGTAGACCACGCCCATGCCACCGCGACCGAGTACACCCAGAATCCGGAAGCCGGCGATCTCCTCCGGGACGGGTTGCGTACCGACGGCGAACGGATCGGCGCCATCGTTGCGCGTGGGCAGCGAGAACAGGGCTTCCAGGCGTGCGGCAAGTTCGGGATCGCCAGACAGCAGCAGGGCGACGCGGGCCTGGCGTTCCGCCGCCGGCAGCAGCACCAGTTCCCGATACCAGCGCTGCAGGCGTTCGTCAGGATCAGTGGCCGGCGATGTGGTGGCTTCGGTCATGCGCGCGTTTCCCGCCGGGGCTCGACTGCCGCCGCAATCCCGCAGCTATATCGGCGCATCCACCGCAGCGGCTCCATCGGTGCCGATCCCTGCCGAACAAGATGCCGAATGGTAACTCAAGGTCGAATGCGCGGCGGTGTCGCGGGGAAGGGCGCCGGGCGTCGCGCGTCGCGCGTAAACACGATGCGGCATCGACGGGACACGAGGACGCGCGTGCCCGGCCTACCGCGCCGGTGGCGATTGCCGGCGTAGCGCGGCTCCGGCGCGCAGAGAGTTCGCTATTGCGAACATGCTGATCGCGCCGGCGGCCGCGGGTCCTTGCGTGGACCTGCTGTGACAGTCAATTCAGCGGAACGGCTCCGCGCGAAGCAGCAACTCCTCCAGCCCCGCCTCGGTCGGATCGCGTGGCTTGCCCGGGTGGATGATCGCCACCTGGCAGCTCTCGGCGGCCTCGACGAGTTGGCGATAAGTGCCGGCGGTGAGGTCCTTGATGTAGGCCTGCTTGCGCTCGTCGTAGCCGAACATGCGATCGTTGATCAACTGGCATTCGTTGCAGCTCGGGCAGCGCGTGGTCTCGATCCAGGTTTCGTCGCGCGAGCGCGCTGGCGCGGCTTCGGCTGCAACCGGGGTGGCGCTGGTTGCGACCGGCGCCACCGGCGCTGACGCGGCGCGGAGACCGCCTGTTGCGCTGCCGCCCACGCGGCCTTTTCTCGCGCCAGCAGGCGTTCGGCATGCGAATCGTGCACGCCGCCGTGTTCCTGCAGTCGATGCCACAGCAGCAGGCAACGGCGGGTGCCCTGCATCACTTTCGCATCGACGATCACTCGCTGCAGCATGTCATCGGCGTCCACCGCCAGCAGATAGGGCACGCGTTGCGCCGCAGTGCTCTCGTCGAGAATCAGCCATTCGCTGGCAGGCAGCATCGCCGCATTCCACTGGGCCCGCGGCACCAGCGCGAAGTGCCCCGCGTAACGCGGGTCGCACAGCACGAAATCGGCAAAAGTGAAGGCGCAGGGTTGTTCGATCCCTTGTTGCGCGTCGTCGCACCAGGTGAGTGTCTCCACCGGCCAGTCGTGCTCGGGCTGCGGATTGTTCTGCAGCGAAAAGCGCGTCGCCCAGTTGCCGCCGGCCGCGGCATCGTAGGTGAACGCCGGGAAAGCCCGCGATTGCATGGCAGCGGCCGCGCCGAGATAAGGCGGCAGCGCAGCGCCAGCGGCGTTGCCGGAGTAGACACTGAACAAGGCCGGACCGCGGCACTCCAGCGCGTGGGCGATCTGCCGGTGCAGCGCCGGCAGATTGGAACTGGTCGACTGCAGCACATACATGCCACCGAGGCCCATGGCCGCGGTGGCCAGGCGCGCGCTGCGAACGCCAAAAGCGAAGTGCCCGCTGCCGATTGCGGTGTCTTCGAGCAGATCCGCCGTCTGCACCAGCACCTTGGCCGGCATGCCGCTCGACAGCATATCCAGCAGGCCGGCGTTTTCCGGCGCGTCGTTGCGATCCCGCGGGATGCAGATGAGGTAGTCGGGGAAGCGCGCGAGATCGTCGGCACTCAGCGCGCTGGCGTCGAAGGTCGCGAACAGCAGATTGTGCTCGGCCTCGACGTAGCGACCGTTGACCTCCAGTTCGGCAATCGAGATCGCCTTGACCAGCGCTGCCACTTCGTCGATGCGCTCACGCCAGGCCCGAATCGCCGCGGCGCAGTTGTCGAACTCGAAGCCGTAGCTCTCTTCGTCGACCGCATCCTCGTGCGTGGCGAAGAAGCGCTGCGACTGCAGCACGGCGAGTGTGTGCTCCAGGCGCGCGCGGCGCGCCGGCGGCAGTTCGTCGTGCGGCGCGCCCTTGCCGACGATGCGCGACAGCGCGTCGAAATCGAAGGCGTCCTGGTGCGGACCGCCGAGCGCGGCCTTCAGACTGGCCGGCTGACGTCCGGCTTGTGAGTGACTGAATGCTGCGCGCAGGATGTCCGACAACTGCAGCATCAGGCGCCCGACCTCGCCGCGGAACTGGCGCGCCCGGGCAGCGCGCGCGGCGCGCCACGCATGCGTGAGCAAGCGCGCGGGCATCTGTTGCGTGCAACCAAGCACCTCACCTTGGGCGCGCAGCGCGCCAGCAGCGTGGTTGAGCACCTGTTCCAGCGCTTCACCCTCGCGCGCGCCGAGTCCCGCCGCGGCGGTTTCCCACAACTCGGCCAGAGCGCCGCCAGCGCCGGCGTCCACCTCGCGGCGGATATTGCGTTCGAGCTGCAGCCCGTGGCGGCGCAGGCGCTCGCCTTCGACCCCACGCGGCGCGACATCCTGGAGCAACTCGTCGACCAGGCTCGACAGCGGGCGAACAAAATCCGTCGCATCGTCGCCCGCGACCAGCACGATCGGAAAATCATGCCGCAGCGCCCCGAGATCGCGATACGGCGCCAGCAGCGCCGGGCGCAGGCCAAGTCCGTCGATCGCGCGCAGCGAATCGCCCTGGCGCCTGCCGGTCAGGTGGAAGATCTGCTGTTCGGGAGGCCTGGATTTCATGTCCATCGTGGGTACTCGCTTGGGGCTGCGATTCGTAGGTGCCAGCGGGGGGCGGCTGCCGGACGTGACCTACGTCCAACGCTTGCGCGGGCCTGCGCACATCACGCCTCCGCATGCCCTTCCGGCCACACTGTGTACTTGTCGAACTCGCGGTCGAGGCCGGCGCGGATGTACTCGGGGGAGCGCAGCTGGCCGGCGTGGCGCAGGTCTTCGTAGCAGGGCGCGTCGGGGTTGCGGTAAAGGATGCCGACCGGGATCGGATCGTCGAGCGAGGCGATTTCGCGTGCTCGGTCGATGTTGATCGGGTCGTGCTCGCGCTGGTTGCGGTAGGCGCTGGCAATGCCCGGGCTCAGCGTCAGGCCGTCCTTGTGGGTCAGCAGCATGGTGCGCTGCGGATCGTGCAGCCACGGGTCGAAGACCTTGGGCATGAACTCCGGGCAGCGCTGGATGATGCGCACGAAGGAGAATCCGCGGTGGCGGAAGGCGGCGCGCATGATGTCGTAGAGCACCTCGGGCACCCAGTCGACGCCCTGGGCGATGAACGAGGCGCCCTGCACGCCGAGCGACACCGTCAGCGGGTTCATCGGCTCCAGCGTCGCGCCGTAGGGCGTGGTGTTGCTCTTGAAACCGCGCGGCGAGGTCGGCGAGGCCTGCTTCTTGGTCAGTCCGTAGACGTGGTTGTCGTGCAGCACCACGGTGATGTTCATGTTGTAGCGCAGCGCGTGGATCCAGTGCGCGGCGCCGATGCTGCAGCAGTCGCCGTCGCCGGTGCTGACGAACACGTTCAGGTCCGGGCGCGCCATCTTGATACCCTCGGCGACCGGGAACGCGCGGCCGTGCAGGCTGTGGAAGCCGTAGGTCTTCATGTAGTGCGGCAGGCGGCTGGAGCAGCCGATGCCGGACACGAACACGGTGTTCTCCGGCGCCAGATTCTCGTCGACGCACAGCCGCTGCATCGCGGCCAGGATGGCGTTGTCGCCGCAGCCGTTGCACCAGCGCGGCACGCCGCCCTGGTAGTCCTCCAGCGCGTGGTGTTCCTGGTGCAGCTTGATGACGCAAGAACTCAGGGACTGGCTCATGACATTTGACCTTTGCGTGTCAGTGCTTCGCGCGCAACGCGACAGATATCGCCCGGCTTGATCGGCTGGCCGCGCGCCTCGCTCCAGCAGTCGATGTCGACCAGGAAGCGCGAGCGCAGCATCATCGCCAGCGCCGAATAGCGCCGGTTGTCCTCGTCGATCAGTTCGTCGCCGGGCTTGTCGGACCAGTTGCCCTCGATGGTCATCGCGTACTTGAAGCGCGCCAGGATCTCGCGGATGCCCGACGGCATCGGCTGCAGGAAGCGCAGGTGCATCGACGACACCGCCAGGCCCTCGGCACGCAGGCGCGTGACCGACTCCTCGATCGCGCCCATGGTGCTGCCCCAGCCGATCAGCAGCAGGTCGCCGCTGTCGCCACCGAACACGGGCGGTGCCTTCAGCGTCTTCTGCAGCGCGGCCAGTTTCAGGCTGCGCGCGCGCAGGCCCTCCTCGTTGATCGCCGGATCGTAGGCGACCTTGCTGTTGCGGTCGTGGGCAAGGCCGGTCACCGTGTGCATGCCGCCAGCACGACCGGGCTGCAGCCGTCGCGACAATCCGGTCACCGCATCCCAGTCATAGGCTTTGCTGCCGACCGGCACCGGCGTCAGGTCGACCGGCGGCGCCAGCCAGGCCTCATTGAACACCGGCCGCGGGAACGGCTGTTGCGCGGTCGACAGGCTGGCGTCGGACAGCACCACGACCACCATGCCGAAGGTTTCGGCGATCTTGCGCGCGGTGATCACCGAGTAGAAACAGTCCTCGATGCTGTTCGGCGCCAGCACCACCTTGGGTGCGTCGCCGTGGCTACCGAAGATCGCGGCGAGCGCGTCGCCCTGCTCCACCTTGGTCGGCTGGCCGGTGCTCGGCCCGCCGCGCTGCACATTGACCACCACCAGCGGAATCTCGGCCATCACCGCCAGGCCAATCGCTTCCTGCTTCAGCGAATAGCCGGGACCCGAAGTGATGGTGACCGCGCACTTGCCGGCGTAGGACGCACCCACGGCGAAGGCGCAGGCGGCGATCTCGTCCTCGGCCTGGTGCACCAGCCCGCCGACCTTCTCGAACACCTCGCTGAGGTAGTGCGAGGCCGAGGTCGCCGGCGTGATCGGGTACATCGCGCAGATGTCCATGCCCGAGGCCATCACGCCCAGCGCGATCGCGGTGTTGCCGTTGACGACGATCTGCGGCACCGTCGATTTCTGCGCCGGGATGCAGTACTTGAAGTCGAGGTTCGCCTCGGCCCAGGCCGCGCCGGCCTGGTACAAGGCGATATTGCTGGCGACCACCTTGGCGTCCTTCTTGCCGAAGATGCGCGCGATCTGCTCGCGCGCGAGGTCGTCGTCGAGCCCGTACACATTGCACAGGATGCCGAGCACGAACATGTTCTTGCCCTTGCGCGGATCGGGCACCAGTTCGCGGCAGCGATCCTCCAGTGGCACCTCGTAGACCTCGAAGCCGTCCTTCAGCAGCGCCTCGACGGTCTTCATGTAGGACACCACCACCGCCGGATCGCGGTGGGTCTTCCACATGCATTCGAGCAGGATCTTCGCGCCGGGCTTGAGCTCGCCGGCCTGCACGCGGCCGATCAGCACCTGTTCGTTGAAGGCCACCACCAGTTCGGTCTGGTCGCCACCGTTGGTGACGCGCCCCGACCCCATGCGGATGCGGATGCCGCTGGCGCCGGCCACGCTGCGCGCCGGCGGCTGGATCTCCGCCGGGATGATCTCGGTGGTCCAGATGCCGTTGCCCATGCGCGCGGCGATCGCGCCGAGCGACTGCCCGCAACGCTGCGCGCCCTCGCCCGAGTCGCTGATGACCTCGACGATGGCCTCAGATATCGGCGTCGCCGGCCGCGGCGCGGGCAGGATGACTTCAGGTGCTGCAAGAGTGGCGGCGTGGGTCATGGCTTGGGGCGCTGTCGATGGGGTTGGGGGGGTGGCGCGTCCGGGGACGGCCGGTGCCGCGGCGTCCGCGACCGCCACCCCAGCCGCACCCGCGCGTAGTTGCGCTCGCGGCGGTCGATGCCGAACAGGCGGCTGGCGGGGTCGTCGCTGGCGGGCTGGTAGACCGAGTCGCTGTCGCGCAGCCCGAGCCAGGCTTTCATGCCGCGCGCCGCCCTGCGGCCGGCGCCCATGGCCTGGATCACGGTGGCGGCGCCGGTGACGATGTCGCCGCCGGCATAGACGCCGGCGATCGAGGTGGCGAGGTTCTCGTCGGTGGCGATGTAGCCGCGCTTGTCGAGCTTCAGGCCCGAGGTCTGGCCGAGGATCGGGTTGGCGTTGGTGCCGATCGCGAAGACCACCATGTCGGCCTCGAGTTCGAAGGCGCTGCCGGGCACGGCCACCGGGCGGCGGCGGCCGGAGGCGTCGGGCTCGCCGAGTTCCATGCGGATGCAGCGCATCGCGCGCACGTTGTTGGCGGCGTCGCCGATCAGTTCCAGCGGCGCTGGTCAGCCACTGGAAGTCGATGCCTTCCTGCTGCGCGTGGTGGATCTCCTCGGCGCGTGCCGGGGCTTCGGCGGCGCTGCGGCGGTAGACGCAATGCACCTTTTCGGCGCCGACGCGCAGCGCCACGCGCATCGCGTCCATGGCGGTGTTGCCGGCGCCGATCACGGCGACGCGCTTGCCCGGTTGCAGCGGCGTGTCGAAGTTCGGGAAGTCGCGCCCGCGCATCAGGTTGCAGCGGGTCAGCCATTCGTTGGCCGACAGCACGCCGCCCAGCGATTCGCCGGGGATGCCCATGAAGCTCGGGTAGCCGGCGCCGGTGCCGACGAACACCGCGTGGAAGCCCATCTCGGTGAGCATCTGCTCGATGGTGAACAGGCGCCCGACCAGCGTGTTGCACTCGAACTTGATGCCCAGGCGCGTGAGCTTCTCGATCTCGACATCGACCACGCTGTTGGGCAGGCGGAAATCCGGAATGCCGTACTTGAGCACGCCGCCGGGTTCGTGGAAGGCCTCGAACACGATCACTTCGCAACCGGCCTTGGCCATGTCGGCGGCGCAGGCCATGCCGGCGGGGCCGGAGCCGACGATGCCGACCTTGAAGCGGTGGCGTTCGATGTACGGGATGTTGGCCCAGCCTTGCGCGATCGCCATGTCGCCGATAAAGCGTTCCAGGCGGCCGATCGCCACCGGCTCGAGCGTCTCACCGACGGTGCAGACGCCCTCGCACTGGTTTTCCTGCGGGCACACGCGGCCGCACACGGACGGCAACAGATTGGTATCGGTGATGGTGTCGTAGGCGCCGTGAAAGTTGTTCGCGGCGATCTTCATGATGAAGCCGGGAATGTTGATGCTGACCGGGCAGCCGCGCACGCAGGGCTGATCGGCGCAATCGAGGCAGCGCTGCGCCTCGTTCAGCGCGTCTTCGAGCCGGTAGCCGCAAGCGACCTCGTCGAAGTTGTGCACGCGCACTTCCGGCGCCTGCTCGGGCATCGGCGTGCGTGCCTGCGGGATGCTGCGGATGGTTTTCTTCTTGGCCATGGGCCGGCTCCGGCAGGCGGATCAGTGTTCGTGGGTGTGCGGCGCGACCGGATCGACCGCGGGCGCGGCATTGCGGATGCGGCAGCTCTCGTTGAAGACTTCCAGCGCGGCCTTTTCGGTCGGCTTGTAGCGACCGAGGCGCTTCATCAGATCGTCGAAATCGACCTGGTGGCCGTCGAAATCCGGCCCGTCGACGCAGGCGAACTTGATCGTCTCGCCGATCTTGACGCGGCAGCCGCCGCACATGCCGGTGCCGTCGACCATCACCGGATTGAGGCTGACCATGGTCTTGATGCCATGCGCACGCGTCGCATCGGAACACCCCTTCATCATGATCGGCGGCCCGATTGCCACCACCTCGTCGATGTCCGGATGCTTGACGATGGCCTGGCGGATGCCCTCGGTGACCAGGCCCTTGATGCCGGCCGAACCATCGTCGGTGCACACGATCAGCTCATCGCAGCAGGCGCGGAACTTGTCCTCCCAGAACATCAGCCCCTGGTTGCGGAAGCCGAGCACGCCGATCACGTAGGCGCCGGCCTGCTTGTAGGCACGCGCCTGCGGATACACCGGCGCCACGCCGAGGCCGCCGCCGACACAGATGACTTTTTTCGCCTTGCCCAGATGACTCGGAATGCCCATCGGCCCGACCATGGCAAACAGGCTGGTCCCGACGCGGCAGGTCTGCTGCATCTCGCGCGTGGTCTTGCCGACCGCCTGGATCACCAGCGTGATCGTGCCCTTGTCGCGGTCGAAGTCGGCGATGGTGAGCGGGATGCGCTCGCCATGCTCGTGCGACATGACGATCACGAACTGGCCGGGCTTTGCCGCCTTCGCCATCAGCGGATGGCGGATCTCCAGCAAATAAGTGACGTCGGAAAAATCCTGACGGGTGACGATCTCGAAGTCGGACATGGGGGCCTCTGCGCACGCGAAGTTTCGCCATCAGGCAATTCCAGCGTACCCCGATGCGCGCGGCGCGTCTTGCGGTGGATCAATCTCGACCAGTCGGCTGGGGGTCCCGCTCGCCCCGTTCGGCGATGAGTTGCTCGATGGCCGCGCGAATACGTGCCATATCGCGCACGCACACCGCGTGCCCCTCGGAGTCATCGCCTGCGTCGACATCGCCGGCATCGTGGTACTCCATTCCCGGGTGCACGAAGCGGATGACGCCGGTCTTGTCCAGCAGGAAGGTCACCGACGTCGCCGGCCGTTTCGGCCCGGTCAGCCACCAGTCCTTGAGCGTTTTCGTCCGCCAATCCCAGTCGATGGCGATCGGGAACACGAACTGCCGGCTTTGCACGGCGCGCTGAACGCGCGCGACATCCAGCGGGTCGTCGCGCCCTGCCTTCGGATGAAACACGCCGATGACTTTCAGCCCGCTCGCCGAATATTGCTCATGCAGCTTGCGCAGGGCCGGCGCGCTGCTGGCGCAGAACGGGCAGGTGTCGGTCCACCAACGCACCAGCACGACCTGCCCGCGCAAATCCTGCAGCGTCAGCGGCTCGGAGTTGAGCCACCCGTCGAACTGGAACGGCGGCGCGGCGATGCCGATGCGATCGCTGCCGACGGTGCGGTCCATCGTCTGCAGGCTGGCGAGATCGCCGGCGATTTCGGAATCGATCTCGGCTTCGGACTTTCCATCTGATCTCAGCACATCGCGATAATGTGCCCATGAATTCACCGGTTTGATGTCCTCGCCGGCGGCGACTGCCATCGCGCAAGTGAGGGCAAACGCCGCAACAGCTCTTCGAATCATGAGATGCGTTCCAGGTCCGGGCGGGATGGCGACGATCCGCGCCGTCGGCAGCAAAGAGAAAGCGGCATGCCGCCGTGAACTCGACTGACCCTCAATTCCGCAAGATTCCGTCGGGTAGAGTAGGCGACTTTCCGGGGGATTACGATGCGTGCCATGGTGCTCCTGGCGGTTACTTGCTTCCTGCCTTGCCACGTCAACGGCGCGACGTTTCGAGACAGCGGGAACTACCTGCTGCTCAGGGATTGCGATGAAGCCAAAGCGTCGGGTCGACCTGAGCTCATGATGAGCACCGTCGATACGGTGCTGAAGCGCCCTGCAAACATGATGAACGATCTGCTCGCCCAAAATATTGCGGAGGCGCTGCTGCGGTTGATCGACACCGGGCACCGCGACCGCGTTCGCGAGCTCGGCAGTCGTCTCAAGGAAACCAGGCATGTCGACGCCATACGCTACGCCGACACCGTTCTCGAGCGCCTCGATCAATCAAGACCGATCGCCAGGTAATGTTGAAATGCAGGGCCGGTGTGCCCTCCCGGCGACGTCGATCGCAACTTGAGCCGCGTGCGCAGAAAGGCAGCGCCGATTGTGCTGGACGGTTGGGCGCGGGCTGGCGCCCCGGGGCCAGGGTCTACAAGCTCTTCGCCACCACGCTGGCGACATAGCATGCGAGCGCAATGCTGACGCCAATCAGCGGAATGCGAAAGAAGTATAGCCGGGCGACCACCAGCAGCGCGCCGAGCATGACCAGTCCGACCGTCAACAGATACGCCGACTGGAACAGCAAGGCGGCGTGTGCGATCGCCAGGTAGCCGTAAATCAACCCGAACAGCATCGCGCCCATGCTGTGGGTCGCGTTGAACCCGATCCATGCGCGCCACATGGTGGTCTGGCGCGTGATGACCGGCGACACCTGTTCCATCTGAGCGCGCAACGCCGGATCGCGCGGCGTCAGCTTCGGGCCACGGAAGGTGTAGAGCAGATGCAGGGTTCCGAGCGTGAATACGATCGCGGCACTCAGGACCATCAGCGATTGAGCAAACAAGGCGTTCTCCTGGCCGGCATCCGCGGACCATCGGCGCGGCGCCGATGATTATCGCTGGTGCGCGCGCCCTACTCCGCCCGCACGTACACCGGCGTTTCCGGATTGCGCCGGTACTCGAAGATCAGATGGGTTTCGATGTGCGCGACTTCTTCGCGCTGGGTGAAGGCGGCCAGCAGGAAGCCGCGCAGGTGGTGGGTGTCGCGCACGGCGACGTGCACCAGGAAATCGTCGGCGCCGGCGACGTGATAGAAGCTCAGCACCTCGGGCAGGCCGAGCAGATGGTCGTGGAAGGCATCGACCATTTCGCGCGAATGCCGCGCCAGGCGCACCGCCACCATCGCCTGCAGGTCGATGCCCAGCGCCTGCGGATCGAATTCGGCGTGAAAGCCGCGGATCACACCGGTTTCGCGCAGTCGACGCACGCGTTCGAGCGCGGTGGACGGCGCCACGCCGACCGCCTCGGCGAGATCCTTGTTGCTCAGCCGCGCATGCTTTCGCAACAGCCGGATGAGTTCGATGTCGATTCGGTCCAGCTCGACTTTCATGGCCAATCTCCGAATATTCGTCGACCCAGCGTCTCAGTGGCATTGAGAAGTCTACTCTCTCCTTCGAATCATCGAATCCGGGAGGGCTCGCCATGTCATACCACATCGCCACGCAGACGGTACACGCCGGTCGTGAGGACCTGACCCGCCTGGGCGTCCACGCGACGCCGATCGATCTGTCGAGCACCTATCCGACGCCGGACCCTAACCTCGCGGGTGAAAGTCTGGATGCGCTGGTCGGCGGCGCCGAACACGCGGCCAATCCGGTCTATGCGCGCCTGTACAACCCGACCGTCGCCCGCTTTGAACATGCGTTGGCGACACTGGAAGGCGCGGAGGAGGCGGTGGCTTTCGGTTCGGGTATGGCCGCGCTGACCGCGGTGCTGCTGGCGCTGCAGGAACACGGTCGTCACATCGTCGCGGTGCGCCCGCTGTACGGCGGCAGCGACCACCTGCTGGCCACCGGACTGCTCGGTACCAGCGTCAGCTTCGTCGATGCCGACGATGTCGCCGATGCGATCCGTGCCGACACCGCGCTGGTGCTGATCGAGACGCCGGCCAATCCGACGCTGCATCTGGTCGACATCGCCGATGTCGTGCGCCAGGCCGGTACGGTGCCGGTGCTGGTCGATTCCACCTTCGCCACGCCGATCCTGCAAAGGCCGCTCGAACACGGCGCGGCGATGGTGCTGCACAGCGCCACCAAGTTCCTCGGCGGTCACGGCGATGTCGTCGCCGGTGTCGTTGCCTGCTCTGCCGCACTGGCCGGCAAGCTGCGCCAGGTGCGCATCCTGACCGGTGCGCTGCTGCATCCGCTGGGCGCCTTCCTGCTGTTGCGCGGGCTGGCTACCTTGCGCCTGCGCGTACTGGCAGCAGAGGACAATGCCATTCTGCTGGCGAACCGACTGGCCCAGCATCCGGACGTCGCTGCGGTGCATTACCCGGGGCGCTGTCGCGGTCGCCAGGCGGCAATCGTGCACCGCCAGATGAGTGGTCCAGGCTGTGTGCTGGCCTTCGAGCTGCATCCGGGCGTCGACGCCGATCGCATGCTGCAGTCGTTGCGACTGATCACGCCGGCCGTCAGCCTGGGCTCGGTGGATACCCTGATCCAGCGCCCGGCGGCGCTGACCCATCGGGTGGTCGATCCCAAGGCACGCGCCGCCAGCGGCGTCAGCGAGGGATTGCTGCGCCTGTCGGTGGGTATCGAGGATGCCGCGGACCTGTGGGCGGATCTGCAGCAGGCCATCGAGGCGAGTGGCCACGGAATGGCGCAGGCCGCTTGATATAGCGAGGGGCTTCAACCCGAGCGGGATGTATTGAGCGCAGCCAAACGCGTCGATCGCGCGCGCCGGTCAATCGCTACACGCCGCGGCCTTTCGGTTTCGGCAAGCCCAGCCGAGCAAGCTCGGCTCTACAGGAGCCGGCGGACCACCGCTTTTCGTAGAGCGGAGCTTGCTCCGCTGCTTTTCGCTATCCATGGCCGAACCCCACAAACGCGAAGCCCGCGGACCTTGCGGTACACGGGCTTGCGTGAAAACCATCTGCCGCAATCAGCGGATGGATCGCCCGCAACAGCCGGCAACCCACCCCCGAAGGCTTCAACTCATGGGTGGAATCTCCGCCAGAGGCAGAGATTCGGCCTTACCAGCCGTAGCCGAAGCCGAGGCCAGCGCTGGCTTCGTCATTGGTGAACGAGCCACCCAGGGTGAACGTGGCGCGGTCATTGATGTTACGCTGGTAGCCGACGGCGAACGCCGTTTCGCTGCCGAAGTAACCGACGCCGGCCGCCAGGCGATTGTCCTGCTGGATGCCCGAAGCGCTTGCGAGCATGGTGCTCATAGCTGCACCCATCGCACCGATCTGGTCGATCCGCTCATCCTGCTCGCTGAAGCGACCGAGCACGTAGCCGCGCAGTTCGCCGAGTCCATCGGTGAGCTGACCGAAGTTGACCGCGTCGGTGCGTTGCGTGCCGGCTGCAACGTTGGTCAGCGCGCGCTCGTTGCCGGCGGAGCCCACCGACACCGTGTTGGCACGGGTGTTGGTCGAGTTGTTGCCGATGGCCACGCTGTTGCTGGCGCTGGCGTTGGAACTGGCACCGATCGCGACGCTGTTGGCGCCGCTGGCGACCGCCGCGCGGCCATTCGCCGTGCTGTTGTCGCCGCTGGCGACCGCCGAGTTGCCGGTCGACGTCGACAGTGCACCGGTGGCCTGTGCCTGCCAGCCGGTGGCGGTGGCGCCGCGACCGGAAGCGGTGGCCTGGGTGCCGAGCGCGCTGGAATGGAAACCCGTCGCCTGCGCACCCTGGCCATTGGCGAGTGCATCTTCGTCGCTGGCGACCGCGCCCTGGCCGGTGGCCGTGGTGTTGATGCTGGTGGCGGCGGCAGCGCGACCGGTCGCCGTGCTGTTGGCGCCGCTGGCGACTGCCGTGTTGCCGGTGGCAGTCGACAGTTCACCGGTGGCGGCGGCCTGCCAGCCGGTGGCGGTTGCGCCGCGGCCGGAGGCATTCGCCAGTGCGCCGGTGGCGCTTGAATGGAATCCAGCCGCCTGCGCGCCCTGCCCGGTGGCGGTGGCGTCTTCGCCGGAAGCTACCGCGCCCTGGCCGGTGGCCGTTGTGTTGACATTGCTGGCGATCGAACCCTGACCGGTGGCGCTTGAATTGGCGCCACTGGCGGTCGCGGCGCGGCCGGTTGCAGTGCTGTTGGCCCCGCTGGCGACGGCCGTGTTGCCGGTCGCCGTCGACAGCTCGCCGGTGGCACGTGCCTGCCAGCCGGTGGCGGTGGCGCCGCGACCGCTGGCGGTCGCCTGGGCGCCGAGGGCGCTGGAATGGAAGCCGCTGGCGTTGGCGGCCTGACCAATCGCAGTCGCATCTTCACCGGTAGCGCGCGAAGCTTGACCCATCGCCGTGCTGTTCAGGCCGGTGGCCTGGGCGTCCTGACCGACCGCGCTGCTGTTGGCGCCGGTAGCCTGGGACGCGCGGCCGTTGGCGGTGCTGTTGGCGCCGCTGGCAACGGCGCTGTTGCCCGTCGCGGTCGAGAACTCACCGGTGGCGCGAGCTTGCCAGCCAACCGCCGTGGCGCCGCGACCCGAGGACACAGCCTGACCGCCGAGCGCCGCCGAATGGAAGCCCGAAGCGATGCTGTCCTGGCCAACGGCTACCGTATCTTCTTCGCTGGCATTGGCGCGGGTGCCGAGGGCGGTGGAACGAAGACCGGAGGCGCGCGCATCGGTACCGCAGGCAAATGCGTCCACACCGGCTGCGGTGGCGCCGCCTGCGTTGTTCGAGAAGCCCACATCGCAAGTCTGCCCGGCCTGGGCGGAGGTGGCGGCAAGCCCGAGCAACAGAGCGGCAACGAGCGGGGCACGGCGGAGCGAAAAAGTGGTCATGGGTCAATCCTCGTCTAGATCGTTGAATTACAGTTGGCTTCGGTGAAACGCCGCGGCGTCACCTGTCGCACATTCCGGTCGGAGCATCCGACCAGCCACATCGGGTTGCGCCGAGCCCGTGCCTGACAGACAACCGCATCTGCGCAATTGCGGCGAGTGCTGGATTGACTACCCGGTACGGGTCGTTTTGAACGCGAACGCATCTTACGGCGAATCGTAACAAAAGGGGCCATGGGGGTTTTCAATTGTTCCCTTTCGGCCCGAGAGTGCTACCAGGGACCCTCTGAACAAGTTATGCGGCCGCGACGGCGGCTGAAACGGTCGCCAGCAGGATGCCACGGGCTGCCCGCGCTCTGGGCAGGTGTCAGACGCCGTTCAGCCGTCCAGGTGTGGCCTTGCCCGCGTCGTTCCGGTCCTCGGCTTCGTAGGCCGTGCTACGACCTTCGGACCGCGCCTAGCGGCAGGCAGAATGGGTCACAACGCGGCTCGCATAACTTGTTCAGAGGGTCCCTAGGGAAGGAGGAACGCCAAGTGGCATGCAAACAGGACACGCGGGGACCGAAGAGGCATCGCGCGCGAGCGCGCTCCTGCAAAATCTCCGTATCCCAACGGCGAAACGGCAGGAGCACGATCGCGCGCGATGCATTTGCCGCCGCCTCCGCATGGCGGTCCCATGGCCCGCCGCGCGGACAACGGACCTACGGCCCGCCGCTCCCGCCCTATACTGGCCGATCCCGCCATCGACCCCACCGCGGATGACTGCCCGTTTCGTCCATCTGCGCCTGCACAGCGAGTACTCGCTGACCGATTCGACGGTTCGCATCGACGAACTGGTGGCGGCCTGCGCCAAGCGCGGGATGCCGGCGCTGGCGCTGACCGACGACAGCAATGTGTTCGCCCTGTTGAAGTTCTTCAAGGCGGCCGAAGCAGCCGGCGTGCAGCCGATCGCCGGCGCCGACGTCTGGGTGCAGGACGCCGAGGACCCGGCGCGGATGACGCTGCTGTGCGCCGATCGCGAGGGTTACCGCAACCTGTGCATCCTGCTCAGCCGCGCCTACGCCGACGGCCGCCAGCTGGATCGCCCGGTGCTGCAGCGCGACTGGATCGAGGGTCACACGCGCGGGCTGGTCGCGCTGTCCGGCGGCATGGATGGCGACATCGCCCGCTTGCTGCTGGCAGGCCGAACAGAGACCGCCGCGCTGCACCTGCGGCGCTGGATGCGTCTGTTTCCGGATGCCTATTACCTCGAGCTGTCGCGCTGCGGCCGTCCGCAGGAGGACGTGCTGACGCTGGCCACGGCGCAGCTGGCCGCCACGGTCGGCTGCCCGGCGCTGGCGACCAACGACGTACGTTTCATCGACCGGGCGGATTTCGAGTCACACGAGGCGCGCGTCGCCATCGCCCGGGGCTACACGCTGAACGATCCGCGCCGACCGCGCAGCTACAGCACCGAGCAGTACCTGAAGTCGCCGGATGAGATGGCGCTGTTGTTCGCCGACCTGCCCGAAGCGCTGGACAACAGCGTGGATCTGGCGCGGCGCCTGAACTTCAGCTTCAAGACCGGCACCTATTACCTGCCGGAAGTGCCCACGCGCCAGGGCGAAACGGCTGGCGCGCGCCTGGCGCGCGAGGCGCGCGAGGGACTGGAACTGCGCCTGGCCAAGCTGGAAGCGGCCAAGGCGCTGGCCAAGCCGCGCCAGGACTATCTGGACCGGGTGGACCTGGAATCTCGCGTCATCGACAAGATGGGTTTCCCCGGCTACTTCCTGATCGTTGCCGACTTCATCGGCTGGGCCAAGCGCAAGGGTATTCCCGGTGGGCCCCGGCCGCGGCTCCGGCGCCGGCTCCATCGTGGCCTGGGCCCTGCGCATCACCGACCTCGACCCGCTGCGCTACGACCTGCTCTTCGAGCGCTTCCTCAACCCGGAACGCGTGTCGATGCCCGACTTCGACATCGACTTCTGCATGGAACGCCGCGACGAAGTCATCCGCTATGTGCGCGAGTGCTACGGCGCCGACAAGGTGGCGCAGATCATCACCTACGGCACCATGGCGGCCAAAGCCTGCGTGCGCGACTGCGGCCGCGTGCTCGGCCTGCCCTACCCGGCTGTCGATGGCATCGCCAAGCTGATTCCGGCCAGGCCGCTCGATCTGACGCTGGAAGACGCGCTCGGGCTGTCGGCCAAGTCGCTCAAGGAACCCGACCGTGTTGCCAGCGAACTGCGCGCGCGTTACCTCAACGAGGACGACGAAGCGCGCCCGGTGCTGGAACTGGCGCTGAGTCTCGAAGGCCTGGCGCGCAACGCCGGCAAGCACGCCGGCGGCGTGGTCATCGCGCCCACCGCGCTGACCGATTTCACCGCGCTGTATGTGGAATCCAAGGCCGATTCAGCGGTCGACCTGCCGGTCACGCAGTTCGACAAGGACGACGTCGAGGCGATCGGCCTGGTCAAGTTCGACTTTCTTGGCCTGCGCACGCTGACCATCATCCAGTGGGCGGTGGCGGCGATCAATGCGCGCCGCGCGGGCGAGGGACTGGCCCCGCTGGACATCGAACTGTTGCCGCTGGACGATGTGCCGAGCTACCAGATGTTCGCGCGCGGCGACACCGTGGCGGTGTTCCAGTTCGAGTCGGCCGGCATGCAGCGCTTGCTGAAAGACGCCAAGCCGGACCGTTTCGAGGACCTGATCGCGCTGGTCTCGCTGTACCGGCCCGGCCCGATGGAGCTGATTCCGAGTTTCTGCGCGCGCAAACACGGCCGCGAGACCATCGCCTACCCCGATCCGCGCGTCGAACCGATCCTGAAAGAGACCTACGGCATCATGGTCTATCAGGAGCAGGTGATGCAGATGGCGCAGATCGTCGGCCGCTACTCGCTCGGCGGCGCCGACCTGTTGCGCCGCGCGATGGGCAAGAAGAAGCCCGAGGAGATGAACCAGCACCGCGGCATCTTCCGCGCCGGTGCGGCGCAGGACGGCGTCGACGAGGCCAAGGCCGATGCCATCTTCGATCTGATGGAGAAGTTCGCCGGCTACGGCTTCAACAAGTCGCACGCCGCCGCCTACGCGCTGGTCGCCTACCAGACCGCTTATCTGAAGGCGCACTACCCGGCCGAGTTCATGGCGGCGACGCTGTCGTCGGACATGGACAAGACCGAGGCGGTGGTCGATTTCCTCGAAGACTCGCGCGCGCGCCAGATCGAAGTGCTGCCGCCGTGCGTCAACCACTCGATCTTCCACTTCCGCGCCACCCACCCGCGCACCATTCGCTATGGCCTGGGTGCGATCAAGGGCGTCGGCGGTCCGGCCACCGATGCCATCGTGCGCGAGCGCGAGCGCGGCGGGGTCTACCGCGACATTTATGATTTCTGCCAGCGCGTCGAGCTGAAAAGCCTGAACAAGCGCGTGCTCGAAGCCCTGATCACCGCCGGTGCCATGGACGCGCTGGGCGGCAACCGCGCCAGCCTGCTGGCGGCGCTGCCGGATGCCCTCAAGGCCGCGGACCAGCGCACGCGCGACGGCGCCGCCGGCCAGGTCGATCTGTTCGGCATCGGCAGCCGGGTCGCGGCACCACCACCGCCGATGCCGCAACTGCCCGAACTGGCGCTGATCGACAAGCTCAAGGGCGAGTTCGCGACGCTCGGCTGGTATCTGTCGGGGCATCCGGTGGATGCGCTGGCGCCCTGGCTCAGCGAGATCGTCAGCTGTCGCCTCGGCGAAGTGGCGCCGCGCGTGCCGCGTGAACGCAAGGCCCGCGGCGCCGAGCTCAACCTGACGCTGGCCGGCCAGGTCGGCATGATGCGCAAGCGCGGCGACAACATCGCCTTCGTGCAATTGCAGGATGGCAGCGGGCGCCTGGAAACGGCGTTTTTCACCGAGGCCTACGCCGAATTCGGCGGCATGCTGCAGGCCGGCGAGATCATCGTCGTCGAGGGCGTCGCCAGTTGGGACGAGTTCAACGGCGGCGCGCAACTGCGCGTGCGCCGCGCCTGGCCGCTGGCCGAGGCCTGCCAGCACCATGCGCGCGGATTGAGCATCAGCGTGCGCAATCCGGCGCCGGATTTTGCTGCCGACCTGAAGCGCACGCTGGCACCCTGGCGCGGCGGCGGCATCGGCGTGCGCCTGCGCTATCGGCGCGGGCCGGCCAGCGTCGAACTGGAGTTCGGCGAGCAATGGCGACTGCGCGCAGATCCCGCCCTGCCCGCGCTGCTGCTCAAGATCCCCGGCGTCGAGAGCGCGGAACTGGTGTTCAGACGCGTGTTCAGCGAGAGCGCGGCGGCGTGATTTCGCGCCAGTGAATAGTGAATAGTGAATAGTAAATAGTGAGTAAAAACCGGCACTTGCGAGAGATTGCTCAGGATCCGCAGGAGCGCGGTTGCGCGCGAAGGTTGGCAGAAGTTCGTGGTGAACGGCACTTACTCACTATTCACTACTCACTATTCCCTACTCACCATTAACTACTCGCGCACCGCCCGCGCCTTGGCGCTGCCCTGCTCGGCCCACTGCGCTGCCTGGTCCGGCCGCCCCCAGCGCCGGTACAAATCGGCGAGTTCGTCGGCCACGGTTTCCGGCCCGACGAACTGACTGCCTTCGACCTGACTCTTGAGCCGATGGGCTTGCAGCAGGTAGGTCTCAGCCTCGGCGTAACGGCCCAGTTCGCGCAGCGATTTGCCCAGGCCGTTGCGGCGCTCGGCGCAACTCGGGTGCTTGGGCTGATAGATGCGGTCGCACAGGCCGACATACTCGCGGAACGCGGTTTCGGCGGCGGCATAGTTGCCGGCGCGAAACTGGGCTGCGGCGAGATTGCCGATCGCGATCAGGGTCTCCGGATGTTCCGACCCGTGCAGGCGACGACGGATGGCGACCAGATCGGTGAAGATTGCCGCGGATTCTGCCGGTGCGCCGGTCATCGTCAATGCGGATGCGAGGTTGCCGCGGATGGACAGGGTCTCCGGATGGTCCGGGCCGTAGCTGCGCAGGTAGCGCGGTACCAGTTCGCGCCACAGTGACAGTGCCTCCGCATAGCGCTTCGCCTGGAAGTGCAGTACGCCGATCTCGGTGCGCGCGGAGATCGCCTGCAGGTCATCGATGCCGTAGGCCTGCTCGCGCAGTTCCACCGCCTGCTGCATCAGTTGCAGTGCACGCGGGTGATTGCCGATGCGTGAATAGGTCTGCGCCAGTTCGTTCAGCAGCTTGGCACGCGCATCGGGATGGGTCGCGGCGGTCTGTTCGCTCAAGCGTGCCTCGCCGAATTCGCGGGCCTGCTCCAGTTGTCCGGCCTCGTGCATCAGGGCGAGCAGGACCGCGGCGGTTTCCTGGGTCTCGCGGGCATCGGCTCCGCAGGCGATGCGCTCTTTGGCGTACAGCTCTTCCGCCAGTTTGCGCGCCCGTGCCACCTCGCCAGCAGCGCGCAGAGCCTGCAACAGGCTGTGCTCCACAGCGAGGGTGGGCAGCGCCTCGGCGCCCTCGCGCTGGCGCAGGTCGGCGTAGATCGGCTCGATCAACTTCAACGCCAGTTGTGCCTCGCCGAGCGCTCGGTAGGTATCGGCGATGGTGCGCGTGACTTCGGCACGCACCGCCGGCTGCTCGGCCAACTCGCGATCGACACGCGCCGCCGCCCGATCGAGAACCTGGCGCAGCAGGGTGCGATCCAGTTCCTGCGCCTGCAGCGGATCAACGCCCGCCAGCACCGATTGCAGAAATTGTGCGGTCTGCGCCGCCTTCAGCGCCTCGCGCTCGGCGGCGCGCCAGGCCAGCGTGGTGTTGACCAGCAGGGCGATAATCGCCAGCGCCACCAGCGCGCCGCCCGTCACTGCATAGCGATGGCGCCCGATGAAGCGCGCCAGCACGTAGCGCCGCGTGCGCGGCCGCGCATGCACCGGAAAGCCGCCCAGGTAGCGCAGCAGATCTTCCGCCAACGCCTCGGCGCCGCTGTAGCGCTGCTCGCGATCCGGCCGCAGCGCCTGCGCCAGGATCGCGCGAAGGTCGCGCGGCAACTGCGTCACCAGCCGCCGCTGCAGCGGCGCGGCGCCCGCATTGGTCAGCAACATCTGTTCGCGGGCGGTGGCGTCCAGCCCCCACCAGCTGAGGTGATCGATGCCTGCCGACTCGGTCAGCAATTCCAGCAGCACCACGCCGAGCGCGTAGACGTCGGCGCGCTGGTCGATGAGTTCTCCGGGCCGCGCCTGCTCCGGTGCCATGTAGCCCAGCGTGCCGATGCTGGAATCGCCAGCATGACCGGGCGCGCCAGCGATGCCGAAATCGATGATCTTCGGCGTGGCCACGCCGTCGATGTTGGCGACCAGAATGTTCGCCGGCTTGAGATCACGGTGGATCACACCGCGGGTATGGGCGTGCTGGACACCGCGGCAAACCGCCACCATCAGGCGCAGGATCGCGCGGCGGTCCAACATGCGCCAACGGCAGTGCTGGTCGATCGGCTCCCCCGAGATCCATTCCATGGCGAAATACAGCGCGCCATCGTCGGTGCTCCCGGCCTCGTAGAGGCGCGCGATATGCGGATGCTCCAGGCGCGCGAGCGCCTGGCGTTCGACCATGAACAGCGCACTGGCGAAGGCATCGGCGAAGCTCGGCGCCACCAGCTTGAGCGCCACCTGGCGCTGCAGCGGTTCGGCCTGTTCGGCGAGAAAGACCACGCCCATGCCCCCGGCGCCGATCTGCCGGATCAGGCGGAACGCGCCGATTTGATCGCCGGGCGCGTAGTCGCCAGCTGCGCGCGGCGGCTCCGCCGTGAGTGGCTCGGCTGGCGCCAGCGGCATCGTGCGTGAGCGGTCGACCACCATAGGCATCCCCCGTTGTGGTCGGCGCAGTCTACTTTGGATACAGCCACCGCATACTTGGCCAATGAAGCTCACGTCCCTCCAACCCATCGTCCTGCTGACCCGCCCACGCCGGGAATCCCGCGCGGCCGCCACCGCGCTGGCGCAGCAAGGCATCGACTGCATCCGCATGCCATTGCAGTCGACCCGCCGCGCGCCGCGCTCATCGACGCTGGAGGCCGATCTGCGCTGGGCGGGCGGCGCCAGCGTGCAGATCTTCGTCAGTCGCGCCGCGGTGGTCGCGGCGCTCGCCGTCGCGCCGACCGCAGTCGCCGCTGCCAGCACGCGCATCGCGGTGGGTCGGGCCACGGCTGCGGCGCTGCAGCGGCGCGGCATGTCTGCCATCAGCGCACCGGGCCAGGCCGAGGACAGCGATGGCGTGCTCGGCCTGACGCCATTGCATGAGGTGCGCGGCACGCGCATCGCCATCTGGGCAGCGCCCGGTGGTCGCGATCGCATTGCCGACGTGCTGTCGCAACGCGGCGCACAGGTGCGCGCAATCGCCATCTACCAACGTCTGCCGCAGCGCCCACGCATGGCCGCACTGCGCCGGCTGCGCGCAGTTCGGGAGTGCTGCGTGCTTACCGCCACCAGCGGCGCGCTGCTGCAGTCCCTCGACCAGACGCTGCAATGCCGGGGACTTGCGCGGCTGCGCACCCGACCGTTGATCGTGGTGAGTGAACGCATCGCAACGCTGGCGCGGACGCTGGGCTTCGAAAGTGTCCATGTCGCCAAGGGCGCCTCGCCGGAAGCCTTGATTGCCGCGCTGGGCGACCCACATTTGTTGTCATGAGCGCAAGCACCGCGAGCAGGCGCAAACGACGCGCGGTCGACAACCGGAGCATCCCAGTTAGTGACGTGCGGTTTCGGTAACGATCCGCTACCATCGCTGAAAACGAAATCTTAACCATGTCCGATACCGCCGACTCACCTGTGGGTCTGGCCAACCAACCGGATGGCCAGCCGTCAGACGCCGCCCCTGCCTTGGGGCGCAGCTCCAAGCCGCGCCGTGGCTGGGGGTGGCTCTGGCTGCTCCTGTTGTTGTCGCTGGCGGTTCTCGCCGCCGGGGCTTGGTACCGATATTTTCGCGTGCCCGTCAATGCCACCTACACGTCGGGCGACACGGTCGCTCCGCTGCTGACCGCGCCGGAAGACACCGAAGTGGCAACCCTGCGGCGCAATCTCGACGATGCCGCGCGCGTCAATCGTGCCCTGCGTGAACAGGTGCTGGGATTGACCCAGCGAGTTGGGCTGGTCGAGGACGGACTCGCCAACGCCGAACGCGGCGCGGCGCCGGGTGTCGATGCGGTGCGCCTGGTCGAGGCCGATTTCCTGTTGCGCCTGGGCGAAGAGCGCCTGCGCCTGTTCGGCGACATCGCCGGCGCGCGCGATGCCTTCCAGCTTGCCGACGAACAACTGGCCCAGGTCAGCGATCCACGCGCGACCTCGGTGCGCCAGACGTTGGCGCTGGAGCGTGACGCGCTGGCGGCGATTGCCATCGCCGACCTGCCAGTGATCCTCGGCCGCCTGGACGGCGTGGCCGCGCAGGTGACTGCCTGGCCGCTGCGCGGTCGCTCGGATGCGCCGGCGGCGGCGGTTGGCGCGGCTGCGGCACCCGGCTGGTGGTCGCGCCTGACGACGGCGGTCGACCGCTATTTCCGCGTGCGCCGCATCGATCCGGACGAACATGCCAGCGGCGGTCCGTTGCTGCGCGAGCGCATCAGTCTCGATCTCAGTCGCGCGCGCCTGTTGCTGCTGCGTGGCCAGGGCCTTGCCGCCCTGAGCGCGATCGAATCCGCGCGCAGCACCATCAAGACCGAATTCGCCCCCGACGACGCCAGCGTGAAGCATGCGCTGGACATCCTCGATGAAGTGCTGCGCGCACCGCTGGCGCCGCAGTTGCCGAACTTGGGCGAATCGCGTCGCGAGTTGGCCCGAATGCGCGGCATTGCGCTGGTTCCAGCGGCGGATCCGATGGCTGCGAATGGCGCGGACGCAGCGGCGCCGGCAACCAGCGACACAGCGCCCGCAGCGCTGGACGTGCCCGCCGTGGATTCCTTGTCCGCGCCGGCCGAGTCATCTGCACTCGAGCCGAGCCTGGCACCACCCGCCGGGCCTGCGGAAGCCACCGGCGATGCTGACGCCGCAGCGCTGCCCGACGGCAATGGCGGCGCCGAGCCGGCGCCACAGGACCAGGGCACCTGAGCCATGAGCTGGATTTTCCGCCTGGCGCTGTTCCTGCTGCTGGCGCTGCTCGCAGCGCTGCTGGGCTATTACCTGCGACTCGACGCCGGGATGGTCTATCTGCGCTTCCAGGGCTGGGAAGTCGAGACCACGGTGGTGTTCCTGGGCCTTGCCGGTCTGCTTGGGGCGGCGCTCGCCTTCGCCATTTACACGCTGGCAGTGCGCTGGCCGCGCCGTTTCGGCTGGCACCGGCGCGCGCGCGCCACGGCGCGCCTGGACCAGGGCCTGGTGTTGGCCTTCGAGGGCAATCTGCACGACGCCCAGCGCGCGCTTCTGGAAGCCAGCACCGAACCGCTGCAACGCCTGAGCGCACTGTTGAGCGCCGCCGAAGTGGCGCACCTGCGCGGCGAGACCGGTCTGGTTGACGAAATCCTGCGCAGTGCGGTGGAACTGGAACGCGGCAAGCACGTGGCGCCGCTGCTGGCCGATGCCTGGCGCGCCGAGCGCGGCGACGAGGCGGCATTTGCCGCAATCGTCAAGCGCAGCGAGGCGAGCAACGCACCGCCGCGGTGCTGCGCACGTTGATCGAAGGCCTGCTCACGCGTGGCCGCGCCGCCGAGGCACTCGCCCCGCTGCAGCGGCTTGCCGAGCGCCGCCAGATCGGTGATCGCGAACTGGCGGCGCTGGAACGCCGCGTGCTGTCGCAAGCGTTGGAACAGGCGCCCGACCGCGCCACGCTGGACAGCCTGTGGCAGCGCTTCGGCAAGCAGGAACGCCGCGAGCGGATGGTGCTGGCAGCCTTGATCCGCGCCGAATCGCGTCTGGGCAGCCGCGATCTGGCTGCCACTGCGGTCGAAGTCGCCTTGAGCCGCGAATGGTCCGAAGAACTGGCCGAGTTGTACGCGCAAGCCCCGGTGGAACATGCCTCTCCCCGCATCAAGCGTGCCGAAAAATTTCTCCAGCAGCACCCGCAAAGCCCCGGCTTGCTGCTGGCCCTGGCGCGCTGGTGCCGCATCGAACAGATCTTCGGCAAGGCCCAGGAATACCTGCGCATGTCGCTGAGTCTGGACCCACGCGCGCTGGCGCTGATCGAATCCGCGCGTCTGGCGCAAGCCCGCCAGGAGCCCGAGCGCGCCGCCCTGGCGTGGCGCCTTGCTGCAAGCTGCGCCACCGGCGAGACCGTGGCCAAGGATGATCTGGCGCAGTTGATGCGGTAGGAACTTCAGCAGCCGGTTGCCGCCTTTTTGTGGGAGCGGGTTTATCGCGCGACCAAAAGCATCGCGCGCAAGCGCGCTCCTACAAATCTTGCGCCATTCTTCGCCAGCGTTGTAGGAGCGCGCTCGCGCGCGATGCTCTTCAACCCACAACCGACAACCGACAACCGACAACCGACAACCGGACAGATGCTCCCCGAACCCGACCCGCACGCCCGCGCCGTATCGGCGCTGCTCCAGGATCTCATCACCGCCGAGATCGCCGAGCGCGGCCCGATGCCCTTCCAGCGCTACATGGAACTGGCCTTGTATGCCCCCGGCCTGGGTTACTACGCGGCGGGTTCGCACAAATTCGGGGCGCAGGGCGATTTCGTCACCGCGCCGGAACTGGGCAATGTGTTTGCCGAAGTCGTGGCCCAGACGCTGGCCGGCACGCTGCTCCAGCTGGCTGAGCCCACGCTGCTGGAACTCGGCGCCGGCAGCGGCGCGCTGGCCGTCGATCTGTTGCAGGCGCTCGCCCGGCGCGGCGCGCTGCCGGCGCGCTATCTGATCCTCGAACGCAGTGCCGATCTGCGCGAGCGTCAGCGCGTACACATCGCTGCAGCGACGCCGCAATGGCTGGAGCGCATCGAGTGGCTGGAGCAACCGCCGGAACAAGCCTTCGACGGCGCCATCATCGGCAACGAAGTGGTCGACGCGCTGGCCTGTGCGCGCTTTGTCGTCGAAACCGATGGCCCGCGCGAAATCTGCGTCGACGTGGTTGCCGGTCGCTTCGTCGCCGTGGCCAAGGAACCACGCGAGCAACTCGCCAGGTCCCTCGCAAACCTGCAGTCCGATCTGCAACAACCGCTGCCGCCCGGATATGTCAGCGAAGTGAATCCGGAACTGGCTGCGTGGTTTGCCACCATCAGCGCGCCGCTGCGTCGCGGACTGGTCCTGCTGGCCGACTATGGTTACGGTCGCCCGGAGTACTACCGGGCGGAACGCACCACGGGCACCTTGATCTGCCATTACCGCCATCACGCCCACGATGATCCGTTCTGGCATCCGGGCCTCAACGATCTCAGTGCCTCGGTGGATTTCACCGCCCTGGCCGAAGCTGGCGTCGACAGTGGCTTCGAACTATTGGCCTATGACAACCAGAGCGGATTTCTGATCGGCGCCGGTATCGAGGGCCTGTACAGCCATCTGGGCGAGCTCGACGACCGCGCGCGGCTGCGCCTGACCCAGCAGATCAAGCGCCTGATGCTGCCTGGCGAGATGGGTGAGCGCTTCAAGGTCATGCTGTTCGGTCGCGGCGTCGAGGCCGAGTGGTTGCCGGCGGACCTGGCCGGACCGGGACAGCGGCGCCTGCTGTAGCCCGCAATCTGGAGTGCGCCGGCTTGCCGCCAAGCGCTGATCTGATTCTGCCTCCGGTCGTTGCAGGAGCAAAGAAGAGCGGGCCCTGGCCAAGCCGGCCTTTGCGTCGCCCGATGTATGTTTGGTGCGCCCGCATAAACGGAGGCGCGCCGAGTTGACCGTCTAACACGTGCGCGTCGCCCGCTCTCATCCCCGTTTCCCCATGCCCAAACTGCGTACGCTCTGGTGGTCGCTCGGCATCGCCTTGCTGGCGCTGATCACCGCCCTCTCCCTGCTGCCGCTGCGCGGCCCGGAGATCGATTTGCCCAACAGCGACAAGCTGAATCACGCATTCGCCTATATCGTCCTGATGCTCTATTTCGGCCAGCTCGTGGGCACTGGCCTGCGCCAGCGCTGGTGGGTGGTGACCGCCCTGATCAGCTACGGCGCAGCGATTGAATGCCTGCAGTCGGTGCTGCCGCCGCGCAGCGCCGAATGGGCCGACCTGGTCGCCGACCTGGTCGGCATCGGCATCGGCTGGCTGTTGCTGCGCAGCCCATTGGGTCGGACTTTGGTCGTATTCGAGCGGCGACTCGCGAGCAGCGCCACGCGGTAACATGCAGGCCTGATCGCCTGGAGAGCGCCTGATGAGTATCGACTCGATCCTGATTGCTGCCGACACCGCCGCGGTGCCGATCGAGTTGATACTGGAATCGGCCTACAGCCAGTGGTTCGGCGAGCAGGATGCGGCCACCCAGGCACAGCTGGCCGCACAGCGCTTCGAAGGCAAGCGCTATACCCAGGCGCTGCGCTTCAACGCCGATGGCCAGCTCAGCGGAGTGGTCGCAGGCGCACGCCAACTGGACGATATCTGGGCGCTCGGCAACGCGGCGCTGACCTTGCCGCCGTTGGCCTACACCCTGTCCGCCGACCTGCCAGCCGGCACCCGCCAGCGCCTGGCGCTCGGCTTTGCGCTCGGCGCCTACCAGTTCCTGCGCTACAAGCCCAAGGCCGCTCGCGCCTGCGCGCGTCTGCTGCTCGACGACGCCACCTTGCGCGCCGACATCAGCCGGATTGCCGCAGCTGTCCACGCCGCGCGCGATCTGGTGAACACGCCGACCGAAGATCTCGGTCCGGAGCAGATGGAGACGGTGATCGCTGCCCTCGCCGCCACTCACGGCGCAGAACTCAACTGTTTCGTCGGCGAAGAACTGCTGCAGAACAACTTCCCCGCAATTCATGCCGTCGGCCGTGCCAGTCATCGCGCACCGCGCCTGATCGAACTGACCTGGGGCGACCCGCACCATCCGCGCGTCGCGATCCTCGGCAAGGGCGTGTGTTTCGACACCGGAGGCCTGAACATCAAGGCCGGCGATGGCATGGCGGCGATGAAAAAGGACATGGGCGGCGCGGCGGTCGCCATCCAGCTGGCGCAGCTGATCATGGACGCCGGCCTGCCGGTGCAACTGCAACTGCTGGTCGCCGCCGTCGAGAACGCGATCGGCCCGAATGCGTACCGACCCGGCGAGGTGATTGCGACACGCGCCGGACTGTCCGTCGAGATCGGCAACACCGACGCCGAAGGTCGCGTGATCCTGTGCGATGCACTGAGCTACGCCGCGGAATCGACGCCGGAACTGATCTTCGATTTCGCCACGCTGACCGGCGCCGCGCGCATCGCGCTGGGCCCGGACCTGCCGGCGCTGTTCTGCAACCGCGAGGAGTTGTCGCTGGACCTGATCGCCGCGGGGCGCGAAGCGGGTGACCCGCTGTGGCCGATGCCGCTGTGGGACGACTACGCCAGCATGATCGACAGCAAGATCGCCGACATCAACAATTCCGGCGGCTCGCGCATGGCCGGCGCCATCACCGCCGCGCTGTATCTGAAGCGCTTCGTGCCCGAACACATCCCGTGGATGCATCTCGACACCTACTGCTGGAGCGAAGGCCGCCCGGGCCGACCGGCCGGCGGCGACTGCCAGGGTTTGCGTGCGGCGTTTGCCTATCTGCAGCAGCGCTACGGCTGACTTCACGATTCCACCGCAAATCGTTTGCACACTGGGTCAGCGCGTGAAAATATTGGCGTGCCGTGGTTCTTCACCGGAGATGCACAATGGTCCCAGTCAGCCAGTTGCTCGCGCTCAAAGGTCAGGATCTTTATCGATTGCGCCCGGAAGACCCGGTGATCGACGCGATCCAGCTGATGGCTGACAAGGGCGTCGGTGCGCTGTTGGTCATGGAGGGCGACCGACTGGTGGGCATCCTCAGCGAGCGCGACTACGCGCGCAAGGTGATCCTCAAGGGCCGCTCGTCCAAGGACACGCCAATCTCGGCGATCATGACCCCGGCGCCACTGGTGACGGTGTCCTCCAAGTCACGCACCAAGGAATGCATGCGCCTGATGACCGACCGGCGCATCCGCCATCTGCCGGTGGTCGACGACGGCAAGGTGGTCGGCATGCTCTCGATCGGCGATCTGGTGCGCTCGATCATCGAAGGGCTGGAGGGCGAGGTCGAGCAGTTGAAGCAGTACATAGCCGGGTGAAGCGGAAGAGCGGTGAAACGTGAAACGTGAAACGTGAAACGTGAAACGTGAAACGTGAAACGTGAAACGTGAAACGTGAAACGTGAAACGTGAAAGGCTCGCGCCGGACCGCAGGGTACGCAAGTTTTTCCCTATCGATGGACGCCCTGACCTTCTCGCCGAGTGGGTTGGGTGTTCCACACTTCACGTTTAACGTTTCACGTTTCACCCATCCCCTCCAAAGTCCTCGTCCATGACCGACGCTCCCAGCGCCCCGCGCCCCCTCTCCGAACTCCGCGCTGAACTCGATACCGTTGATGCCGACCTGATCGCTGCAATCGCAAAGCGCCAGGCGCTGGTGGCAGAGATCGGCCGCTGGAAACACGCCCAGGGCAAGCAGTTGCGCGATTTCCAGCGCGAGCGCGAGGTCATTGCGCATGTGCGTGAGCGCGCGCAAGACGCCGGCCTGGATGCCGATATCGCCGAGCAGGTGCTGAAACTGCTGATCGAGTCCTCACTCACCACGCAAGAGCAGGATCGCGTGCGGCTGGCCGGTCAGGGTGGCGGGCGGCGCGCGCTGATCATCGGCGGTAACGGCCGCATGGGCCGCTGGTTTGTGCGCTTCCTCGCCGCGCAGGGATTCGACGTCGAAGTCGCCGACCCCAGCGGCGCGCCAGAGGGCGTGGTGGTGCACGCCGATTGGCGTGCGAGCGCTCTCGATCAAGACCTGATCGTGGTCGCTGCGCCTTTGCGGCGCAGCAACGAGATTCTGCTGGAACTGGCGCAGCGCCAACCCAAGGGCATGGTGTTCGACATCGGTTCGCTGAAGACGCCACTGACCGAAGGTCTGAAGGCCTGCGCCGCGGCCGGATTGCGCATCTGCTCGGTGCATCCGATGTTCGGCCCGGATACTGAGCTGTTGTCGGACCGCCACGTGATCTTCATGCCGGTCGGCGCGCCGGAAGTGGTGAAGGAGGCGCGCACGCTGTTTGCCGAGACCATGGTGCAAGCGGTCGAGATGCCGCTCGCCGAGCACGATCATCTGATTGCCTATGTACTGGGCCTCAGCCACGCGCTGAACATTGCGTTCTTCACCGCGCTGGCCAACTTCCGGCGAAGCGGCACCGAAACTGGCGCAGATGTCGAGCACCACCTTCGACCGCCAGCTGAAGATCGCCAGCGGCGTCGCCAACGAAAATCCGCGCCTGTATTACGAAATCCAGAGCCTGAACGCCTGGCGCGGCGAAGCGCTCGGGGCGCTCAAGCGGGCGGTCGAAGAGCTGACGCGCTGCATCGACGAGGGCGACGAGATCGGTTTTGTCGCGATGATGGAGCGCGGGCGCGGCTATCTGAGTGCGCGCGGGCAGGCGGGGCGCTGATCGCTTTCCTGTGGGAGCGGATTTATTCCGCGATCAAGCGCCAGCACAACTCACAACCTTTCCGCGCGCAGCGACGCCGGGCCTACGATCTCTTTGCGTGGATTCCCGAATCTTCAAAACCGCTTGCGCACCTTGACCAGCAGCTGGTCGGAATCGCGCAGGGACAGCGCCGCGTCGAGCAGTTCGCCGAAATCGCTGCGGTCGTCCTGCAACTCGATGAATCCGCCGCGCCCGTAGACCACGTAGAAATCCGACTGCGGCGCGAATTCCCAGCGGTAGCGGATCTGCAGGCCCAGATTGTTGACGGTGAAATCCTCGATGACATCGGTGCTCGGCTGCAGGTCGCCGCCCGCGCCGATGCGCTCAGGCCTAGCGTCCTGCGCAGCCAACGCCAGCCACTGCAGCTTGACGCGCACCTCGTGACGCGGCGCCGGAAACCAGTTGAGGTTCACCTCGGTGGTCAGTTGCTGGCGCTCGAAACGCGCGAACAGGGTGTCCTGCTCCCAGATCAGCCAGTCGTCGCTGTCGGTGAAGGACAGGCTGCCGTCGGCAGTCAAGGTGTCGCTGGCGAAGAAAGCCAGTTCTGCGCGCGCCTCGCTCGCGTACCCGTCCAGGCCTTCCTGGTAGATGCGGCCGGCCAGTTCGAATTGCCAGCGACCGATGCGCCGCGACTCGTACTCGGCGTAGTACTGGTTGCGCGCCGGCAGCCGCACCAGGCCATTGCCGCGCGCAATCAGATCGTTGTAACCCGATGATTCACGATAGAAATCCAGCAACACCTCGCTACCGTCGCGAAACTGCAGGGTGTGGTCGAGGACCAGCACATCGGGCAGGCGGTCGCCGGAATCGTTGCTGCGCGCCTGCAATTCCAGGCGCCAGATCTTGCCCCGCAGCAGCGACGTCTCGTCGTCGATGGTCTGTTGATTTTCGCCCGTCCACTCGGCTTCGTTCAGGCTGGCACGGCGCTGGTAGCCCATGTCGTTGAAATCGAGCTCACGATCGAAGTGGGTCAGCTCGAGTTCCTGGCGCCAGGCTGGGTTCGGCGTGTAATCGATGCGCGTCCACAGGCCGGCACCATCCTTGTCGCCATCTGGCTGGTCGATACCGCTGAAGATCGCTTGTCCGGTCACCGCCCACTGCTCATTGGCACGCCAGTTGCCGTCCACCGCGTTGACCAATCCCTCGCGGTCCAGGAATGGGCGATCGGTCCAGGTGCCGAGGTACCCCACACTGAAGTTCTCGCCGGTGCGCAACAGCCGCTGCGCGTAAAACAGACTGCCGATGTCGCTGGCGTACTGGGATTCCTGCGCGGTCATGACACCGTAATCGAAGCCCAGCGCCGAGCCGTTGAGCTTGAGCGCGACATCGATCTCCGCGGCGCCCGCGCCATCGTCGTCACGCGGACCGCCGATGCGCCGCGTGTAGATCAGAAGGCCGTTATCCGGCGTGCGCAGATCGAACAGACCCTGGTTCTCGGTGAAGAACGGGCGCTTGTCGGAAAAGAAAGTCTCGATGGCGTCGAAATTGACCACCAGTTCGTCGGCCTCGACCTGGCCGAAATCGGGGTTGAGCGCCGCGGTCAGCTGCAGGTCGCCGGAAGGCTTCCAGTACAGGTCGGCGCCCGCCTTGCCGTCGCCTGCATTGCCTACCAAGTCATAACTGGTTGAAATGTATGGGAACACATGGAAAGCCGAGGCCTGGTACTGCTGGATTTCGACCTTGTGGTACTCGGAGACGAAGCGCGGTCGCGTGAAGCTGGCTGCCGGAAAACCGCTGCGTTCACTGCTGTGGCCGAGCACGCGGTCGAACATCAGCGCGATGGTGCGCCGCGGCGTGCCGCTGCCCTTCATCGACGCCACCGTCCACGGAATCAGGAATTCGGCGCTCCAGCCGTCGTCGGTCTGCGCGACGCCGTGCTGCCAGTCGCCATCCCAGTCCGGGCTGTAGTAGTTCTCGTTGGTGATCGTCGCGTCCTGGATCGAGTCGGACAGCGCGATGGTGAAGTTGTAGGCGGTCTCGCCATCACCATTGAAATCCATGAATACGTTTACACGATCGCCGGGGATGTCGGCATCGCGCGGCGTGCGTGATTTCAGCCGGGGAACGCCAGCCGGCTGGCTGCAGCGGAATGCGATGGCGATACCCTGCGGAGTCGACAGCAACAAGGCCTCGGTGGGATGCGTCGGCTGCGCCAGCGTGTACGGCTCGACCACCACAAAGTCGCGGAAAACCTGGGCTTTGGCCCACGCGGCATCGTCGACCACGCCGTCGATGACCAGTTTGTGCTTGGCAGCCAGCGCCGAGGCGCCGAGCAGCGTCGCGACGCAAACTATTGCAATGCGTTGCATCGGATCGAGTCGGCTGGTCGCGTTGCGGGGCGCGCGATTCTAGGCGGCGTCGATGAATGCCGGCCCGTGCCGGAAGGCGGGTGTTGTCGGTTGTCGGTTGTCGGTTGTGGGTTGGATCAAGGGCATCGCGCGCGAGCGCGCTCCTACGAATCCTGCGAGGTCTTGCCTGGGGTTGTAGGGCGCGCTCGCGCGCGATGCCTTTCGATCAACACCAGCCCCATTACCGACAACCGAAACCGGAAACCAGGAACAACCCAGACCTTCGTAGGGTTGACATCTCAACCTCGACGCATGCACTCTCACATCCATGAATTCCATGCCGCACCGCAACATGAACGCAGCCGCAGCGCTCCTGGCGCTTCGACTTCTTCTGCGCTCACGCGAGGTGTGCGGCTGCCAGCGGGTCTAACAGACCCAAGGCAACAGGAAGCGACAAACCTGAAAGCCCCGCACCTCGGTCACGAGGGCGGGGCTTTCGCTTTATGGGCATCGGAGAGAGTCATGGCAGTACAGGACAGCAACCGCGTCATTGTCTTCGACACCAGCTTGCGCGACGGCGAGCAGGCTCCCGGGTTCTCGATGGACCCGCGCGGCAAACGCCGACTGGCGCACGCGCTCGCCGAGCTTGGCGTCGACGTGATCGAAGCCGGTTTCCCGTCGGCCAGCCCGGATGATTTTGCCGCGGTCGCCAGCATCGCCCGCGAAGTGCGCGGCGCCTCGATCGCCGGCCTCGCCCGCGCCACCCGCGGTGACGTCGAGGCCTGCGCCCGCGCGATCGAAAAGGCCGAGCGCCCGCGCATCCACACCTTCATCTCGACCAGCCCGTTGCATCGGCTGCACAAGCTGAACATGGACCGGAGCCAGGTGCTCGACGCCGCGGTTGCCGCGGTATCGCTGGCGCGCCAGTACGTCGATGATGTCGAATTTTCGGCCGAGGACGCGATCCGCACGGAGCCTGAATACCTGGTCGAAATCTTCAGCGCCGCAATCGCCGCCGGCGCGACCACGCTGAATGTGCCGGACACCGTCGGCTACAGCACACCCGAGGAAGTGCGCGCACTGTTCGCACGCCTCAAGCGCGAAGTGGTCGGTGCCGAGGGCGTGATCTTCAGCTGCCACTGCCACAATGACCTGGGGCTGGCGGTCGCCAATTCGCTGGCAGCGCTGGAAGGCGGCGCGCGCCAGGTCGAGTGCACCATGAACGGCATCGGCGAACGCGCCGGCAATGCCGCGCTGGAAGAGATCGTCATGGTGCTGCGCACGCGCCAGGAGCGCTTCGGGCTGCACACCGGCATCGACACGCGCAAGCTGTATCCGACTTCACGCCTGCTGCAGTCGATCACCGGCCAGCAGGTGCAGCGCAACAAGGCGATCGTCGGCGACAACGCCTTCGCCCACGAAGCCGGCATCCATCAGCACGGCATGCTCAAGCACCGCCAGACCTACGAGATCATGCATCCGGAGGATGTCGGCATCACCAAGTCGGAACTGGTGCTTGGCAAGCACAGCGGCCGCCACGCGCTGAAGGACCGTCTGACACGCATGGGCTATGCCCTCGACGACGCCGAGACCGACAAGGTGTTCGCCGCCTTCAAGGCGCTGGCCGACAAGAAGAAAGAGATCTACGACGCCGATATCGAGGCACTGGTGCTGGCCGTCACCGGCGGCAGCACGTCGAGCTTCATCCTGAAGAGCCTGTCGATCCAGAGTGCCACCGGCGAATCGCGCATGCCCACCGCGAGCGTGCGCCTGGTCACCCCGGACGGCGGCGAAGTCTGCGAAGCCGCGGTCGGGGACGGCCCGGTCGACGCCCTGTTCCGCGCGCTCTCGCGCGCCATCGGCGCCGAGATCGTGTTGCGCAGCTTCCACATCCGCTCGATCTCCTTCGGCTCCGACGCCCAGGGCCAGGCGACCGTGGAAGCCGAATGGGACGGCACCGAACACGTCGGTCGCGGCACCAGCACCGACATCCTCGAAGCCAGCGCCCTGGCCTGGCTGGACGTCGCCAACCGCCTGCTCAAGGCGCGCGCGCGGGCGGCAGCGGCGGCAGTGGAGGAGGCGGGGGTATGAAGAAGCCGGGACGCGGGACCCGGGACCCGGGGACCGGAAGGAACGGGAGGCGCGCCGGGAAGGTTGTGGCGAAATTTGGGCGCAGATGCAGGTGCATTTCGGCCAGATCCTGAGCCCTGCGCCTCTGATCGCTCTTGCGGGTCCCGGGTCCTGTGTCCCGGACTCCCGCCAACCGGGGCCTACCGCATGACCTCCCCCCGCACCCTCTACGACAAACTCTGGGACAGCCACGTGGTCGTTGCCGAGACGCCTGAGGCACCGGCCGTGCTGTATGTCGACCTGCACCTCGTCCATGAGGTGACCTCACCTCAGGCATTCACCGAACTGCGTTCGCGCGGACTGCCAGTGCGCCGCACCGATCGCACGCTGGCGACGCTGGATCATTCGACGCCGACGCTGCCCGCCGATGCCAGCGGCGAACTGCCCTGGTACACCGCCGAGGCCAAGGCCCAGGTCGAGGCGCTGCGCCGCAACGCGGCCGAGTTCGGTGTGCGCCTCTACGACTTCGGCTCCGGCAACCGCGGCGTGGTGCATGTGATCGGACCGGAGCTCGGCGCGACGCAGCCGGGCATGACCATCGTCTGCGGCGACAGCCACACCAGTACCCACGGTGCGTTCGGCGCGATCGCCTTCGGCATCGGCACCAGCGAGGTCGGCTATGTGCTGGCCAGCCAGTGCCTGCTGCAGCGCAAGGCAAAGTCGATGGCGATCGAGGTCGAGGGCACGCTCGGTACCGGCATCAGTGCCAAGGACGTGATCTTGCACATCATCCGCGAGATTGGCGTCGAAGGCGGCACCGGCTACGCCATCGAATATCGCGGCAGCGCGATCCGCGGCCTCGACATGGAGGGTCGCATGACCCTGTGCAATATGTCGATCGAAGCCGGCGCGCGTTGCGGCATGGTGGCGCCCGACGAGATCACTTTCGACTACTTGCGAGGTCGCCCATTGGCGCCGCAGGGTGCGGAGTTCGAACAAGCGGTTGCGCGTTGGCGCCAATTGGCGACCGATGAGGGAGCGCGTTTCGATCGCGTCGTGCGCATCGCCGCCGGGGACATCAAACCGACCATCACCTGGGGCACGCATCCGGGCATGGGCGCGGCGATCGACGAGCGCGTGCCGGCGGGCGATGACGCTCAATTGGTCAAGGCGCGCGCCTACATGGGTTTTGCCGCCGACGAGGCGCTGATCGGCCATCCCATCGACGTGGTGTTCGTCGGCAGTTGCACCAATGGCCGATTGTCTGACCTGCGCGCGACGGCCGCTGTGCTGCGTGGCCGCAAGGTGCATCCGCGCGTACGCATGCTGGTGGTGCCGGGCTCCGATGCGGTCAAACTCGACGCCGAAGCCGAAGGCCTGGATCAGGTGTTCACCGCCGCCGGCGCGCAGTGGCGACAGCCCGGCTGCTCGATGTGCATCGCCATGAACGGCGACCTCGTCGGTCCCGGTCAGACCAGCGTCAGCACCAGCAACCGCAACTTCGAAGGCCGCCAGGGCAAAGGCGCGCGCACCGTACTCGCCAGCCCGGCGGTCGCGGCGGCGAGTGCGATTGCGGGGGCGATAGCCGATCCGCGCGAGCTCGGAAGCAGTGAGTAGTGAATAGTGAGTAAGAGCTGGCGACGGCGAGGCCTTTTCGCTTCGTCGGCAGCGTCCGCACTTGATGTCATCACGAATTCCCGCGCCACTCTTCGCGCGCAAGCGCGCTCCTACAGTTCCTAAATAATCTCTCGCACGTGCCGGTTTTTACTCACCACTGACTACTCACTACTCACTGATTTCATGACCCCCATCACCCAAATCCGCAGCACCACCCTGGTCCTGCCGCAAGAGAACATCGACACCGACCAGATCATCCCGGCGCGGTTTCTGACCACGACCGAGCGCACTGGCCTCGGCCGCGCGGTGTTCTACGACTGGCGCTATGACGGCGACGGCAAGGAACGCCCGGAGAGCCTGCTCAATCAAGCGGATTCGCGGCAGCATGCGATTCTCGTCGCCGGGCGTAACTTCGCCTGCGGCTCTTCGCGCGAACACGCGCCCTGGGCGCTGCTCGACTACGGGTTCAAGGCGGTGATCTCCAGCGAAATCGCCGATATCTTCCGCTCCAACGCGCTGAAGAACGGCCTGGTAGCGATTGTTCTGGCGCCGGACAAGCACGCGGAGTTGCTGGCGCGTCCCGGCATAGAGCTTTGCATCGACCTTGAATCGATGAGCATCAGCGGGCCGGATGGCTGGCACGCCGATTTCAGCCTCGACGCCTTCGCTCGGCGTTGTCTGATGATGGGCGTCGACCAGTTGGGGTATTTGTTGGCGCAGGGGGCCGCAATCGATGCCAGCGGCAATCCTCTGCCCGACGCATCGCTGCTCGCGTGCAAGCAAGCGGATGCCATCCTGCTCGGCGCTGTTGGCGGTCCGAAATGGAGCGACCCGAATGCGCCGGTACGGCCGGAACAGGGTCTGCTCAAGCTGCGCAAGGAACTCGGCCTGTACGCCAATCTGCGCCCGGTGACGGTGCACCCGGATCTGGTCGATCTGGCGCCGGTCAAGTCCGACCGCCTGGTGGGCGTCGATCTGCTGGTGGTGCGCGAACTGACTGGCGGCATCTACTTCGGTGAGAAGCGCCGCGATGGCGATACCGCTTTCGACGGCTGCAGTTACAACGTCGGCGAGGTCGAACGCGTGGTGCGCCTGGCCGCGCGCCTGGCCGGCAAGCGCAAGAAACGGCTGACCCAGGTCGACAAGGCAAACGTGCTGGAGACCTCGCGCCTGTGGCGCCAGGTGACTACGCGCGTGATGGCGGAGGAATTCCCCGACATCGAGCTGGAGCATCAACTGGTCGATTCGATGGCGATGCACCTGATCGCCAAGCCGGCCGCATACGATGTGATCGTCACCGAGAATCTGTTCGGCGACATTCTCACTGACGAAGCCGCGTTGCTGGCCGGTTCGCTCGGCCTGCTGCCCTCGGCTTCGCTGGGCGATGGCGGCCCCGGCGTTTACGAGCCGATCCACGGCAGCGCGCCGGACATTGCCGGGATGGACAAGGCCAATCCGATCGGCACCATCCTGAGCGTCGCCATGCTGCTGCGCTGGAGCCTGAAGCTGGAAGCCGAAGCGAGTGCGGTCGAAGCCGCCGTCGCCAAGGTGCTGAGCGCGGGACTGCGCACCGCCGACATCGCCGCAGGCGGTCCGGCGCTGGGGACGCGGGCGATGACGGAGGCGATTGTTGCGGAGCTGTGATCTGGAGTGCGCCGGCTTGCCGGCGCTCTGGATGCTGTCGACCATCACCCAAGGCAACCAAAGCGGCGGCAAGCCGCCGCACTCCAAATGACGCTCCACATCGGCCCCCACCTGATCGACCCACCCGTGATCCTGGCGCCTATGGCCGGGGTCACCGACAAGCCGTTCCGGCAGCTGTGCAAGCGCCTCGGCGCCGGCCTGGCGGTGTCCGAGATGACCACCTCGGACGCGCGCTTGTGGGACACGAAGAAGAGTCGCTGGCGCATGGATCACGTCGGCGAACCGGCGCCGATCAGCGTGCAGATTGCCGGCTACGATCCGCAGCAGTTGGCGGATGCCGCGCGCTTCAATGTCGATCACGGCGCCGACATCATCGACATCAACATGGGTTGCCCGGCCAAGAAGGTCTGCAAGGTCGATTCCGGCTCGGCGCTGATGCGCGACGAGGCGCTGGTCGGTCGCATCCTCGACGCGGTGGTGCGCGCGGTGTCGGTACCGGTGACGCTGAAGATCCGCACCGGCTGGTGTCGTGCAGTGAAAAACGGCCCGCTGATCGCACGCATTGCGCAGAGCGCCGGCATTGCCGCACTCGCCGTGCACGGGCGCACGCGCGAGGATATGTACGAGGGTGAGGCCGAGTACGCGACGATTGCGCAGATCAAGGCGGATCTGCGCATACCGGTGCTGGCCAACGGCGACGTCGATTCGCCGCAAAAGGCGCGCGAAGTGTTGCGCGCAACCGGCTGTGACGGACTGCTGATCGGCCGTGCCGCGCAAGGTCGGCCATGGATCTTTCGCGAGATCGCGCACTTCCTGGCGACTGGCGAAGCACTGAAGGCGCCCAGCGACGGCGAGATCGCGACCATCATGCTCGGCCACCTGCGCGAGCTGTACGCGTTTTACGGCGACCACCACGGCCTGCGCATGGCGCGCAAGCACCTCGGCTGGTACGCCAGGACGCGTGCCGATGGCGAGGACTTCCGTCGCGAGGTGGTGCGTTTTGACGACGCCGATGCGCAGTACGACTACACGGCACGCTGGCTGGCAGGCGAGAGCTGGGCGCAGGCGGCGTAGCGGCCATTGCAGGAGCGACGTGCGCGTTGCTCGCACTCATGATGTCGTAAGCAATTGATTTACTGGCTACGAGTTTCCTGAATCCGTTCGCCCTGAGCAAAGCGTCCGGCGCTTTGTCAGGACGCGGCGTCGAGGGCCCCCCCCCCCCCCCCCCGCCCCCCCCCCCTTCGACCACGCGTCGGTGAGCTCTGGGACGCTGCTCGGTGAGCGGTGGACTGGCCGGGAACGGTCAATGCACGATCAAACTCACGGCTAGGCGCGACCGGAACTCCTGCACCGTCCCCAACCCATATCAAACCCGCCCACCCCCAACGGTGGATAATCGGCGGCTGAATTTCTGACAGGTGTTTCCCATGAACCCGACCCAAGCCCTGCATGTCATTGTCCTCGCTGCCGGCGAAGGCAAGCGCATGCGCTCGGAATTGCCCAAGGTCCTGGTGCCGCTGGCGGGCCGACCGCTGCTCGATCACGTGCTTGCTGCGGCACGCGAATTGGCCCCGGAAGCCATCCACGTGGTCTACGGCCATCGCGGCGGCGCACTGCGGGCGGCCTTCGACGACGCCAGCGATTTGCGCTGGGTGCATCAGGCCGAGCAACGCGGCACCGGGCATGCGGTTTCTCTCGCTCTGCGCGAGGTCGGCGATGACGCCCGCGTGCTGGTGCTGTATGGCGACGTGCCGTTGCTGACGGCGATCACCCTGCGCACGCTCACCGAAGCGCCGGCGCAACTCGCGGTCTTGACCGCCTATCTCAACGATCCGCACGGCTACGGGCGCGTCCTGACCGATGCCGCCGGCCGTGTCACCCGCGTGGTCGAGGAGCGTGACGCCACGCCGGAAGAGCGCCGCGCGCACGTGGTGAATACCGGCGTAGTCGCCGCCCAGGCTGGCGCCTTGCGCAACTGGCTGGCCCAGGTGCGCCCGAACAATTCACAGGGCGAGTTCTATCTGACCGATGTCTTCGCGCTTGCGGCGGCCGACCAGGCGCCGGCGCTCGCCGTGCCGTGTGTCGACCCGATGGAAGCCTTCGGCGCCAATGACGCCTGGCAATTGGCAGAACTGGAGCGTTATCTGCAAAAGCGCCAGTTGCGCGAGTTGTGCAAGGCCGGGTTGCGCGTGGCCGATCCCGCGCGCGTGGACCTGCGCGGTGAACTGGTGTTCGGCCACGACGTCAGCCTGGATATCGACGTCATCCTCGAAGGCCGCGTGACGCTCGGCAGCGGCGTGCGCATCGGGCCCTTCGTGCGTATTCGCGATTGCCATCTGGCGGCGGGCACCGAGGTGCTGGCGCACTGCGATCTCGACGGCGTCACCACCCACGGCCATTGCCGCATTGGCCCTTTCGCGCGTCTGCGTCCGGGCACCGATCTGGAAGTCGGCAGCCATGTCGGCAACTTCGTCGAGGTCAAGAAGTCACGCATCGGCAAGGACTCCAAGGCGAATCATCTGAGCTATATCGGTGACGCCAGCCTGGGCGCCAACGTCAACATCGGCGCCGGTACCATCACCTGCAACTACGACGGCGTGAACAAATCGGTCACGCGCATCGAGGACGGCGTGTTCATCGGTTCGAACACCGCCCTGGTCGCGCCGGTGACGATTGGCGCTGGCGCGACCATCGGCGCGGGTTCCACCATCACCAAGGACGCGCCGGCCGGCGAGTTGACTGTAGCGCGCGCGCAGCAATCGACGCCGCGCGGCTGGAAGCGTCCGACTCGGCGTGGCTGACGATCGCTCGCTCGCGCCCGTCGGCGGGGCCGAGCGGGTTCAGCGTGCCTATCTCTGGGCAGTACCGTGGGCGGGCTACCTCGCCTTGCTCGCCGTGGCACGGCCACTGGCAATGCCCGCCATTCTGACCGGTTGGGTGCTGATCCTGGTCTGGCAGATCTTCGCCGTCGGCGCGCTCGACGCCGGCATTTCGGCTGCACGGCGCAATCCGCTGCGGCTGGCGTGGATGCTGGCGCCGATCCTGCTCTTCGCCACGCAGAGTTGGGGCGCGGCGGGGCTGGCGCTCGCCAACGCCTTGATCGAACTGACCATCGTCGAAGTCGCCGCGCTGATCCTGACGCTGGTCGTGGTGATGATCCTGCAGCCCGGCATGGACAAGGGCCCGGCCTGGCCCGGCATTGTCATCATGGGCATTTTCGTCATCGCCTTTCTGTCGGCCTTCGTCGGCGCCTGGCTGCAGTTGAACGCCCACCCGGGCTGGCTGCGCCTGGGAACACTGGCCTTGGCCTTTGCGTCCCAGTGCGTGGTCGACTGGGCCTGGCTGCGCCAACTCGCGGACAAGGGACTGCGGATCGACGATCCGTTCAGTGGCAACCGGGGATTCGCACTGATCATCGGACAACTGCTGGCGTGGCTGTTGTTGCCGGCGGTGTTCGCGCTGATCGCGATGCTGTAGCCGGAGCGCCGGGGAACTGAGGTGCCTGGCTTTGGTAGCCCGCTGTATCGCGCAGCGATTCACCGGGTACGCGCGACAGATCATCACCAGCGCCGGGGAACGCGCTGGCGCGCGGACCACGGCCTACAGAGACAGCGCACGACCTTCGAAGTGCAGCTGCGCCGCATCGCCATCCACCCGTAACCACGACGCCACACGCGGCCAGTCGCCGAGCACGATACGGCGGCGGCCAGCGCGAAGATCGTGCACCGCGGGCCGATGCGTGTGTCCGTGGATGATCCAGTCGGCTGCCGTAGCGCTCTGCAAGGCCGCGACGGCATCCGCGTTGACGTCCATGATCGACGCCGCCGCCATCGCTGTGTGCGCGGCGCTCTCGGCACGGGCCTTGGCGGCAAATGCCCGCCGGGCGGCCAGCGGTTGCGCCAGGAAATGCGCCTGCCACGCCGGATCGCGCAGTTGCCGGCGTACCGTCTGGTACGCGATGTCGTCGGTGCACAGGGTATCGCCGTGCAACACGGTAGCCCGCCGATGGGCCAGTTCGATGATCTCGACCTCAGCCATCAGGCGCGCGCCGCTGCTTGCCGAAAATTCGGCGCCGACCAGGAAATCGCGGTTGCCGTGGGCAAAGCTGATTTCGACGCCGGCATCGCTCAGGCGTCGCAGGCTGGCGACCACTGCCGCCCGCAGCGGCGAGTCGTCATCGTCGCCCACATAGGCCTCGAATACATCGCCGAGCAGATACAGCGACTCACCATCGGCCGCCACACGTGCGCAAAATTCAATCCACTGGTCGAAAGCGCAGCTTTCGACCGCAGTCAGATGCAGGTCGGACGCGAAGTAGATCGCGCCCATGGCGCCAGCGCTGCGCGCTTACTGACCGGCCGGCTTGGCGGCGTCAGCCGCAGCCTCGACCACGGTCGCCTTCTCGATGACCACGTAAGGACGCGGCAGGGTCGGGAATTCCGGTGAAAACGCGCTGGTCGGCATGACCTTGATCTTGTCGACCACCTCCATGCCGCTGACCACCTTGCCGAACACCGCGTAGCCCCAGGTGCGGCCATCGGCCTTGCTGACGTGATCCAGCGCCTTGTTGTCGGCGACATTGATGAAGAACTGCGAAGTCCCCGAATGCGGGTCCATGGTGCGCGCCATCGCCAGCGTGCCGCGCATGTTCGACAGTCCATTGTCGGCCTCGTTCATCACCGGCGGACGCAGCCCACCCTTCGGCACCAGTTCGGTGGTGTAACCGCCGCCCTGGATCATGAAATTGTCGATCACGCGATGGAAAATGGTGCCGTCGTATTGGCCGGCCTTGACGTACTGGACGAAATTTTCAGTCGATTTGGGCGCCTTGACGGCGTCCAGTTCGACCACGATCTCGCCCCTGATTGGTCACGATCGAGACGCGCGGATTGGCAGTCTGGGCGCTGGCGGCGGCGGCAAATCCGAACGCAAGCAAGGCAAGGGCAAAACGATTCATGGCGTGCTCCGAGGCAGGTTCATCCGAGGCCGCGATTCATAGCAGATTTGGGCCAGAAGCAGTAAGTAGTGAATGGTGAGTGGTGAGTAGCATCCGGCGCTGCATTGGCCCCTGTGGGAGCAGGTTCATCCCACGATGCTGTCGGTCGGAAATACCAGAAGCATCGCGCGCGAGCGCGCTCCTGCAATTCTTGCGTGGATGCACGGCGCGGTTGGAAGAACGCGCTCGCGCGCGATGCTTCTCGGCGATCGGGTGAAAGCCCGCCGATACGGTGCCACAATCGGGCATCGCCACCGTTGCGGGCCACCCATGTCCCTCGCCACCACCGATCTTTCCGACGCCCATCCCGATGCGCCCGTGCTGGCGCCGATCTTTCGCGATTTTGGCGGTGTGACCGGCTTTCACGGCCGCGTGGTCACGCTCAAGGTGTACGAGGACAACGCGCTGGTGCGCGCGACGCTGGAAACACCCGGCGCGGGCCGCGTGCTGGTCGTCGACGGAGGCGGCTCGCTGCGCTGCGCGCTGGTCGGCGGCATGCTCGCCGAGCTCGGGCGCCGCAACAACTGGGCCGGTATCGTCGTCTACGGCTGCGTGCGCGATGTCGCCGAACTGGCGGCCGAAGCGATCGGCATCAAGGCGCTCGCCGCCCATCCGCGCAAGAGCGAAAAAGGCCTGCACACCGGCCACACCGGCCGTGTGCTGGAATTCGCGGGTGCTCGCATCGCTCCGGATGACTGGCTGTATGCCGATGCGGATGGGGTGTTGGTGTCGAGCGTGCAGTTGCATCCCTGAAGAGCGGTGAGTAGTGAATAGTGAGTAGTGAGTAAAAGCCGGCCCGGCCCAAGCTGACGTCATTATCCGCAAGCCTCTCCAGAAACCACCTACCCGCAGCTCTTACTCACTATTCACTATTCACTACTCACTTCCTTACGAGACCCACCCCATGCCCCAATCCCTGCACCTCATCGCCCGCCCGCAGGGCGAACCCAAGGATTCCGATTTCGAGCTGCGTCCGGTCGATTCGCGAGCGTTGAACGACGGCGAGGCGCGGGTTGCTGTGCGCTATCTGTCGGTCGATCCGGCGATGCGGATCTGGATGACCGAGCAGAAATCGTACTGGCCGCCGGTTGGACTGAACGAGGTGATGCGCGCTGGCGGCATCGGCGAGATCGTCGAATCGAAGAATGCGCGATTGCCGGTCGGCAGTTGGGTCGGTGGCATGACCGGTGTGACCGAGGAGTTCATCACCGAGGGCAAGGGCTATCGGGTTTTCGACCCGCGCGCGTTGCCGGATCCGACCTGGGCCCTGCATGTGTTCGGCGCCACCGGATTCACCGCCTATTTCGGGCTGAAGGAAATCGGCCAGGCCAAGGCCGGCGAGACCGTTGTCGTCTCTGCCGCGGCAGGCGCCGTGGGCTCGACCGTGGTGCAACTGGCCAAGGCCTGGGGTTGCCGTGTGGTCGGCATCGCCGGCGGTGCCGACAAGTGCGCCTATGTGAAGGATGAACTCGGCGCCGACGCGGTGATCGACTACAAGAACGAGAAGGTCGGCAAGGCCCTGTTCGAGACCTGCCCGGATGGCATCGACGTGTATTTCGACAACGTCGGCGGCGAGATCCTCGACTCGGTGCTCAAGCGCCTGAAGCTCAAGGCGCGCATCGTCGTGTGCGGCGGCATCTCGCAATACAACGCCACCGGTGAAGTGCGCGGACCGGCGAATTACCTGTCGTTGATCTCGGCGCGTGCGCGGATGGAAGGCTTCGTCGTCATCGACTACCTGCACCGCGGCGAAGAAGCCATCGCGGCGATGGCGCCGCTGGTTGCATCGGGCCAGCTGAAAGGCAAGGTCGACGTGATGGAAGGTCTGGCCAATTTCCCGGCCACGCTGCGGCACCTGCTCGCCGGGCGCAATTTCGGCAAGCAGGTTTTGAAGGTCTGAGCGAAGCGGGGAATCGGGAATCGGGAATCGGGAATCGGGAATCGGGAATCGGGAATCGGGAATCGGGAATCGGGAATCGGGAATCGGGAATCGGGAAAGGCTCGCGGGTAGAGAGCTCTCGGCGCTACTTTTTTCTAAGGAATGGATGACCAAGAGGGCCACGCAGGCGCGTAGCTCTCCAAGGGCGCGGCACGCAGTTGCTCTTCCCATTCCCCATTCCCCATTCCCGGTTCCCGCCCCACCCGAACGCCTACTGCGTCCCACCCACCGTCAGCGCATCCACGCGCAAGGTCGGCTGGCCGACGCCCACCGGCACGCTCTGGCCGTCCTTGCCGCATACGCCGACGCCCTGGTCGAGCTCCAGGTCGTTGCCGACCATCGACACGCGGGTGAGCACGTCGGGGCCGTTGCCGATCAGCGTGGCGCCCTTGACCGGCACGGTGATCTTGCCGTTTTCGATCAGGTAAGCCTCGGAAGCCGAAAAGACGAACTTGCCGCTGGTGATGTCGACCTGGCCGCCACCGAAATTGACCGCGTACAGGCCCTTCTTCACCGAGCGGATGATCTCTTCGCGCTCGTGCGGACCGGGGCGCATGTAGGTGTTGGTCATGCGCGGCATCGGCAGGTGCGCGAAGGATTCGCGGCGGCCGTTGCCGGTGCTCGTCGTGCCCATCAGGCGCGCATTGAGCTTGTCGAACAGATAGCCCTTGAGCACGCCGTTTTCGATCAGCGTGGTGCACTGGCTGACGGTGCCTTCGTCGTCGATGTTGAGCGAGCCGCGACGGCCGACCAGGGTGCCGTCGTCGACCACGGTCACCAGCGGATTGGCGACCTGCTGGCCCATGCGCCCGGAGAAGGCGCTGGTGCCCTTGCGATTGAAGTCGCCCTCGAGGCCATGGCCGATGGCCTCGTGCAGCAGCACGCCGGGCCAGCCGGAGCCGAGCACGACGGTCATGCTCCCCGCGGGCGCCGGCACCGAGTCCAGGTTGACCAGGGCTTGGCGCACGGCTTCGCGCGCATGGGCGCGCGCGGCGTCGCCGCTCAGGTATTCATCGAATCCACGGCGGCCACCGCCACCGGAAAAGCCCGCCTCGCGACGACCCTTGCCCTCGGCGATCACCTGCACGCGAAACTGCATCAGTGGTCGCACGTCGGCGGCCAGCGTGCCGTCACTCTGCGCGATCAGGATGGTGTCGGTTTCCGCCGCCAGGCTGACCATGACCTGCTGCACGCGCGGATCCAGGCTGCGCGCATAGGCATCGATTTCCTTGAGCAGCGCCACCTTGGCTTCGGCGCTGGCACTGTCGATCGGATCGATCGCCGGATACAGCGCGCGACCCTCATGCGTGACCAACCTGGCCTGCGCGCCGCTGCCACCGGTGCGGGCGATGGCGCGGGCGCTGCTGGCGGCTTCCATCAAGGCCGGCGCGTCGATCGCATCGGAATAGGCAAAGCCGACCTTTTCGCCGGACACCGCGCGCACGCCCACGCCCTGCTCGATGTTGTGCGAGCCCTCCTTGACGATGCCGTCCTCCAGCCCCCAGCCCTCGTGGCGGGTGTGCTGGAAATACAGATCAGCGCCGTCGACACCGGGGCCGAGCAGCGCGCCCAGCGCGCGCTCGACCATCGACAAGTCCAGCCCGGACGACAGGAACTGGCGCTGCGCCAGGGCAATCGCGGAATCGGTCATCAGGCAACTCTAGGGAAGCGGACAACCCTAGATGATGCCGGAGTGGGGCGATACAAGGGATGAAGATCGGTCGAGTGCCAAATGGGCATCACGCGTGATCGTGAAGAGCATCGCGCGCGAGCGCGCTCCTACAACTTCGCCGATGATCCACGCAGGATTTGTAGGAGCGCGCTCGCGCGCGATAGCAGTCTGCCTACGAAGCCGTAGGAATCTTCAACACCGCACCCACCCGGACCATGTCGCTGCTCAGCGCATTGACCTTGCGGATCTTGGTGACCGAAACGCCATGGCGCGAAGCGATCTCGCTCAGGGTTTCGCCCCGCGCGACGACGTGGGCGCGGATTTTCACGTTGGCGGCGATCCAGGTTCCCGGCGGCGGTGCCGCATGGAAATAATCGCGAATACCGAGCATCACCGCTTCCGCGACCCGGGTACGGTGCTTGGCATCGTTGAGTTTCTTTTCTTCGTCGGGATTGCTGATGAAGCCGGTCTCGACCAGCAGGGACGGCACATCGGGCGAACGCAGCACGACGAAATTGGCGCGCTCGACGTAGCGCTTGTGTGCCTTGCCCATGCGCGTCAGTGACGCCAGCACGTGCTCGGCGGCCATTGCACTGGCCTCCAGCGTGGCGCCCTGCGACAGATCGAGCAGCACCGCGGCGAGAACCTTGTCCTTGCCGTTCAGGGAAACGCCACCGACCAGGTCGGCGCGGTTTTCGCGCTCGGCCAGATAGCGTGCGGCCTCGTTGGAGGCTCCGCGTGTGCTCAGCATGTACACCGACGATCCGCGCGCGTTGCGGTTGAGCGCGGCATCGGCGTGGATCGACACAAACAGATCCGCCTTGTGCTCGCGCGCCTTCTGGAAGCGCGTCGGCAGGGCGATGAACACGTCGCTGTCGCGGATCAGCACCGCGCGCATGCCCGGCTCCTGGTTGATCCGCTGCGCCAGCAACTGCGCCATTTTGAGCGTAACCACTTTTTCGTGGGTGCCCTTGGCGCCGATGGCCCCCGGATCGTTGCCGCCGTGACCCGCATCGATGGCGACAATCACCTCGCGCCCATCGACCGGCGCGACCTGCGCGACCGAACGCGCGGGCTCTGCGGGCGTACTCGACGCCACCATGTCGATGATCAGGCGATGCCGCGAGCGATCCCGCGGGTTCTGCAGGAAGCTCTTCGGGCGCACCGCTTCGGCCAGATCGAACACGATGCGCAGGCGATCCGCCTCCGGCTGACCGGAGCGCACCGATTTGACCAAGCCGCGGCCATCACCGTCGATACTGTTGCGCAGGCTGCCGCGCTTGACATCCACGACCAGTCGATCGGGGTTGGCGAGCGTGAAAATCTGGTAATCCGGGGCGTCCGACAGATCGATGGTGGCCCGCGTGTAGTCATTGCGGGCAGCCACGCGCACCGACTTGACCTCGGTCGCGCAGGCCAGCGTGGCGGTGCCGATCAGCAGGAAAAACAGCGCGCGCAACATCAGATGCAGCTTCCGATCCCCAATCGTTACATTGAAACGCATTTGGGTCACCGCTGACAAGTCTTTTTCTTACATATCCAATGCTTAGCCAACATACTTGAACGGTTGCTTTATGGGAGCTTCGGAAGCTGTTCTGCTTTCTGCAGAACAGCTTCCGAAGCTCCCCATGTTTGCAGCAATGCCAATCGGAGGATTCGTTGGCCGCTGGGCCGGCAAAGTGCCAGAACTGCCGATCGCAGGTCACGTTGCCTGCGCAGCAGGCTACGTGACAGCGGTGCCCGTCACGTAGGCCGCATGCGCGGCCAACGTGAGCTACATCCGTCGTTACTCGCTTACGCCGTCGGCCTCAAAGCCTCGACCCAGCTCTGCCCCAGCGCGCTGCCGGGTGTCATCCGCACCACCCGCCCGCCGTCGGCATAGTCGATCCGGATCTCCAGATCAAAGCGATCCAGGCGCCCACCTGCGCGCTCGGGCCATTCGACCAGCAACAACTCGTGCGCCCGGTCGTGTTCGCGCAGGCCCAGCGCGTCGAGTTCGCTGGCTGAACCGAGTCTATACAGATCCCAGTGACTGACCGGCAGACGCTCGGTCGCATAGGGTTCGACCAAGGTGTAGGTCGGGCTCTTGACGCGCCCCTGATAACCCAGACCCCGCAACAAGCCGCGCACCAGGCAGGTCTTGCCAGCGCCGAGTTCGCCCTGCAGGCGGACCAGGCCAGGCCCGACGACCTGGGCAAGCTTTGCCCCGAGTGCCAGCGTGGCCGCTTCGTCAGGCAGGAGCAGTGTCAGTTCGGCCACCGTCAGGGATTGGCCAGGCGCCGCAGGTGCGGCAACAAGTCACCAGCCAGTGTTCCACGCTCGCCATCGGCCGCCGCGGCGACGCCGGCCAGCGCATGCATCATCACTGCCGCGCGCGCCGCATCGCTGGCGGACAGGCCCTGCGCGATCAAGCCGCCGATGCTGCCGGCGAGCACATCGCCGGTGCCGCCGGTCGCCAATCCGGGCGCCGCGATCGGGCAGATCGCCAGCGACTGCGGACCATCGCAAACCAGCGTCCCGGCGCCTTTGAGTACCACGGTCGCCTGGAAGTACTCGGCCAGCTTGCGCGCGGCAGCAAAGCGATCCGCCTGCACCTGCGCGGTGCTGATATCGAGCAGGCGCGCGGCCTCGCCCGGATGCGGTGTGATCACCACCTGTTCCGGCAGCACGCAAGCGGCTTGCGCCAGCAGGTTCAATGCATCGGCGTCCATCACCACTGGCAGACCGCGCTCGGTGACCGCCGCCAGCAGTGTCTGCGACCAGGCCGACTGGCCGAGTCCAGGTCCGACGACCACCACGCTGGCCTTGTCCAGCATGACCTCGAGATCTCCGGGGCCGGCCACCCCGCGCACCATCAGTTCCGGGCGTGCGGCCAGGATGGGCGCAACATGGGCCGCGCGCGTGGCGACGCTGACCAGCCCCGCGCCCACCCGCGCAGCCGCCTCCGCAGCAAGGCGCACGGCGCCGCCATAGCCATCTTCTCCGCCAACCACCAGCACGTGGCCGAAGTGCCCTTTGTGGGCATCGCGGGCACGCGCTGGCAGCCAGCCGGCCAATTGCTCGCGCCGCAGCACGCGCACGGCGGCCGGCACGCAGGCGTACAGCACTTTCGGCAGTTCCAGATCGTCGACCAGCAACTCGCCGACCAGTCCCGGCGCCTTGCCGGTCAGCAATCCCTGCTTGAGGCCGATGAAACTCAGCGTGGTGTGCGCTGCAGCCGCCACGCCGGGCGTTGCGCCAGTGTCGGCATCGATCCCCGACGGCACATCGAGCGCCAGTACCGGTGCCGCCTGGGCGTTGATCGCATTGATCAGCGCAGCGTGGGCGCCCTGCGGCGCGCGCGTCAAACCGATGCCGAACAGCGCGTCGATGACCAGATCGACTTCGGGCAGCTCAGCGCCAAAGATCGACATCTGGCCGCCGGCTGCCTGCCAGGCGGAGCAGGCCCGCGCCGCCTCGCCGCGCGTCGGCAGCGCCTGGTCCGGCGCATACACGTAAACCTCGCGGCGCGCCTCGGCCAGCAGTCGCGCCATCACGTAGCCGTCGCCACCGTTGTTGCCCGTGCCGCAGATCACCGCGATGCGCTGCGCCAGCGGATAGCGATTGCGCACCAGCGCCGCGGCGGCACGCCCGGCGCGCTCCATCAGCACATCTCCGGGAAGTTCGAAGGAGGCGCTGGCAAGGCGGTCGAGTTCACGCGCCTGATCGACACTGTAGGCCAGATCGGGAAGCGCGCTGCTGTGCGGGCTGGGCATGGTGATTACCGTTGCTGGGCGCGGCGGCCCGGTGGAGGGCGCCGAGTATACTTAGCCCCCCGGGACTGCGCCCCAGGGGCATTGTTGCGGGGACCCGCGCAATCCGTGCTGCGGCCGCATGACCCGTTCAACCTGTCCCCGGACGCGAAGAGCCCTGCTATTGATAGCGCCCGCCACTGGCAAAGCAAATGCGTGATCCATGACTGAGTTGGCCGCGGATGACGCCCTGGCACTGAAGCGAGGAGATCCGCGCCTGGGCACTGTGCCGCGGTTTCCAGGCGACCGGTGTCAGTCAGCTCAACCTCAGCGCCGATGCGCAGCGCCTCAACGATTGGCTCGCACTCGGCCGGCATGGCGAAATGGACTACATGGCGCGCCACGGCAGCAAGCGCTGGACGCCCGCCGAACTGGTTCCGGGCACGCTCAGCGTGATTTCGGCACGCATGGATTACTGGCCTGCCGACAGCGCAGACACGCTATCGGTACTGGAGCAGCCAGAGCTGGGATATGTATCGCGATATGCCCTGGGGCGGGACTATCACAAGTTGTTGCGATCCCGCCTGCAGAAGCTGGCGGATGACATCGCGCAGCGCGTCGGGCCGTTCGGCTATCGCGTCTTTGTCGATTCGGCGCCGGTGCTGGAAAAGCCGCTGGCGCGCAATGCGGGACTGGGCTGGATCGGCAAGCACACCAATCTGATCGCGCGCGACGCCGGCAGCTACTTTTTTCTCGGCGAGATCTACACCGACCTGTTGTTGCCGCCGGACAGTGCGGTGGACGATCACTGCGGCAGTTGCACGCGCTGCCTCGATGCCTGCCCGACCGGCGCGCTGCCGGCGCCCTACCAGATCGATGCGCGCCGCTGCATTTCCTATCTGACCATCGAACTCCACGGGCCGATTCCGCTGGAATTGCGGCCAATGCTCGGCAATCGCATCTACGGCTGCGACGATTGCCAGCTGGTATGCCCCTGGAACAAGTACGCGAAGCTGGCCGGCGAACCCGATTTCCGCGCTCGCCATGGCCTGGACGCGAGCAGCCTGGTCGAGTTGTTCGGCTGGGAGGAAGCGACTTTTCTGGCACGCACCGAGGGCTCGGCGATCCGCCGCGTCGGTTACTTGCGCTGGTTGCGCAATATCGCGGTGGCGCTGGGGAATGGACCGCGCAGCGATGCTGCCCTTGTCGTCCTGCAAGACCGCCAGTCGCATGCGGATGAGACCGTGCGCGAGGCGGTGCGCTGGGCGCTGGAGCGGTTGCAGACGCCGCGGACTGCCGAACATTTCCCGTCTGCGCTCGATCGCGCCACGCGCATCCGCGCACCGGGGTGATTGCTGCCGGTGAATCGCCGCGCGATACACCGGCCTACCAGAGCCGTCCTGCGTAGCCCGGGGTAGGCGCCGCAGGCGCGTTCCCCGGGTACTCGCGACAAGTCAGCCCCGCAGCCGCCGATAGCGCGCCACCAGCGCAGCCGTGGACGCATCCATGCCGTCGATCTGCGCGCCGCCGGCCACCCACGGCAACAGCACGCCGCAGATCTCCTTGCCCAGTTCCACGCCCCATTGGTCGAAGGAGTTGATGCCGAGCAGCCGGCCAGCCAGGTACACCTTGTGCTCCATCAGCGCCACCAGCGCGCCCAGCGTGCGCGCGTCGAGGCGATCGAGCAGCATCGTCGTGCTCGGCCGATTGCCGGCGAACACGCGCTGGCGCGCACGCGCCTGCCCGGTCGCATGGTCCGGGGCCGCTTCCTGCGCGATCGCCTCGGCGTAGGTCCGTCCGCGCAGCAGCGCCGCGCTCTGCGCCGCCATGTTGGCGATCAGGGCGTCGTGGTGCCCGGGGAAGTCGTGTTCGATATTGGCCGCGGCAATGAAGCTGACTGGCACCACATCGGTGCCCTGGTGCAGCGCCTGGAAGAAGGCGTGTTGCACACTGGTGCCGACGCCGCCCCAGACCACCGGCGCGGTCGGATATTCGAGCGTACTGCCTTCGACGTCGACCGACTTGCCGTTCGACTCCATCTCCAGTTGCTGCAGATATTCGGGCAAGCGCGCCAGGCGTTCGTCGTACACCACTACTGCGTGCGTGGGATGGCCGTAGCCGCAGCGGTGCAGCAACTCGATCAAGGCCAGCAGGAAGCCGGCGTTGCTGGCCCACGGGGTGTACAGCACATGCTGGTCAATCTCGTGGGCGCCGGCCAGCAGTTGACGGAAACGCTCGCTACCGAAGGCGTAGACCAGCGGAAAGCCGATTGCGCTCCATACCGAATAGCGTCCGCCAACCGCCTCGTCGAAGGCCAGGATATGTGCCTCGGGCACACCCATCGCCCGCGCCGCCGCCGGTTTGGCGGTGACCGCAATCAGGCGCTGCTCGATCTCGTGTTCGCTCAGCCCATGCCTGCGCATCCATTCCATCGCACTGCGCGCGTTCATGTGCGTTTCCTGGGTGCCGAAGCTCTTCGACGCCAGCACGAAGGCGCTGCGGCGCGGATCCAGGTGGCGCAGCACACCGCTCAGCGCATTGCCGTCGACATTGGCGACGAAGCGCAGGCGCCGATTGGGCAATGCCGGTGGCTGCTGAGTGCGTCGTAGACCAGTCGCGGACCAAGGTCGGAGCCGCCGATACCGAGATTGACCAGCGTCTCGATGCCGGACGCGGCGAGATGCTCGGCCAGCGCGTGCATCCGCAACAGCGTGTTCTGCATGTCGTTGTGGCGATCACGCAGTGCGGCGGCAACCGGCGCGTCGGGCGGCACGCGCAACAGGGTGTGCAGCGCCGCGCGTCCTTCGGAGGCATTCACGGTTTCGCCGGCGAACAGTTGCTGCAGCGCTGTACGCAAGTCCATCCGCTCGGCCATTGCGGCTGCATCGGCGATCAGGTCGTCGGTCAGTGCCTGCTTGGAAAGATCCAGCCAGCAACCCGGCAGATCGAGTGCAAATCGGCGCGCGCGATCGGGATCGGTGGCAAACAAGCCGCGCAGATCTGCGCCTGCGCCACTGGCGTGTGCGCGCAACAGGGCAACCAGTTCGCTTCGCAGCTGGGAAAATTCCGACAAGGTCGCTCTCCTGGAGAACCCGCAGATGGCGCGGGCAAGGGAGCAGTCTGGTCGGATCGCAGGCAAAAAAAAACCCTCACCAGATCGGCGAGGGTTTAATCGGAGTGACGATTACCTCAACGCGCCCTGCGTACCCTGGCCGGTGTGTTGCTTACCTGTCAGAGTGGTTGTAAACGTACCACAGCTTGTTGCGAGAATCCATACACCTGTTGCGTGTTGTTCAGAAGATTGCAACGTGGTGCATTTGATTACCATTTCGACACGCCCGCGCCCGGCCCGAACGTAGGTCCGTTGACCGCTGGGGACACTGCACTGTCGCCGCGCGCGGACCACGTGACCTACGACCGGGTAAACCGCAGATTGTCGATCAACCTGGCGCGACCCAGCCAGGCAGCCGCCAACACCACCAGTGCTTGCTCGCCAGGGGCCGGCGGCTGCAGGGTGAGCGCGCTGCGCACTTCGACGTAATCCGGGCGAAACCCGTCTGCTTCCAGTGCCGCAGTCGCGCTGGCGGTGTGTGCAGGGATGTTGCCGTCGGCGAGCACGCCCGCCGCCACACCTTTCAGTGCACGATAGATCGCACCGGCACGATGGCGCTCGTCGGCGCTCAGGTATTGGTTGCGCGAACTCAGCGCCAGTCCATCGGCATCGCGCGCGGTGGGCGCGCCGACGATCTCGATCGGAAATCCGAGATCGACGGTCATCCGGCGGATCAGCAGCAGTTGCTGGAAGTCCTTTTCGCCAAACACCGCCACATCGGGTGCGACGTGGTTGAACAGTCGCGCGACCACGGTGGCAACGCCGCGGAAATGCCCAGGCCGCACCGCACCGCAGAGGATGCCGGACAGGCTGGGGACATCGACCCAGGCTTCGGTCTCGCCGAAGGGGTAGATCGAGGCGATGGTGGGCGTGAACAGCACATCGGTGCCGGCCGCCTGCAGGAAACCGGCATCGCGCTCCAGCGTGCGCGGATAGGCGGCGTAGTCCTCGCTGGGCCCGAACTGGGTCGGGTTGACGAACACGCTGGCGACCACCCGATCGGCCAGGCTACGCGCACGCTCGATCAGCGAGATATGCCCCTCGTGCAGATTGCCCATGGTCGGCACGAAGGCGATCTTCAGCCGCTGGATGCGCCACTCGCGGAGCAACTCGCGCATGGCCACGGGTTCGTTGAATCTGTGCATGGGTGCTCCGGCGCCGAGGTGATGGGTTGTTGGTTGTTGGGGCAAAGGCATCGCGCGCAAGCGCGCTCCTGCAGTTCTTGCGCCAATCTTCGGCAAGGTTGTAGGAACGTGCTTGCGCGCGATGCTTTGATCGCGGGTGAACCCGCCCACAAAAACTCGCTGCGACACGCTAGAAACTATGTTCCAACGCCGGGAACCGCCGCGCCCGCACATCCTCGGCATAGCGCTCGACCGCCGCTGCGACGCTGCCGGTCTCGATCAGAAAATCCTTGGTGAAGCGGATGCGCTTGCCCGGCGTGATACCCAGCAGGTCATAGCTGACCAGTATCTGGCCATCGCAATCGACACCGGCACCAATGCCGATGGTCGGGATCGGGATGGCGGCAGTGATGTCCTTGGCCAGCGACGCCGGCACACATTCGAGCACGAGGGCCTGCGCGCCGGCATCGACCACGGCATGCGCCTGCTCCAGCATCAACTTCTGCGCATCCAGCTCGCGCCCCTGGACGCGGAAACCACCCATGCGCAGTACCGACTGCGGGGTCAGGCCGAGGTGGGCGCAAACCGGAACTTCGCGCTCGGCGAGAAACTGGATGGCGTCGAGCACGCAGCTCTGGCCGCCCTCCAGCTTGACCATTGCCGCGCCGGCGTCCACCAGCAGACGCTGCGCGGTGGCCAGCGCCAACGCATTGGTGGCATAGCTCAGGAACGGCATGTCGGCCATCAGCAGCGGGCGCGTCAGGCCGCGTCGCACCGCGGCGCAGTGGTAGACAATGTCGTCGACCGTGGTCGGCAGCGTGGTCGCGTGGCCCTGAATCACCATGCCGAGCGAATCGCCGACCAGCACGACGTCGACGCCGGCGCTGTCGAGCACATGCGCGAAGCTGGCGTCATAGGCAGTCAGTGCGACGATCGGCTGCCCTTCCTGTTTCATGCGGCGCAGGGAGGGCACCGTCACCGGGCGCTGGACGGGCGTGGGGGCGGCGCTGGCGTACATGGGCGTCACTTGAGTGAGGGAGCGATCGCGCCGGAATTCGGCAGGCGCCAGCACAGGCTAGCGAATTCCGGCCGTAGCAGCGAACTAACGACGCCCTGCCCCGGAATCAGCAGATCGGGCGCCAGATCGGACAGCGGCAGCAGCACGAACGCACGCTCGAAGATGCGTGGATGCGGCAGCTGCAACCCGGGCTCGTCGAGCACCATCGATCCGTAGCAGAGCAGATCCAGATCGAGCGTGCGTGGGCCGTTGCGACGGCCACTGCTGCGATCGCGGCCCTGTTTTTGTTCAATCGCCAGCAAGGCGCCAGCGCCTCCAGGCGCGCGGCGGCGGCGACGGCGGCGCTTCTTGGCCGGCATGCTGTCGTCAGCCGGTGCCATTGCCGCCATCACCGGCCCGACCGGCGCGTTCTTGAACAGAGCGTCGAATTCGTTCTCGGCGCACGTCTGCGCACGCTCCCAACGCTGCGCCTGCGCGGCCAGGTCAGGATCCACCGCGGCGCGCAGCAGCAGGAAATCGAAGGCCGCGCGGAAACGCGGATGGCGCATCAGGCGCCTGGCGCGACTTGGCGAGTTGGTGGCCAGACGCGGCTGCAGTTCCCAGATCTCGCGGGTAACGATTGAAAAGCGCTTGGGCAACGCGACACGTTCGATGGCGTCGCGAAAGACCATCTCGGCGGCATCGCCCAGCGCGCCCTCGGCATGGATGTCATCGATGCCGGCGCAGGCCATCTGGAACGGCTCCCACAGCAACGCGGCAAACAAGAAGGCCGGCGTGACCGCCTTGCCTTCGGCGACGCGCGCATCGGTGCTGCGCAGCGCCGCGCGGATCAGCGCTCCTGCATAGGGCTGCCCGGTGTCGCTGTCGATGCTGACGCTGGGGAACAGGTGCTCGAACAGGCGCAGGCGCAGCAGTTGCTCGTAACTCTTTTCGGCGTAACCGTAGAGAAACAGCTTCAGCAGATCGTCGAACAGCCGCGCTGGCGGTATCCCATCGAGCAGGTTGGCAAGGCGCCCGATCGGCTCCTCGGTGGATCTGGCGAGCTTGAAGTCGAGCTTGGCGGCCAGGCGCGCCGCACGCAGCATGCGTACCGGGTCCTCGCGATAGCGCTGCTCCGGGTCGCCGATCAGCCGCAACTGGCGCTCTTCGAGGTCCGCCAGGCCACCGACGTAATCGCGGACCGCGAAGTCGTCGATGCTGTAGTACAGGGCGTTGACCGTGAAGTCGCGTCGCCGCGCGTCCTCCTCGATGCTGCCGAAGACGTTGTCGCGCAGGATCAGGCCCTCGGCCTCGACTTCGCGATCGGGATGCTCGTCGTCGACGCCCATGCCGCCGCCACCGCGAAAGGTGGTGACTTCAATGATCTCGTTGCCGAAGCGCACGTGAGCGATGACGAAGCGGCGACCGATCAGGCGGCAGGTGCGGAACACCTTGCGGATCTGCTCCGGATGCGCGTCCGTCGCGACGTCATAGTCCTTGGGCTCGCCGCCCAGCAGCAGGTCGCGCACGGCGCCGCCGACCAGGTGCGCCTGGTATCCGGCCTCGCGCAAGCCGTAGAGCACGCGCACCGCGGCGGAACTGATGTGCTTGCGCGAAATCGAGTGCGCAGCGCGATGCAGCGTCAACGGGAGATGCTCTTCACTCCCGGATGCGTTCAAATTCAATGCCTTGCTATCCGTGGCCATTGTCTACTATCCATGTATCGGTTCACGTTCGGGCCGTCTCCAACCGTAATTTCGGTGGTATCGGCCCGCTCCGGGTTGTGGCGGGCACCTGGCGTCGCTATTATCGACCAGCTCTGCGACGCTCCCTTCGTCTAGCGGTCAGGACGTGGCCCTCTCAAGGCTAAAACACGAGTTCGATTCTCGTAGGGAGCGCCATTTTTTCGGTCTTGCGCGCCAATGCCATTTGTTGTCATCGAAAACTGCATCAAGTGCAAGTACACCGACTGCGTGGAAGTGTGTCCAGTGGACTGCTTCCACGAAGGTCCGAACTTCCTTGCCATCGATCCGGACGAGTGCATCGACTGCACTCTGTGCGAGCCCGAGTGCCCGGCCAACGCCATCTTCCCTGAAGACGACGTGCCCAAGGGCCAGGAACACTTCATCGAGTTGAATCGCGAGCTGGCTCGCGGCTGGCCGACGATCACCACGCGCAAGGACCCTCCTGCCGACGCCAAGTCGTGGGACGGCAAGAGCGGCAAGTTGCCACTGCTGGAACGCTGAGCAGCGCGAAGCGCTTCAACGCAGCCGCGCTTCGAGCACGCCGAGCACCGTCATCGCCGAATCGTCGGTGCGCACGGCGCCGGCGCTGTCCAGCACGGAAATCTCCGTGCCTTCGCCAGCCGCGGTTACCTGGACCGTCATCGACGGGTCCGGAGCGCTGGCGCCGAACATCCGCTTGAAAAAGCCCGGCTTGGGTCCGGCTGCATTGAACTGCACGCCGTAAGTGCGCCTGGCGGCATCCTTGCTCAAGATGGTGCAACAGCCACCGCGCTCGAGCGCGATGCCGGCGCGCTTCCAGCTGCTGTCGGGCTCATCGGAGAGCGTCAGCACGGAGTTCGTTGCTCGCGGCAGGTTGCCGCGAGCCACGGCCACGCCACCGCCGAGGGCAGGTGGCGCGGTGTCGGTCGTGCCGGCGGCGCCGGCCACCGCAGGAATCTGCAGAGCCGGATTGGCGACCGGTACCATCAGGTCGGACGGCACTTCGAGCGGAGCCGTTTCCCGGGCATCTTCGTATTGGATCGGTCGATTCACCAGCACACCGCAGCCGAACTGCAGTGCGAGCGCGAGCCCGAACATAAGCTTTCCACCAGTCGCCAAGCGCACGCGAGACATTCGGTAATCCGTTCCTTCCAATTTCTTCGAGGGTGCAGTCAGCCCGCTCGTCACGCCGCCAGCGCGCCATGGAGCGGCACCCTTGCGTGGCGCAATGCCGCAGCCAGGGCCGGTCGATAGACGTCTGACAACGGCAACAGCGGCAACCGCAGCAGGTCATTCATGCGCCGCATCATCGCCAATCCAGCCTTGACCGGAATCGGGTTGGGCTCGGATGCTGCGGCCGCATACAGGGGCGCAAGCATAGCGTCGATTTCCTGCGCTGCCTGCATCTGTCCGTTGCGTACAGCACGGCACAGTTCAGCCGTCAGCGCGGGCACCAGATTGGCCACCACCGAGATCAAGCCATCGGCACCCGCGCGAAGGGCGCGCAGCGCCGTCGGATCGTCGCCGCTGAGCACCGCAAACTGCGCCGAGCGCAGCTGCAGCAGCGCGCTCATCCGCTGGGGCTCGGTGACCGCCTCCTTGATGCCGATGATGCGCGGATGCGGGGCCAGCTGCGCGACGCTTTCCGGCAACAGATCGACGCCGGTGCGGCTTGGCACGTTGTAGAGAATCACCGGCAGGCTGCCGTCGTCAGCCAGCAAGCGAAAATGCGCCAGCATGCCGGCCTGCGTCGGCCGCGAATAAAACGGAGTGACCGCCAGCGCGGCATCCGCGCCGACCGCGGCCGCCAGACGCACCAGGCGCAGAGCCTTGCCGGTGGCCGCACCACCCGTGCCGGCGATCACCGGCACCCGTCCACCAGCACGCCGGACGCCGATCTCGAGCAGGGCCGCCAGCTCCGATTCGTCCAGAGCGCCCGACTCGCCGGTCGACCCACCGATCACCAGCCCGTTGCTGCCTTGCTGCAATTGCCAGTCGACCAGATCCTCGAACGCGACGAGGTCGAGCGCGCCACCGCGCTGGAACGGCGTCACCAGCGCCGGGATGCTGCCTGCAATGTGCACGAAACGGAATTCCTTGAGGGGGCAGCGTCGATCTTACTTGCGGTATTTCCGAGCTGACAAGTATCCTGAAGGGCTCTTCGGGTCGACTTTCGGGCAACCCGAGCCCTCAAAGCCGTATTGACTGCCGTGTCTGACCCCACTTTGCGTTCCCCCGTACCCGAGAATCACCTGCTGGTCTCGGCCATCGCACCCAACTCCGTGCCCCTGCTGACCGTCATCGGCAAGCGCGTAGTCGACGCCGGCTGCAATCTGCTCGAGGCGCGCGTTGCGCTGCTCGGCCAGGAAGTCTCGGTGCTGCTGCTGGCATCCGGATCCTGGGACGCGATCGCCAAATGCGAGAACGCGCTGAGCAAGATCCAGCGCGACGACCAGATGGTGCTGACCATGCGCCGCACCAGTTCGCGCGAGCTCACCGGCAGCAGCTTGCCGTACACGGTCGAGGTGATCGCTGCCGACCGGCCGGGAATCCTCTACCAGCTGGCCGAGTTCTTTTCGCGCCGCGGCATCACCGTCGAAGCGCTCAGTTCCTCGCGCTATCGGGCCGCCACCACCGGCGCCGAAATGTTCTCGGCGCAGATTTCCATCGGCATCCCGGCCTCCGCGCACATCTCCAGCCTGCGCGAGGACTTCCTCGAGTTCTGCGACACACTGAATCTGGATGCGATTCTGGAGCCGCTGAAGGGCTGAGGACGGGCCACGCTCACCGCGGCAGGCTCTATCCGCTGCATTGCTTCTTGTAGAGCGGAGCTTGCTCCGCTGCTGTGCTTCCGGGCACTCGGACGAAAGCAGCGGAGCAAGCTCCGCTCTACACAGGCCAAGGCCGGGCTCCAGCGGCCAACGCAAGCGCGGACGCTCCCCGCTTCCCCCTTCCCCCTCCGCCTCGGCCTTCCGCTTCCGCTTTCCGCCCCGTGCCCCCTTGCCCCGTGCCCCTTGCCCCGTTTTTAGGCATTCTCGGCAAAGGCGCCAACGCCGCCCTGACGGAGAGCCCATGAGCCAGAAGAAGCGTACCTACGTCCTCGATACCAATGTGCTGATGCACGACCCGACAGCTCTGTTCCGCTTCGAGGAACACGACGTCTATCTGCCGATGATGGTGCTGGAAGAACTGGATGCGGCGAAGAAGGGAACCTCGGAAGTCTCCCGCAACGTGCGCCAGGTCAGTCGTTTCCTCAATGAACTGATCGAAAGCCACGGCAACGGCCTGCTCGACAAGGGCATCGCGCTGAAACGCCCGGACGGTCTCGATCTGGGGCGCCACAAGCCGCGCGGTTTTCTGCGCTTCCAGATCTCCGAGCGCAATCCGGACAGCCAGGAATTCGGCACGGTCAAGCCGGACAACCAGATCCTGCACGCCGTGCTGCAGTTGCGCGAGGAGAAATCGCGCACGCACGTCGTGCTGGTGACCAAGGACATCAATCTTCGCATCAAGGCGAAGATCCACGGCATTCCAGCCGAGGACTACGAAAACGACCGGGCGCTCGACGATCTGGCGCTGCTGTACACCGGCGTCGATGTGCTCAAGGCCGAGTTCTGGAGCAAGCATCCGGAACTCGAATCGTGGTCGGAGCGCGGCCGCACCTTTTACCGCGTGAAGCTCAAGCGCGACGAACGCTGGCACCCCAACCAGTTCCTGCATTTCGGCGACGACAACCAGATCGCGCTGCGCGTGATCAAGACCGAGGGCGGCCGCGCGGTCTTGCAGATCGTCGACGACTTCCAGAGCGTTCCGCATCGGGTCTGGGGCATCAGCGCGCGCAATCGCGAACAGAACTTCGCTCTGAACGTGCTGATGGATCCGGACGTCGATTTTGTCACCTTGCTGGGCACTGCAGGCACCGGCAAGACGCTGCTGGCGCTGGCCGCCGGGCTGGCGCAGACCATGGATCAGCAGCGCTACAAGGAAATCATCGTCACCCGCGCCACCGTGCCGGTCGGCGAGGACATCGGCTTCCTGCCGGGTACCGAAGAGGAAAAGATGACGCCGTGGATGGGCGCCTTGAACGACAACCTGGAAGTGCTGGCGACGCCGCAGGATTCCAGCAACTGGGCGCGCCAGGCCACCAACGATCTGTTGTCATCGCGCATCAAGGTGCGCTCGATGAGCTTTATGCGCGGGCGTACCTTTTTGTCGCGTTACGTGATCATCGACGAGGCGCAGAATTTGACGCCCAAGCAGATGAAGACGCTGCTGACGCGCGCCGGACCCGGCACCAAAATGGTGTGCCTGGGCAACGTCGAGCAGATCGACACGCCGTACCTGACCGAGGGCAGCTCCGGCCTCACCTACGCCGTCGATCGCTTCCAGTTCTGGCCGCACAGCGCGCACATCACGCTGCGTCGCGGCGAGCGCTCGCGGCTGGCGGACTTTGCATCGGAAGTGCTCTAGGGGGCGCCACCTGGCGGACGCGCCGGAGTCATGCCGGCCCTTGCGGGCCGGCGCGACGAATGTGCTGGAGAATTGGCGATGCGATCGCGGGAGACCCGGCACTTGCCGCTGCTGATGTAGAGCGGAGCTTGCTCCGCTGCTCTGCCCTCGCTGTTGTAGAGCGGAACTTGCTCCGCTGCTCTGCCCGTGAGGCGAACCAACCGCTCCAGCGGAGCAAGCTCCGCTCTACTCAACACAAAGCCAAAGAGCAGCGGAGCAAGCTCCGCTCTACACAAAGCCAAAGAGCAGCGGAGCAAGCTCCGCTCTACGCAAAGCCAAAGAGCAGCGGAGCGAACTCCGCTCTACACACGGCCGAAGGGTAGCGGAGCAAGCTCCGCTCCAAAAGCACGTCTAAGCCGCGGCAGGATGCGGCTCTGACAATGCAATCGCTGGGGGGGGAAACGCTGAATCCGGTCTGACAACTTCCAGACCGCCATGGCGTTTCTCTAGAAGTGCACGTTCCAGAGCGCTTCGAATTCGAAGTGCGCAGATTCGGTCGGATCGACGCTGCGGGCTATCGGCGAGCCCAGCACATATTCGGCACCGGCATAACTGGCCGTCAGGCGAACATCACCCAGCCCACCGAATGAGCGCCCGAGTCCCAGCGACCAGTTGGAATCGCTCTGGATGCCATTGATCGCTTGCTGCAGCAACATCGCCGAGGGGTTCGGTTGCAGGCTGGTGCTGTAACGCACCGACCACTGCCAGCGCAGCATGCCGCCCTGCAATCCGGCCGAATAGACGGTCAGATCTTCCCAGGCAAAGGTCGGGCTGGAACTGTCGCCGAGCAACGCCAGGAAGCGATTGGGCAGCGCGTAGCTGGAAAAACTGTTGATGTCGCTGTACATCACGCGCTCGGCACCGAGCACGAGTTCGGTCTCCGGCGCGATCTTTGCGGTGAAGCCCAGGGCCGCGGTCGCTGGAATATCCAGATCGCCCGGCTCGGAGTAGACGCCGCGGTAAGCCTTGTAGGTATTCATGTCGATGCGCGAACGCACGCCCAGGTTCCAGCCCAGGATGTCCGTCACCGGCGCACCGACGGCAAAGGCCAGACCGGCGCCGCGAGACTCTTCGAATGAGGCTACCTTGCCGGGCAACTGGCTGTCCGGAGCGTCCACCAGTGGAATCAGGCTGCCACTGGCAAAGCGCTGATCGGCGAACACCGCATCCACGCCAATGCCGAATCCACCTTCCGATTCGACCAGCAATCCCGACGTCATCAAGCGTCGCTCGAGACCGGTATCGTTGATTGCACTGACGGTCGCGTCGACTCCGGCAGTGGTGTTCAAGCCAGTCCGCTCGGTCAACCGCGCGGCGCGCGCGAACAGCGCCCAATCGCGACCGGCAGTGAGTGGAATGACCAGGAAATCGCCGAGTGCTCGGCTGAGCGGATTGAGCGACGGCGTTTCAATCAACGCGTCGGTCTCGACCCAACTGAAATCGGGCGCCAGCCGCTGGGCTGCCGCCACCTGCAACGGACCCCGAAGCACCGCCATGGGCGTGTCGGAATCCCCCGAAATGCCTTCTAATGGCAGTTGGGCGAAGCTAAAAGAAGGGACGACGAGCAAGAAGCTCGCCGTCCCAATCAAATTTTGCAAACGTGCTCTCGCCTGCATGCCCTTAAAGCCCCGCTAGAAGAGAAGGAGTGTTGCTTCTAGCCGACGCCAGAATCGCAAAAAAACAACAGCGCGTCAACTACGCAACACTCGAAATTTTCGTTGCTTTTTCGCAACATCCCGACCCAAAAGGACCACCATGGATACAAACGCCCGCCCGCGAGCACTTGCACTGACCATCGCCGGATCTGATTCCGGCGGCGGCGCCGGCATCCAGGCCGACTTGCGCAGCTTTGCCAGCCAGGGCGTGTTCGGGCTGACCGCCATCACCGCCGTCACCGCCCAGAATTCGCGCGCCGTCACTGCGGTACAGGTGCTTCCGCTGCATATGGTGCGGGCCCAGATCGAAGCTGTCATCAGCGACTTTCGGGTCAATGCGATCAAGACCGGCATGCTGGGGACCCGTGCCATCGTGCGTCTGGTCGCGCGGCAGGCGGCCTTGCTGAATGATCGGCCCTGGGTGGTCGACCCGGTCATGATTGCGTCCTCGGGTGCCGCCCTGCTGCAAGCGGATGCACAGCGCAGCGTGCGCGACCTGTTGCTGCCGCATGCGCACGTGCTGACGCCGAACGTCCCCGAGGCGCAGGCGCTGCTCGGCCGGAACATCCCGCGCCAACGCGATCTCGAGCGTGCCGCTGACGACCTGCGGCAACTCGGACCAAAGGCAGTACTGCTCAAGGGTGGCCACATGACGGGACGCGAAGTGATCGATGTCTATTGCGACGCCGAGGGCGTGACCCTGTACCGAACGCCGCGGCGCAAGCTCAGGGGCCATGGCACCGGTTGCACGCTGGCCTCGCTGGTCGCAGCGCGACTGGCGCTCGGCGAAACCAGTGGCGTCGCGGTGGCGGCGGCGATCGCCGCGTTCCGGCTGGCGCTGGCCCACGGGGTGACGCTGGGCATGGGCGAGGTCTGGGTGCCCTATCCGCTTGGTCCGCAGCCGCTGGCCGCGTGATTTGCGTCCCTGCGGGAGCACGCTCTGACCGCGGAAACTGAAGCATCGCGCGCCAGCGCGTTGCTGCAGGCCCGCGGCGAATCCACGCAAGCACAGCAGAAGCGCGTTGCTCTGCTGCCGGCTCACCACCGGCCGCTACAGCCGCGAGATCAGCGCGTCGGTAAAGGCCTCGGTGCCGGCGCTGCCGCCCAGGTCGCCGGTCAGGCGGTCTTTCGCTTCCAGCGTCGCGGTGATCGCCCGGCGCAGGCGTTCGGCGGGGGCCGGCAGGCCCAGATGATCCAACATCATCGCCGCGGCGAGCAGCAGCGCCGTCGGATTGGCGATGCCCTTGCCGGCGATATCCGGCGCCGAGCCATGCACGGCCTCGAAAATCGCGGCATCGGTGCCGATATTTGCGCCCGGGGCCATGCCCAGCCCGCCGACCAGGCCGGCGCACAGATCGGACATGATGTCGCCGAACAGGTTGGTGGTGACGATCACATCGAACTGATGCGGGTTCATCACCAGTTGCATGCAGGCGTTGTCGACGATCATCTCGTTGACGGCAATGCCCGGATAGTCGGCGGCGACCGCGCGCGCGGTCTTCAGAAACAGGCCCGAGGTGGTCTTCATGATGTTCGCCTTGTGCACCACGGTGACGCGCTTGCGTCCGGTGCGCACGGCCAGATCGAAAGCGTAGCGGGCAATGCGCTCGGAACCGCGGCGGGTCACCTGGATCAGCGACTGCGCCATCTCGCCATCGGCCGACAGGGTCTGACCCTCACTGCGGTAGGCGCCCTCGGTGTTTTCGCGCACGGTCACCAGGTCGATGCCGGCATAGCGCGACCGGGTGTTGGGAAAGGACAGCGCCGGGCGCACATTGGCGAACAGGTCGAAACGCCGCCGCAGTTCGACATTGAGCGAGGCGAAGCCGTCACCCACCGGTGTCGTCAGCGGCCCCTTCAAGGCAACGCGCGTGCGCGCGATGGATTCCAGGGTCGATTGCGGCAGCAGAGTGCCATGCGCGTCGAGCGCCGCCAGCCCCGCGCTGGCGAATTCGAAGTCCAGGCCGCAATCGAGTGCCTTGAGCACACGCAGGCTGGCGTCGGTGATCTCCGGCCCGATGCCGTCGCCGCGGATGATCGTGATCGTCTTGTTCATCAGTTTGCCAAGAAGTGTGACTACCGGAAGAGCCCGTTGTGCGCGTAAACTAGACGCGAGGGTGCGCAGCGGCAACTCGCCAAAGGTCTTGCATTGGCAGACCGTTCAGCACCGCCGACGAGAGAATTCCATGATCAGTCCGAAATGGTGGTTGCTGTCCCTGCTCGCGCCGATCAGCGCCCTGGCACAAGTGAGCCCGCATCGCATCGAGACGATTCCGGCTGACCCGCCGCCGGGCAGCGCGTTTCAGATCAAGGTCACCGGTACCTGGCCGGACACCTGTGCGCCTGAGCTGATGCCGACCTTCGTCAGCGGCAACACCATTGACGTAGCGGTGCGCGCGGATGCCGATCGCATCTGCGGCGCGGCACTGACGCCGTACTCGGTGATCGTCGACCCGACCCAGGCGAGTGGCTTTGGCCAGAACGCCAGTGGCGTGTATCGCGTGCGTTTCTCGGTCAAGGACGCCGCCAATCAGCCGACGCTGCTGGCGTTCCGCCTGATCGACGTGTCGCCGACTGCGCGCAGCGTGCAGCCCGAATCGGGTTTTTGGACCACGGACAGCGCGGGCGAGTTCCGCACCAGCGGCAGCGGCATCGGCTTCATGGTCGAACGTCAAGGCAAGACGCTGGCCATGACCACCAATGCCTACACATTGGGCGGCCAGGCCTCGTGGTACCTCAGCGCAGGCGCACTGGCGCGCTCGAGTTTTCGCGCGGACCTCCTGCTGTCGATCGGTGGCCAGCCGCTGTGGGGCACCTATCGCGGCGCCCAGTCGGTGCAACCGGCCGGCACCATCGACGTCGAGTTCTCGTCGGACGCATCCGCCGTGGTCTGGTTTGCGCGCCCCAGCGACGAGGGCATCCTCGCCCCGCTGGAGCTGATGCCGATCTCGGTGCGCCGGATGAATTTTGCCCTGGCCAGCGATGGCCAGGCGCTCGACGGCGTGTGGACCTTGACCGGCACCGATCCGGCCAGCGCGCGTGTTCCCGAGACCTTCAGGCTGGTCTATCGCACCCATCGCGTGGTCGAGGACGAGGCGGTGCTCGACGATCCGGTCAGCGGCTACCAGTTGCGCTGCGGCATCGACCTGGAACGCCGCGATGCAGCCCCGGTGCTGTGCAAGCTGTCCAGGAGCGGCGCCGAAGTCGCGCGCCTCGACAACAACGCATTGGCGCGGCTGTCCGGACGTGACAGCGAGGGTGCGTCAGTGTTGCTGCTGCGGATCGGCGATTGATCGGTCGGCAAGGCATCCGGATCCGCAAGGGCTCGCAGAACTTGTTCAGAGGGTCCCTGGGGTCCGGACTGCGTGTCTCAGGGAATATCCGCTGCCGGCGCAGCCTCTGCTTCGCTCGCTGCGAGCTGATCGAGAAAATCGACCGCGCGCCGCAGGTGCGGAATGACGATCGAACCGCCGACCACCAGGCCGACGCTCATCGCCTCGTAAATCTCTTCGAAGCTGAGACCCGCCTGGCGGCATTGCGCCAGATGGTAGGAAACGCAGTCGTCGCAGCGCAGCACCAGCGAGGCCACCAATCCAAGCATCTCCTTGGTGCGCACATCGAGATGGCCTTCACCGCCGTAGCACTGGCGGTCGAGCGCAAAGAAGCGCTTGGTGACCTGATTGTCGATGCCGAGGATGCGCTCGTTCATGCGCTGACGGAACGACACGAATTGCTGTACGCGATCGCTCATGACGTGGCCCCGGTCAGCAGCGCATCGAGTTTACCGGCGCGATCCAGCGCCACCATGTCGTCGTGACCGCCGACGTGATGCCCGTTGATGAAGATCTGCGGCACCGTGCGTAACCGGGTGCGCGCAATCATTTCGTCGCGCAGCGTCGGGTTCAGATCGACGCGGATTTCTTCGATTGCCGAGTAGCCCTTGCGTGCCAGCAAACCCTTGGCGGCAATGCAATAGGGACAGACTGCGGTGGTGTACATCTGGATGGTGGCCATCGGCGTGGACTCTGGTTGTTGGTTGCTGGTTGTTGGTTTGGGATTGGGGGATGGAGAGCATCGCGCGCGAGCGCGCTCCTACAAATCCGGCGTGGACGCGCTGCGGGGCTGCAGGAGCGCCCCCCCGCTGGCTCCCCCGCTGAGTCCCCATACCTCACAGGCAGCTCAGAGGTTTGGGCAGTCCGGCGATTTTGCAAGCCTGCTTCGCCGGGCCATCGGGAAACAACTGGTACAGCCGGCGACTGCTGGCCTTGGCTTCGCCAAGCAGCGGCGCGATCGCCTTGACCAGCACCCGCATCGGTGGACTCAGCTGGTAGCGCGCGTAGTAGTCGCGCAGAAATTCGATGACCTGCCAGTGGTCGGGACCAAGCTCCAGGCCCTCGGCCTGCGCAGTGGCCTGGGCAAAGCTGCGGTCCCAGCTTTCGGCATCGAGCAGATAGCCACCCTCATCGCGATCCTGTCCGGGCTTCACCTTCAATTTCACTCCAGCAACAGCGGATGCGTCGCGATCAACTGCCACCAGGCGCCGCTGTCGATCAAGATGATGCCCGCGGGCAGCTCCGGCAGGTCCGCGCAGCGTTCGCAGTCGGGCAACAGCCAGCGCACCTGTGGATAGCGCCGGAGACAGCCGGGATCACGTTGCAGAGCGCGCGCCGACTGATCCAGCATGACCACGCTGTCGCCGTCGACGAGCGCCGCAAGAAACTGGTTCCAGGCCAGTTGGTCATCGGCCGCCAACGCCAGATGATGCAGGATATTCATGTCACCAGACCTGCAGCGGCGCGCGGCGCAGCCACGCTTGCCAGTCCGCTGGCTGCAGCCAGGACACCGGCAGTACCGGCGCTGCAGCGGTGTCGACAGGTCCCGCTGCAGGCGCGTACACCACCTCGATTCCGAGCAGTTCAAGGCTGGCGTAAGCGCCGCATGCGCGCTTTCCGTGCGCGTCATCAAGGCCGGCCCGGATCAGCCCGAGGCCGTCGCCGGCGAAACCGAGTTCGACCGGCACGTCGAGCGCTGCCGCCGCCTGCGCCACATCGAAGCCGGCCCTCCAGCAAGCGCTGGCCGGCCCGTGCACGAACAACAGACGCAGCGGAGCGCTCATCAGCTGAGGCTCCCGAATCGCAGCACCCTGTCGCTGCGCTCGCAGGCGCCCAGCCAGTCGGCCAATCCCCCGAGACGGAACGGCGGGACGATTTCGGTCGCGGCGGCACCCATCTGGCTCAGCCAGGCGGTCCGGCACACCACGCAGCGCAGTCCGGCGGCACTTGCAAGTTGCGACCAGCGACGCCATTCATCATTCTGCCGGGCGCGATTCAGAGCCGCATAAGTGCCTTTGTGGTACAAAAAGACCGTATCGAGCTCAGCTCCCGCAGCCCAGGCTGCCTCCAGTACCGCAAGTGCGAGACGCGATGCACTGGATTCTGCCGGGGCGCCCAGCACCATCACGGACACACGCATGATCAACCCGAGTCGAAACGCGAAACCGAAAGCTACACGCGCACGCCAGCCTTGGCGATGGCCGTTGCTCGTTGCGCTGGCCGCAGGCGGATCGCTGGCGCATGCCGAGGGCGTCGAAGGATTGCCTGATCTGGGTGACTCTTCGGCGCGCATGCTGTCGGTCGAGCAGGAGCAGGAATACGCCAACGGGCTGTTGCGGCAACTGCGCAACTACGACCTCAGCATCGAGGACCCGGAACTGGTCGAGTACCTGGAAACGCTGGCCTTCCGTCTGGTGCAGGGCAGCGGGCGCAGTGAAACCCATTTCCACTTCGAGCTGATCGATGTGCCGGTGGTCAACGCTTTCGCATCACCCGGCGGGATGGTTGTCGCCTTTTCGCAACTGATGCTGACCGCGGAGACCGAGAGCGAATTTGCCGGGGTGCTGGCCCACGAAATTGCGCACGTGACCCAGCGCCACATTGCGCGGGCGATGGAGAGTTCGATCGAGGACATGCTGCCGATCCTGCTCGGCGCCGTGGCGCTTGCGGTGGCAACCCAGGGCCAGGGCGACGGTGCCCAGGCGGCGCTGGCCGGCGGCATGGCCCTGATGCAGCAACGGCAGATCAATTTCACGCGCGAGAACGAGCACGAAGCCGATCGCGTTGGCATCCAGACCCTCGCCAAGTCCGGGTTCGACCCCGGCGGCATGGCGGGTTTCTTTGCGCGCATCGGGAATTTGAATCGCACCCAGGGCGAGAAGCCGCCGGAATATCTGCAGACGCACCCGGTCACCACGACCCGCGTGGCCGAAGCCAAGGCGCGCGCCGGCAAATTGCGTACACCCGGCAGTCACGCCACCAGCTTGGAGTTCGAGCTGATGCGCGAGCGCCTGCGGGTGCTCACCTCACGCGACCTGCCAGCCCTGGTCCGCTATTACCAGGATTCGCAGCGCGAACACGAACTCGATGTGCATGCTTTGGCCTATGGCCTGGCACTGGCGCAATCGCGGATTGGCGACTACCGGCACGCACTTTCGGGTCTGCAGAAACTGAGCGACGAAGATCCGCAGCGCCTGAGCTATCAGCTGGCCCTGGCTGAGGCGGAACGCAACAAGCGCGATTTCGATGCCGCCGACCAGCGTTACCAGAGACTGCTGGATGAGCGCCCCGGGCACCGCGTGATCTCGATTGCCTATGCGCGCTCGCAGATCGAGCGCGACACCGCCGAATCCGGACGCGTGGCAGTCGAAGTGCTGCGGCCGATGATGAGCCGTTTCAGCGACGATCCCTCCCTGCAGGAATTGTATGGACGGGCCAACCAGCTCGCCGGCCAGGAAGTGCGCGCCGCCGAGGCCTACGCCCAGGCGTCTTTCCTGCGCGGCAAGTATGAAGATGCCATGCGCCAGCTGGAGCAGACCGCCGCGCGCAACGATCTCGATTATTACGAGCGGGCCCGCATCGACGCCCAGGTGGCGCAGTGGCGGCCGATCGTGCTGCGCGAGCGCCGGCGTGCAGAGGATGAAGAGCGCTCGTGAGCCGCGCGACGCCCTTTCGACCCCCGATTTGCGCATTGTTTTGTGACGCTGTCACACGGTGGTCATATATTTGTTCTTGAATCGGGCTACCGTCGAGCGGCTGCCGCCGCAGGAGAGCCTTGTGGAACAACGCGTGCTGGTGGTCGAAGACGAAACCGCCATTCGCGACATGATCGCCTTTGCGCTCAAGCGTGCCGCGTTGCTGCCGATGCTGGCCGAAGACGCGCGCACTGCGCAGCATCTGATCGCCGAGCGTCTGCCGGATCTGATCCTGCTCGACTGGATGCTCCCGGGCGCCAGCGGCCTGGAGTTCGCGCGTCGGCTGCGCCGCGAGGAGCTGACCCGCGAGATCCCGATCATCATGTTGACCGCGCGCGGCGAGGAGGACGATCGCGTGCTTGGCCTCGATGCCGGCGTCGACGACTACATCGTCAAGCCATTTTCGACCCGCGAGCTGATTGCGCGCATCCGCGCGGTGCTGCGGCGCACCCAGCCGCACGGTGACGGCCAGACCATCAGCCTCGGCGGGTTGACGCTGGATACCTTGAGCCACCGCGTGTTCGCGCAGGACAAGCCGGTGCCGCTCGGCCCCACCGAATATCGGCTGCTGGCCTTCTTCATGACCCATCCCGAACGCGTCTATACGCGCGGGCAACTGCTCGACAATGTCTGGGGCAGCGGCGTCTACGTCGAGGAACGCACCGTCGATGTGCACATCCGGCGCCTGCGCAAGAGCCTGGAACCGTGCGCGCTCGAGGACTACATCCAGACCGTGCGTGGCGCCGGCTATCGCTTTTCGACCACCGTCTGAGGTCCGGGCCGCGCGCCGATGAGCCCGGGCCGTGAAATGATCGCGCCATGAACTCCTTTCGCGCGGTCGAACGCAGCCTGCTCCAGATGACTCTGCTGGCCGGACCGGGGCTGCTCCTCGGCTGGGCGCTCGGCCATGCCGGCTTCGGCCTGGCCGCAGGACTGCTGCTGTTTGCCGCTCTGCAGATGCGCCAGCTGCTGCGGCTGCAGCACTGGCTGGCCTCGCGCCAGCTGCATGCTCCTGAAGCGCAAGGCGCCTGGCAACCGGTGTTCGACGCTCTGGAGCGTCGCCGCAAGAACGAACGACGGCGCCGACGCGTGCTGCTGGATGCGCTGGAGTCGTTTCGCGACGCCGCCCGCGCCTTGCCCGACGGCATCATTGCGATCGACGACAGCGACACGATCCACTGGTTCAACAAGTCGGCCAAGCGTTTGCTCGGATTTCGCTACCCGGCCGACGTCGGCAACCATCTGACGCATCTGGTGCGCTCGCCGCGTTTCGTGCAGTGGCTGGGCGACGCGCGCCGCGACGAAGTTTTGATGGATCTGCCCTCGCCCGAGGATGAACGGGTGCGTCTGTTGTGTCGGTTGATTGCCTATCGTCCGGGCTTCCGACTGCTGATCGTGCGCGATATCAGCAATCTGATGCGCCTGGAACAGATCCGCCGGGACTTCGTCGCCAACGTCTCGCATGAGCTGCGCACACCGTTGACGGTGATCAATGGCTACATGGAGGCCCTGGAACCCGAGGAAATGGGCGAATTTGCCCCGTTGTTCGTGCAGATGCGCCAGCAAAGCCGGCGCATGGCGCACATCGTCGAGGATCTGTTGACCCTGTCGCGGCTGGAAGCGCAATCGGTTCCGGTGGACGACCCGGTGGCGATGCAACCGCTGCTCACGGCGATGCTGCGCGACGCCCAGGCCCTGAGTGCCGGGCGCCACCAGATCTGCATCGAAGCGGCGGTCGATCGCGATTTGCGCGGCTCCGGCAAGGATTTGCACAGCGCGTTCTCCAACCTGGTGGTCAATGCGGTGCGCTACACCCCCGATGGCGGCAGCATCCGCCTGCGTTGGGACACGACGACCGACGGCGGCGCCGCCTTCAGCGTCATCGACAGCGGCCAGGGCATCCAGGCGCAGCACCTGCCGCGCCTGACCGAGCGCTTCTACCGCGTCTCCAATTCGCGCTCGCGCGACAGTGGTGGCACCGGCCTGGGTCTGGCCATCGTCAAGCACGTGCTCAACGCCCACGACGCCCGGCTGGAGATCGAGTCGCGCGTCGGCCATGGCAGCTGCTTCCGCTGCGTGTTCCCGGCCGCGCGCGTGCTGGCGCGCGAGGCTGCGCTTGGCGATACGGCGTGACCGCGCAGGCCGGCCACGGCCGCAAGGCGAGGCCGCGGGACGGGCCGACCGCGCGCAAAGGCTCGCGCCCTGCTGCCCGGCTCGCGCTCCGTTCTGCTACCTTCCTCTTTTTGACTGATGACCCTGCCGCCGTGACTGTTCGCGACCCGCGCCTGTTCCTGAATCGAGAAATCAGCCTGCTGGCCTTCCATCGGCGCGTGCTGGCGCAGGCGCAGGACCCGCGCGTGCCGCTGCTGGAGCGGCTGCGCTTCCTGTGCATTTCGTGCACCAACCTCGACGAGTTCTTCGAGGTGCGCGTAGCCACCATCCGCCACCAGCTGAACTTCCTCGGCAGCTTGCCGTGGCCGGATGGGCGCACGCCGACTGAGGTGCTGCTGGCCATCCGTGAGGAAGTGCTGCAGTTGATGCGCGAGCAGTATCTGACCTGGAACAACGAGCTGAAGCCGCAACTGGCGGCCGAGGGCATCCGTTTCCTGAGTCGCGACGACTGGAACGCGCGCCAGCGGCGCTGGTTGCACAATTTTTTCCATGAGGAACTGATGCCCGTATTGAGCCCGCTTGGGCTGGATCCGGCGCATCCCTTTCCGCGCATCCTCAACAAGAGCCTGAATGTCGCGGTGACCCTCAAGGGCAAGGATGCCTTCGGTCGTGAGGCCGATCTGGCCCTGGTGCGCGCGCCGCGCTCGCTGCCGCGCCTGGTGCGCCTGCCGCGGGACGTGGCCTCCTCCGAACACGACGTGGTGCTGCTGTCGGCGATCCTGCAGGACTTCGTCGACGACCTGTTCCCCGGGGTCAAGGTCAAGGGCGTTTACCCGTTCCGGGTCACCCGCAACAGCGAGTTGTGGGTCGACGAATTCGACGTCGACAACCTGGCGCTGGCGCTCAAGGACGAATTGCTTGATCGCGGCTTTGCGCGCGCGGTGCGCCTGGAGATCACCGATACCTGCCCGCGCGCGCTGGGACAGTTCCTGCTCGAACACTTCGAGTTGACCGACGACGACATGTACCGCGTCAACGGACCGGTCAACCTGAATCGGGTCGGCGTGGTCTACGACATGGTCGACCGGCCTGACCTGAAATATCGCCCATTCCAGCCACGCGTGCAGTCGCCCAAGCCGGGCTGCAACGTGTTCGACATGGTGCGCGAGCGCGACGTGCTGCTGCATCACCCCTACGACAGTTTCTCCACGGTGCTGGAACTGCTCAAGCAGGCCGCCGCCGATCCCGATGTGCTGGCGATCAAGCAGACGCTCTACCGCACCGGGCGGCGCTCGGTGCTGGTCGACTACCTGATCGAAGCGGCGCGCGCCGGCAAGGACGTCACCGTGGTGGTCGAATTGCGCGCGCGATTCGACGAAGAAGCCAACATCGATCTGGCCAACCGTCTGCAGGAAGCCGGCGTGCAGGTGGTCTACGGCGTCGTCGCGTACAAGACCCACGCCAAGATGCTGCTGATCGTGCGCCGCGAGGCGGGCAAACCCAAGCGTTACGTCCATCTGGGCACCGGCAATTATCATCAGGGCACCTCGGGCATCTACACCGACATCGGCCTGATCACCTGCGACAAGGACATCTGCGAGGACGTCCACAAGGTGTTCCAGCAGTTGTCCGGGCTGAGCGGCATGATGAAGCTCAAGCGCCTGTTGCATTCCCCGTTCACGCTGCACCCGGAATTGATCCACAAGATCGACCGCGAGGCCGAGCATGCCAAGGCCGGGCGCCAGGGCAAGATCCTGGCGCGGATGAACGCGCTCAGCGAGCCGCAGGTGATCGAGGCGCTGTACCGCGCCTCGCAGGCCGGCGTCGAGATCATGCTGTTCATCCGCGGCATCTGCGTGTTGCGGCCGGGCGTACCCGAGATCAGCGAGAACATCCGCGTGCATTCGGTGGTCGGACGCTTCCTCGAACACAGTCGCATCTATTACTTCCGCAATGGCGGCGACGAAGAGCTGTATGCCTCCAGCGCCGACTGGATGGAACGCAATCTGTTCAATCGGGTCGAGACCTGTTTTCCGATCCTCGATCCGGAATTGCGCCAGCGGGTGTTCAATGAAACCCTGGAGAACTACATGGCCGACAACAGCCAGTCGTGGAAACTGGAAGCTGACGGTCGCTACACCCGCGTCGAAACCGCCGAAGACATGCCGCATTCGGCGCAAGCTTCGCTGCTGGCCAGGATCTGCGGCGGATGACCGAGCGCAGCGAACTTCGCGACGATGAGCCGCTGGCCGCGGTTGACCTCGGCAGCAACAGCTTCCACATGATCGTGGCGCGCTTCACCGATGGCGGCCTGCAGGTGATCGACCGCCTGCGCGACCCGGTGCGCATGGCCGCAGGACTGACGCCCGACGGCCAGCTGACGCCGGAGATGCGCGAACGCACGCTGACCTGCCTGTCGCGCTTCGGCCAGCGATTGCGCGGTATCAAACGCAGCCGTATCCGCGCCGTGGCCACCAATACCGTGCGCCAGTTGCGCAGTCCGCGCGCCTTCCTGCTGACCGCCGAGACCGCGCTCGGCGCGCCGATCGAAGTGGTTTCCGGCCGCGAGGAAGCGCGCCTGATCTACCTCGGCGTCGCCCACGGCTTGAATGACCCGCGCCAGCGCCAGCTGGTCATCGATGTCGGCGGCGGCAGCACCGAACTGATCGTCGGCCAGGGCTTCGAGACGCTGGAGACCGAGAGCCTGCAGATGGGCTGCGTCGCCACCACCAAGCGTTTCTTCGCCGATGGCCGGATCACGCGCAAACGTTGGCAAGATGTGCAACTGCAGCTGCCGATCGAGTTCGCGCCGATCGTCACCGCGTACAAGGCGCGCGGCTGGAAGCGCGTGATCGGCAGTTCCGGGACGATCAAGGCGATCAGTTCCATCCTGCACGCCTTCGGCGGTCGCGAGCGCGAGATTGAGCGCGCAGGCCTGATCGACCTGATCGATCGCCTGATCGAGATCGGCATGATCAGCAAGGTGCGCCTGCCTGGTCTCAGCGAGGACCGCCGGCCAGTGTTTCTGGGCGGCGTGGCTGCGCTCTGGGCCTGCTTCGAGGCGCTCGATCTGGAAACCTTGCGGGTCAGCGACTACGCCATGCGCGAAGGCCTGTTGTACGACACCCTCGGCCGCTTCCACCAGCAGGATCCGCGCGTGCGCAGCATTCGCGCGCTGGCCAAGCGCTATTCGGTGGACCAGAGCCAGGCTTTGCGCGTGCAACACACGGCGCTCAAGCTGTTTGACCAGATCGGTGACGCCTGGCGCCTGAGCGAGGAAGCGCGCGAGACCCTGCTCTACGCGACGCTGGTGCATGAAGTGGGATTGGCGATCTCGCACACCCAGCATCACAAGCATGGCGCCTACATCATCGAGAACTCGGATCTGCCCGGTTTCTCGAAGCAGGAGCAGGAAGCCGTGGCTGTCCTGGTGCGCGGCCATCGTCGCGGCATCCCGGAGAACAACTTCGCCGAGATCTCGCCGCGCGAGCTGGATTCGTTGAAACGCACGCTGGCCTTGTTCCGTCTTGCGGCAGTACTGCATCGATCGCGCTCAGAGGAACCTCTGCCCGCGCTGAGCCTGGAGGTTGCCGGCCGCGAGCTGCGAGTGTCGTTTCCGCGCGGCTGGCTGACCCAGCACCCGCTGACCTGGGCCGATCTGCGCCAGGAGAAGGGCTTCCTCGAAGCCATCGACATCCGCCTGCGCTTGCGCGTCGAGCGCGACCGCGCCAATCCACTGGCGACCGAGTTGATCGATCGGGCGCTGTAGGAAGCGCATCGCGCGCAAGCGCGCTCCTGCACTGCCAGACGGCGGAGGGAGCGCGCTTGCGCGCGATGCTCTTCGCGGCCGTGGCGGATGCACACGCGCTGGGCGCAAGAAACTGCCCCCGCGTGCCAAAAGTGCCCCAATTCACCGCCAAACTGGCTGTTTCGACCGTTTGCAGCACATCTGTGACACTTTGCGTCACTTTGAACGCTTGATTTAACATGGGTTCAGGAGCACCATACTCACACGTATGGTGTTGGGGCGGACGGCGACAGCCCTCCGAAAGCACCGGCGGCCATTTGAAGGTTCTCTCGCGGCTGCATCCGCAACCGCGAATTCACGTATCTGGGAGGGTAATCGTGAAGCTCAATCGTCTGACTGTTTCGATCGCAACTTGCCTCATCGTCGCGGCACCGTTGGCCCATGCCGAAGGTATCGTCGCCAAGCAACTCGCCGGCCCGCCGTCCGAGTTTGCCGCGATGCAGCCGGCCAATCCGGCCGATGCCGCCATTCATTCGAAGAGCGCGCTGCTGCCGATCGAGATGATCAGCGAGAAGTCCGGCGCCATGAGCGCGCAACTGTCGCTGCCGGTCGAAACCGACAGCGTGCGCTTCCTGGTGTTCACCGGCGACGAGATGGGCTGGAACGTCGGCCTGCGTTCGCCCTCGGGCCGCACCGAGAAGGCCGCGCGCGCGCTGGCCAGCGACAACCGCCTGATGAAGTTCGGCAGCGGCAACGCCCAGGTCCCGACCGAGTATTTCGAGCTGGACGGCGTCGAGAGCGGTGAGTGGATGGTCAAGCTGTCGGCCGCCAAGGGCGCATCCGAGCGCGGCTTCGTGCTGGTCGAAGGCCAGTCGGACACACAGTTGGTGTCCTATCAGACGCACACGCGGCAACTGGTCGGCGAGCGTATCGGCTTCGTCGCCAGCCTGTATGGCGAAACCGAGGAAGGTGAGGTGTTGTTCGCCAAGGCAGCCGGCAATGTCGGCTCGGCTTCCATGCGCGTGACCACACCCTCGGGTGAGGTGCGCAATCTGCCGATGTTCGACGACGGCAAGCACAGCGATGGCGCGGTCGGGGACGGCATTTACGGCGGCGATTTCCTTGCCGACAAGGCCGGTCAGTACCTGGCCCAGGTGACCGTGCACGGCACCAATCGCAATGGCCGACCGGTGGTGCGCAGCGCTGAGCATCCGCTGCCGATCATCGAGTCCTCGCTGCAGCTGGTCGCGGCCAAGGCCGCTGCCAGCAATGCAAGTGAGGCCGGCCGATTGAATCTGAATATCCCGGTTGCGGCCGACAAGTCCGGCCAGCACTACCGTGGCTACGCCGAAGTCTGGGGCACCGATGCGACGGGTCAGGCAACGCCGGTGGCGTGGGTCAGCGGCATGGTGACACCGACCAATGGCGCAGTCAGCTTTGGTCTCGATACCCGCTGGGTGGCACTCGCCGGCGCCAAGGCACCATTCGAGTTGCGCAATCTGCGCCTCGAAGATCCGGACAACTTCATCACCGTCGCCAGCGCCGAGCGCCTGGCGATGAGCACGCCGGTGCTGCAGCTGAAGGTCAAGCCGAGCGAAATCGTCATCGACGAAGCGATGACGCAGGGCGTGCGTCCGCGAGCCCAGAATGCCGACAAGGGCGTAGGCACGCGCTTGTTGCTGGTGCACGGCTACTGCTCAGGGGGTGTCTGGCCGACCGCCCAGTTCAGCAATGCCTCGACCTTCGCCGACTACAACCAGAACCGCACGCATGACCAGTTCGCGCGCCTGATCCAGAGCTTCGGCGCCACCTGGAACTCCTTCGGCGTAGTCGCTCACAGCCAGGGCGGCGCTGCTTCGCTGCATCTTTACACTACTACTGGAGCGGTCTGGACAACGCCACCGGCGCCCGCCTGATCCAGTCGGTCGGCACCCCGTACCAGGGCACCAATCTGGCCGGCATCCTGGCGACGCTGGGCTCCTGGTTCGGCGTCGGCTGCAGCACCAACAACGATCTGTCCTACAGCGGCGCATCGGCCTGGCTGGCCGGCATTCCGACCTCCTCGCGCGCCAAGGTCAACTACTACACGACCTCGTTCAAGCTGACCAACTGGTACACCAACGACTACTGCCAGTTCGCCACCGACCTGGTGTTGAGCGATCCGGAAGACGGCACCACCGAGCAGGCCAAGGGCCAGTTGTCGGGCGGCGTCAATCGCGGCCACGTCACCGGCCAGTGCCACACCAGCGGCATGCGCGATCCGGCGCAGACGCAGAACGCTTCACGCAACGCAACGATGAATGCCAACGCCGCGCGCTGAAGCCAGTGCAACGCAACACCGGAAGGGCGCCGTAAGGCGCCCTTCTTGCTTTTGTAGGCCGCTTTACCGCGAAGCGGTTCACCGGCGGGGGATTGCGGCAAGTACCGGTGAACGCGCATTCGCGCGTACACCGGGCTACTTAGGGCTAGGCGGTAACCGGCTCTCCGCGACCTTCGCTACGCCGTCTTGCGCAACGCCAACGTCACCATGCGCGCGTAGAGCTTCTCGTGCAGGGTCTTGGGCTGGTCGAAGCGCAAGCGCTGCAGATACGGCAACTCGGCCGCTCCCGGCGTGGCGCCGAGCGCACTCAGAATCGCCCGCAGACGATCGCCGCTGCGCGCGGTATTCGCCTTGAGCCAGCGCAGCGCCTTGACGATGCGCTCTTCGGTGGCGTCGAAATCGGCACCGAAAGGAAACAGCGGGAACAGACCCTTGGCCTTGGCCGGTGCCAGCGCGGCGCTGATCGCCTCGGGCGTGTTGCGCCGATAGCGCTCCGGGATGACCCAGGCCGGATCGAGCTTGCCGGCGCTGCGCGCGCGCGCGGCGAGTTCGTCCTGGAAGCGCGCGTCGGCGATGCCGATCATGCGTTTGATGCACTCTTCGTCGCTGCGGCCACGCAGGTCGGCGATGCCGTACTCGGTGACCACGATGTCGCGCAGATGGCGCGGAATGCTGGTGTAGGCGTAGTTGAAGACGATGCTCGAACGCACCTCGCCGCCGCTCTCGCGGGTGGAACGCAGCATCAGGATCGAGCGTCCGGTCGGCACTTCGTGCGCCATGGCGACGAAGTTGAACTGGCCGCCGATGCCGCTGACCACCTGGCCACTGTCCAGGCCATCGGACACCGCGGCACCGAGCAAGGTCTGCATCATGCAGGTGTTGAAGAAGCGCGCTTCGTTGCGCTGCGCCAGATGCAGCGCCTCCTGGCCGCCGTAGAGCTGGTTGATGTGGGATACGCGGGTCATGCAGAAACCCTCGTAGTCGTCCCCCTTGAGCCCGCGGATCCAGTCGTACAGTGCGTGCGAGCCCAGATAAAAGGCACCGTGCAGATAACGGCCATTGCGCAGCGACACGCCATCGATGACGCGAGCGATGGCGTCCCGCGCGGCACCCTCCGGCAACAGTGCGTCGACCAGGGTGCCGTCCGGCAGCCGTAGCCAGTCGCGATCGCCCATGACACTGCCTTCGGGCAGCAAGCCGAACTGGACCAGATCGGCGACTGCGTCTTCGGTCAGCGGCCGCGCATAGACACCGGACTCGACCAGCATGTCGATGTCGTCGGCGCGCAGCACCGTGTCGATCTGGCGCCGGTTGAGCAGGTTCTGCAGCGGCAGGTGGTCATAGACGCGGCGCTTCAGGATGCCGGCCTGATGCAGTTCCATGAAGCCGTCCATGACCATCTCGCTGGCGCCGTAGAGGCCCGCCTGCAGGGGTTCGAAGCCACCGATCTGCTGCGACAGCAGGCGTTCGGCCGGGCTCAGCATCGGATCCAGCGAGGCCCGATAGTCAGCATTGTGAGCGGTGCGCAGCTTCAGTCCGTAAACCACCGCATCGGACAGTGCGCCGATGCCGATCTGCAGTGTGCCGCCATCCTTGACCAGCGCGCTGGCGTACAGCCCGAGCACGTACTCGGCTTCTTCCACCGGCTGCCGCGGCAGGCCGAACAAGCGATGGTTCTCGTCCGGTGCGTCGACGATCGCGTCGAAGAACTCCGGCCCGACTTCGGCGTCATTGCCGACAAACGGCAGATCGCGGTGGACCACGCCGATGACCGTGAGATGCCGGCCTTCCGCATACAGGCGATCGCGCAGATCCATGCTGGTGTCGGTATTGCACGACAGGCTGTAGCGCGGGCCATCCGGCGTATCACGCCTGGCGACCATCTGCAGTGCCAGGTTGACGCCGGCGGCGGCGACATCGCGCGCCACATGGGTGTAATTGACGCTGACGTAATTGCGCTGTGCCGCCGGCTTGCCGAGCATCGAGCCCGACTGCAGGTAGAACTCGCGGATCTCGATATTGGCCGGCACGCTGTTGGCGCGCAGGTCGGCAAGGTATTCCAGGTCCGGGTAGTTATCGCCCCACCAACGCTTGGCGAAGGGTCCGAGAAAGCGCTTCTCCAGATCGCCTGCCGGATTGGGTCTGGCCAGCGACAGCGCCGTCATCAATTTCATGTGCACCGTAGGATCGGCCTTGGCCGCCCGGTACAGCGCGTTGAGCATTCGATTGGGTTTACCCAGTCCGAGCGGCGCCGCGGTGATCCAGTGTTTGCCGAGGCGCTCGCGGACGAAGGCAACGGCTTCGTCGACATGGGTGAAGTGCTTGGTTGCCGTCATCGCCTGCTCCTGATTCAGGCCGCCCGATCATAGAGGCGGGCCGTGAGCCGGATTTGCGCCGGAGCAAGCTGGAGGTGCTGGCGCACCGATTCCTCCCCGCGCGGGGAAGGACCAGCCCCGCTGACGCGCGCCGCAAAGCACGCATACTTCCCCGCATGCGACCGCAACCCCCTGCCCCACCCTCGCCGCAGGCTCCCGGCCTTGGCGACTATCTGAAAGCGGCCTTTACCTGGCGCTGGAATCTGCTCGGCCTGTTCGCCGGTGGCGCGTTTGCGCTGCTGAGCCCGGTCGCCGGTGCCGTATTGCCGCTGTTGGCCGCAGCCGAACTGGTCTACCTGACCGGCCTGGTGTCGGCGCCGAAATTTCGTCGCGCCATCGACGCCAAGTTGATGGGCCGCTCACCCGAATGGGAAGAGCGCGAGGAAGATCCGCAGACCCTGCTGACGCGCATGCTCAGCGAACTCGGCCCAGGCCCGAATGCGCGCTTTCGCGATCTGCGCGACCGCTGCCTGCGTCTGCGCCGGATCGCGCGCGGTGTCGCCGCCGGCGCACCGGAAGCACCGGAAGCCGATCAGTTGCGCGGCGGTGGGCTGGACAAGCTGCTGTGGGTCTTCCTGCGCCTGCTGTACGCGCAGCAGGGCTTGTGGAAATTCCTCGAACAGACCGATCGCGGCGCCCTGGAAGCGCAGCTCAAGGACCTGGAACAACGCCGCCAGGCACTCGGCGAGCAGGCCGACGAGCGCATGAAGCGCTCGCTGACCGACTCGATCGCGACCACGACGATGCGCCTCGACAACCTGAAGTCGGCGGAAACCAACAACCAGTTCGTCGAACTTGAGCTCGAGCGGATCGAGGCGAAAATCCTCGCCCTGAGCGAAATGAGCGTCAACAACCAGAACCCCGACTTCATCAGCACCCAGGTCGACTCGGTCGCCGACACCATGACCCACGCCGAACTGGCCATCCGCGATCTCAACGCGCTGACCGGCCTGTCGGGCAATATCGAGCAGGCGCCGAGGATGCTTCTGGAACAGTGAGTGGAAGCGTGAGAAACCCACGTCAATCCGCGGGAACGCGCTCTCGGATTGACGTTTCACGCTTCACCACTCACCCACCGCCCCCCCACTCAACCATGCCCCTCCTCACCCTGAACAACCTCGACTACTCGGTCGGCGGACCTTTGCTGATCGAAGATGCCAATCTGGCCATCGATGCCGGTGAGCGCATCTGCGTGGTCGGACGTAATGGCGAGGGCAAGTCGACTTTGCTCAAGCTGATCGCCGGCGAGCTTGCGCCGGACGATGGGCGCATCGCGCGCAACGAGGGCCTGCGCATCGCGCGCATGCCGCAGGAAGTGCCGCGCGATCTGACCGGCACGGTGTTCGACGTGATCGCGCTCGGCGCTGGCGAGATCGGCCAGATGGTCGCCGAGTACCATCACATCAGCCACGCGGCCGAGTTCGATGCCGAGCGCATGGCGGTGCTGCATGAGGCGATCGATTCCGCGCAAGGCTGGACGCTGGAAGCGCGCGCGACGCAGGCGGTCGAGCGCCTCGGACTGACCGACGAGACCGATTTTGGCGCGCTGTCCGGCGGCATGAAGCGGCGCGTGCTGCTGGCGCAGGCGCTGCTGATGGCGCCGGACCTGCTGCTGCTCGACGAACCGACCAACCATCTGGATATCGAGGCGATCTCCTGGCTGGAGACTTTCCTCAAGGAATTTCCTGGGGCGATCATCTTCGTTACCCACGACCGCGCCTTTCTGCAGGCGCTGGCCACGCGCATCGTCGAGATCGATCGCGGCAGCATCACCAGCTGGCCCGGCGACTACGCCAACTACCTGCGCCGCAAGGAAGAACGCGCGCACGCCGAGGCGATGGAAAACGCGCTGTTCGACAAGAAGCTGGCGCAGGAAGAGGTGTGGATCCGCCAGGGCATCAAGGCCCGCCGTACCCGCAACGAGGGCCGCGTCACCGCGCTCAAGGCGATGCGCCGCGAGCGCGCGGCGCGCCGCGAGCAACAGGGCCTGGCGCGCATCGAAGTGGCCGAGGCGAGCAGCTCCGGCAAGCGCGTGCTGCGCGCCACCGATGTCAGCTATGCGATCGGCGGACGCACGCTGATCCGCGACTTCACCACCACCATCCTGCGCGGTGACCGTGTCGGCATTGTCGGCCCCAATGGCGTCGGCAAGACCACACTGATCCGCCTGCTGCTTGGCGAATTGCAGCCGGATCAGGGTGAGGTCGTGCGCGGCACGCAGCTCGAAATCGCCTATTTCGATCAGTATCGGGCGACGCTGCGCGAGGACTGGAATGCGCTCGACAATGTCGCCGAGGGCCAGGAGTTCATCGACATCGGCGGTCGCCGCGTCCACGTGCTCGGCTATCTGCAGGACTTTCTGTTCAGTCCTGAGCGTGCGCGCGCGCCGATTACCCGGCTGTCCGGTGGCGAGCGCAATCGCTTGCTGCTGGCGCGACTGTTCGCGCGCCCGTCGAATCTGATGGTGCTCGACGAGCCGACCAATGATCTCGACATCGAGACGCTGGAATTGCTGGAAGAACAGATCGGCGCCTACGCCGGCACCGTGTTGCTGGTCAGCCACGACCGCGCCTTCATCGACGCCGTGGTGACCCAGACGCTGGTGCTGGAGGGCGATGGCCGCATCGGTGAGTACGTCGGCGGCTACAGCGACTGGGAGGCCTACCGCGCCAGCGAAGCCAGCCGGGTCCGCAGCGCCGAGTCGGCGCGCGCAGCCGCGGCGGCGCCGGTTGCCGCTGCCGCCACAGCGTCCAGGCGCAAGCTCAGTTACAAGGACCAGCGCGAACTGGAACAGCTGCCGGCGCGCATCGAGGCGCTGGAGACCGAGATCGCGCAGCGCACCCAGGCGATGAACGAAGCGAAGTTCTTTCAGCGCGACAGCGCTGCGGTGATGGCCGATCAGCAGCTGCTGGCGACGCGGCAGACCGAGTTGGAAACCGCCTACGCGCGCTGGCAGGAGTTGGAGGGTTGAACCCCCCCCGCGCCGCCCCCCCCCCCAAGGCAGCGGAGCTTGTTGCCTGTTGGCCGGCCTACGAAATCAGCGAGCAAGCTCCGCTCTACAAATAGCGGGCGGGTACCGCGCCTAACGCCAGCGCTCCACCGCGACAATCCCGCGCAGCGCCTCGACATCGTTCTCGTGCTGGCGTGCGTCGAAGCGCTTGCCGGCGGCTTCGTCTTCCAGCTTGCGGCGCTCGGCCAGGCCCTCCGGCAGCGCCGCAGCCGCACGTTCGATATTGCGCGCTTCATTGAGCAGATCGTCGCGCTGGCGCAGATGGCTGCGCAGGTTGTCGCCGATCTCAAAGCCGCGATGCAGCTCCCGGGCGGCGTCTTCCGCGCACAGCTTGTCGTTGATCGCCTTGCCGTCCAGACCCAGCTGATAGCCGCGATGGGCGGTGCAATAGCGCGCCAACCCTTCCTCGCGGCCCTTGCGATAGAGCTCCAGTTCCGCGGCGTCGAGAGCGCAATCCGCTTTGGGCAGCGACTCTGCCAATCCGCGCGTGGCCTCGTCGCGACCGATATCGGCCAGCTTCTGGGCCGGGCAACCAACTCGTTCGGGGCGCGCACAGGCACCCAGGATCAGCATCACGGCAAGCAGCAACAGGTGGCGCATCGGTATTCCGGCAGTTCTTCCGGCGCTGATTCTTCCACAGCGAAGGCGGCTGCGCCGGCCGTCAGCAACTTGGGCGATCATCTGCAACCATCGATGGCCATTGGAAGCGTCACATGCCACTCAATCGCTGGCGCCTCGAAGGCCAGACTGCCTTGATCACCGGCGCCAGTCGCGGCATTGGCCTGGCCTGTGCGCGCGAAATGCTGCTGCTGGGAGCGGACGTGCTGATGGTGGCGCGCGATCCGGACCATCTGGAACGGGTCCGCCTGGAGCTCGAAGAGGAGTTTCCGGCGCGCGAGGTGCGCGCGGTGGCCGCCGACTTGTCGCAGGCCGAGCAGCGCCTGGAGGTGTACGACTGGATCGCCGATCTGGGCGCCGATCTGCACATCCTGGTCAACAATGTCGGCGGCAATGCGCCGCGGCCAACGCTGAGCTACAGCGACGACGACGTGCGCGCGCTGATCGAAAACAACGTGATCTCGGCCTTTGCGATGTCGCGGCTGGCGCACCCTTTGCTGACGCGCCACGCGGCCACCGCGATCGTCAACATCACGTCGGTCTCGGGCCTCACCCATGTGCGCACCGGCTCGCCCTATGGCATGACCAAGGCGGCGTTGGCGCAACTGAGCAAGAACCTGGCGTGCGAGTGGGCCGCTGACGGCATCCGCGTCAATTCGGTGGCGCCCTGGTACATCCGCACGCAGCGCTCGGAAGTGGCGCTGGCCAATCCCGGT
>JADKFD010000022.1 GCA_016717705.1 Rhodanobacteraceae bacterium | reverse complement strand
CGCGGCGCATGAGGCGGTCAGGGCGGGGTTCGGCCACGTGGTCTGGCGCGACATACGGGGTGGAATCCAGCGCGGAGCTATCGGCGCTGACGAGCGACGTGCAGTAGTCGGTTGCATTCATTTGATTTGAATCGCCATGAGCCCTGCAGGGACTGCGGGGGATGGCTTCTGCACTTTATGACCTCATTTCGATCGCACCAAGGAAGCGCCGAACTGAGGTCACTTTCCCTTGTTGAAGTTCAAATGGACCTCCGCCGTCCATCCGCGTGCCAGCCTCTCGTTCTCTCGGCCGAGTCGGTCAATCTCCGCGTCCAGCGACAGAATCAACTCATGACATTTGGCCAAAGCACCCGGCAAAACTCGCACTTCCGCGTTGCCGGCGAAAACTGAAACGTTTCCAGTTCCCGCGAGGTTCACCGTCCTTGGCGGGTCATGTGGAAGGTCCGCAAACGTCTGTTCAAGAATTGACTGCGCCCACCTCACTACATTCCATGGAGGGGGCAATTGGGTTGTCGTGGCAAGCTCGGCGTGCGGGAACGCGAGCTCGGATCCTCGGAGGACGGAGCACGATCGATCTTCGTCGCGAATCGCTTTCGCTGCTCGTAGACTTCTCGCTCAGGCGTACCTGCGAGCTCGGTGACCAGTGCGGCAGCCTCGCGTCAGTGAAAGTCGGGCCGCTGCTGCGGACGACGGCCGGCAGCGCCTCGCGTCGACTTTGTGATTTCGGGCCATCACGCCGTCTTCCGCAGCGCAACCACGTCCCCGCCGACCCTTACCTTGTCAGGGTAATCCGCCCACGCCTGCATCATCTCCCGGCGCTTCTCCAGGTACTTGGCCTTGTTGTAGGTGCCGCGAATCTTGTCCGGGTCGCCGTGGGCGAGCTGGCGTTCGACCCAGTCCGACTCGTAACCCTGCTCATTCAGCGCGGTGCTGATCAGATGACGGAAGCCGTGCGCGGTCTGCTTGCCACGGTAGCCATGCGCTTGAGCAGGCCGTTCACCGCGCCGTCGCTCAGGGGCTTCATAGGGTCGTTGCGGCCGATGAACACATAGTCGAACGTGCCGGTCATGCGATGTACCTCGCGCAACAGGGTGACTGCCTGCCGGGGCAAAGGGGTCAGGTGAGCGTAACCGCGCTTCATGTCCTCCCGGCCCTTCTCGATAGTCCACAGCGCACCTTCGAGATCGACCTCGTCCCATCGCAGGGTCCGAGTGACACCGGGCCGGTTCGCCGTCCAGAGCGCCAACATCGCCGCACCTTTGACCAGCGGCGATGCGTCGATGGCTTCGAGTTTGCGCAGGAACGCCGGCAGGTCGTCGACACTGAGGTGAGCGTAGTTGGTCGCGGCGCTGGCGGGCAGCACCAAAGCACGCAGATCGCGTACAGGGTCATGGGTGGTCCACCCGTGGGCGCGCGAACTGAAAGATAGCTGCCAGCCATTGGCGTACCTTCTTTGCAACGTCTGGCGCTCCGCGGTCTTCGATCGCACGCGCGAAGACAGCCAGCTCGCGCGTGGTGATCGCATCCAGCGGCCGCGACTTCAGCTTTGGCAGCAGATCTCGATCAAGGTACTCGCGCACCTGGTCCTGCGTCCGCTGCGCCCATGCCTTGCTGCGGAAGGTGAACCACTCTTCAGCCGCCACGCCGAAGGTATTGGCTGCTCGCGTGGTTCGATCGAGCTTCTGCTGCACGCGCTGCTCGGCGGGATCGCTGCCGGCTGCTACCAAGGTCCGCATGCGAGCCGCCTCGGCCTCCGCGTCCTTCAACGTCAGGTCCGGGTAGGGCCTGCCGAGCGATAGCTCCTTCTCCTTGCCGGCGTAGCGGTAGCGCAGTCGCCAGTACTTGGCGCCGTCAGGCATGACCACCAGCGTCAGGCCGTTCCCGCCAGAGAGCTTGTACTTTGTCGCGGGGTTTGGCGTTGCGGATCTGCAGATCGATCAGCTTGGCCATTGCGGGGTAATCCCATGCGCTTGAAACCCAGCACGGACGCGGGTTTCGACGGGATCGGCTAAACTTCGAACAGGAATTGCGGGAAGCGGGGTAGGGCCAGCCCTTACCCCGCAAAGTACCCCGCAGCATCGGTAGGACGCAATGGGTACACTGGGAACCCTTTGGGCACAAAAAACCCCGCAGTTACGCGGGGTTTGATGTTGCTTGGGTCTCTGTGGGAACCACTGAAACCCGATGCTGGCTGGGAGACTAGGATTCGAACCTAGATAAACGGAGTCAGAGTCCGTTGTCCTACCGTTGGACGATCTCCCAATATTTCCAAAGCACGGATCGTCGAATTGGACGATTAGCGCTTGCTGTACTGGGTGGCGCGGCGGGCTTTGTGCAGGCCGACCTTCTTGCGTTCGACTTCGCGGGCGTCGCGGGTCAGGAAGCCGGCTTTGCGCAGCTCGCTCTTCAGGTTCTCGTCGTATTCGACCAGCGCGCGGGAGAGACCGAGGCGGATCGCGCCGGACTGGCCGGTGATGCCGCCGCCTTCAACGGTGACCAGCACGTCGAAACGGTCGCCGAGCTTGGTCAGCTCCAGCGGCTGCTTGACCACCATGCGCGCCGTTTCGCGACCGAAGAACGCGTCGAGCGTCTTGTCGTTGACGGTGATCTGGCCCTTGCCCGGACGCAGGAACACGCGTGCGGCGGAGGACTTGCGACGGCCGGTGCCGTAATACTGCGTAATCGCCATGACCTATCCTTATCCGATGTCGAGAACGGCGGGCTGCTGCGCCGCGTGCGGATGCTCGGATCCGCTGTAAACCTTGAGCTTGCGGTACATGTCGCGACCCAGCGGACCCTTCGGCAGCATGCCCTTGACGGCGATTTCGATCGCGCGCTCCGGATGGGTGGCCATCATCTTCTTCAGCGGGATCGTCTTGATGTTGCCGATGTACCCGGTGACGCGGTGGTACAGCTTGTCATTCAGCTTGTTGCCCGTCACCGTGATCTTCTCGGCGTTGATCACCACGAGGTAATCGCCGGTGTCGCAGTGCGGGGTATAAATGGGTTTGTGCTTGCCGCGCAGACGCGAAGCGAGTTCCGTGCACAGCCGGCCGAGCGTCTTGCCCGTGGCGTCCACCAGAAACCAATCGCGCTTTACGGTTTCGGCCTTCGCGCTTACCGTCATCATGGGGACCTTCCCTGGACCTTGCCTTACAAAGACCGACAAGTTTAGATGGCAGTTCGGATGCGTGCAAGCCCCCGAACCAAAATTGATGCCCGACGTTCATTGACTGGTCGGGTCATCGAGGGCTGCGGAGCATACGCGAACTGAGGTCGAGTCCGGCGTCAGTCGGCTAGGCGTCTGGCTCGACGCCGACTGGCGCACACAACGCGGGTTGACGGGCAACGCGCGGCGCGGCTAGGTGGCGACGCAGCGCGTCGGCCCTTGCGGGAGCTCGCTCCGACCTGGGGACGCGATGCAGGGGACCATCGGGCGGAAGACCGGCCAGCCGCAACTTGCCGCGGCGCCCGCGGACGGTGCGTGATGTGTGGATTGTGCTTGCCGCATTGCCCGACCTTTCCGGCTTTGCGGCTCCGAGAGTCGCTCGCCGCGCGGGCGGATCGCGCTGGCCAAGGGCCTGAGAGCGGAATCGACCATTGATGCATCGATCCGCGACGCGCTCGAATCCTGCCTGCAATGCCGCGCCTGCGAGGCGGTGTGCCCGGCGCAGGTCAGCTATGGCGAGATCATCGAGTCGGCACGCGCCGTGCTGCATGACCAAGCCGCGCCGCGCAGATCGGTGGCGGAGCTTTGCGCACGCAGCCCGGCGCTGACCGCCTTTGCGTTGACGCTGGGCGGACGTGCGGCTCGCGTCTGGCCCGCCCTGACGCGCCAGCTCGGCAGGCGCGCGCGCTGGCTGCTGCGGGCCGCATCGGCGGTCGCGGCGGCGCCGGCACCGGCACCGGCGCGGCCGAGCGTCCTGTTCACAGGTTGCCTGTCGCGCGCCTTCGACAGTGAGGCCCAGCATGCGCTGCTGCGCGTGGCACAGGCCTGCGGAGCCGACCTGCGCCCTGCGCCGGGACAGTCCTGCTGCGCTGCGATCGCGCGCCATGTCGGCGCCCGCGCGGATGCCGATGAACTGGTCGAGCGCAATCGCGCGAACTGGGCAGCGATCGGGACGCACGAGCTGGTCGCGCTGGACAGCGGCTGCATCGACACCCTGCGGCGCGCGGCGAGAACCGAGATGCAGATCACCGAAGGCTGTCGCTGGTTGCTGGACCGGCAATCCAGCTGGTCTGGCCGATTGCGCGACATTCCGATGCGCATTGGCCTGTTCGCACCCTGCAGCCATCGACATGTCGTCGGCGACGCCCAGGCTGCGGCGCGTCTGCTGCAGCTGCTGCCGGGCGTCGAGGTGATCCCGATCAGCACCGGCTTTGGTTGCTGCGGCGCCGCCGGACCGCATCTGCTGGCGCACCCGCAGCAGGCGGATGCGCTGGCGCTGCCGATCGTCGATTCCATCGCCGGGATGGAGCTGGATGCACTGGCAACCACCAATATCGGCTGCGCCTTGCACCTGGGCGAGCGTCTGGGCTTGCGCGGAATCACGCTGCCCGTGCGTCATCCAGTGGCATTCTTGGCTGATCGATTGCCAGTGAATTGCCCATGAGCCACCCTACCCGACCGCTGCGCGAGCCGTCCAACCTCGACCGTTTGCTGGCTGAAGCCGACCGCGCGCTGCGCACGGTGTTTGCACCGGCCGAAGCGCCGGATCGCGCCAGTCCGGGCAATGTGCATCCGCGCATCCAACTCGACGACGCGCAACGGCGCCATGTCGCCGGACTGATGCGCATCAACCACGCCGGGGAGGTCTGCGCGCAAGCCCTGTACTACGGTCAGGCCGCAGTGGCGCGCGATCCGGATCTACGCGCGCACCTGGCGCAGGCAGCGCGCGAGGAAGGCGACCATCTGGCCTGGTGCGAAGCGCGTCTGCACGAGCTTGGCAGCCACCCGAGCGTACTCAATCCCTTCTGGTATGCCGGCGCCTTCAGCATTGGCGCGACGGCCGGATTGATCGGCGATCGGCTGAGCCTGGGCTTCGTGGTCGAGACCGAGCGCCAGGTGGAAAGCCATCTGGGCGAACACCTGACGCGCCTGCCCGAGGGCGACGAGCGCACCCGGGCGGTGTTGCAGCAGATGAAGTCCGACGAGGTGGAGCATGGCGCCAACGCGAAGGCGCGTGGCGCGATGGACTTGCCGTGGCCGCTGCCGCGGCTGATGCAGGTCGCGGCGGATGCGCTGCGGGCGGTGGCGTATCGGGTGTAACTGCGCCCTGTGGGAGCGGATTTACTCCGCGAGAGCTTTCGCGGGATAAACCCGCTCCCACAGATGAAGCGAAGCCGAAGCTCGCGGGATAAACCCGCTCCCACAGATGAAGCGAAGCCGATGCTCGCGGGATAAACCCGCTCTCACAGGAGCGGCTGCGACAGGCCTCAATCCAGATTCCGCCCGTGGAACAGCTCTTCGATCTCGCGGCGCACCTGCGCCTCGATGCGCGCGCGGTCCTTGAACGACAGTTCGTTCTTGGTGGCTTCGAAGAGGTAGGTGTCGAGGTCGAACTCCTTGATGTGCATCTTCGTGTGGAAGATGTTCTCCTGGTAGACGTTGACGTCGAACATCTCGTAGCGGTTCTTGATCGGCCGGCTCAGGAAGTCCTGGATCGAGTTGATCTTGTGATCGATGTAGTGCTTGCGGCCGCGCACGTCGCGGGTGGCGCCGCGCACGCGGTAATCCATGATCACGATGTCCGACTCGAAGCTGTCGATCAGGTAGTTCAGGGCCTTCAGCGGTGAAATGACGCCGCAGGTGGCGACGTCGATATCCGCACGGAAGGTGCTGATGCCGTTGAACGGGTGGCTTTCCGGATAGGTGTGGACGGTGATGTGGCTCTTGTCCAGATGCGCCACCACGCTGGTCTCGGCGGGCTCGTCGGGCTGCTCCAGCATGGCGTCCTTGAGCATTTCGCGGCCGACGTCGGCGCGATCGATCACCGGCTGCTCGGAGATCAGGATGGTCACGCTGGCGCCCTGCGGATCGTAGTCCTGGCGTGCCACGTTCAAGATGTTGGCGCCGATGATGTCGGCGACCTCGGTCAGGATTTCGGTCAGGCGCTCGGCGTTGTAGGCCTCATCGATGTACTCGATGTAGCGATTGCGCTGCTCCTCGGTGACCGCGTAGCAGATGTCGTAGATGTTGAAGCTCAACGCCTTGGTGAGGTTGTTGAAGCCCTGCAGCTTGAGTCGCGGAATCGGCTTGACCATGGTGGCCTCCCAACGGGGGTCGAAAGAACGCGTGGGCGAGAGGCGCCGGTTACGCGGGGCGCGGATTATGGGGCAAGAAAGCTGAGTGCAACACTACGGGCTGATGACAGTTCAGGGAGCGTGTGGCGGGATTGCTGCCTGGGGCAATTGTGGGAGATGGTTGCTGCTTGCTGAGCAAGAGCAGAAGCTCGCAACCCGCTCCCCAGCGGCAAAGCCTCGCGGGAAACCCCCGAAGGCACAGGCAGACGCTCGCGGGTGAACCCGCCCGCAACAGGCGTCCCTGCACCCACCGACCGAGGCGAGCCGCGGAGTGCTATAAACATCGCGCTCCAACCGCGCAGGGGAAACGCGATGGCCAGCCCGCTTGCCAAACCAGAAAAATCGCTGCTGCGCTATACGCTGCAGGCCAGCCTGCGCAAGCTCAATGCGGCGCGGCCGCTGGCGCCGGAGCCGGTGCATATCGAGCGCTTCCTGGCGCTTTGTCACCGTCGCCGCTATCCGTCCAAGTCGCCGATCATCCGGCCGGGCGACATGGCCAACACGCTGTACTACATCATCGAGGGCTCGCTCGCGGTGATGAGCGAGGACGACGAAGGCCGTGAGCTGATACTGGCGTACGTCAACGAAGGTGACTTCATCGGCGAGATGGGCTTGTTCATGGAGACCGAAAAGCGCGAGGTGCTGGTGCGCACGCGCACGCCCTGCGAACTCGCCGAGATCAGCTACGAGCGGCTGTTCCAGTTGTTCGATGGGCCGCTCAAGGACGAATGCCCGCGCATCCTGTTTGCGATCGCCTCGCAGCTGACCAAGCGCGTGCTGCAGACCAGCCGCAAGGTCTCGCGCCTGGCCTTCATGGACGTGACCAGTCGCGTGGCACGTACCCTGGTCGATCTGTGTGAAGAGCCCGATGCCATGTCGCACCCGCAGGGCACGCAGATCCGCATTTCGCGTCAGGAAATCAGTCGCATCGTCGGCTGCTCGCGCGAGATGGTCGGACGAGTCCTGAAACAACTGGAAGAGGAAGGCAAGATTTCGGTGGCCGGCAAGACCATCGTCATCTTTCAGACGCGTTGACGCCGGCAAACATCCTGGGGCGCGTCGGCGCCGCAAGGTGCCACCGTGCTCAACGGGCGGTCTGTCGGGCGCGCGGGGAACGATTGTGTGCGCGCCAGCAAGCTTCTTGACATCACGGTTACGTTTCGTCGGAAAGTCGGTGGAAATCCATTGACGAGCTTGGCTTCATTGGGGGTATTCTGGCTTCCCGCTTTTCCCATCACCTCCCCCAACGCTGCGCTTGCGCGGCGCGGGAAGCCTTGTCCTTTAAGGGAAGGATGACCCGGATGTCCGTCGCACCCTCGCTGGATCGCAGCCCAGAACCCACGCGCAGCGAATCGACTTTGCGCGATGCTGCCGTGCGCGTGGTGCGTCGCTATCTGCAGGATCTCAACGGTACCGAGTGCAATGACCTCTACAGCCTGATGCTGCGGCAGGTCGAGCGCCCGGTGCTGGAGGAAGCCCTGCGCCACTGCGCCGGAAATCTGACGCGCACCTCCGAGCTTCTCGGCATGAACCGGGCGACCTTGCGCAAGAAACTGGACGAGTTGGGCATCACCCACTGAGCTGCGGCGGCCAGGACAAGCGCACGCCAAGGGCACGCAGCGGCGGCTTTGCCGTTGTTCGGCGCAACTTGCGCTCGGCAGGCGACTGCCGCAGCATCGCCGCCCCGATGAAGCACCCCATCGAGGCATCCATGAATACCGATACCACGCAACCGATCCGCCGTGCGCTGCTCAGCGTTTCCGACAAGAGCGGGCTGATCGAGCTGGCCACGCAACTGGCCGAGCACGGCGTCGAGCTGTGGTCGACCGGCGGCACCGCCCGCGCGCTGCGCGACGCCGGACTGGTGGTGACCGATGTCAGCCACGTCACCGGCTTCCCGGAAATCATGGACGGCCGGGTCAAGACCCTGCATCCGAAGATCCACGGCGGATTGCTGGGCCGCAGCGGCATCGACGAACAGGTGATGCGCGATCACGGCATCCACGCCATCGATCTGGTCGTGGTCAATCTGTATCCGTTTGCCGCGACCATCGCCAAGCCGAACTGCGCCTACGATGACGCGGTCGAGAACATCGACATCGGCGGCCCGGCGATGCTGCGGGCGGCGGCCAAGAATCACGAGCGCGTCGCCGTGGTGGTCGATCCGCGCGACTATGCGCTGGTCGGCGAAGCCCTCAAGGTGGGCGGCACGACCCTGCAGCAACGGCGGCAACTGGCGGCGACGACGTACGCTCACACCGCCCGCTACGACGGCCAGGTGGCCGAGTACCTGGGTGCCCGTGCAGCGGACCCGGAAACGCCGGAGGCCTTCGCGCCGACACTGCACCTGTCGCTGACCCGCGGCGAAGCGCTGCGCTATGGCGAGAACCCGCATCAGCAGGCGGCGTTCTACCTGGAGGATCCGCTGCCGGCCGGTACCGTGGCATCGTCGAAAATCATCCAGGGCAAGACGCTGTCATTCAACAATCTGGCCGATGCGGACGCGGCGCTCGAATGCGTCAAGCAGTTTGACGAGCCGGCCTGCGTCATCGTCAAGCATGCCAATCCTTGTGGCGTGGCCGTGGCAGCGTCGCTGACCGAAGCCTATGAACGCGCCTACGCCACCGACCCGGTCTCGGCTTTCGGCGGCATCATTGCCTTCAACCAGCCGCTCGATGGCGACACCGCGCGGATCATCGTCGAGCGCCAGTTCGTCGAGGTGGTCATTGCGCCGTCGTACCACGATCTGGCGCTGGCGGCGCTGGCGAGCAAGCCGAATGTGCGCGTACTGGCGACTGGTGCGTTGCCATCCTCGCTCGATCTGCTGCCGGCGCGCGACATCAAGCGCATCGCCGGCGGCCTGCTGGTGCAGGAGGTCGACCGCGACTCGCTGCGCGCACAGGACTTGCGCGTGGTCTCGCAGCGCGCGCCCACGGGCCAGGAATTCGCCGACCTGATGTTCGCCTGGAAACTGGCGATGTACGTCAAGTCGAACGCGATCGTCTACGCCCGCGACGGCCGCTCGATCGGCATCGGCGCCGGCCAGATGAGCCGCGTGGTCAGCGCCGAGATCGCCGGCTGGAAAGCACGCCAGGCCAACCTCACCGTTCCAGGTTCGGTGATGGCTTCGGATGCTTTCTTCCCCTTCCGCGACGGCATCGACGCCGCCGCCAAGGCCGGCATCCGCGCGGTGATCCAGCCGGGCGGTTCGATGCGCGACAAGGAAGTGATCGAGGCGGCCGACGAGCACGGATTGGCCATGGTGTTCACCGGGGTGCGCCACTTCCGTCACTGAACATCAGCGTGACAGGCTGATCTCGCATACGCCGTGCATACCTGCACCGCGCGTATGCTCCACCCGACCTTGGAGTGACCATGCGTAGATGGTCGCATCGCAGTTTGGGCGGATGACGACGATGATGCAGCGGCCTGGCAACTTGCAGATGGAGCGAGCTTGAGTTCACCCGCGCCAGTGACTGGCCAAACCCGCATCCATCTCGGATTCGGCCGTCTTGCCGCGTACTCGTCCTTGCAGTTGCCGTTGGCGATGGCGGCACTGCCGGTGGTGCTCAACGTCGCCCACTATTACGGTGAAGTTCTCAAGCTGTCGCTGGCGCTGATCGGCCCGATCCTGATCATTTCGCGCGTCATCGATGCGGTCCAGGATCCGATCCTCGGCTACTTCAGCGATCGATTGACCCACCGCAAGAACGGCCGGCTGATGCTGGTCGCGGCGATGCTGCCGTTGATGATCGCCGGCTTCTTCATGCTGTTCGACCCGCCAGCCATGTTCCATCCAGGGCCGGATGGGCTCAGCCCGAATCCGACGCTGCTCAGCATCTGGCTGTTTCTGGCGCTGGTCCTGGTGCACCTGGGCTACGCCGGCGTCTCGATCAGCTACCACGCGCTCGGCGCCGAGCTCAGCGACGATTACAACGAACGCACCCGGGTCAGCGTCGGCCGCGAGGTGTTCGGGCTGACCGGCATGATGCTGGCGGTGGTGCTGCCAACCTGGCTCACCTCACGCTTCGGCGAGGCCGCCGGTTACCAGTGGCTGGGCATCCTGTACCTGCCGGTGGCGATCCTGGCGGCGCTGCCGACACTGCTGTACTCGCCACCGTCGGTGCACGGTCCGGTGGTCCGCAAGCCGGGATCGACCATCCTCGGCACCTTTCTCGGGCCGCTCAAGAATCCGCTGTATCGGCGCCTGCTGGCGGTGTTCGTGGTCAACGGCTCGGCGCTCGGCATCGCCGTCAGCGTGATGCTGTTCTACGTCGAACATGTGCTCGGTGGCGGCAAGTTGCAGGCCGGCCTGATCCTGATGGCCTACTTTGTCTCAGGCGCTGCCAGCGTGCCGCTGTGGATGTACCTGTCGCGCCATCTGAGCAAGGCGGCGGCGTGGTTCATCGGCATCGTGCTGACCGCCATCGCCATGGCACTTGCAGCGATTCTGGGCCAGGGCGACATCGGGCTGTTCATCGGCATTTCGGTGATCACCGGACTTGGCCTGGGCGCGGACTACGGTTTGCCGCCGGCGATCCTCGCCGATGTCATCAATGCCGAAGAAGGCAAGGACACGCGCGGCGCCACCGGCGCCTATTTCGGCCTGTGGGCGCTGTGCACCAAACTGGCGACCGCCATCGGCGCCGCCGCTTCGCTGCCGATTCTCGACTGGCTCGGTTTCAATCCAGGCAACGGCCACTACAACACCGCCGCGCTGGTGACGGTCTACATTGCGTTGCCGGTGGGCGTGAAACTGATCGCCGCCGCGATGCTCTGGTTCATCCGCATCGAGGCCGAGCGGCCGGCGGTGAAGGGCATACTTTGGCGTTGAAGAGGAGCGTGGAACGCTGGTGGCGGGTGCGCGCTCGCGCGCGTAGAGCTCGCGACCAAGGTCGCTCCTACAAATTCTCCGCAAACTTTCGGCAAGGTTGTAGGAGCGCGCTCGCGCGCGATGCTCCTGATCGCGACCAAGGTCGCTTCTACAAATCTTCCTCAAATTCTCGGCAGGGCTGCAGGAGCGCGCTTGCGCGCGAAAAGCTCGCGACCAAGGTCGATCCAGCAAATGTTGCGTGTCCTTCGGCCCGGCCCAAACACGCGTCATCAGCCCATGGTATAGACTTCCTCCCAAGATCGCGTGACGAGCCGGCAACCATGGCAGAACCCTTGGCAGTGGAAGGCGAACTCAAGTCCCTGGCAGACAAGCTGGATCGTCTGCTCAGCACCAATGCGCGCCTGCACGAAGAGAACCTCAGCCTGCGCGCGGCGCAGGCGCAGCTGTCGCTGGAACGTTCGGCGCTGCTGGCCAAGAACGAACAGGCGCGCACGCGCGTCGAGGCGATGATTTCGCGACTGAAGGCGCTGGAGCAGAACGGATGACCCAGCAAGCGGTCAAAGTCACCATCCTCGACCGCGACTACGCGGTTTCCTGCGCGCCGGAGGAACAGCCCAGCCTGATCCAGGCAGCCGCCTATCTCGATACCAAGATGCGCGAGATTCGCGGCAAGGCCAAGCTGGTAGGTCTGGAACGCATCGCAGTCATGGCGGCGCTCAACATCGCCCATGAATCGCTGCAGGCACGCACCGAGTTGAAGCAGGTCGGTGTCGACGTCGGTGAAGAATTGCGCAAGTTGAACGCCAAGCTTGAGGCCGCGCTCGGACGCACGTAAGATGCCCCGGCGTCCTCTGCGTTGTTCGACAGCGCGTCCGCAATATACCTTGACCCTGTTTTTCGACCCTGGGAAGAGTCCCAAGCCACGCATGTGCTTGTCCGCCTCGCAGCGGACCGCCTTTAATGGCTCTCTTCTTCCCACCTGATCCTACGGATCAAGGTCGTGAGACCCGCATCGGCATCGGCGGAGGACCCCTTTGCAATCAGAAGCAGAATTGCGGCGGCATGAACTGCGCCGCCAGGCGCGTGCCGCCAGGCGCGAGCTCAGTGAAGGCGAACGTGTGGCTGCGGCGCAGGCACTCTGCGTACGCCTCGGCACTCTGCCCGCGTTTGCGTCGGCGCGGCGCATCGGCTGTTACGCGGCGGTCGCCAGCGAGTTGTCGCTGCAAACAGCGATGGATGCGGCGCTGGTCCGCGGCCAGCAGATCTACCTGCCGCATGTCGAGCACACCGCGCCGGACATGCGCTTTGCCCATTGGACCGGCCAACACAAACGGCTGCTGACCAATCGCTTCGGCATCCCCGAGCCGCTGGTGGATGTTGCCGAACTGGTGCCGGCGCAGACACTCGACGTGATCCTGCTGCCGCTGTTGGCCTTCGACCGCTGCGGTGGGCGCCTCGGTTCCGGTGCCGGTTACTACGATCGCGCGCTCGCCTTTCGCCGCGAATCGCCGGCGCCGCCGCTGCTGATCGGCATCGGCTTCGCCTGCCAGGAAGTGACGGACATTCCGATGGCCGAGTGGGACGTGCCGCTCGATCTGGTGGTCACCGAACGCGAGCTGATCGTCATCGGCGCCGAGCAATCGCCGCTGGCGGCGAACGACCCCTGAGCCGAGGAAACAGCGCAGCGATGGCTTACTGGCTGATGAAAAGCGAACCCGATGTGTTCTCGATCGACGACCTCAAGCGCAAGAAGCGCGAGGTCTGGGACGGCGTGCGCAACTACCAGGCGCGCAACTACCTGCGCTCGATGCAGGCCGGCGACGAGATCCTGTTCTATCACTCCAGTTGCGCCGTGCCCGGCGTGGCCGGCATTGCGCGCATCCGGCGCGGCGCATTTGCCGATCCGACCCAGTTCGATCCGCGCAGCGAATATCACGACGCCGGCAGCAAACCCGAGGATCCGCGCTGGTCGGCGGTTGAAGTTGAATTCGTGCGCAAGCTGAAGACACCGCTGCCACTGGAACTGTTGAAGACGCTGCCGGAGTTGTCGGAGCTGGCGCTGGTCAAGCGCGGCAATCGATTGTCGGTGATGCCGGTGAGCGAGACGCAGTGGAGTGCGATTGTGGGGCTTTCGCCGGGGTAGGTTGGGGTGCCGCGCAGCGGCGCAGTTGACTTTGTAGGCCGTGGTGCCGCGCAGCGGCTCCCCGGCGCAGTTTCCGCCGGCTCGAACCAAGAGCGCCGGGGAACGCGCCTGCGGCGCGTACCACCGGCCTACAGGCTAGCCCGCATTTCTCACACCGGCGCGAAAAGTTGCGCGATTTGCCGCGTTATTGCTGTGTTTCATGGCTTCTTCGTTCAAACACAAACTGTCGTTCGCAACTTTTCGCTTCGCGGCCCTCGCTCGTTCTTTGCGCCAAGGGCTGCGTTGCTCGTCGTCGCAAGGGAATAGCCATTCCTCCTCCTCGCGCCTTGCCCTTGGCGCAAAGCCCTTCGCGATCATCCGCGACCGGTGTGAGAAATGCGGGCTAGACTGGCGGCAATCGAAATCAGCGGAACCGCCATGAACCAGGACGAACAAAAGCGCCGCTCGGCCGAAGCTGCCATGCGCTACGTTGAAGACGGCGCGGTGATCGGCGTTGGCACCGGATCGACCGTCAACCAGTTCATTCCGCTGCTCGCCAAGCGCAAATTCGACATCGAGGGCGCGGTGTCGAGTTCCGAGGCGAGCACCGCGCTGCTCAAGCAGCACGGCATCCGCGTGCTGGAACTCAACAACACTGGCGACCTGCCGGTCTACATCGACGGCGCCGACGAGTGCGACGCGCATTTTCGCCTGATCAAGGGCGGTGGCGGCGCGTTGACGCGCGAGAAGATCATCGCCGGTGCCAGCCGCAAGTTCGTCTGTCTGATCGACCAGAGCAAGCGCGTCGAACTGCTCGGCAATTTCCCGCTACCGGTCGAAGTCATCCCGATGGCGCGCAGCTTTGTCGCCCGACAGATCGTCAAGTTGGGTGGCCACCCGGTGCTGCGCGAAGCCTTCACCAGCGACAACGGCAATCTGATCCTCGACGTGCATGGCATGCGCATCACCCATCCCGAACAACTGGAACGCGATCTGAACCAGGTGCCGGGCGTGGTCACCGTCGGCCTGTTCGCCCTGCGCAAGGCCGATGTGGTGATTTGTGCGGGTGAGGTGTTGCAACCGTAGGCCGGTGTGCGCGGCTTCATCGCGCTCACCGGCGCTTCCATCGCCAACGAAGAGGCGCCGGTGAGCCGCTGCGCGGCACAGCGGCCTACAACTTCAAGGAGGCCTTGCGCGCCCTGCTGGCGACGACCGGCATAAGCACACGCCCGCAAGTCATGTGACCGTTGTTCGGCGCAGACCGCATACTTTCCAGTCCCGGTCCGCAACGGTCATGGTCAGGAACACGCGTTGATGATCGACCCGCACAAGCTCACCCACCTCGATCGCCTCGAAGCGGAGAGCATCCACATCTTTCGCGAGGTCGCGGCCGAGTTCCAGCATCCGGTGATGCTGTATTCGATCGGCAAGGACAGCTCGGTGCTGCTGCATCTGCTGCGCAAGGCCTTCTATCCGGCCAAGCCGCCGATTCCGCTGCTGCACGTCGATACCACGTGGAAATTCCGCGAGATGATCGCCTTCCGCGATAGCCTGCCGCAGCGCTACGGCATCGACGTCAAGGTGCATATCAACCCCGACGGCGTGCGCCAGGGCATCTCGCCGATCACCCACGGCGCCACCGTGCACACCGATGTGATGAAGACCCAGGCGCTGAAGCAGGCGCTGGATCTGTATCGATTCGATGCGGCGATCGGCGGCGCGCGTCGCGACGAAGAGAAGTCGCGCGCCAAGGAGCGCGTGTTCTCCTTCCGCAGCAGCGGGCATCGCTGGGACCCGAAGAACCAGCGCCCGGAGCTGTGGGATCTCTACAACACGCGCGTGCACCAGGGCGAAAGCGTACGCGTGTTTCCGCTGTCCAACTGGACCGAACTCGACATCTGGCTGTACATCTACCGCGAACGCATCGAGGTATTGCCGCTGTACTTTGCCGCCGAGCGGCCGGTGGTCGAACGCGATGGCGCGCTGATCCTGGTCGACGACGAGCGCCTGCCGCTGGCGCCAGGGGAAACACCGCAGCTGCGATCGGTACGATTCCGCACGCTCGGCTGTTATCCACTGACCGGCGCCATCGAATCGACGGCCAGCACGCTGGAAGCGGTGATCGCCGAAATGCTGGTCGCGCGCACCTCCGAGCGCCAGGGCCGGGTCATTGACCAGGACCCGGGCGCGTCGATGGAGAAGAAGAAGCAGGAGGGCTATTTCTGATGGATGCCATCGCGACCGCCGCGGATACCAGGGATCAGATCGCCAGCTATCTGACCCAGCACGAGCACAAGTCGCTGCTGCGCTTCATCACCTGCGGCAGCGTGGATGATGGCAAGAGCACGCTGATCGGCCGCCTGCTGCATGACTGCCAGCAGTTGTTCGACGACCAGCTCGCCGCGCTGGAGCGCGACAGCGTCAAGCACGGCACCCAGGGCGATGCGATCGATTTCGCGCTGCTGGTCGACGGCTTGAGCGCCGAGCGCGAACAGGGCATCACCATCGACGTCGCCTACCGCTATTTCAGCACCGAGCGGCGCAAGTTCATCGTCGCCGACTGCCCGGGCCACGAGCAGTACACGCGCAACATGGCCACCGGCGCGTCCACCGCGGATCTGGCCATCGTGCTGATCGACGCGCGCAAGGGCGTGCTGACGCAATCGCGGCGCCACAGCTACATCATTGCCCTGCTCGGCGTGCGTCAGGTCATCCTGGCGGTCAACAAGATGGATCTGGTGGAATACCGTCAGGACGTGTTCGAGCAGATCGTCGCCGATTACCGGCAGCTGGCTGAACACCTCGGGATAGCCAAAGTCGATTGCGTGCCGATGTCGGCGCTGACCGGCGATCAGGTCACGCGGGCGACGAGCACGATGCCCTGGTACGCGGGTCCGACGCTGCTTGAGTTGCTGGAGCAAGCCGACCTCGCCGGCAGCGATGCCGAGCGCGGCTTTCGCCTGCCGGTGCAATGGGTCAATCGACCCGATTCGAGTTTCCGCGGTTATGCCGGGACCGTCGCCGCGGGCGTGGTCCGGCCCGGCATGGCCATCGCCACCCTGCCCTCCGGCCAGCAATCGACCGTCGCGCGCATCGTCAGCGCCGACGGCGATCTCGACCGCGCCGGCCCCGGCCAGGCGATCACGCTGACCTTGAGCGCTGAGATCGACATCAGCCGTGGTGACGTGATCGTCGAGGCGCGCCGCCCACCTGAAGTGGCCGACCAGTTTGCCGCGCACCTTTTGTGGATGGGCGACGCGCCGCTGCTGCCGGGCCGGCAGTACTGGATGAAACACGCGACGCGCACCCTCGGCGTGCAGATCAGCGAGATCAAGCACAAGATCGACGTCAACACCCAGGACCATTTGCCGGCCAAGCGCCTGGAACTCAACGAGGTCGCCTTCTGCAACATCACCTTGAGCGCGCCGATCGCGTTTGAAGCCTATGCCGACAATCGCACGCTCGGCGCGTTCATCCTGATCGACCGCCAGACCCACGCCACGGTCGGCTGCGGCACGCTGAGTTTCGCGCTGCGTCGCGCCAGCAACATCCACCGGCAATTGCTCAGCATCGACCAGGCCGCGCGCGCCGCGATCAAGGGCCAGACGCCACGCTGCCTGTGGTTCACCGGCCTGTCCGGCTCCGGCAAGTCGACCATCGCCAACCTGGTCGACCGCCGCCTGCACGCGCTCGGCAACCACACCTACCTGCTCGACGGCGACAACGTGCGCCACGGCCTCAACCGCGATCTCGGCTTCACCGAGGAAGACCGCGTCGAAAACATCCGCCGCGTCGCCGAAGTGGCCAGACTGATGACCGACGCCGGCCTGATCGTGCTGGTCAGCTTCATCTCACCCTACCGCGCCGAACGCGAGCTGGCGCGCAGCCTGTTCCCCGTTGGCGAGTTCGTCGAGATCTTCGTCGACACCCCGATCGAGATCTGCGAGCAGCGCGACGTCAAGGGCCTGTACGCCCGCGCACGTGCCGGCAAGCTGCCCAACTTCACCGGTATCGACGCACCGTATGAAATCCCGGAAGCACCGGAACTGCGGTTGCAGACGGATCGAAGCAGCGTGGAAGAACTGGCCGACGGGTGGTCGAGGCGGCCATCGAGCGTGCGGGCTAGGCGGTACAACCGCCGGCATCGGTCCGATAGCGAATCAAGGTCCAGACGCACGCGCCGTTGCCGCACGGCCCCGAGACCGGGTCAACAGCTGCTCCGCGCCGTCCCGACTCCAGCGTGCGGCGCTGTCGGCGCCAGCGCCTACAGGCCCAGCACCAGATCATCGGCCTCGACATTGTCGAGGCGGATCTTGTTGGCGAACAGCGAGAACGCCAGCATGCCGGCCAGACCATTGGCGCGCTGGATCCATGGCGGCAGATAGCGCGGCGCGGCAATGTGGCCGGCACCGAACATGCCTTCCAGGGCAAACACATCTTCCAACGCCATCTTGCCGGCGAACAACTGCCTGGCGAGGCCGAGCTTGCGGTGGCGCAGGCACCAGCGCAGGAAGGAATGCACGCTGAGCAAGCCATGCAGATACACCGTGTCCTTGGTGAAAGCCGCGCCACCGCCGACCGGCACGCCGCGGTAGACGCGCTGTGCCGAAGAGAAACTGTCGACCTCGTTCTGGCCAGCCGCGAGGAAGTAACGGAACACCTCGACGAAATCCGCACCACGGATGGCCATGTCGATGGCGATGATGCGCAAGCTGATGCGTTTCATGCGTTCGATGTCCATCGAGCCGCTCATCATCTCCGAGAGCGTCGCCAAACCTTCCTGCGTGGCGGTGGTGCGCGGCGAACCGCGCGCCATCGAGCCGAGCACCGGCTGCTCGCGCCCGTTGAGGCCGGTCAGGGTATGCACGGAGGCCTCGTGCATCAGCAGTTGATTGCGATCGTATTCGGAAAAACCGGTATTGGTGCGCAAGCGGATGCGGGTGGCGCTCGCGGCGGCTTTCGAGATCAGGTTGGGGTCGAGTTCAACGCGGATGCTGTGGCCGACAAAGAAGGCATCGATCTGTTGCTGCAAGTCCGCTTGAACCTGCTCGGCCGACAGCACGGTGTCCGCTTCGTACTCGCGCAATTCCTGATCGAGATCGTTGGCGAGCGCCACGAAATACTGCGCCGCTTCCAGATTGGTAGGGCCGCCACCCGGCAAGCCCTCCACCGGCCGACCAAACAACCGCGTCGAGTAGGCGGTCACGCGGTGGCTGCCCGCCACATCGAGCAAGCGAGTGGCGATGCGCCAGCTGTCGCAGGTGAGGATCAGATAGCGGCCGAGCGGGTGGTCGGGATCGGCAGACCGGCTGACCGCTTCCAGGCTTGCGCGCACCTGGGTCAAATCGGTCTTCCGATACTCGATCTTCGGCAGCCGGATACGTCCGACACGCCAGGCCGCAAGGAATTCCTCCTGCGCCTGCGCCGGCCAGACAATCGACTCGAGCATGCGGACACCCCTGACCGCCGCTACCAGTTGCGCATCGAGCCTGGCGTGATGGGCGATGGCCTGGTCGACGATGACGGGTGCTGCGGCCATCAATATCGCCCGGTTTCATGTTTGTCGCGGCGTCGCTGGCTTTCTGCGCACTCCTGCGGAAAGTCCGAGCTGCAAGCTCGTCGCGACAGACTCAAGGGAAAGCAACTCCAGGGCGACTTCATTCCAGTCTACGCGCCGGCTACCGGTTCCGGGGGTCAAGGACACCTGGCGTCAGCAAGCAGCGGCTTGCTCGCTCCCGAGAACGGGACACTCGCTTGCCGGAGCACGCGCAGGATGTGGTGAGCGACGCGAACCGCATCGATCGCGAAGATGCGCGGACATGAATCGAGAGTCGGCTCGCGATCGCTGCGGTTCGTGCCACTCAGCGCAGCGTACGCGCCAATCAGGCAGGGCAATGCCATCTCACGGGCAACCACACTAGACTGCCCCCAGCATTGCTCCGGAGCGCGCGCATGAATCGACGACCGACAGGCTGGACCGGCCGCATCCTGATCATGGGCCTGGGCTTCCTGGTCAGCAGTTGCGACAGCAGCCAGGGAGAGAGCATGAAACAGCCAGCCGACACGGCAAGCGCCAGCTTAAGCATTCCCGCCGATCTGATCTGCAGGATCTGGATGGATTCCCCGGCAGCGTCGGCGATGGCCAGCCCTTGGAGCAGGCTTATCAGCGACCGCCGGTAGCCGACGCCGTGCCGCTGCCGGAGGCGGCTGCGCGTGCGCTGCTGGAGCGCTTGCAACCACTGCAGGCCGACAAAGGCGACCGCAAGGACTTTGCCCTGCGCGCCGACAGCCAGCCGCCGCCGCGCACCGGTGTCACCGTGCAGGCGCCGTTTCCACCCGCCGACGAGCGCGAGCGTCCGCAAGCCGCGGCGCCCAAGGGGCCCTTTGAAGTCCTGCGCTATGGCCCCGAAGGTGAGGTCGGCATCGCCGGCCAGATCAGCATCAGCTTCGATCGACCGATGATCGCGGTGACCAGTCAGGACGACAGCGTGGCCGCTGGCGTGCCGCTGAAGATGCACCCCAAGGTGCCCGGACAATGGCGCTGGGTCGGTACCCGCACCTTGCTGTTCGAGCCTGAAGCTGCGCGCCTGCCGATGGCCACCGAGTTCCAGGTACAACTCGATCCAGCCGCCCGCGCTGCCGATGGCAGTGCCCCGGCGACCGCCACCCAGTGGAAGTTCGGCACGCCCGCCCCGGTGCTGCAAACCCGCTTCCCCAATGGCCCCGGCGTGCGCCTGCAGCCACTGATCGTGCTCGGATTCGATCAGCGCATCGACGCCGCGGCGATGCTGCCCTTCGTGCGTCTGGAGACGAGCAGCGGAAAGCCCGGGCCGCGCTTGCGTCTGGCCAAGGAGGACGAGATCAAGGCCGACGGCGCGTGGCCGGCGCAGGGACAGGGCAGCGATCCGCAGCGAACCATGATGTTGATGCCGGAATCGCCGCTGCCGACGGAAACCGGGGTCAGGGTGGTGCTGTCCGCTGGCGCGCCCTCGGCTGAAGGCCCGCGTCTGACCAGCGCCGAACAGCGCTTCGACTTCACCACCTTTGGTCCCTTCAAGGTGGTCGAGCAGCGCTGTGGCTGGAGCAGCGACTGCGGTCCCAACGACGAATTCCACCTGCGCCTGAGCAATGCGCTGGCCGAGGACCAGGACATCGAAGCGCTGGTCAAGTTCAAGCCGGCTTTCGACGGCGCCACCGTCCGTGGCAACGGCGACTACATCAGCGTCAGCGGCTACAAACCCGGCCTGCGCAGCTACCAGGTGGAATTGGCTGCGGGCTTGCGCGACGTGCATGGACAGGCGCTCAGCGGAGAGCGTCAATTCCAGTTCAAGGTGGGCGCCAGCCCGGCCGTGCTGTTGGCCCCGGGCGACGGCCTGGTGACGGTGGATCCGCACGGACCGCCGCGCTTCGTCTTTCACTCGATCAACCTGGCGCAAGTGCAGTTGCGCGTGTTCAAGGTGCAGCCCGGCGACTGGCCCAGCTATCTGCAATCGGCCGAACTGGTATGGAAAGACGGCAAGCAGCAGCCGCGCCCCCTGCCCGGGAGCTTGCTGCTGGAAAAGACGCTGGATATCGACGCCGCAGTCGAAACCATGATCGCCACGACGCTGGCGCTGCGGCCCTGGCTGAAGGCCGAGCATGGCCATCTGGTGGTCGAACTCACGCCGGCCAAAGCGCTCGGGGAGGCGCGCCTGCCCGACTATCGACCGAGCTCCGCGGTCTGGCTGCAAGTCACCCAGATCGGCCTGGATGCCGTCCTCGACAATCGCCAACTGCGCGCCTGGGTGACCCGCCTGGACAGCGGTCAGCCACAGAAAGGCGTTTCCCTGAGTCTGCTGCCAACGGCCAACCAGGCGGTCTCCGATGCCGCCGGGCTGGCGCTGCTGGACCTGCCGGCGCCACCGAATCAGGGCCAACCCGAAAGTGCCCGGCTGGAAGCGCGTCTGGGCGAGGATGTGGCCTTCCTGCCGGAGAACCCGAACTACCGCGGTTGGGGCGACTGGCAGCAGCGCCCGAGCAGCGACGAATTGCGCTGGCATGTGTTCGATGACCGCGGCTTGTACAAGCCGGGCGAGGAAGTCCATCTCAAGGGTTGGGTGCGGGTGGTGGAGAATCGCCCCGACGGCGGTTTGGGCCTGCCCAAGGCCAGCGGCCCGGTGCGCTACAGCGTGCTCGATTCGCGCGGCAACGCGCTCACCACGGGCGAGGCCAAGCTCGGCGCGCTCGGCGGTTTCGCGCTCGATTTCAAACTGCCGGATACGCCCAATCTCGGCATCGCCCGGATTGACTTGAACCTTCAGGGCAGCGGCACGCCCGGCGCCTCGTTCCAGCACGTATTCCAGATCCAGGAATTCCGCACGCCGGAATTTGCCGTCGACACGCAGTTCACCGAAGCCACGGTTTTCGCCGGTGGACTACTGCAGGCGCGCACCTCGGCCCAGTATTACGCGGGCGGCGCCTTGCCCGGCGCCCCGGTGGCGTGGAGCGTCAACGCCGCCGTCGCCAACTACAGCCCACCCAATCAGAGCGACTACAGCTTCGGCTTCCAGAGCCTGTGGTGGCGGCCGGGCCCGGACGCCGGTCGCAGCGCCAGCATCCAGTTCAACGGCCAGACTGACGCCAGCGGCCATCACGATCTGGCCATCAAGCTGGATCGCTACGCGTTGCCGCGGCCATTGACGATCACCGCCGAGAGCAGCGTGCAGGACGTCAATCGACAGACCTGGATTGCCCATGCCGCGACGCTGGTACATCCGGCCGCCGCCTATGTGGGGATGAAGACCGACGGCTATTTCGTCGAGCGTGGCAAGCCGATGCGGGTGGACCTGATCGTGGTCGACCTGGAAGGCAAGGTGTTGGTCGATCGACCGGTGACCGTCGAAACAGGACGCGTGGATTGGGTCTACAAGGCCGGCGAGTACCAGGAAGTGCTGCGCGACCCGCAGCGCTGCGAACTGCGCAGCGACGGCCAAGGTTCGGCGCATTGCGAGTTGACCACCACCCAGGGTGGCCAGTACCAGATCACGGCGATCACCAGCGATGCCGCCGGCCGGCGCAACGCCAGCCGCATCACGCGCTGGGTCAGCGGCGGCCAACGGCCACCCGCAGACAAGGTTGAACTGGAGGAACTGCAGTTCATCCCCGACCGTGAGCTGTATGCCCCCGGAGACACCGCGCGCATTCTGGTGCAGGCACCGTTCGCCGATGGTTACGGCCTGCTCACGCTCGGCCGCCACGGCGTGCTCGAACAGCGTCAGTTCCGCCTGAAAGGGACCAGTCACACGCTGGAGATTCCGATCAAGAGCGAATGGCTGCCGAACGTGGAAGTGTCGGTGATGGTGGTCGGCAGCAGCCCGCGCGACAGCGGCGACAAATCGACCGCACCGCCACGCCCGGCGCAGGCGGTCGGCAGTCTGATGCTCAAGCTCTCGACCGCCGAGCGTCAGTTGGCCGTGGACGTGCAACCGGCGCAAGCAGCGCTGGCGCCCGGGTCCCAGACCAGCGTGGCGCTGACGGTGCTCGATGCGGCGCAGCGGCCGGTCGCCAATGCCGAGGTCACCCTGGTGGTCGTCGACGAGGCGATTCTCGCCCTCGGCGGCTATGCGCTGTCCAATCCCATGGACCTGTTCTACAGCCTGCGCGACGCCGGCCTGCGCGCCTATCACCTGCGCCCCACGCTGCGTCTGGCCAGCGACGCGTCTGAGGCGCCTGAGGAAGCGCAGATGGATGCGATGATGGTGGCGGAAGCGGCACCGATGGCAATGCGCAGCATGGCCGCACCCGGCGAACCGCCGGCAGCACCCCCGCCGCCGCCGGCACCGGCACCGGCTGCCGGCGGCGGCGAAAGCAGCCCGATTGCGATCCGCAGCGACTTCAACCCGCTGGCCGCTTTCGTGCCCGCACTGACGACCGACGCACGCGGCCGCGTCACCGCCGAGTTCAAGCTGCCCGACAACCTGACCCGCTACCGGATCATGGCGGTGGCCGTGTCCGGCAGCAGCCACTACGGCATCGGCGAGTCGCAACTGACGGCGCGGCTGCCGCTGATGCTGCGGCCCAGCCCGCCGCGCTTCCTCAACTTCGGTGATCGCTTCGAGTTCCCGGTGGTGCTGCAGAACCAGACCGACGCGCCCCTATCGGTGCAGCTGGCGTTGGACGCGCGCAACCTGAAACCGAGTGGCGCCCTGGGATACACCGTCTCGGTGCCTGCCAATGATCGAGTCGAGGTGCGCTTCCCGATGGCCGCCGAGGAGGCGGGCACGGCGCGCTATCAGATCGCCGCCGCCACCACCGGCTTTGCCGACGCCGCCAGCGGGCAACTGCCGGTGTGGACGCCGGCGACGACCGAGGCCTTCGCGACGTACGGCGTCATCGATAGCGGCGCCACCGAGCAGCCGATTGCGCTGCCCGGCGCGGTATGGCCGCAGTTCGGCGGGCTTTCCGTCACCACCACGTCGACGGCGCTGCAATCGCTGACTGATGCCTATCTGTATCTGCATCAGTACCCGTTCGAGTGCAGCGAGCAACTGGCGTCGCGCGTGATCGCCACCACGGCGCTGCGCGATCTGCTGCAGGCCTTCGAGGTGGCGGACCTGGCCACGCCCGAGGCGATCAAGGCCTCGGTGTTGTCCGACCTCAAGTTGCTGGAAGCACGCCAGAACCCGGATGGCAGCTTTGCCTTCTGGCGCTCCGGCCAGGACGCCTGGCCCTACTTGAGCCTGCACGCCACCCACGCGCTGATCCGCGCCCGCGACAAGGGCTACCTCGGCTCACCGCAGGCACTGCAGAGCGCGCTGGCGCACATCCGCCAGATCGAGCAGCACATTCCCGACTACTACGGTGAGATGGCCCGCCGCCACATCATTGCCTACGGCCTGTACGTGCGCGCACTCGATGGCGATCGCGATCCGGCCCGCGCGCGTCAGCTGATCGCGCAAGCCGGCAGTCTGGAGGCGCTGAACTTCGAGTCACTGGGCTGGCTGCTGGGTGTGATGTCCGGCGATCCGGCTTCGACGAATGAGGTCGCGCAGATCCGCCGTTTCCTGCTCAATCGCACGACGGAGACGGCGGCCAACGCCAGCTTCGCCAGCAGCACCAGCGATGGCGATCACCTGATCCTGCACTCGGACCGCCGCGCCGATGGCGTCATCCTGGAGGCGATGATCGGCGACCAGCCCGACTCCGATCTGATCCCCAAGCTGGTTGCCGGCTTGCAGGCGCATCGCGTGCAGGGACGCTGGGCCAACACCCAGGACAACGTCTTCGTGCTGCTGGCGCTGGATCGCTACTTCCAGACCTTCGAAAAGCTCACGCCCGATTTCGTGGCCCGCACCTGGCTGGGCGCCGACTTTGCCGGCGAGCACGCCTTCCGCGGCCGCAGCACCGAGCGCCACCAGATCGACGTGCCGATGCAATGGCTGGCCGACCACAGCCCGCCGGGACCGCTGCTGATCGCCAAGGACGGCCCCGGCCGCCTCTACTACCGCATCGGCATGGACTACGCCCCGCGCTCGCTGGAACTCGCGGCGGCGCAACACGGCTTCGAGGTGGAGCGTCGCTACGCGGCCATCGAGGATCCCGCCGACGTGCAGCGACTCAGCGACGGCAGCTGGCAGATTCGCGCCGGCGCCAGGATCGCCGTCGAGTTGACCATGGTCGCCACCGCCAGCCGTTACCACGTCGCCCTGGTCGACCCGCTGCCGGCGGGCCTGGAAGTCATCAATCCCGACCTCACGCCCAGCGCCATTCCACCCGAAGGCCCAAGTCCGCTGGGCCGCGCCAGCTGGTGGTGGGGCCCGTGGTACCAACACCAGAACCTGCGCGACAACCGTGTCGAAGCCTTCACCGCGCTGCTCCCCGGCGGCGTCTACAGCTACCGCTACGAAGCCCGCGCCACCACCCCCGGCGAGTTCGTCGTGCCACCCGCCAAGGCCGAGGAGATGTACACGCCGGAGACCTTCGGCAGGAGTGCATCGGATCGGGTGGTCGACGAGATCATCCCGCCGACCATCGGCGCGGCGATGCGGCGCATGACTTCGGAACCCGTTCCGGTGCTCCACATGATCGGCAACAGGCCGGCGATGATCGCGGTGACGGTCATCATCTTCGGGCGCACGCGTTCGACGGCGCCTTCGACGATGGCGTCGATCAGATCGCTTGGCCTCAGCGCTTCGCCCGCGGCCTTGCGCGCGGCGGCGCGCGCCGTGAGCGCGTGGTCGAGGTAGATCAGCATGACCACGCCGGTCTGCGCGGCGACACCGGCCAACGCGATGAACCCCACCGCCACGGCGACGCTCAGGTTGTATTCCAGCGCCCACATCAACCAGACACCGCCGACCAGTGCGAACGGCACCGAGAACATCACGATCAGCGATTCGGTCACGCGCCGGAAGTTCAGGTACAGCAGCAGGAAGATGATGCCAAGCGTCAGCGGGATGACCACCTTCATGGTTGCCTGGGCGCGCTGCATGTATTCGAACTGGCCGCTCCAGGTGGCGTAGGTCCCGGGCGGGAACGTGACCTGTTCGGCAACCGCTTTCTGCGCATCGCGCACATAACTACCGATGTCGCGACCGCGCAGGTCGACGTAGATGTAGGCGCTGAGCAACGCGTTCTCGGTGCGGATCGACGGCGCGCCCTGGCTCAAGCCGACGTGCGCCAGTTCGCCGAGCGGAATCTGCGCGCCGTCCATGGTGCTCACCAGCACCTCCTTGGCGATGCGCTCGGGCGAGTCGCGCAGTTCGCGCGGGTAGCGCACGATGACGCCGAAGCGCTCGCGGCCCTCGACCGTGGTGGTGACCATCTCGCCGCCGAGCGCGGCGGCGACCACGTCCTGGATGGCGCCGACCGACAACCCGTAGCGCGCCAGTTGCGTCAGGTCCGGCTCGATGTCCAGATAAAAGCCGCCGGTCAGGCGCTCGGCGTAGGCGCTGGTGGTGCCGGGCACGGCGCGCACCACGCGCTCGATGTCGCGCGCGACGGTCTCGATCTGCTTGAGGTCCTTGCCGAACACCTTGATGCCGATCGGCGTGCGGATGCCGGTGGAGAGCATGTCGATGCGCGCCTTGATCGGCATGGTCCAGGAGTTGGCGACGCCGGGGAAGCGCAGCGCCGCGTCCATTTCGGCGATCAATTGGTCCTGCGTCATCCCCGGCCGCCACTGGTCCTGCGGCTTCAGGTTGATCACCGTCTCGAACATCTCCAGCGGCGCCGGATCGGTGGCGGTCAGCGCGCGCCCGGCCTTGCCGAACACCGATTCGACCTCGGGGAAGGACTTGATGATGCGGTCCTGGGTCTGCAGCAACTGGCCGGCTTGGGTGACGCTCATGCCCGGCAACGAGGACGGCATGTACAGCAGGCTGCCCTCGTTCAAGCTCGGCATGAACTCCGAACCCAGCCGGCTCGCCGGCCAGGCGGTCGCGATCAGCGCCAGCGCCGCCAGCGCGACGGTGAGCTTCTGGAAGCGCAGCACGAAGCCGATCACTGGCCGGTAGATCGCGATCAGCAAGCGGTTCAACGGATTCCTTGATTCGGCCAGGATGCGCCCGCGGATGAACAGGACCATCAGCACCGGCACCAGCGTCACCGACAGCACCGCGGCGCCGGCCATCGCGAAGGTCTTGGTGTAGGCGAGCGGCTTGAACAGGCGTCCTTCCTGGGCTTCCAGCGCGAACACCGGGATGAAGGACACGGTGATGATCAGCAGGCCGAAGAACAGCGAGGGACCGACCTCCTGGCAGGCATCGATGATCAGTTGCAGACGCGTGCGCCCTGCCGCGCCGCGCTCGATGTGCTTGTGCGCGTTTTCGATCATCACGATCGCCGCATCGATCATCGCGCCGATGGCGATGGCAATGCCGCCCAGGCTCATGATGTTGGAGTTCATGCCCAGCGCGCGCATCGCCAGGAAGGCGATCAGCACGCCGATCGGCAGCATGACGATGGCGACCAGCGCGCTGCGCACGTGGAACAGGAACACGATGCAGACCAGCGCGACGATGATGCTTTCCTCGATCAGCGTGGTCTTCAGCGTGGCGATGGCGCGGTGGATCAGGTCGGAGCGGTCGTAGACGGTGCGGATGGACACGCCCTCGGGCAGGCCGCTGCTGATCTCGACGATCTTGTCCTTGAGGTTGTCGATCACCGCCAGCGTGTTTTCGCCGGAGCGCGCGATGGCCACACCGGAAACGACCTCGCCCTCGCCGTTGAGCTCGGCGATGCCGCGGCGCTCATCGGCGGCGAGTTCCACCGTGGCGACGTCGCGGATCAGCACCGGCGTGCCGCCTTCCGCGCGCAGCACCAATTGCTCGATGTCGGCGATGCCGCGCAGGTAGCCGCGGCTGCGCACCATGTACTCGGTTTCGCTGATCTCGACGCTGCGACCGCCGACATCGCGGTTGCTGGCCTTGATGACCTCGCCGACCTGCATCAGCGGCACGCCGAACTGGCGCAGCTTGGCCGGATCGACGGTCACCGAATACTGGCGCACGAAGCCGCCGAGACTGGCGACCTCGGCGACGCCGTGCGCCTTGGTCAGCTGGTAGCGCACGTACCAGTCCTGGATCGCGCGCAGCTCGTCGAGCGAGCGATTCTTGCCCTCCAGGGCGTACTGGTAGACCCAACCGACCCCGGTGGCGTCGGGGCCGAGCGTCGGCGTCACTCCCGGCGGCAGACGACCGGCGGCGAAGTTCAGGTACTCGAGCACCCGCGAGCGCGCCCAGTAGAGGTCGGTGCCGTCCTCGAAGATCACGTAGACGAAGGACGATCCGAAAAAGGAGAAACCGCGCACCACGCGCGATTTCGGCACCGCCAGCATCGCCGTGGTGAGCGGATAGGTGACCTGATCCTCGACCACCTGCGGCGCCTGGCCGGGGTACTCGGTGTAGACGATCACCTGCACGTCGGACAGGTCCGGCAGCGCGTCCAGCGGCGTGCGGCTGACGGCGTAGATACCGGCGATGGTGATGGCGAGCGAACCCAGCAGCACCAGGAAGATATTGCGCAGCGACCATTCGATCAGGCGGGAGAGCATGGTCAGCCCTCCGGATGATGGTGTGGGTGCGCCGGTGCCTGCTGTTCTGGCTGCCCCTGCTCCTGATCTTGCTTCTGCTTTTGCCCTTGCTGTTGTGGGAGCGGGTTTACCCCGCGATCTTCTGGCTCTTGTGGGAGCGGGTTCACCCCGCGATCTTTTGGCTTTTGAGGGAGGCTTGTTCCTTCATCAGAAGGCAAGAGCTCGCGGGGTAAACCCGCTCCCACAGGTGTCGCTTCGGTGGGCTCATCGCTTGTGCCTCGCTCTTCCTCGTGCCCCGTGCCCCGTGCCCCGTGCCCCGATTCATCGATCGCCCCCTGCCCCGCTTCTTCAGGCGCCCCCATCCCCTCCAGCGCCGACCCCAGGTTGCTCTCCGCGTCGATCAGGAAGTTCGCCGCCGACACCACCGACTCGCCTTCCACCAGGCCATCGGTGATCTCGACCCGATCGCCGCTGCGACGGCCGATCGCCACCTTGCGCGGCTCGTAGCGCCCGGCGGCGAGTTCGACGAACACCACCTGACGGGTGCCGCTGTCGAGCACGGCGGAACGCGGTACGGTCAACACGGGCGCGCCGGCATCTGCGCTGAACTCGACATCGCCAAACAAGCCCGGACGCAACACCCCATCAGCATTGTCGAGTTCGACGCGCACGGTCAGCGTGCGACTGGCCTCATCGAAGGTCGGCGCGATGAAGCTGACCTCGCCCTCGAATGTGCGCCCCGGCAGCGCCGATGAGCGGAACTGCACGACCTGCCCCAGCATCAGTTGCGCCGAGTCTGACGCCGGCACATTGGCCACCAACCAAACCCGCGACAGATCGGCCAGCGACAGCAGCATTTCGCCGGCCATGAAGCGCATGCCCTGCACCACCGGCTTGTCGGTGATGATCGCGTCGGCCGGCGCGGTCAGGGTCAGAAACTGATCGATCTGACCACCCTTCAGTCGTTCCAGGCTGCCGCTGCCGATGCCCCAGTTGCGCAGGCGTTCCAGCGTCGCGCCGGACAGATCGCGCATGCTGGCGGCACTCGCTGGATCAGCCGCAGCCATGGTCGCGGCTGCGCGCTGCGCGATCAGGTATTCGTTCTGTGCCGATCGCAGTTCCGGGCTGTAGACGCTCATCAACGCCTGACCACGGCGCACCTTCATGCCGACCTGGTTGGCGGCGAGTGTCTGCACCCAGCCTTCGAACTTCGGCGCGATCACCCACTGGCGCGCACTATCGATGGCGATGCTGCCGCTGGCGCGCAGCGACTGCTGCAGCGCGCTGCGCATCACCTTGACCGTGCGCACGCCGGTCATCTGCACCTTCTCCGGCGACAACACGACGGTGCCCGGCGTGCTTGGCGCCTCGCCCGCGTACACCGGCACGTAGTCCATGCCCATCGAGTCCTTCTTCGGCACCGGCGAGGTGTCGGGCAGGCCCATCGGGTTGCGGTAGTAGAGGGGCGCCGCCGGTGGCGGCGCCCCCAATGGAACGGCAGATTCCTGCGGGGCGTTAACGCGTCCGACCCACCAACCCATGCTGGCGCTGACCAGCGCGACGGCAACAATTGCCACTCCAATTGTCTTGTTCATTGGATCTTCCCCTGGATCGCGCGGATCTCGCTGGCCGCAATCAACTCGTCGCGCCGCGCATCCACCATGGTCAACTGGGCATTGCGCGACTCGCGCAATGCCAGTCCAGCAGACTTTCAAAATCCACGCTGCCGACCTGATAGCTGGCCAGCGCCGACTGGAAACTGGCCTGCGCCTGCGGCAGCAGCGTGTCCTCGATCAACTGGCGCCGCGCCTGCGCCGACTGCCAGCGCGCCCAGGCTTCGCCGACCATGCCGCGCAACTCGTTCACGGCGGCCTGCTCGCGACTCGAAGCCGCGTCGCGCAGCAACACCGCGGCGCGCTCACGGTGGCGCCGGGCACTCTGCTGCAGCGGAATATCGACCGAGAACATCAACTCCCAAGCCTCCGCGCGACTGCCCATCTGCACCAGCGCGACGCCGACATTGATGTCGGGATAGCGCTCGCGCCGGGCCATCTCCGACATCGATTCCGCCGCGCTGACCATCGAGGCCTGCGCCAGCACCATCGGATGCGCACCGGCCAGGCGACCCAACAGGTCGTCGAGGCTGCCGTCGACCGTCAATATCGGCTCCGACTGCGGCTGCGCCAGCGCGTCGCCCGGCATGCGCCCAAGCACCGCATTCAGCGCCGCGGCGGCTTCGTGCCCCATCGCCAGTCGTTCCAGTCGATCGACGCCCATCCGGGTCACTTCCAGTTGCGCCTTGATCGCGTCCTGCTGCGGCGCCAGCCCCGCCGCATAGCGCGCCTGCGTGAGCTTGCGCATCTCGCCCATCAGTGCGGTCACGCGATCCAGCGCCTGCACCGAGACGCTGGCATGCCAGTAGCGCACGTACGCGGCGTCCGCCTTCTTGATCAGTTCCAGCGAAGTCGCATCGCGCATCTGCCCGGCAGCATCGGCCTCGAAGCTGGCGATGTCGCGCGACAACTGGCGCTTGCCCCACAGCGGAAAACTCTGGCGCACCCGGTAGACCGTGCTGCCGGTCTGTCCCGGCAGCACACGCGGATTGTCGAAATCGATGTCCATCAGCTCGATCTCGGCCATCGGATCGGGCAAGGCGCCAGCCGGCTCGATACGCGCGGTGGCCGCATGCGCTTCGAGGCTCAGCGCCTGCAACTGCGGATTGTGCTCGCGCAACCAGGTATGGACGGATTCGAGGTCGGTGCCCGGCGGCGTGGTTTGCGCCGGCGCCATCGCCGGGCACAACAAGCCAGCAACCAAGGCCCCAACGAGCGCCGGACGTACAAGTCTTGCATTCATGATGAGCTACCGCTTCGACCGGGGCACAGACATCGGCGCCGCCAGAGTTTGCGGTGGAGGCTCGGAAAGCGCTGTCTGCCAACCGGCACTCGACCGTCCAGGATCAGCCGTCGGCAACCGAGCCGACGACCTTGGACGATGCGAGTCTCAGATCAGCAGCACGCCGTAGTCGATGGTTCTTCGGGGTAGCGCGTGACGCGGAGTTTCCGCCATCGCGACGGGAGTTGGCCCAGCTTGTGTCGGTCGCAGCAGGGCGACTTCGGAACTCGCAGCGAAAAGGTCCGGCACCGTGAGCGCAGGCCCATCGCGGGTCTGCTTGTCGCCGTCGCCGCAATGGGCCGCGCAGGCAGTGCCGTCGACATCGTTCAAACGGTCCCGGCTTTGCCGCGATGTCGCCGGTGTGACAGTTGCCGGCGCGCCGTCGTGGCGATGCCGAAGGCGCCCGCGGCGGCTCGCCCGGCCGGTACAGGCACAGGTGCTGTGCCAGCGCGATCTGGTTGAACAACAAGGCAAACGCCGCCAGCAGCGCAATCCAGCGCCGTTTGCGGTGTCGCATGCTGTGCAACACAGTGCGTGCCACGGTGCACCCCCGGGTGAGCCCGAGATCTGCGCAACGCACACGGCTGACCTCCGGTCGCCGGCGCCAGTGCCGCCCGTTTCCGATACCACCCACGCGAGCAGCCACAACAGCAGTTGATCGCCGAGCACCAGGATCAGCCCGACCATGGCGAAGGTCGGAGCCAGGCTGACGCGGCTGTCGCGCAAGGCGCGCCAGTTGCGCAATTGCGGCAACCCGAATGAGCTCATGACCGATCCGCCGCCGTCGGCTCGGAGCGGGCAACATGACGCCGCAGCCAGGCGCCGCCGACGGCGCCCAGAATGGCAGCGCAGCCGGTTGCGAACAGCACATCCGGCCACCACCAGATATCGGAGGTGTGGCCCAGTTCGAAGCTGATCGCGGCGAAGCCGGAGGCGGTCCACAGCAGCGCGACGATGAAGGCCGGCAAGCGCGGAATCCAGCGATAGCGGGCGACGGCACGGACGCTTGCCAGCAGCACGCCAAGCACCAGGAACGCGGTTCCCGGATCGGAGTTGTCCCAGTACTCGTCGGCGGCGTAGTGCGTCAGCAGCGCACCGAAGGCCAGCAGCGGCGGTGCGGCGAGCAGCGCCCAGCCCAGCAGCGAGCGCAGTCGGCTGCCCGCGGATGGCGCGGCGAAGTCGATTGCTGTCGGCGCGGTGTCGGCTCGGGGCCCTGCATGCCCCGTCGCACCCGCCGCGTCCGGCGGCGTCGCCAGCACCCAGTTGCCCGATTCCGAGGCATACCAGCGTCCGCTGTCGGCACCGATCATCCACCAGCGCCCGGCGTGCTCGAAAGCCGTGGCGTCGAGCGCCGCCTCGAAGGCCGCGGCATCGATACGGCCAGCGTCGAAGGCCGTGCGCAACGACCGGTACTGGGCTTGCACCATCGCGAATCGGGAATCGCTCACGGCGGATCTCCTCCGGCGCTGCTGCGGCTGCGGATCTCGACGCGGGCACCCGCGGCGACCAGCTGTGACTGCATGCGGGCGGCGGCATCGCCGGACAGCGCCGGGCCGACGCATGCCGGCAGACTTCCGGCCAGCTGCAACACATCAGTCAGTGCGTTCGGCGTCAGACCCGCGGCTGCGCGCGCATCGATCAAGGCGCGCATCAGGGTCGACTTGCGGGCCTCGTCGCAAGCCAGCAGCCAGAGATCCACCAGATCGGCCGTTGGCTGCGCGGCGAGCAGCGCGGCGAGTCCGCCGAGTTCGCCGATCAGGTCCGCCAGACCCTCGGGCAGCGGCAATTCGATCCCCGATCGCAAGGGCTCGATCTGGCCCAGCGGTGGCAAGCTGCGCTGGCGCAGCACCTCGTTGCGCCGCGTGGGTGAAGTTCCAGCTGCATCGCCGCCGCAGATGCTGCAGATCCGATCCTGCGCGGTGTTGCGAAAGGCGCACTGCGGGCAACTCCAGTGCGTGTCCGGATGCAGGCGCCGCCAGCGCTCGAGTTCGGCCTGCGCGCGCTCGCCGATGCGTTCGAAACGCGCGCGGTCGGCCGGCGATTGCATCAGTCCGGCGCTGTCGAAAACCTGCATGCCCTGGGCGTCGGCGTGCTCGATCCACAGGGCGTCGCCGATGCGCAGACTGAGGTGGATCAGCACCGCCGATTGCCATTGGGCAGCCAGCTGCATTTCCGCATCGTCCGCCATGCAGTCGATCTCGACCAGACCGTCGTCATGGACCAAGCGCAACGCCATCTCCTGCGCAGCGTCAGTGTCGTCGGCCTGCGTCACGCCCGCCGCCACGCGCCATGCCTCGGCCAGCGCGCGCGCGTGGGCCAGCAGCGCATGGCCGCCTGCGGCCGTCAGCGCGGCGGCGGGCGCGGCGGCGCGCAGTGCCTGCAGGCCGGCGTTCACCAGGTCCGACGGCAATTGCTCGATACGCGCAGTCATAGTCCGGCATCCCGGTAAAGATCGCGGATGCGCCGCGCCGCGGTCGATTGCAGCCACTGCAACAACAGCAGTTCGCGAATCAGGATCGGCACGCGCACCAGCACCAGTTCAATCGTGTCGACCAGCATCTCCAGGCGCGCCGAAACCTTGTCGGCCTCCCTGGCGCGCGCCGGGCCGGGGGCGCGCGGGTCGGGATCGCCGATATGGGCGACGCGCACGATCAGGTCGGACAGCTTGTCGACCAGGAATCCGCCCAGCTTGAGCAGGGTCTTGCCCACCGAGACCCAGACGAACAGTACCGCCTGGACCAGCTTGACCAGCAGCTTGGCCGCCGGGGCCCAGCGCTCCAGCAGCGACACCACGTCGGTGTGGCGCTCGATCTGCGCCATCGCCGCCAGTTCCTGGCGCGAGACGGTTTCCACGCGCGTCCGCCAGTCGGCATCCAAGCTCAGGTCCAGCGACGCCGACAGCGCGGCGGTCATCGCCTGCGCGCATTCGCGATCCAGCATCTCTGGCGGCGAAACCGAGTCCAGCAGCACCTGGGCAAAGCTCTTGCCGGTCAGTGCGGTCGGTTCGCCAAGCCAGGTGACCGGATGCATCAGGTAATCCAGCGCGGAGCCGAACTTGGAGTAGAGCTTGTTCGCGACTTCGCCGAGTGCGGTTTCGATGACCTCGCCGATGGCGCTGTCCAGCCCAATTTGCTGCGGATCCCACGGGAAGGCATGGATGGCGCGGCCGACCGCCTTCAACAGGCCAGCAATCAGTAGCACGCAAAAGTGCATCGCCAGGGCCACCACGCGCACCAGGCATTCGCCGAGTTCGTGAATGGCCCGTCCCAGCAGCGACAGTTCGGTAGCGATGACATCGTTGACGTCGGCAGCCGGTGGCGGTGGCGGGAGTCCGGGAACACCGTAGCGCAGCGCTTCGAGGGCTTGCCTGGAGACACCCGCGAGTTCTGCCAAAGCCAGCAAGTGCTTGAGGACGTCCGTCGTGAGGTCAAAGACGACGCGCTGCAACAGGCGTACCGCGCGCACACCAAAGCGCAAGGCCCAGGTGACCGGATTGCGTGCCCAGCCTTTCTCGAATGCCTTGGCCACCATCTCCACCAGAGTGCCAAAACCAGCCAGCTTGAACGGGCCGATGGTCTGCGTCTTGCCGCCGAGCCAGGCGAACAGCTTGCCGGCTACCGGGATCAGATCGGTCGCCACGTCGAACAGGCTGCCCACCGATTGCTCGGCGGAAATCTCGATCAACTGGCGCTGCAGGCGCACGTCGCGGCGGTACTTGAGGGCGAAACGCACGGCAGCGCGCAAGCGGTGGATGGCACTGTGGACCACTGCCAACTCGGACTCGCGGCACTCGCACAATTGCCGGCATGCCTGCGCCGAATAGGCGTAGAGCGCCTTGCGCGGCGACTCCCAGGCGGCATCCGGCGCCGCCGTGGCGAAGTCGCGATCGAGATCATCGCGCGCCTCGCGCAGGCCGATCAGCCCGTCGCGCGTGTCCTTGTCGTGGGCCAATTCCAGCGGCTGCGGCAGCGGGTAGTTGTCGTGTTCTGGCGGATACAGCGCCAAGAAGCCGGGCGGCAAGCCGAACCAGAATCCGCCGTGATCGCTGCGTACCTGTGCTTCGGTGGTCCACGCACCGTGATCGATACGCATCGCCGCAAAGGCACGGGCGTCGTGCACCGGCGTCAGATCGCCGCTGGCACCCGGCAGCATGGTTTCGATGCCAACGCTACGGCCGGCGTCCGCTGCCCTTTCGTTGCCGGGGCCGAGGACACGGCAATCCACGCGGCGCACGCTGGTCGGCAGCGTGGCCACCACCTGCTGTTCGGTGAAGCCCTGCTTGATCACGCGCACGCGCACTTCGATGGCGATTGGCAGCACGCTCACTGTGATCAGCGCCGGCGCCACCGGACCGCGCGCGCAGCGTCCCTCGACACGCACGCTGCCGCGCCAGCGCGTATTGCCGGCATGCAGCGCGCGGATCTGGAACACATCCAGGCCACGCAAATCGCGCGGCTTGAGCTTGGCCGCGTCGCTGACCACGCGGGTCAGCGTGACCTCGGCGCCAAGTTCGACGCGTATGCCATCACGCCACTGCCAGGCCTGGACCTTGATGGCGACACCGTCCTTGCCGTCGCCGCGCACTTCCACCGCGTCCTGGTTGGTGGTCAGCCAGATCTCGCCTTCCTGCCGCTGCGGGCCGCGTCGGCTGCCTGGCGTCATCGGCGGCGGCTCAGGATGACCGGTTGGTCGCGGCGCAACCGGCCGCGGCGCCGCGATCGGCGGGACGACCGGCTTGGCGCCTGCCCGCTCGGCTGGACCAGTGGGCCGTGCTGTGGGCGGTGCAGTTGGTCGCGGTTTGGGCGGTGGCGGGCTGTTTGTCACCGGCGGGCTGGCCGTCGCTGGCGGCCGGCGGCGGCGGCGCGTCGCAGCGCCCAATGCCACGCCACCGAGCACGACGCCAATTCCGATCAACGTGCCCGTTCCCGGCCCATCACCATCCCCGGCGTAACTGCCGTCGGCGCCGCCGCTCGCACGGTTGTCGCCAGTCGTGCCGTCGCCGCGTCCTCCCAGCGGGATGTGCAAGCCGTCACCGGATCCGGCGTCGCTTCCGGATCCAGCGGTCTTGGTGAAGGTCACGGTCTGCGGCGCCGCATCGATCCCGTTCGCCGCATCTCGAAGCTGGACACTGACGCTGTGGTCGCCGGGCGGCACGCCGGTCAAGCGCAGCGCATCGGCGTTGTTGTACTGGTTGGTGCCGTCGTAGCTCCAGTCGTACACCAGTTGTGCATCGCCGCGCTGGCCATTCGGCGTCGCGGTGCACTGCACCAGGCCCGGATCGGCGTATTCGTGGATGCAGTTCAGGCTGACCCCAAGCCCGTCGAGCGGCGGCGGTGGCGGCGGCGGCGGCTGGCTGGAGTCTTCCGGGCAGGTGCTGGTAGCCGCGAGATTGCGGTCGATCGTCGCGGCGGTGCTGCGGGCTCGTGCGATGGCGTCGGTCCACTGCGCCTGTCCCGCGGCATCCAGGATGTAATTGGCGCCGAGCACGCCACCCGCGTAAACGCTGACCAGCGCACAACCGCGGCTGTAGCTGATCATGTAGCGTACCGGCGAATCGGGATTGCCCGGCGGGATCTGCTGCTTGTCGATTTCGATGCCGCCGTCGCCGAGCGCCAGCGGATTGACCGTCGCGCCGGCGCCGCCGTCAGCGCCCGAGCGCTGGCCATCTACTTGCGCGCGCCTTGTCCGGCATCGTCGTAAAAGAACAGGATCGCCGCACCCTGCGCTGACAGGACGCTGCATTTGGCGCGCAGACCGGCCGAGCGTTCGAAGTCCTCCAGCGTCCAAGCAGAGGGGTCGGCGCTGGCCCCATCAGGGAGCAGCGCACAGGCGTCCGGCGGCGTCTGCGCACAAAGCGGCAGAGCCGACCACCAGGACATCGCCAGCGCCCACAGCCATCGCTGCATTGCCGCCGCCCGGATCCAGACGTCGTCACAAGTCTAACGCTCGCCGGCGGCCGCGCGGGCACGGACAGCGTTCTGAGAAGCTTCGCGCGCGAGCGCGCTCCTACAGTTCCTGCGTGAACCTTCGGCAAGGATGTAGGAGCGCGCTTGCGCGCGATGCTGTTGCCGATGCGCACCCCGGTGAACGCGCGTTGCGCGTACACCGGGCTACCCTTGGGTGCCTTGACAGGCCGGGGTACGGCACAGCCGTTCCCCGGCGCTTTGGGCCTCAGCGCAGCGTGACGCTCTCCAGCACCCAGCCCGTAGCCACCTGCCGCGCGGTCCAGCTCAAGGTCGGCTCGCCGGCAAAGCTGCTCCAGGCCGCCAGCCGCAGCTCGCCGTTGCCGTTGCGACCGGCCAGCGCGTACTGCACCTGCCCGTCGAACAAGCGGGCGTACACCCGGAGTGCCTCGCCGTTGGCATCGTCGAGCACGTAGACCACCCGCGCGGCCTCATCCAGCGCACCGCGCAGGCCCAGGCTCGGCAAGCGATAGCTGCCCGCCGGTGCGCTCACCTGCGGATCCTCGAAGCCGTTGCGGAACAGGAATTCCAGCAGATCGGTGTCGCTGGCGCTGTTGTTGCCGAGGTTCGGGTCTTCGATCGTGGTGTCGGCCGGCAATTCCACCAGCGCCGTGTTCACGATCTGCGCCGGCGAGCCGCTGACGTTGCCGAAGAAGCTGAAGTTCAGCAGGCCACCGACCGGGAACGCGGCCACCGTGACATCCAGGTTGCCGCTGCCGCTGGCCGCCGGACAAGCCACGCCACCGCTGGCGTCGCACGTCCAGTTGACGTTGACCACACCCGCCGGCACCTGGTCGCGTACGCGGATCACCGCTGCCGCATCGGGGCCGAGGTTGCGCACTGTGACCGTGTACACCAGCAAGTCACCCGGCCGGTAGGTACCGACCACATCGGTCTTGGTCACCGCGATGTCGCTCTGCGCGTACACCAGGGTCTGCGCGTTGCCGGCGCCACTGGAACTGGAGGCCAGGAAGTTGCCGTTGCTCGGCACGAAGGCGGCGCTGACCGTGCGACTGCCCAGCGTCGTGAAGGTCAGCGCGCAACTCGGCGTGGCCGTCGGCACCGGTCACGTTGCAAGTCGCCGTACCGCTGGTCAGGGTCACTGTGCCAGCCGGCGATCCTGCACCCGGCGCGTTGACGCTGAGCGCGAAGGTGAAGCTGGTCGGCTGATTGATGCGGCTGCGTGCCGGTCCAACCACGCTGATCGCAGTACTGGCGGCGTTGACCTGATGCGCGGTGGTGCCACTGCTGGCAGCAAACGCGGTGCTGGCCGGCGTGTAGCTCGCCGTCAGCGTCTTGGCACCGGCGCTGGTACTGGTCAGTGCGCAACTGGCCGTGCTGTTCGGCGCAGCGGCGGTGGTCAGCGTGACCGGGCCGCAACTGGCGCTGCCATCGCTGATCGTCACCGTGCCCAGCGGCGAGGTGGTCACCGCGGCCACATTGACCGCCACCGTGTACGGCTGACCGACCACCGTCGCATCCGGCATGTCGCTGGTGATCGTCGTGGTGGTCGGCTGCTGGTCGTCGTCGAGGATGGTGCCGGTGCCGGTCAGAACGACCGGCGTGCCTTCGATCAGCGGTGGCACCGCGATCGTCGCGTTGACGATGTTGCTCAGGTCGAGGCGGAAGTTCTCATTGCCCTCGAAGACGCTGTCGCCGACGATCTGCACCGTGATCGGCAGGCTGGTCTGGCCGGCCAGGATGGTCGCACCGGCTGGCAACAACTGCAGATAGTCGTTGTTGGCCAGCGTCGCGCTGCCGTCAGCGGTCGCGCGAGTGAAGCTCACGTCGCGTCCCGAGACTGCCGACAGGCTGACCACGAAGTTCATCGGCGTGTTGCCGGCATTGCCCTCCAGTTGACTCGGGCTGGTGATCGAGATCACTGGCGGCAGATCGTCATCCTGGATGGTGCCGGTCGCGATTGCCGTCCCGAGCGTGACATTGCCAGTGGCGGTCAATCCCGTCAGCGCCAGCGTGAAGGTCTCGTCGTTCTCGTCGAGCACGTCGTTGCTGATGACCACATTGACGGTCTGGCTGGCGGTGCTGTTGGCCGCAAAGCTGACCGTGCCCGTAACTATCGGTGTGAAGTCCGCCGCGGTCGCGCTGCCTGGCGCTGAATCCAGCGTCAGCGTCACCCCCGAAGCCACCGGGTTGCTCAGCGTCACCGTGAAGGCCATCGGACTGCTGGCTTCGGTCTGGCTGACGCTGATCGGGTTGAACGCCACCACCGCGCTGTCGTTGTCGGTGATGCTGGCGCTCACTTGCCCGATGACCAATCCCGCGTAGTTGGTGTCAGCACTGGCCACGGTGTGGCTCATGGTGCCGCTGTGAGTGCCTTCAACCACGTTGTCGTCGGTCGCCGTCACCGTCACCGTCTGCGGCAGGTTCCAGTTCGCATTGGTGAACACGACCGCCGGCGGGTTGGTCAGCTGCGTGCCGCCATTCGGCGTCACCGTCACATTCGCGCTCGGCTGGCTGGTCAGCACCATGGTGTAGGTATCGGTAGCTCCACCTTCAGTCACCACGGTGTTGCCACCGCTCTCGACGAGGGTCACTCCCGGTGTGTCGTTGTCGGTAATCGCCACGCTCACCGGCGCCACCACCAGACCGTTGTAGTTGCCGTCGCTGCTGCTCACGACCGATGCGATTGAACCCGAGTGATTGCCCTCGATGACAGGATCGTCGACCGCCGTCACCGTCACCGTCTGCGGCAGGTTCCAGTTGCCACTGGTGAACAGCAACGGGGTCGGGCTCGGCGTCACTTGCGCACCACCATTGAGTGCAACCGACACATCCCCGATCGGCTGGCTGGTCAACACCAACGTGTAGGTGTCGGTTGCCCCACCCTCGGTGACGTTGGTCGTGCCGGCGCTCTGCACCACGGTGATGCCGGCCGTGTCGTCGTTGGTGATCGTGCCGGTGCCCTGATTGTCGGCAATCGTCGCGCTGCTGGATGCGCTCAAGTTGACGACGAAGGTCTCGTTGGCTTCAACGATGAAATCGCCATTGATGGTCGCGGTCAGCGTGGTCGTGCCTGTGGCGCCGCCCGCGGCAATCGACGCCGACCCTGCCAGCGCGGCCAGGTAGTCCGAAGGCGCACTGGCCGTGCCATCGGCGGTGACTGCGGTGAAGCTCGCCGGCAATGCCGTCAGACCCGTTCGCGTCACCGTGAACACCAGATTCTGCGTACCGGCGTTGCCCTCGGTGATGCTGACGTCATTGATCGTCAGGGTCGGCGCGGTGTCGTCATTGGTGATCGTGCCCACGCCTTGAGGGTCGGTAATCGTCGCATTCGTCGGCGCGGTCAGGTTGACGAAGAAGCTCTCGGTGTTCTCGAAGGTGGCGTCGCCAGTGATGGTGACTGCGATCGTCGTGGTGGCGCTCGCGCCACCGCTCGGAATCGTGCCGCTGCCGCTGGCCGCCACGTAGTCGCTGTCCGCAGTCGTTGCGGTGTCATTGGCCGTGGCGAAGCTGAAGCCCACCGCGGATGCCGTCGTACCGGTACGCGTGACCGTGAAGGTCAATAGCTGTGTGCTGGAATTGCCTTCGGAGATCGACACATCGTTGATCGCCAGGGTTGGCAGGTCGTTGTCGGTGATGTTGGCGACCACGTTGGCGACGGGGAAGTTGTTGTAGGTCGCATCGGCACTGGTCACCGTGTGGGTGATGGTGCCGGTGTGCGGGCCTTCGATTGCGGCGTCATCGACTGCCGTCACGGTTACTGTTTGCGGCGTTGCCCAGTTCGCGCTGGTGAACACCACCGGACTGGACGCTACCGTCACTTGCGTGCCGGGATTGAGTGCAACGCTGACATTGCCGGTCGGCTGACTGGTCAGCACCAGCGTGTAGCTGTCGGTCACGCCGCCTTCGGTGACATCCGTCGAGCCCCCGGACTGGACCAGGACGATGCCCGCGGTGTCATCGTTGTTGATCGTGCCAGTGCCTTGATTGTCGGCAATCGTCGCATTGCCCGGCGCGCTCAGGTTGACGAAGAAGGTCTCGTTCGCCTCCACCACCGCATCGCCATTGATGGTTGCCGTCAAGGTCGTGGTGCCGGTCGCACCGCCGGCGGCAATCGTGGTCGAACCGACCAAAGCCGCAAGGTAATCCGAAGGCGCAGTCGCCGTGCCATCCGCTGCAGCCGCGCTGAAGCTCGCCGGCAAGGCGGTCAAGCCGGTGCGGGTCACCGTGAACACCAGATCCGACGTCCCGCTGTTGCCTTCGACGATGCTGACATCGTTGATCGCCAAAGTCGGCGCGGTGTCGTCGTTGGTGATCGTGCCCACGCCTTGAGCATCGGCAATCGTCGCATTCGTCGGCGCGCTCAAATTGACGAAGAAGGTTTCGTTGTTCTCGAACACCGCCTCCCCATTGATCGTCACGGCGACTTGCGTCGATCCGGTCGCACCACCGGCTGCAATCGTGCCCGTGCCGCTTGCTACTACATAGTCACTACCCGCCGTCGCTGTGTTGTCAGCCGTGGCGAAATTGAAGCCCACCGCGGACGCCGTGATACCCGTGCGGGTCACGGTGAAGTTCAGCACCTGCGTGCCTGTTGCCTTCGTTGATGGAGACGTCGTTGATCGCGAGGGTTGGGAAATCATTGATCGTACTGGTATCGGTGGCGCTGTTATTGCCGGGCGTCGGATCGGTGATGCCGCCAGCCAGCGTGACCGTCGCGGTGTTGCTCAGCGTGCCGGTGGCCGACGCGCTGACCGCACAAGTGGCGCTGAAGGCGACCGATCCGCCGCTCGGCAAGTTGACGGCCTGGTTGATGTTGCCGCTGCCGCTGGCCAGGCAGGTGCCGCCACCCGAACCCACACAGCTCCAGCCGACACTGGTGCAGGCGGCTGGGAAAGTGTCCGCGACGGTCGTTCCCGGCGCGTTGCTCGGGCCGGCATTGCTGGCCGTGATGGTGTACGTGGTGTTCGTGCCGGCATTGACGCTGGTCTGGCCATCGGTCTTGGTGATCGACACATTGGCCTGCGGGGTCAGGGTGTCGGTGTCGGTGGCGCTGTTATCGGCTGGCGTCGGGTCGGAAATCGATGAGGTGATCGTCGCGGTGTTGCTGAGCGAACCGGTAGCCGTTGCGCTGATCGCACAACTGGCCGTGAAGGTCACCGAAGCACCCACAGGCAGGTTCACCGAGCTGTTGATATTGCCGCTGCCGCTGGCCGGGCAAGTGCCACCACCGGCGCCGACGCAGGTCCAGGTGCAGGTCAGGCTGGCCGGGAAGGTGTCCGCCACCGTCGCGCCGGTGACCGGATCCAGGCCGGCATTGCTCGCCGTGATCGTGTACGTGGTGCTGCCACCCGGAATGCTGGTGGTGGTGCCGTTGGTCTTGGTGATCGACAGATTCGCTGACAAGTCGCGGTTGGTCAGGCTATAGCTCACGGCGCTGCCAAGGTTGCCAGCGGTGTTTGCGCTGACCGCGTAGTTGCCAGTGGTCGCGTTCGCGGTTGCGCTGGTGCTGGCTTGGCTGTTGGCAGCGATCGTTGCCGTGGCACTGCCCAGCGCTGCACTGGCGCCCGCGCCCGGTGCCGTAAAGCTGACCACGCCACCGACTACCGGCTCACTGTTGGCGCTGGCCACGGTGGCGACCAGAGGTGAAGCAAAGGGCGTGTTGATGACCGCGGTTTGCGGGCTACCTGAAGTCAGCGCCACACTGAAGCCACGCGATTCAAAGGCGCCGATGTCGGTGATGCCTACGCGGGCAATGCCACGTTGATCGTTGGCCGGCGCACTGACACCGGTCCCTGTATTGATCGCGACACTCCCGGGCAACAAGGGCAAGGTTGGCGTCAATCCGCCGTAATTAGCCAAGCTCCCCAACAATGCAGTTGAAACGCCTACCTGGTTGTTATTCGTGCCATTGATCAAGCCACCTGCGGGGCCTGTGCCCAACACATTGAAGGCACTCGCTGCTTGCAAGCTGCCTTCAATGTTTCTTTGCGATCCACCACCTTCCGTGTTTCCGAATAGGATAGTGTTGCGAATTGTCGTTGGTACAGTGTTGATGGTGATCCCGGCACCAAGCCCACCCACGTTTACCAGGGTATTGCCAGCAATTGTGCAGTTGGTGATGGTGAGAGACGTGCCACCCGCGCCGATCGCACCCGTGTCGCTACCGCCTTGATTGCCGGCGAAGGTGCAATTGGCCAAAGTCGTTGTACCTGCACCAGCTATGCCCAAGCCGCCGGCAAAGAGCGAGGCCACATTGTTGGTCACGCTCGAATTGCTCAAGCTCAACACCGAGTCGTTCTGGAGACCGCCTGACTGCGGCGAACGGTTGCCGGTGATGTGCATATTGGTCAAGGTGAGCGACCCGCTGTTCTGGATACCGCCCGCTTGACTCGGGTGGTTGCCATTGCTCACGGTCAATGCATTCATGCTGACCGTGTTCCCGCTCAGCACATTGAAAATACGGAAGTTCGGTGTGCCACCGGCGGTGCTGCGGGTGACGGTGACCAAACCAGCGCCGCCATCGATCGTGAGGTTTTTATTGATCGAAATCTCAGCGCTGGTCAGCGTCACGGTGCTGACACCCGCCTGGAAAGTGATGGTGCTGCCCGGGCAGGCGTTTGCAACAACGTCGCGCAAACTGCCGGCGCCGGTATCGTTGCCGGTGGTGACGATGGTGGGACAGACCGTAACCGTGTGCGGTTCGGTGTCGTTGCTCGAGTTGAAATTGCTATCGCCCGCATAAGTCGCCGTCAGCGTGCGCGGGCCGCCACCGACCAGGGTAATGGAGCAACTGCCCGCAGCAACCGTCCCAGTACATGTTTCCGCGCCGCCACTGATGGTGACCACTACATTACCAGTTGGCGTGCCTGCGCCCGGCGCAACAACGGCAACCGAGTAAGCAACGGTAATCGCGTTGCCAGAAATCGATGGATCTGGTGAATCTGCGGTGATCGTAGTGGTCGTATTGGCCTTACTAATCGTGATCGCGACGGTTCGCGTTTGCGAATCCACCACGCTATCTGAGCTGCCTGCGCCTACCCCAGTGGCGGTAAACGTCGCAGTCGCGTTGCCAGCGGCTTGAATGGAAGTTTGCGTCGCCGAATGGGTGCCAAGCACCGGATTTTGGTGTGCATGCGCGGTACCGATAATGGCGTCAAGATTAGCAACGGCAATCGCTGCCGACGCTGAGTTGGTCAAGAAATCTGCCGTTAATGCGCTGGTTTGCCCAAAAACTATCGCATTGGGAGTCGCCGTGTGGTTTAGCACCAAATGTGGCGTGCTGGTCAATGTAACACCCGCCCCACCGGCGCTGACGGCGCGATCACAAGGCGCAGCAGCAGCACCGGCGTTGCAACCCCACCAGTTATTGGTTGCCGTGGTGGTGCCGGGATTCAAGTCCTTATGGATACCGCTACCACCCAATCCGAGGGCGGTATTCCCAACGATACGATTGAAGGTAACATTTACTGTACCGCCACCCGTGGCAATACCGCCGCCGCCGCGTTGTTCAGGGGCACCGACGCCGTTCGCGGCATTGTTAGTAATCGTCACTTCGTTGATGGTGGTCGTAGCGCTAGCGCTGCTAAAGATCCCGCCGCCCTCTGCTGCCAATCCGGCCAGACCTTGCGAGACATTGCTACTGATCACCGAGTCGTTGTTGATGGTCAGCGTCGACGCACCCAAATTGATGTTGGACACACCACCGCCACGACTGGCCGCGGTGTTATTGGAAATCGTGCTACCGGAGATCGTGACGGCACCGCCGTTGGTATGCCGGACGAACACGCCGCCACCTTCCCCAGCTGATGTGTTGCCGCTGATGGTGGTGTTGGTGATGTTGACGTTGTGCTGATCGGCAAACAGATTGAGCCCGCCACCGTTCTTGACTATCGAGGCCGTGGAAGTCGTTTGGTTGTTCGAGATGGTGCTGCCGCTGATCGAGAAGGTACCGTTGGCGGCAAAGCTATCGAAGTTGACGCCACCGCCGTAGCCGTTGAGGACGGTGTTCTGGTCAACGACGACGTTGCTCATGGTGAATCCGCCGGCACCGGTGTTGCAGACGTCGATACCGCCGCCAGTGAAGCTGAAATCGGGTGCGCTGTTGGGCTGCGTGTTTCGTCCGAAGCGCACCGTCACGGCGCTAATCGATGAAGTGACCGCACTGACGCAGATGGGGTTGAACGCGAACACCTTGTCGATGCCGTTGGTGGTGTTGTTCCCGGCCTGAATGATGGTGCTCGCGCTGCCGGCGCCGGTGATCGTGGTCGCATCGTTGACGTCGAGATCACCCGTCGCGTTGTTGTCCTCATTGTTACCGCCCCCGTTGGCCAAGGTCAGCGTATAGGTTCCGGCCGGAACAATGACGGAGTCGGCGCCGGCCGCCGCGTTCGCCGCCGAAATAGCCTCACGCAAGCTGCAATCCGCGTTGCAGGTGCCGTCATTGGTGTCGGCGGTCTTGCTGACGTGGAAACTGGCGTTGGGCGCGGACGGCAACACGGGGGCCGCAGCGGCGCCGGCACCGAGCACGATCAGGCTGGGACGCACGAAGGCGCTGGTCTTCAGCGACAGCGCGGCGACCGGCTGCACATTGGCAGCCAACTGCGCACTCTTGCGCTTGCCGGCCTCGACGGACAGCACGCTGACGGTACGGCCGAGTGCATCCACGGCCAGCAGGTCATCGGCAGGCTGGTTCGACAGTCGCGCCGCCAACAGGCGCGGAGACGCGCCGGTGGACGCCTTGCTCATCTGCGCCGGAATCGACTCGGCGATCTTCCAGCCGGCATCGCTGCCGGGCTGCCACGACTTGACGGCAACGGCAGTGGCGGAATTCTGCGCACGGCGCTTTGCACGAATTTCGTCGACGGAGAATGGCGCGGTGTTCAGCGCACCGCGCGCGGCGATCTGGATGGTGCCATCGTCCTTGAGCAGCGCCAGTTCAGTCGCCCCATCGCGATCCCAGATGAAATCGCCAAGCGCCATGGTCTGCACGGCGAAAGCGAAATCCAGCGTCTCCAGCCTGTCGCCGCCAGCCGCGCGGGCGCTGCGATCCACGCCGTGCAGCAACAGCACTTTGCCGCCGCTGAGCACGGCGATATCGCCCATCGGGCTGGCATCGATCTGGCCGACGTGCAGTTCGCTCGCCGCTGCGGGCAACGCCTGCGTGCGCGCCTTGGCGTCGATGCCGCTGGTGTAGATCTGCAGACTGGCACCGGCCTTGCTGGATACGGCAACCACCACATCGGCGAAGCCATCGGGGCGGTCGATCGGACCGGCTCCGAGCGCATCGACGCCGCCCGGCTGTGCCAGTTTCTGCGGCGCACCGAGGCCCGCGGCGTTGCCGCGCAACAGGTAAACCGCATTGTCGCCACGCCTGGCGATCACCAGATCGGCGTCGCCATCGTGATCGAAATCGCCCGCGGCCATCATTTCCGGCGCCACCGGCAGCTTCAGCGACATGGCCTCGCTGACGAAGCCCGGCGGATACTGGCCGGAACGAATCAGTGCCTGCGACTGCGGCGTGGTTGGCGCCCAGGCTTCCCGATTGCCGCGGTGCACGGTAACCAGGCCGGCGCTTTCAAGCGCGTAGCCGGTAAAAAGGTCGGGAAAACCATCGCCGTTGGCATCCGCCGCCGCCAGACTCAGTGCCCGCGCATTCGACGGGCCCTTGCTCGCTACTGACCCCAGTTCATAGGCAGAACCCAACTGCAGTCCCGCAATCCCGAGCTTGCCGCCCTCGACCACTGGCGCCGCTGGCAGAGAACCTGCAGAGCCAGCGAAATTGCGGCAAGCAAAACCTGCGTTGAACGCATCCAGCGCGGCGTCGAAACTCGATTCATATCCAACCTCGGTCGGCGAGCGACGCGTACTCGCGCCGCGGGAAGGAAAAAAGGACGGGTACGACAAGATCAGTTGCGCGCGGGAAAAACCCCTTGCATCGCGATGATGAAAGTGACGGCCAGCAGCGGCTGCAGATTCGAGTGCGGTTGCGATCCCCCGGACACCTGGGTGACCGCCATGTTCTGCGGGTTACCCGGGGCGGTGTACAGCGGTGGCGGCGTGCGCCCGCCAACGCTGGCAGCCCAGACGGCGTTGCTGGGGTCGGTCGTGGTGCCGGCGGCGCTGCTGCCCTGCGGCACATGGCTGTGCGCGGGCATCTGCGTCGGCAACAGGGTGACGGTTTCACTGCCGCTCATTTCGCCAACGACGCGGCCACTGAGCCCGGGACCCTGACCGGCGCCAATGGGCATGCGCCCGCGCAGATCGGGCAATGCGAATGTGGTCTGCCCATTGCCGCCGTAGTTCACACCGAGCAGCGAAAACAGCGCGGTGTTCTGTGATATCGGCAGGATCTGGCCATTGCAGAAGGCCCAGCCAACAGGGGCGAAATTCCAACCGCCCATGCGAATTTCCGCAACAAAAGGTGAAGACATGACCTTTCCCCTGGAATCAGTTGCGCGACGGGAAAATCCCTTGCAGCGCGATACAACAATTGAGCACGAGCGACGGCGCGATATTGGGGTGTGGCTGCGAGCCACCGGCCGCGGTCAATGCGCCGGCGGCCATGGCGGCATTGGCGGAACTCGCGTAGGGACTGGTGCTCCCGGTAGCCCATACCGCATTGGCCGGCCCCCCTTGCGAGGGCGGGTTGCCACTGGCCACGACCTGATGCGCGTGCTGGGGTATCTGCGTCGAGAGCAACGTCACGTTTTCGCTACCGACCGACTCCCCCACGACATAATTCGACAAGCCCGGGCCCTGGCCCCAATGCACCGGCACTCGACCCCTCAGATTCGGCAGGGAGAAGTTCTGAACGCCGTTGCCGCCGTAGGTCGTCCCCAGCAGCGCAAACAGCGCCTGGTTCTGGGCGATGGGCAATAGCTGCCCGTCGCACGTGGCCCAGCCCCTCGGCGCAAAGTTGAACGCGTACAGGCTGATCTGACCGAGAAATGGGGTAGTCATCGGACGCTCCTAGTTGCGCGACGGGAAGACGCCATACAGCGCGATGATGAAGTTGATGGCCAGATACGGCTGCATGTTCTCATGCGGCTGGTTACCGCCCGAAGACGCCACTGCGCCGGCATTCATGGCCACGTTGGGCGCCGTGGCATAGTTCTGCGTGGCCGTGGAGCCTGCCCACACTGCGCCGCTCGGGCCGGCGCCGCTACCGGGACCGCTGTTGGCGCCCAGCGGGTGCGTGTGTGACGGCATCTGCGTCGCGTTCAAGGTCACCGTTTCGCTGCCGAGAGGCTGGCCGATCACGTAGGTGCCGCCGCCCGGCAGGGTACCCTGGTGAATCGGCGCGCGACCGCGCAGATCGGGCAGCGCGAAGGTGTTCTGGCCATCGCCGCCGAAGGTGGTGCCAATCAGGGCGAACAGCGCATCGTTCTCCGAGATCGGCACCAGGCGACCATCGCAAAACGCATAGCTCACCGGCGCGAAATTTCCGCCGAACATGGTGACGCTACCGATGAATGGAGTAGCCATGGATATCCCCCGAAAGATTCAGCCGCGCAAGCGGTTGAACACCGCTTCGAAATGCAGCCCTGCCGGACTGCGCTTGACAGGCACCAGAAAGACCGTCATCTCACCCAACAGAGCATGCTTCAGCGGCCGCATCATCTGTATCGCAGGGGTGTCGTCGGGCGCCACGAAGATCAGCGAGAAGCACTCCTGCAGCGGCGTATCGGCCTTGGTCTCACATTTTTTCAGCAGCACCGGCGTCGATGCGCCGTCTTCGAGTTCCATGCTGAACTCGCTGCCAACCGCGGCTTCAAACTCGGCTTTGCTGGGATAGTCGCTCATGGGTGCCTTGATCGCCGGGAAGCCGAGTCGACGGTGCCGGTGGCGCGACACGTCGCCGCCATCTCGCAGCACGAATCGGTCGCCTGATGCATCGGCTCTGACCCTGCACAGGCTACTCCGCGAGCGCCGTCCATGGGAAGCACCAGGATGCCTCCGATGCTCCCTACGCTCGCAGCAAGTTGATCTCCGGAGCGCGACTGCCGTGCCATTGCGCACGCAACTCGGCTGCCTGGATGCCCAAAAGCCCGGGCGTTCGATTGCCGCGCGCGGATCGGGGAGCTACACTGACCCGCAGCAGTGAACCGCACTTCATGTGGCGGTTCGCGCTGACCGCAACGGCACCGAATCCCCGGTGCCTGGTGCGTCGATCAGCCCGGATGACTTCGAGACTCGCCCATGAAACCCGATTCGCCGATTCCGACGACCCGCCGCGACTGGATTCGCGCCTCCGGCACCGCGGCATTGGCGCTGGCGACGCCCGGATGGCTGTTCGCCGGGCCAGTGCCCAATCCGGTGCAACCACCCAGCCCGGATGCGCTCGGCCTGCTCGACCTGTCAGTGGCGCAAACACTGGTCGGACACGAGTTCGAAATGGCATCCGCGAGCGGCTACACGATTGCCAAACTGACGACGGTTCAATCCTTGGGTCGCGGCGACCGGTCGCAGAAGGCGTTCTCGATGGAGTTCCAGCCGATCACCAGCCAGGGCGCGCTGTTGCAGGACACCTACCGGGTGCACCATCCGGTGCTCGGCGACTTCGACCTGTTCCTTGTGCCGCACCGAAACCTGCGCAACACGCTGGTGCTGCTCGCCACCTTCGTCAGGCTCTGAGTCTGCCGCTGGATCAGCCTCGGTCGCTGGTCCTGGCGCTGTCTGCGGCGCGTTCCATGAGGAAGTGCACGCCCTCTTCGCCGGTGACGACGAAGCCGTGGCGACGGTAAAGCGCCTCGGCGCGCGAGCCCTGTTCCGCGTACAGGCGAATCGGGCAACCCAGCGCGCGACTCTCGTCGATCAACAGCGCCAGGCGCTGACTGCCGATGCCGCGTCCGCGGAACTCGGGCAACAAGGCGATATCGACCAGAAACAACTCATCGGCAGCGCGCGCCAAGAGTTCGCGGCCGATCGGAACGCCATCGACCTCCAGCAGCGTGTCGACCGCCCGCGCGAAGTACAGCGCGTAGTGATGCTGCTGCGCCTCGAACTGCATGCGGCAAAAGGCGGCGCGCTGATCCAGCGGGAATCCCGCCCTTTCCAGTTCGTCGGCGCGCGTGCTCGCATACAACTGCGCCAGGAATTCCCGGTCTTGCGGAACTGCCGGGCGGACCACATACGGGTGCAGGGCGATCAAGGCAGGCGGACTCTGCTGGGGGACAAGCTGCCAGAGTCTAGCTTTCGTAGCGCGGCTTCGGCGCGCCCGCGGCCCGGGCTTTCAGCGACCAGCCTTTCGCGCCGGCGGCCGCGGCTTTTGCGCCACACCGCAAAGCGCCGGGCGCCTCGCGTAAGCCCTGTGGCCAACGTCAACTCGATGCCAAGGATGCGCCTGGCGACGGGGACCCGGCCTACCAAAGCCCTTCGAGGGTCGGTGGCCGTTGGTCGGTGCGGGCCGAGACATTTCGCGCCATGACGAGTCACAAGCAGCGTCCCTATACTGACCAGGAAGAATCCCTGAGTCCGCGCCATGCAGTCGGCCGAGATGCGCCAGTTTCGCCACTTGGTGTTCACCCGTGCCGAGCTGCGCGAGGCACTTTGTGGCCATGCCAGCGAGCAGGAATTTGTGTCTGCCACGCTGGCGCTGGCACAGACCTTAGAGATCAATCTCGGCGAGGACGAAGTGCGCGAAGCGCTCAGCGCTGGCCAGCGCGAGTGGCTGGAGCGATGGCTGTGACCAGCGGCGACCCGGTGCCGCCGCAGTTCGTGCCGATGCGGGTGACATTCCACCAGACCGGTGCCGACGTGTCCTGGTGCTTTGATGGCGGCCTCGATTTCGACGACCCGTTCTTCGACGAAACCCTGCTGCGCTGCCTCCGGCGTCCGTTCGGTCGCGCCTTTCGCCCGCAGACGCCGATTGCCGCGCTGACGGAGTTCGCCGAGGCCAACAACTGCCGTCCGCCGGATGCCTTCATCTTCCACATGTCGCGTTGCGGCTCCACGCTGCTGTCGCAGATGTTCACCGCGCTGCCGGCCACCCGGGTGATCTCCGAGGCGACCACGATCGACCGGGTGCTGTACGCCGACCGCCTGCTGCCCGGCTTGCCGGCGCAAACGCATCGGGAATGGCTGCGCGCGATCGTGCTGGCCTATGGCGCCAGCGCGCCAGCGCCGTTCGCGCGCCATGTGGTCAAGCTGGACGCCTGGCATGTCGACCGTCTGGGGCTGATCGAGCAGACCTTCCCCGAAGTCCCCTGGGTGTTCTTGTTCCGACACCCGCTCGAAGTACTGGTGTCCAATCTGGCGCTGCGTTCGGCATCGATGCTGCCCGGCGCCAGCAGCCATGGCGTGCCGGGTCTGGACTTGGGCTCGGCGGTGAGCATGCCGGCCGAACAATACCTGGCAATGATCCTGAAGCTACACATGCGCAGCGCGCTGGAGCACCGGAACAGTCCACGCGGTTTGTACGTCGACTACGCCGATCTGCCGGAAGCCGCACTGCCGGCTATCCTGGCCCACTGGCGCATGGCGCCGGACGCATCGGAGATCGCACGCATGCTGACCAAAGCCAGGCGCAACGCCAAGCAGCCGGCGTCGGACTTTGTTGCGGACTCCGGGCGCAAGCAGGAATCGGCCAGCCCCGAAGCACGCCAGGTGTGCGACTCGATGCTGCTGCCAGCCTATGAAGCGCTGCGCGCCATTCGCTGGCAGGCGGCGCCATGAGCGCCACGATCAGCCGCCTGCGCTTGCCGCTGGTCTTTGACCGCGAACGCCTGCAGGCAGACGCCGCCGTGTTCTCCGCCGCCGAGTGGACTGCGCATTTCAATCGCTCGGTCTATGCGGGCGACTGGAGCGGCATCGCCCTGCGCGCCGTTCCCGGGGCCAATGTGGCGCTGTTTCCGGATCCGTCGGCCAAGTTGGCGTTTGCTGACACCGCGGCGATGCAGAAGATGAACTACATACCCGCGGTCCTCGACGCCATTCCCTGCACCAAGAACTCGGTGCGACTATTGAAACTTGCCGCAGGGTCCAGCATCCGCCGCCACCGCGACTACTACCTCGGGCCGGAGGACGGCGAAGTGCGCCTGCACGTGCCGGTGCGCACGCACCCGGACGTCGAGTTCGTGCTCGACGACGAGCGCGTACCGATGGCCGAAGGCGAATTGTGGTTCCTCAACTTCAACCACTACCACAGCGTCGACAATCGCAGCGGCGTCGACCGCATCCACCTGGTGATCGACTGCGTGGTCAACGACTGGTTGCGGCAGTTGCTGGAGGGCCGCGGATCGTGGCGGCAGGCCTGCCTGGGATCGCCGCGCGCAGCCCGGATCGCGCGCCCGACGACCGTCGGCAGAAAGCGCTCGCTCGTATCCATCCGCACGCCGCGCAGCCCAGCCGTCTGCAGATGCGCGGCGTGAAGCTGCGCGTCGAAATAGCCGATCAGGATCGACCGACGGCGGCCACCGCCGCGATTGAGGCTACCCGCGTGCAGCAGATCGGCGTCGAACACGAAAATGTCGCCCGCGGATCCGCTCAGGTACTGCGCGCGCTGCTCCTCGCCCGGGCCCACGGTCGTTTCGCCCGGCGCCGGGCGATGGGTGCCCGGAATGAATCGGGTGGCGCCGTTGTCCACGCCGAAGTCGTCGAAGAAGGCGATGGCGTTCACCGTGTCGCCCGGACGCTTGGCCGACAAGTCGCGATGCAGACCCTGCTGGCCGCCGCCGGGCAGCGGTTCGCGGCCCTCCACCTGGGCGATGAAGTAGCTGCTGCCGATCAGCGCCCCCACCACCTGCAGCAGCGCCGGCAGCCGGCACACCGCCTGGATGCGTGGATCGAGATCCAGCCAGGAATGTCGCCAGCCCGGCCCGCGTGGAACGGGCCACAGTTCGGATGGCGTCACGCCCGCGTCGAAAACGTCGCGAAGCTCATCGAGCCAGTCGCCTGGTATTGCCCCACGCAGCAGGGCATAGCCGTCCCGATGGAGCTGTTCGCGGTCGATCATGGCGCATGCGGTTCCTTTCAAAAGCGCCGGGCGTCGCGCGTCATCACCTTGCGGCACCGGCGAGGCCCAAGGACGCGCGTGCCCGGCCTATGCTTGAAGCGCGAGAACCCGCGCCCGCTCGCGCCAGGCAAAGCGCACGCGCTCGAGCGCCGGATCCAGATCGTCCCAGGTGTCCTTGTGGATCAGCTGGGAACGACCGCTGTCGCACAGCAGGCTGTCGTCCACTTCGCCGAGCCAGGCGAACACCACATCGTTGGTACAATCGCTGTCGCCGACCACCAGCACGTTGGCGCCGAAAACGCCGCGGATCGAGGTGATGACGCGCTTGTAGGACGGGTGCTCGCAGGTGATGTTGGCAACCATCACGCCGTTTCCGGTCAGCGCACGCTTGCAGTGTCGATAGAAGTCCGCCGAGCACAAGCGCGCCGGCATGCCTTTGCTGTCGTAGCCATCGACCAGCAGCACATCGAAGGCCTGGCGCGCCTGACGCACGTAATCGGCGCCATCACCGAGCTGCGCGTGAAAACGCTCGTTGTCGGCCGGAATGCGGAAAGTCCCGCGCATCGACAACACCTGCGGATTGATCTCGACCACGTCGATGCGCGCCTGCGCCAGGTGCCGGTAGCAGAACTTGGCCAGCGAGCCACCGCCCAGGCCGATCATCGCGATCTGCTGCGGCTTGGGCAGGAACAGCAGGAAGCCCATCATCGTCTGCGTGTATTCCAGCGCCAGCGCATGCGGCGCGTGATTCCACATCTGGCTCTGGGTTTCGTGCCCGGAAAAGTGCAGCGAGGTCACCAGCGAGGTCTGCTCGATGTACGGCCGGTCATGGCGCACGCGCACCTCGTCGTCGGACATCTGTGCTGGTTCCTGCATTGGGTGTGCCCCGATGTTAGCCGCGACGTCGAGTGCAATCGCTCGCCGGATGCGCGCCGTGATTGCCGCCAACGTGGCAATCCATGAAGTCAGCTTGGTTGCAGATGCGCCATCCTGGCGATGAAAGTAGGTCACGTTGGCCGCTTTTGGCCTACGTGACATCGGGCACCCATTGTCACGTAGCCCGCCGGGCGGGCAACGTGACCTGCATTCAAGGCTGCCAGGACGGCTTCACTCAATTGGCGCGCCGGCATCAGCCGGCACCCCCTCGAAGAAATCGACGGCGCCGGTGTCCAGCGAGTATTCGGCGCCGACGATCAGCAATTGCCCGGCCAGGCTGAGCGACTCGAGCAGCGCCGAGCTGTGCGCCAACTGGTTCACCGTCGCGCGCACATTGGTACGCACCGCAGCGTGCATCAGCGCTTCGGGATCGTCGTGGACGCAAGAGTCGACCAGATCCGCCAGCGCCGGACGGATGCGATCGACGATCGAGCGCAGGCCGGGTGTAGTCGCGGACGGGCGGCTCAGGTGCTCCAGCGTGGCCTGCACGGCGCCGCAGTTGGAGTGGCCCATGACCACCACCAGGGGTACGCCGAAGCGGGCGACGGCGAATTCGATGCTGCCGATCTGCGACGGCGCGGCGATGTTGCCGGCGACGCGGATAACAAAGAGATCGCCCAGTCCCTGATCGAAAATGAACTCGGCCGGGGCGCGTGAATCGGAGCAACCAAGCACGACGGCGAAGGGCAACTGTGCGCGCGCCTGCTGCTCGCGACTGGGCCGCGCATGACTGAGCAGCGAATCCAGGCTGAGCACGCCCTGCACGAAGCGCGCATTGCCTGCGCGCAGGCGCTCCAGCGCCTGAATCCCGGTGGGCTGGCTGTTGGGCATGGTTCAGCGACTCCGGTCCGCTGCGGCTTTCATCTTGCGCTGCAGCATACGGAAAACCCGACAGCTGTCGTAGCGCGGCTCCGGCGCGCGGGACGTTCGCTGTCGCCGCACGGCATTTCGCGCCGGCGCCGCGGCTTTGCGCCGCAAGTCCGCGCCGGGTGTCTCGCGTGACGACACCAGGGCACAACCGAGGCTTGAGGACGCGAGTACCCGGCCTACTCAGGCGCGCCGGGTGTCATGGACCTTTGCGCGGGCCGCGCTGGCGCACGCTGTCGCGCACATCGACTTCGAAGTCGATGCTCAGGACGGGCGCATCGGTCCCCACGCCCAGGGTGAAGCTCAGCGCATCACGGCGCGGCAGGCTGTCGGCGTAGCTGCGCACGGCGTCTTGCGGCAGGTCGAGGCGAATCTCCTCCGGCCCCAGGCCAATTGCGCCGTGGCGAATGGCCGCACGCAGATCCGCCGCCGCAGGATCTGCGATTCACTCAGCTGCGTCTGATCGACCACACTCTCGCCCGCCAGCAAGCGCGCCAACTCCGCCTCATCGACGCGAAAGCGCAAGCGCTGGCTGTCGATCTGCAGCTTCATCTCAGTGCTCGTGCGAATGCGTGTGGCCGGGGTCCGGCGCCGCGCACAGCGAGCAGCCCTCGCTCCACACGCTGTCGCCGTCGACATAGTGTTCCTGCTTCCAGATCGGCGCCTGATGCTTGACCACTTCGATCAGCGTGCGGCAGGCGCGGAAGGCTTCGTCGCGATGCGGTGTGCCGGCGGCAACCACCACCGCCAGATCGCCGACCGCGAGGCGCCCTTTGGCATGCGCGACATAAGTGCGGATGCGTGGACCGACCAGTGCGGCCGCCTCGGCGCAGGCGCGTTCGAAGACCTTCAGCGCCAGCGGATCGAACATGTCGTAGCTGACGCCGAGCACGCTGCGGCCGTGATTCAGATCGCGCACGCGGCCGACAAACATCGTGATACCGCCAAACCCGGGATCGGAAACGAATTCCAGCGCCGCACTGGCATCCAGGCGCGCCTGGGCGATATCGACGATCAGGCATTCGACTTCGCTCATCTCAACCTCCACTTACCGGCGGCAGCACGGCCACGCGACCGTTCGCCGGCAGCGCCTCGTTCTCGCGCAGCAGTGTGGATTCGCTGGCGAATACCGAGGCCGCCAGCAGTCCCGGCTTGAAGGCCGGCCAGTGCGCCAGGCCATGCGCTTCGAAAGCCGCACGCAAATCGCTGACCTTTGCGGGCTCCGGCACATCCAGTTCGACGCTGCCGCGCGGATCGCATTCGCGAAAGGCGCCGTACAGGCTGATGCTGATCTTCATGCGCTCTCCGCTGTCGCCCACGGCCAGCCCCAATGGTCGGGAGCATAAACCTCGACGCGACTGCCGGCGGACAAAGCCTCGGCATCCTCGGGCAGCGCGGCCCAGGCGTTCGCTTGCGTCAGCGGCCGCACCTTGAAGGATTCCTGGCCTGGCAGCAGGCGCACTTGCAGTCGGGCATCCGGGTAAATCTCGACGCGCGCCTTCTGGAACGATTTGAAGCCGGCAGATTTGCGCGCAGCTTCGGCCAACGGCAGCAACAAGGGTCGCTCCTGCGGCAATCCCAGCAACACGCGCAGCAAGGGTTCCACGAAGAAACGCAAGCCGACCGCACTCGACGCCGGGTTTCCGGGCAAGCCGAAATACAACTGGCCCGAAGGCAAGCGCGCAAACAGGATCGGCTTGCCCGGGCGCATGCGCACTTTATGGAACACGATCTGCGCGCCCAGTTCGCGCAAGGCATCGGGCACGAAATCGTAGCGGCCCATCGATACCGCGCCGGTACTGATCAACACCTGCGCGCCGGCCGCCAGCGCTGCGCGCAGTTCGGCGACGAATATGCCGACGTCGTCGGGAACGGTGCGGTACGCGATCAGTTCGGCACCGGCCGCGACGATGCGCGCGCGCAGATAAGGCGCGTTGTTGTTGCGGATCTGCCCCGAGGCCAGCGGATGCGCCGGGTCGTCGACCAGTTCGCGTCCGGTGCAAAACAGCGCCACGCGCGGCTGCGGGCGCAGCGACAGCTGCGCCACGCCCAGGCCCGCCAGCAGCATCAACTGCGTCGGCCCGATGCGACAGCCGGCGCTCAGCACCCGTTCGCCGCGCGTGATGTCCTCGCCGCTGCGGCGCACATGCTGTCCCGCGCGCACCTGCGAACCGACGCGGATGCGCAACGGGCGCCCGGCGGCATCGCGACTCAACACTGCGGTCTGTTCGACCGGCACCACCGCATCCAGTCCGGCCGGCAGGCGCGCGCCGGTCATGATCTCGCAAGCCACGTGCAGGTCTTGCGCGGCATCGCCCGCGGCCTGTTCGCCGAGCACCTCGAACTCGCTGTCGGCGGCCGCGGCCATTCCGCGCAGTGGCAAGGCAAAGCCATCCATCGCCGAATTGTCGAAGGGCGGCAGGTCTTCCGGGCTGCTGACATCGCTGGCCAGTACGCGGCCGAGCGAAGCCATCAACGGCACCGTTTCCGGGGCCAGCGGCAAGGCGCATTCGAGCACTTTGGCCAGCGCCAGCTCGACCTCAAGCATGCGGCCCCCGTGGATGATCGGCATTGGCCGTCATCGCCAGCGCATGCGCGAGGATCGGCGCCAGGATCGCCATGCCCTCGGCAACCGCCTTGGGGCTGCCGGGCAGCGCAATCACCAGGGATTGTTCGATCATCACCGCGCCGGCGCAACTGAGCCAGGCCAGCGGCGTGTGGTGGCGGCTCTCGCTGCGGAACAACTCGCCAATGCCGGGCACGCTGCGCGTGGCGACCGCAGCCAGCGCAGCCGGCGTCAGATCGCGACTGCCCAGGCCCGTGCCGCCGGTGCACAGGATCAATCCGATGCCCTCGCCCGCCAGCGCGCGCAGGCGCGTCGCCAAGGGCTCGATGCCATCGGGCAAGATTTCGACCGCAGCCACCGCGCCGCCGAGCGCGCTCAGCGCGTCGACCAGCAGCGGACCCGCGGCATCGGTGTAGCTGCCGGCATGCGCGCGGTCGCTCAAGGTGATCACCGCACAGGCCACGCCGTCCAGTCGCGCCAGACCGCGCGGCCGGTAATGCGCGCGTTCGGCCTCGTCGATACCCTCCGGATGCAGCCACAGTCCGCGCTTGCCGCCCTCCTTGAACAACAGGCGAATCGCGCCCAGCGTCAGCGCTGGTTGCACTGGCTTGGTCAGATCGTAGATGGTCAGGAGCGCGCCGTTGACGCCGGCCAACGCCTCCATTTCGACGCCGGTGCGCGCCTCGGTGGCCACCTCGCAATAGACCCGGATTGCCGCGCGCTCCGCCACCGGCACGCAGCGCACGCGCACCAGGTCGAGCGGCAGCGGATGGCACAGCGGCATCAGTTGCGGCGCCAGCTTGGCGCCCTGGATACCGGCGATCTCCGCCATCAGCAGCGCATCGCCCTTGGGCAGCCGGCGCTGCACCACGGTGTCGTAGGCATCGCCCAGCGCGATCTCGCCCACCGCCACCGCGCGCCGCGGTGTCGGCCGCTTGCGGCGGACGTCGGCCATGTGGATGGCCGAGTCGTCGGCGGTGGGGCGGTCAATTGGCAAAGACATCGTTGAACTCCGAGGCGGATCGGTCCGCAATGAGCGAGAAAGATGCCAGTAATTCGACACGGGTGCCGCAACCCGCAGTCAGAAGTAGGTCACGTTGCCCGCGCAGCGGGCTACGTGACAAGGGTGGGCCGATGTCACGCAGGCCCTGCGTCCAAGTGATAAGGGGGCCCTGCGGGCCAACGTGACCTACGGGCTCTCTTCCAACCCACCTTGACCCCGGTCAATGCCCGCCATCGCAGCGGCTCCCAGCATGCCGCATCGGCGCCGGTCCGGCGCTGCACAAGGATATCCGTCATGCGCGAGCGTCGCCGTTCCTGGGCCGAACCGTTCAAGATCAAGATGGTCGAGCTGCTCAAGACGACCACCGTCGAGGAGCGCGAGCGCGCGATCGTCGAGGCCGGCTACAACACCTTCCTGCTGCGCTCGGAAGACGTCTACATCGACCTGCTGACCGATTCCGGCGTCTCGGCGATGAGCGATCACCAGTGGGCCGGCATGATGCTGGGTGACGAAGCCTACGCCGGCAGCGCGAACTTCTACCACCTGCGCGACACCATCGAGGAGTGCTACAGCTACAAGCACACGGTGCCGACGCACCAGGGCCGCGGCGCCGAGCACCTGATCAGCCGCTTGCTGATCAAACCGGGCGACTACATCCCCGGCAACATGTACTTCACCACCACGCGCCTGCACCAGGAACTGGCCGGCGGCACCTTCGTCGACGTGATCGTCGATGCCGCGCACGATCCGCAGGACCCGTCGCCGTTCAAGGGCAATGTCGACATGGCCAAGCTCGATGCGCTGGTCGGGCGCGTCGGCGCGCAGCGCATCCCCTACGTCAGCCTGGCCACCTGCGGTGAACATGGCCGGCGGCCAGCCGGTGTCGATGGCCAATTTGCTGGAACTGCGCGCCTGGTGCGACCGCCACCAGATCCGCCTGGTCCACGACATGACCCGGGTGGCCGAGAACGCCTACTTCATCCAGCAACGCGAGCCGGGTTACCAGCATCTGCACGTGCGCGAAATCGTGCACCAGATCTGCGCGCTGACCGACATCGCGACGATGTCGGCGAAAAAGGACGCGCTGGTCAACATCGGCGGTTTCCTGGCGATGAACGACGCCGATCTGTACCGCCGCGCCTGCGACATGGTGGTGATCTACGAGGGCCTGCACACCTACGGCGGCCTGGCCGGTCGCGACATGGAAGCGATGGCGATCGGCATCCGCGAGAGCATCGACGACAACCACATCCGCGCGCGGGTCGGCCAGGTCGAGTACCTCGGCCGATTGCTGCACGAGGCCGGCGTGCCGATCGTGCTGCCAGTCGGCGGTCACGCGGTGTTCCTCGACGCGCGCCGCTTCCTGCCGCATTTGCCGCAGAACCAGTTCCCGGCGCAGGCGCTGGCCGCGGCACTGTATGTCGATTCCGGCGTGCGCGCGATGGAACGCGGCGTGGTTTCGGCCGGCCGCGACAAGCACACCGGCGAGAACTACATGCCGAAACTGGAGCTGGTGCGCCTGACCATCCCGCGCCGGG
>JADKFD010000021.1 GCA_016717705.1 Rhodanobacteraceae bacterium | reverse complement strand
AACCTCTCAAGGACGTGAGTGCCTGCGGGGACGGAAACGCCGAATCTGGCGAGGGTGACACCGATGAAGGCCCTGATGCATAGCTGATTCATTCGTTTCATGGCGGTCGATCGTCTCGATCCAAACAAAATGTCGGGCTGAGTTCTGAAGTTGGGGGGTTGTTATGACAGGGCTTCAAATTCTGATGCTCGATGGTCCGCTGGATATCTTGATGGTCAAGGCGCTGGCTCCTGGCGTTCAGGTTCTGGAGCCGGCCGCTTTGGCTTGCGGGGCTGGCTTCGTTCGCGATGAATTGCTCGCTGGCGGCATATATTTTGATAGCGAGATGTGGATGCTGATTGGTAATGGTGAGGTGTTGGCGCGATTTCAATCAAATCCCATTGTCGCCAGGGCGTTGGCGTTGTCCGGGGACGCTGGCTTTTCGGTTGGATGGAGAAAGGAGGATCAGAAGTTCCTTGACGAAGGCCGATTTCGTGATTGTGAAACGGATTTGTATTGGTCTATAAGGAGACTGGGGGGGTGGCCGTCATTGCAAGGTCGGGGTGTCGCAGTTGCCGTCATTGGATCAGGCCTCGATTCACGTCATGAGCGATATAGTCGGAGTGTACCGGATCATGATTTTCAGAGCTTGTGGGAGCCCAGGCAGACCGAGGCCTATGATTTCGGTAGTCACGGTACACGTTGCGCTGGAATAATTGCAGGAGCTACGATAGGTAAGGACAGGATCGCCGTGGCGCCGAGTTGTCGATTGATTGTTTGTCAGCATTCCATGTATGACGATCCAGCATTCATTTCTTCCGTGGAATTCGTCCTGCTCGCCAGCTGGGCAATTCGGGAACGTGGGGCACGGATCATTTCGTTCAGTTATTGCGCGCGCCGCGATGGTTTCGATCGATACGCCGATCCGAGAGTGCTGTCGCGCTTTGCTCGGCGCCTGCGGAAGACGAACCGCGCCTTGATTTTCTGTTCTGCGGGCAATTTCCGTTTGGACCGAGGTGAGTCGATGATGCTCCCGGCGCGATGCCCGGGAATGGTTGCTGTTGGGGGCTATCGATTTCGAGGCCCGCATGATTGCGGGAGCGGTGGGTCGGACTGCGAAATCGTCGCCGATACAAGCTTGAGCGGTTTTACGCGCTGGCCAGCCATGAATCGGGATTTTCTGCTGGGGCCGTCCGTCCGTCTGCGTACTACCGAGATTACTGATGGCGACGATACTGGAAAGCTGGGGCATTTGGGAGAATCATCTGCGGCGTGTGCATTTGTATCGGGGATCGCTGCGCTTTACATGGAGCGTTACCCCAGGTTTACGGTGGAGCAGGTGCTTCTGAAGATGCAGAGCGAGGCGGAACCAGTGGCAGATGCTCGCGGGCGCGGCTGGGAATGGAGAGGTGCCTGCTTCCCTCGTTGAGTCTGGCAATTGCCCGCCGGGTTCGCCAGAATCAGCCGTGATTCGTATCCGGCAGGCAATCGTCAAGATGGGGGGAGAGTCATACGACGGTCCTGCGCTGACCGAAGCCGACGTCCTGCGCTGCGTCCCCGGTCTGCGGGCGTTGTTGCTGCGCCTGACGCGGAACCTGGAGACGACCAACGACCTCGCGCAGGAGACCGTGATCGCGGTGATCCTGGCCGTGCGGGAAGGGCGGGTGCGCGAGCCTGGGGCGTTGGCGGCCTATGTGTATCAGGTGGCGCGCAACAAGGTGGCCACTTTGAGCAGCCGGCCGAGTCTGGCATTGATCGAGGAACTCCCCGAGGCCTCGGTCTGGGGTGAGCGTCCGCTGACGCCGCTCGAGCACTTCGAGGCGGGCGAGTTGCGCGAACTGGCCCTTGCCGTGCTTGGCGAGCTCGGCAACGAGCGGGATCGCTCGCTGATCACCGGCTACTACATCGAGGGGCTGAGCAAGCCAGAGCTGATGCAAAGAATGATGCTGAACGCGGATCAGTTCGATCGCGTGATTTCGCGCGCACGGGGACGTATGCGTGAGCGTCTGTTGGCGAAAATGAACGGCCAGCCGGCGGCGATGCGAGGTTCGGCGCCTTCGGGTCACTCTTTCCCCAAGGACCAAAAGGCGCTGTGATGAACCCGCTGGAAGGATTCTTGCTGAAGGCCTACCTCGACGGCGAACTCGACAACGAGGCCGCAGAGGCATTCGAACTGTTGCTGATCGAGCGGCCGGATATTGCCGAATTGGTGGATGCCGACAGCGCCTTGCGCATCGGCCTCGGCCAAACCACGGTAGCGTCCGCAACGCCTGCGCTAAGCCCGGTGGCTACGGCGCCCGCGGCCGTGATTGAGCAAGCCGGACAGGCGCAGCGGATACCTGCGGTCGTTCCGGATGCTCGCTTCGGTCGTCGACGGTCCTTTCTGTACTCACCGGCTCTGGCGGCTGGTGTGATGCTGGCGCTCGGGCTGGGTGCTGGTTACTTCGCCGGCAGACCCGTTGCTGGCGACATGCAGACGGCGACGCTGGCTTATATCGACAAGACACGCGACATCTCGGCGAAGCCGGTGATCGCTTTGCCCGATGGGGGTGCGGTGGTGTTGCTCGCGCCGGTCGCAACCATCGACGCCTGCGTCCCGGAGGTGCTCCTGCGCCAGGCCGGCGCCAACGACATGCGGGCGAACGCTGTGCCCGACGAATTCGGCTACGCGAGTTTCGTGGTCGCGCGCAGCGCGCTGCGCCTGGGTGAGGCGACAGTCGAGGTTCGTTGTGGCTCCGCCCCTGTGTCGCACTATGCGATCACCTTCGTGTCGGCGACCGCTTCCGGGGCAGGGCAATCGCCTTGATCGACGACATCCTGTCCGGGCGCTGAAATCCGGGACTGCCTGGCCACTGACAAAGCCAGCAGTCCTTTTGCGACCCGCCCCAGCTGAGATCCCCGCGAATCGTGTTCGACGGCACTGCCGCCGATCGCGCAAGCCGCGGTCGCCGATGGCGCCACGAAACACGTCTGCAACGCGGACATTTCAGCCACCGCGGATCACCGCCGGCGACGACCTCAATGTAACGCATTGTGCCATGGTGCGGGGATCGGCACCCTGACGGGACCCGTTTGCGCGGTCCACGACCTTTCCGCAATGCCCAAGGTCGATACATCAGGGAGAAACAGGGTGAACTCGAATGCTTCGATGATCCAGGTCTGCATCGGTCTGTGGCTGGCCGCGGTGACCATCACCGCGCCTCCGCTGAATGCGCAGGTGCTTGAGCCGAGCGAGCCCGCACCGACCGGGTGGTTGGAGGGTCCCGTCGAAGTGCCTGTCGCCGTAGCGACAACCCGCGCGCCGGACAATCTGCCACGTGCGTTGGCCAACCCCAATCTGAATCTGCGCGGGCATGCTCTTGTCAGCGTCAGCATTCCGACGCCCGATGGCGGCGCGATTGTTGCGGGAGGATTCAGTTACCTCGGCGGTGACAGTGTCCCGCGTCAGGGCATAGCCCGCATTCTTGCCGACGGCAGTATCGACAACAACTGGAATGTCACGACTTACAATGTCAGCGACATGGAGATTTCCGGCGACTGGCTGTATCTGGCCGGCTTCCTCGGCCAGGTGAACGGGCAGACCCGGCGCGGACTGGCGCGGGTTTCATTGAGCACCGGTATATTGGATAGCTGGAATCCCAATGCCGCCGCCACGGACTATCCCAGCGTCTATTCCATGGCACTGATCGGCAACGAGGTTTACATCGGTGGCAGTTTCGCGACCTTCGGCGGTGCCCCGCGCAGCAACCTCGCCAAGATCAATGCTGCCGGCAGTCTCGACGCCACCTGGCAGCCGGCGACCAATGGGCGCGTTGAATCGCTTTCAGTCGATGGTAGCAGTGTATTTGCCAGTGGCGCATTCACGACGGTAAATGGTCTGGCACGCAGCAACGCCGTCAAATTGGCGCCACGGGCGCTGGCGATGTCGACGCCAGTTGGGCCCCTGTCTTCAATGCCAATATCTATCGCACCGTGGTAGACGGTGGATTCTTGTACGCAACGGGCTGCTTCAGTCAGGTCAACTCCACGAACCGCAATTTTCTGGCGCGCGTCTCCACCAGTGGAACGGGTACCCTCGACCCCAGTTGGAACCCGAGCCCAAATGGCGGCTGCACGCTGGGACTCAGTGTCAGCAATAATCATGTCTACGCGGCCGGCGCCTTTACCCAAGTGGGTGGACTGCCCCTATCGCGAATAGCGCGCATGAGCAAGGTCGGTGCCGGCGCTCCAGACCCCAGTTGGGCACCCAGCTCGGATGGCTTGTTCACCTATACGCTGACGGAAACTTCCAGCGGCAACGTGCTGCTCGGCGGCGATTTCGTCAAGATGTCCGGACAGTTTCATCCGGGCCTGGTCCGTGTGAGTGCCAATGGCACCCCGTTGACGCCAAACCTGTGGTCCGAGAGCAACGGCTACGTCAACGCTGCACTGACTCTCGCGGATCAGTCGGTCATGCTCGGTGGGTATTTCATTCGCGTCGATTCCATTCAGCGTACGGGACTGCTGAAGCTGGATCCAACAGGAGCGCTCAACAGCGGATTCGACGCTTTGCTTCCTTCCACGGTCAATGCACTGGAGCTCGACGGAAACAGCATTTACGTGGCAGTCAACAATAATCAGATTCGCAAACTCGACGTGAATACGGCGGCCAGCGATCCCAGTTGGACCCCAGTGCAGACGAGTTCGGCCGTTTACGCCCTGGAACTCGACAGTACCAATGGTTTCGTCTACCTGGGTGGTTACTTCCAGAATGTGAGCAATCAGGTGCGCAATCGCATCGCCCGGGTGGCGCGCACCAGCGGCGTGCTGGATGCCTGGAATCCGAACGCCAATGACGTTGTTCGCGCACTGGCACTGGACGGTGCCGGGTCCATCTTCGTGGGTGGATCGTTCACCAATATCAATGGCGTGGCGCGCATGCGACTGGCCAAGGTGAGCACGGGTGCCGCGGCCACCGTCGACCCTGGTTTCAGTGCCGACGCCAACAGCGATGTGCGGGCGATGCTCATCGGTCCCTCCAATACGCTGTACGTCGGTGGCACGTTCACCTCGATCAGCGGCCTGGGTCGACCCGGATTCGTGCGCCTGACCACCACCGGGGCGCCCGATCCCAGTTGGAACACCTTTCTGCAATCCTTTTATGTCTACGCCCTGCAGAATGCGCCGGGCGGGCTCTATGTTGGCGGCAATTACTACGATATCGGCGGCCAGCCACGGACGCAGATTGCACGCGTCAGCCATGCCGGTGTCGTCGCGGACCTGTTCTCGCCCAATCTGAACGGCGCTGTCCTGGCCATTGCGGCAGGCAACACTCGGGTCACTCTGGGGGGCAGCTTCGCGTTGTCCGGACCCGACACGCGCATTGGAGCCGCGGCCTTTGAATTGAACGCCACGCCGGTGGTTACAACGACCACCATTACCGAAGATTCCCCGGAGAACTCGCTGGCGAATCAATATTATCGAGTCAGTGTCAGCGTCGGCAGTCCCGAGGGTCCACCGCCGACCAACACCATGATCGAGATCGGCGATGATCGCGGCAACGCATGCACGGCCTACCTGAATTCCGCTGGCAGTGGTTCGTGTGAGTTGGTGAGCCGTGACGTCGGTACTCGCACCTTGACGGCAAGATTCGCCGGCACACCCCTGTACAACGCGAGCATCGGCACCGAGACGCATCTCGTCGCTGCCAGCAATCCCAACCCGCCGGTGAATACCTCGATCGAGTTGCGTTCGGCCGGTGCCGTCCGCGATTCGGTACGCCTGAGCGATGGCAGCGTCATCATCGCCGGCAGCTTCAACCGGATTGGCAGCGCCACCCGACGCGGTTTGGCGAAGATCCTTCCGGACGGCAGCCTCGACCCCAGTTTCGCGCCCGCGCTCATTGGAACGCCGTACGCACTGGCTCGGGATGCCAACGACAATATCTTCGTGACCGGATCCTTCGGCTACATCGGCTCCACGCTGCGACGCAACCTCGCCAAGCTGGCTCCCAACGGTTCGGTGCTTGCCGGCTGGGCGCCGGGCGAAACCTGTATCGGCAGTGGGCGGATTGCCGTGGGCGGCAACGGTGACCTCTATGTTCCCGGGTGCACCCGGTTCGTCAGCGTGTCCGCGCCGGGTACCAGCTACTACCGCACCGATATCGTTCGCTTCAATGGAAGTACGGGCGCGCTGACGCCGGGGTTCTCCGCCCATGTTGCGGTGCCGAACACTTCGACTGTCCCATTCATCGCCGAGCTTGAGGTGACTGCCGACGCCATCTACGCTGGCGGCAGCTTTCTGCTGGCCAATGGCAGCGACCGGACCAATCTGGTCAAGCTCAGCCTTGACGGCACCGTGGTGCCGACCTGGAACCCGGCGCCCAATGCCACGGTCAGCGCACTGTTGGTGTCGGGCAGCGATGTTTACGTCGGCGGCAACTTCACGCAGATCGGCGGTCAGGCGCTGCCATTCCTCGCACGGCTGGATGCAACCGGCACGCCAAGCATGAGCTTCGGTCCCGTCCCCAACGGCAGCGTCTACTGGCTGGAACAGGATGCCAGCGGGCTTTACGCGGCGGGGGTCTTTTCGAACATCGGTGGCCTGGCCCGCAGCAGTCTTGCCAAAGTCAATCCTGCCAGCGGCGCGGCGGATCCCGGCTTCCAGACACTGACCGATTCGAGCGTTTCATCGGTCCTGGCCAACGGGGCCAGCTTGTTTGTCGGTGGGTTCTTCACCCAGGTCAACGCCGAGGAGCGCATCGGTCTGGCGCGACTGAACGCGATGAATGGCGCCAATCTGTCATCGCCGCTGAGTACACGGCAGCCGTCGATCACCGCCCTCGCGCGCCAGCCCGATGGGGCGACCTTGATCGGTGGGGGATTCGTGCGTCCGGGCAGCACCATGCGCAATCTGGTCCGGGTGGCGCCGTCCGGGGCGTTCGACCTGGGATACAACCCGGCGCCCAACGGTCAGGTTGGTGCGATCGTCGTTGGCGCGACCGGCGAGAGCTACGTATCCGGGGTGTTTTCGACCATTGGCGGTCTGAATCGGAACGGCCTCGCACGGCTCAACCTCGATGGCAGTGCGGACGCAGGCTTCAATGCCAGTCTGAATTGCCGCACGAGTGGCCCGGCGCTGTATCTGGCACCGGATGGTCTGGTGGTGGGCGGCTGTTTCACCAGCATCAACAGTGTGGCGCGCAACCGTCTGGCCAAGCTCAGTCTCACCACGGGCACGGTTGATCCGATCTGGGACCCGAACGCGGGCAGCAGTGTGAGTGCGATCGCCGCAGACGCCACCGGCAGTCTGTACGTGGGCGGCAGTTTTGCGACCATGGGTGGGCTGGCACGCAACCGGCTCGCCAAGATCTCCGGCAGCGGAACGGGCGCCGTCGACAGCAACTGGGTTGCCGACGCCAATTCATCCGTGCGCGCACTGCTCGTGGCGAGCGATCAGTCGCTCTATGCGGGTGGCTTCTTCAGCACGATCGCAGGTGTGGCGAGACGCGGTCTGGCCAAACTCAGCACCACCGCGCCGGCCGCTTTGAGCACCTGGAATCCTGCGGGCAATTACTTCAACACCATCTACGCTCTGGCGGAGGGTCAGGATGGGTCGATCTATGCCGGCGGCAGCTTCCTGAATTCAGGCGGTCTGTATCGCAGCAACGCGGTCAAGTTGTCGCCGACGACGGCACAGGCAGATCCTGGCTGGAATCCCAGCTTCGACGCCCCGGTGTACGCCCTGCTGGTGGGATACGGCCCGACTCAAGTGGCGGTGCGCAATCCAATGGTGGAGCAGAACATCGCATTCGGCGGAGATTTCGAGTTCTCCGGCGCCACCGAGATTCCGGGCTTCGCCGCCATCAACAGCGTATCGGTGCCCTCCGACGCCCTGTTCTGTGCGGGATTTGAAAACGGCAGCTGCGGTTTTTGAGGCAATGCCGGCAAGCGGCAGGTCATCGGGCCGGGAGCAAGTACTCCCGGCCCGAGCGGCCGATAGTCGGTGGGAAAGGCGCTGCTGCACGGGGTATGCCGAGCCTTGCGCGACAAACAGTAACTCACGTAACGTCAGGTCATGCCGAGCAGTTGATTCGCATCTGCGCGGTGCTTGCGACCGGACACATGACGCCGGTCCCGTTGGACGTGCTGTGCCGTCGGATTCTCGACGCAACGATGTCAGCGAAGAACGAGCTTGTTCGGGAGGAGGACTTGATGCGCAAGGCATTTTCCATCGGCATCGTCGCGCTTGGTCTGTTTGGCCACTGCATCGTCCGCGCCGACACTGCGCCCGTTGACCCTGAGGTAGCCCGGCTGGACCGCGAAACGGCACGTCTGGAAGCGGAAACCAGGATGCTCAACGCCAAGGCGGCCAACATGACCGCGCGCTTTGGCGCGGCCGCCACTGCGAAGGAAGGCAGCATCGGGTCGCCGGAGAAGCTCTCGGCGATGGGTCACTGGACGCTGACCGAGGCAACCTCCGCCGTGACCCGGGAAATCACGGGGAAAGTAACCGATTCGCTCAAACTCCACTGTTCCGGCGCGGATATTCTGGTCACCAGTACCGAGGACCGTCGTTCCGGCGCAGCCAACGCAACCATCGTCAAGGATCGACTGGCTGCATTTATTCGCAGCCTGAATGCTGCGCTGGATAAAGATGACCAACGGGCAATGATGGGTCAGCTGACCAGCGTAAATGCGATTGCCGGCCTGGTCGGTACGATGGACTCCCTGGTCGGGCTGCTTCGTGCGGACTATGCGATTGCCGATCTTGATGCCGCCCCCAACAACATGTCGCTGCAGATCAAGGTGGCCGGCGCGCTTGCGGAAAAACTCCAATCGCCTGTGTGGATCGACGGCCTGGCTGGCCCAGGTCGCGCGAACGCGCTGATAGACCTGTATACGGAGTTCTCAACTGCACGCCGGGGGGCGCAGGCGCGCTACGCGGACGCTTTCGCGAAGGCCAAGAGCGACGCCGAGAAGGCGGCACTCGCCGGCGTCAATACGCTGCTCGACGCGACGGCGGAGCTGGATACGGCACTGACCCAGCCGGTTGCGGGACAAGTACCGCTGGTCCAGCTCGCCCTGGCCGACGAAAGTTCGGGCGGCGGCAGCTGCGTGGTTTTTGTCAAGTTTGCCGCTTATTCGGCATCCATCGTGACGCGCAAGCGTCTGCTGTCGCGCAATGATGGCGTCGCGGCGATTGCCGGTGGTTCGGTGCAGATGGCGGCATTTGACCGCACAGGCAAGCTGCTGATGGTCGACGTCATTCCCATCGACGAACGCATCGGCGGCAAGCTGAGCGAAATCGTGGACAGCGCGGTACCGCTGGGAGGCGGTACCGGGGTCGAGGACGCCACGGACTGACACTGAGCGATTCCCCGACATCGCCGGTTGCGGCAGTCACCGCGCCGCCTGCCCAAGGCCGATGGTGGCGGCTGCCCGCCGGCCATCACCCTGACAGCGGGACACCACACTAGATACGCAGCGCCTTGTTTCAATCCCGGTCTGGCGCGCCGAGCGGGAACAGCGGCCGGTACACGCGGGCGTCGTCCACCGCGCGGGCAAAGGACGGGCGGGCGAGCAAGCGCGTACGGTAGGCGCGCAGCGTCGGAAAAGTATCGGCGATGCGGTACGTCCAGTCGGCATAGAACAGCGCCGGCGCGGCGGCACAGTCGGCCAGCGTGAAGTCGGTGCCAGCCGCCCAGGTCTTGTCGGCGAGGTGGGCTTCGAGCCAGCCATAGGCGCGCGCCAGCTTCTCTTCGGCCATCGCCTGTCCATCTCGGCGCTTGATCGGATCGCCGGTCAGCGCGCCATCCACCGCGTGCTGCGCCGCATTCATCACGTGCAAATCGAAGAAGCGGTCGAGGAAGCGCACATCGAGTGCAGCCATGGGATCGTCCGGCAACAGGCGCAGTGGACCCGGATGTGCCAACTGCAGGTACTCGATGATGATGCTGGTCTCGACGATGCCGCGCTCGCCGTCGACCAGCAGCGGAAACTTGCGCAGCGGCCATCGACGCAACCATTCGGCGACATGCTGCGGCGATTCCGGACCGATGCCGCGGAACTCGAATGGGGTGTCATTCTCGTACAATGCGATCAGCACTTTCTGCGTGTACGACGAGAAAAGGTGGCCGTAGAGCACCAGCGACATGGCAAGACCCCTCGTGGATTGGCCTGGATTGTAGTTTGCGCAGATCTTCAAGTGACCGCACGCGCCATGAATCCTGCCGTGAAGGAGTACGCCATGAGCAATGCGTTGAACTATGTGGTCGAGATACCCGCGCCGCGCACGACCGTCTGGTCCTGCATGCTGGAGGACGCGACGTATCGCGACTGGACCCGGGCCTTCTGCGAGGGTTCGTACTTTGAAGGCGAGTGGCGCACGGGTGCGGACATGCGTTCTCTGGGCCCGGGCGGCGGCGGCATGCACGCGCGCATCGAGCGGGCCGATGCGCCGGAGTACGTCAGCATCGTGCATCTCGGCGAAATTCGCGCTGGCGCGCCGGTCGATGGACCGGAGTGGGTCGACGCCTACGAGCGCTATCGCTTCATCGAACTGGCGGATGGCGGAACCCGGCTTGAGATCGAGCTGTTGAACGTGCCCGCGGAGTACGCGCCGATGATGAATGAGATGTGGCCAAAGGCGCTGGAACGCCTGCGGCAGATCTGTGTGGCAGCGTAATCCGGTCTCGCCGGTCGGCCTCGTACGCCCCGGACTCGCTCAGTTCATCCGATCATCGACCGCTGTCTGGCCACCACGTACCCAGTTCGCAACGCCTCACACCGCGAGGAAGATCTCGGCGCGTTCGTGGTAAGTGCAACCCCAGTCGCCGGCGGCCGTGATGGCGAAACCTGCGCCTGACCACTGACGCAGCGCCGCCGGGAGATGCTGCGGATCGACGCGCCAGTCGAGCGTACCCAAGGAATTGCCCCAGATCTTCCAGGTCGCGTCCGGCGATGGCGCTGATCGTTGCCGGGTGCAAGAAATCGCGGCCTGCGTGATTACTCGAATCCGATCGAGACGCCGCCCAGGGCAGAGTTGATGACCGCGACGTTGTTGCCGAGATCGTCGTCACCAAAGGCATAGGGCGGATCGACGTGGAAGACGCCGCGCGCCGATTGGGGGTTGCGCCGGCCGGGTGCGAAGTTCCAATCGAAGACCTCGAAGCTGAGCCGCATGACTGCACCGGGGTCGAGACTCAAGGGCTGTTCGAGCGAGCTGTCGAGATCCGTTGGGCACTGGCCGCCGCCGATGAGGGTGCACCTGCGCAGGATCGCGAGCAGCCCGGACGTGTATGAAAGGAATCCGGCACGCACGCCGGTCACTGGTGCGGTCGCGTTGCTGAGCTCGATGTCGAATGCCACCTCGACCGAGGCTCCGAGGCCGGTGATCGGGTCTTCGCTGTCGACGCGACGCACCACGATATCGCCGTGCTCGGCGTCTGCCGCCGGCCAGCGCTCGAGTCGCGGCATCCTGAGGCCAAGGGCGCCGGGGTTGGAGTTTTCGGCCTGGACTGTGCCATCGGACAACACCGCGGCCACGGTCAGTGTGCTGTAGCCAGCGGCCGAAAGTGGCTCGTCGTAGTTTCGCTCGTAGAGGTGCTCAGGGCCGGGAAGGCCATCGGCGAGCCCGATCCACCTCAAGGCAAAGCGCCATTCGGAGCGCACATTGCTTGCGTCGAACGCGCGCATGCTGCGCGCCCACTGGTGCGTGGCATCGCCGCCGAGCACTGCGCGCACGGCGTGGTAAAGATCGAGGGACGGCGCCCCACGATGTGTCCAGATCAGGGCTCCGGTGTTCGGATCGATGCGCGCAAGCACGGGCCGCGACATGTACTCCTGCCCCGGCTCAGGCGTGTTGAATCGCGCCGTCAACAGCAGATCACCACCCGGGAGATCCTTCAATTGGCCCGAATAGACCTTGTCGTCTAACAGTCCGGGGCGCGTGCTCCAGAGCGGCGCGCCGTTGCCGGCTGCGCGGCGCTCCACATCGACCTTGTGTACCGTGCCGACGCGGGAGTCCAGCACCGCGGCGATGTCGCCGTTCGCCAGCGCCAGGGCCGCCGGGAGGTACGGCGGGTTCGCCAGCACGGTCGACCAGAACGGCGCGCCGTCTCCGGCGCTGAGCAGCGACAGTTGGTTGTCGCTGCTCAGACCGATCAGATCGACGCCGCGCACGGCGAGCGGCGACAGGTTGATCGGCTGCATCCACAGGGATTCGCCACTGGTCGCGGAATAGCGCTCCAGCTGGCGAGTGGCGGCACTGCACCCCGGCGGATTGGCACACAGCGTCGAGTTGACGTACAGGCTGCCGTCCGCGGCGCCGGTGACCAGCGGCGCACCCAGAAGGTCGAGCGCGTCATCGCGCTGCCAGATCAGGTCGCCGGTTAGGCGATCGATCATCAGCATCGCGTGCCGGTCCTGCACCACGGGAGTCGCCACCCGGTAGCTCACGCGCACCAGCAGCCGGCCTGCGGGGATGCTTTTGAGCTCGACGGCCGTTACCCGTTCCGGCAACTGCGTCAGCGCATGGGTGCGTGTCCAGACTGGCGAGCCGGTGGCCGGGTCCCTACGCTTGACGCTGATCTCCTGGCGGTTGGCGTCGCTCGCGCTCCTCGCCGCGTAGGGCACGCCGTCGACGAATTCGATGTCCGCGGGCAAGAGTTCGCTGCCGCTCGCGCTCGCCTGCGCGCCCGGCAGGCTCGCGCCGCTGGCGCTATCGAGCCGGCGCACCTGCAGCTGGGAGCGGTCCTGCGAGTAATCGGTGCCGGCGATTCGCAACTCCGTGCCGAAGAGCCGCCAGGCAATCCGATCGGCGTCGATCGCCGCGCTCCAGTCGACGCCGCCATCGCTGGCGCGGCGCGCCTCGATGCGCGTGCCGTCGTTGCCGGGGGCGATCGAGGCCCGCTGCGCCAGTAACAACTTGCCGTCCGGCAGTGCCAGCAAGTGCGGCGGGGGGTCGCTGTCTGGCAACGAGTGTCGCCACATCGGTGCGCCCGCGTGGCTGAGCGCAACCAGATTCACGAAATCGTAGTCATGTCGGGAGCTGAGGACGATCAGTGCATTGGTGACGGTGAGGCCGCATGGGTTGAAGGGGTAGCCGACGTCCGCCACTCGCGTTGCCCAGACCAGCGCTCCATCCGCTGCCGAGCGGCGCTCGAACACGACATCCAGTTGGGAGGAGTCGACCTGCTCGAACCAGGCGTAGACCGGGTCGCCGCCCACGTCGACGTTGCCGCACTTCTGGAACGCGCGATTTGGGCTGTCCTCGCGCGTGCGCTCCCAACGCGTGGCGCCGGTGGCGAGGTCGAGGCTCACGTACATCGGGGCTGGATAGAGCGCCTCAAGATTCGGGCGATCGGTAAAGGTGACGCCGATGGTGAGCTGCGATCCAATGACCTGCGGCAGCACGTAATCCGACTCGACCGCATCAGGGCGCAGCTCCAGCAAATGGCGCGCCCACAGCAGCGAACCGTCGCTGCCGCGCAGACGCAGGATCTGATGGCGCGCATGGACGATGACGTCGCCGTTGGGCAGGAACCGCGCTTCCATCACGGCGCGGGCCAGCTGCCAACGGACCGCGCCTGCGCTGTCCAGCATGACCAGCAGCGGACGCGAGTTGCTGGATCCGCCGCCACGTTCGGCCATCTCCACCAGGACGGCTTCTCCTTGCGTCGCCAGGACGTCGTAGACGCCCAGGTAGCTGCCGTAGCTCGGTAGGGCGCTGAACGGTGGGGTGCCGAACTGGTTGCGAACGGCGATGCCTGCAGGTGTCAGCCTGAGTGTCGCCGCGTAGCCCGCTCGCGAGGATTCGGCCGCGACCAGGAAGCCATCGCCAGCGTCGAGTATGGTTGCCGCGCCCGATGCGTAGGTGGCAGCAAACGGCACGACCTCACTTTCGTCGGTCGACCAGAGAGGCATCGACTGCGCCATGGCGGCCGTGGCGGACAGGCAGAGGGTTGAAACAGACGCAAGAAGGCGCACGGCGGATCCAGAATTGCGGGAAGATCGAAAGTAGGTGCGTCGGCTGACGATCAGGTCGATCTCGCGACGTGGATTGGCGCAGGCGAGGAAAGCACTCCGGGCAGTGCAGATGATACGTGCGCAGAGGCTTGTGGGCGAACCACAGGCCGCACGAGAATCGAATCGGAAATCCGATGAAAATAGGTCGGAAGCCACTTCCCTCAGCAGCGTACTGAGCGGATATCGTTGGCGCTCGACGCCCGTTCCGCCCGATGAGGAATCGCTATGCCCCGCCACCTGAGTCTTGCATCACTCGCCGCAGCTTTGTCCTTGTCGCTGATGTCGCTGCCGGCTTTCGCCACGGATGCGGAGCCCGGCGAGAAAGCGACTGCCGAGCCGAAAGCGGCGCCGGCGCCGGTGGAGACCGCACCGACAACCGCGCAAACGCCGATATCGACGCCCGGCGGCAAGGCCACGTTTCTGTTGCCGGAGGGCTGGGGCCAGCGGGTGGAGGGCCAGGCGGTGGTGCTGACGCCACCGGAAGCCGATGGCTCGCGCGTCGCAATCCTCGATGCCAGTGCCGACGATGCGGATGCTGCAGTGGCCGAAGGCTGGAAATTGCTGAAGCTGTCGCCGAAATTCGTGGTCGCTACCGACGCGGCGCCGCGCGATGGCTGGGAGCAGCGTCGCTTTTACGAGTACGACGTGCCGCAGAACGCGAAGCGCGCGGTCAGCGCTGCGGCTTATCGCAACGACAAGTCCTGGACCGTGGTCGTCATCGACTTCGATCAGGCCATCGCCGAGAAGCGCGGTTCGCAGTTCAGCAAGCTGTCGCAGCGCCTGCAACCGGCAGGGTACACCCGCGAGAGTTTCGCCGGTCGCACGGCGCACAAGCTCGACGACGCGCGGCTCAAGAAGGTCGGCGACTTCATCGAAAAGATGCGCAAGGACTTCGAGGTGCCGGGTGTGTCGATCGGCATCGTGCAGGATGGCAAGGTGGTGCTGTCGCGCGGCTTCGGAGTGCGCACGCTCGGGAAGTCCGAGAAAGTGGACGGCGACACGCGCTACATGATCGCGTCCAACACCAAGGCGCTGACGACCTTGATGCTGGCCAAGCTGGTCGACGCCGGCAAGCTGGACTGGAACGCGCGCGCCGAAGATGTCTATCCGACGTTCAAGCTCGGCAGCGACGCGACCACGGACAAGGTGCTGATCAAGCACCTGATCTGCGCCTGCACCGGCTTGCCGCGGCAGGACTTCGAATGGTTGTTCGAGGGCGAGAAGCAGACGCCACAGTTGGTGATGGCGACCTTGGCCAGCATGCAACCGACCAGCGGATTCGGCGAACTGTTCCAGTATTCCAATCCGATGGCGGCTGCCGCCGGTTTCATCGGTGGACAGGTCGCGCATCCCGGCACGGAACTGGGTGAGGGTTATGACCTTGCGATGCAGACGCTGGTGTTCGATCCGCTCGGCATGCGCAACACCACCTTCGACTACGACAGGGCGCAGACCGGCAACTACGCCAGCCCGCACGGCTTCGACATCGATCGCAAGGTCGAAGTCATGGAGATGGACCTGAATGACACCATCGTCGCCTCGCGCCCCGCCGGCGCGGCCTGGGGCACGGTAAACGACCTGCTCAAGTACGTGCAGATGGAAATCGACCGTGGCCTGTTGCCGGACGGCAGCCGCTACATCGGCGAAGCCGCGTTGCTGCAGCGGCGCGAAGCGCAGATCTCGCTCGGCGTGGACCGCGACTACGCGATGGCGTTGATGGTCGACAACAGCGACGGCGTCACCGTGATCGACCACGGCGGCGACATGGGCGGCTTCCATTCCAACATGATGTGGTGGCCGGAGCAGAAGGTCGGTGCGGTGATCCTGACCAATGCCGACGAAGGCGTGTACATGCGTGGTCCGTTCAAGCGCCGCTTGAACGAACTGATGTTCGACGGCGAGCTGCAGGCCGAAGCCATCGCCGCCGCCGCTGCGGAGGCCAATCGCAAGTCCTTCGCGGCGTGGGTCAAGTTGCTGCAGTTGCCGGCTGACGCCGAAGCGATCGCGGGCCTCGCCCCGCGCTATCGCAGCGAGGCCTTGGGCGAACTGACCGTCACGCGCAAGGACGGCAAGGCGCGTTTCGACGTCGGCGCGTTCTCGTCCGATGTTGCCACCCAGCCGCAGCCGGACGGCAGCCTCGCCTTCGTCACCATCGACCCGGTCGCCGCCGGCTTTCCGTTCGTGCGTGCCGACAAGGACGGCGTGCGCAAGCTGATCGTGCGCGATGGGCAGCACGAGTACGTGTTTGAAGAGGTGAAATGACACCCGCTCGAACTCAAGCGCCCGGACTCCAGACTGCAAGCGTTGCAGGCAAGTCAGCGCGTCTTCGCCACGATCCGCCGGCACGAAAAGATGATCGTGGTGGACTGCCGCCATGACGTTGCAGGAGATTCCGGCGTCGGCCAGGGCCTTCGAAAAAGCGGCGGTGAGACCCACGGCTTGCAGATCCGATGGCACCTGAAGAGTGATCCACGCGGCGCGGAAGCCAATCGCCAGCCCGGCACGCACGGCTTGCGCCTCGGGCACCACGACGGTTACGCCCTCGGATTCGCGAAACGCCGCCAGCGCGTCGAGTTGCAGGGCATCGGAAAGCGTGTCTACCTGCGCGAACACGAACACGCCCGGATTGAGCTTGGGCTGCAGCGCTGCGAGTAGTTGGTCCAGTGTCAGCATGGCTGGCGGTCGAGTGGATTGAACCTGCACATTGCCCGCTTGGGGTCGTCCATGGCAACTTCGGGACCCTCTGAACAAGTCTGCGACTCGCGGAACTTGTTCAGAGGGTCCCGAGGCGCAGGCGGAATCCAAACACCGGCAAATCCGCCTGGAGGAAATCCAGATCCGGCGAACGGACGAAGTCGAGCGCCAGATACAGGCGCCACGCAGTCTGCATCGCCAGGGTGGTGTGCAGGATGACTTCGGCATGCCCCGCCGCGCGCGCCAGATCGATGCAGGCCTGCGTCAGCGCCTTGCCGGTTCCCTGCCCGCGCGCCGCGCACAACCGTTCCGGCGACGACACCCCGGTCTTGCCCAGCGCCTACCTCGAACTGGTGGCCGAGCGGGCATGAACACTGAGTAATCCGATGTCATCCCAACGAATTGACTCCCTGCAACAGCCTCTGCCGGCAGGCGTGGCCAGTCTGATGCAGAAACTGATCCCGCCAGGGATGACCCTACCCCGGTTGTTCGCCGCTTTCGCGAAGAACGAGGGTCTGTTCGGATTTCTGGTCAATGCCGGAATCATCGGCCCTGCCGGCCTGCTCGACCGGCGAGCGCTGCCACGCGAACTGCGCGAGTGCCTGATCCTGCGCACCCTCCCCCCCCCCCCCCCCCCCCCCTCCCCCCCCCCCCCCCCCCCCCCCCCCCCCCCCCCCCCCCCCCCCCCCCCCCCCCCCCCCCCCCCCCCCCCCCCCCCCCCCCCCCCCCCCCCCCCCCCCCCCCCCCCCCCCCCCGCCCCCCCCCCCCCCCCCCCCCCCCCCCCCCCCCCCCCCCCCCCCCCCCCCCCCCGCCCCCCCCCCCTCCCCCCCCCCCCCGCCGGGCGGGGGGCCCCCTGTGTCCGGGTTTTTTTGTCGCCGTCCCCCGGCGGTGGCCCCGGCCCCCCCCGCGTTCCCCCCCCCCCCCCCGGGGGCCCGTTGGCGCCCCCGCCCCCGCCGGCGGTCCGAACCGTGGGTGCCCCCCCCCCTTCCGCGTTCCGTTTCCCCCGTCCCCGGCGACTTGTCAAAGGCTGCCATTCTCTTGTGGCCTGGGCACTGTGTCGGCGTCTTTGGTGGCCTCAGTCGTTGCTGTCGACGTCGGCGCCATCGCCGGTACCGCCGGGCGCACGATCAGCGCCCAGGGATCGGACCGAATACACTCGTCCGTCGCTGCCGGGGATGGCCAGCACGTAGGGTGTACGCCAGGGATCTTGCGTCTGTGACGCATTGAGGTAGGGGCCACTCCAGCCGCCGAGTTGGCCGGGCGCTTGTCTGAGATCCTCGATCTTGCTCGGCAGCACGCCGCAATCGAGTTCGTAGCGCTCGATTGCACTGGCGATGAGGCGTACGCCGGCGATGGCCTGTTTGCGCTGCGCGACACGGTTGCCGGAAAGGACATTCACGCCGACCAGCGTGGCAATGAAGGCGATGATGCCAACGACAACCAGCATTTCGATGAGCGTAAAGCCGCGCATTCCATGCGCGAGCCGACCGGGTGCAGCAGATCGTGTGCGTTTGCGGTGGCTCGTATGCATATTCGGCTCCAAGAATCGCCCAGGTGGGTCACCGAGTGCCGTCATCTCCAACCGACAGGCACACGCATCCGGCGACCGTGGGCGGCGACCGCGCATGCGATTCGATGGGGGTGTCGCGGGACAGGGTTGTCGGCGCCCGCTGCTGTGTCTGTGGACTGGGCAAGGGGCGCGCAGTTCCCGGGAGGTCTGTTCAAAGCTAGCCTTGGTGACTTCCGCGACTTGACGTGCCGGCCACCCACGCCCACGATTCGCAAATGGAGAAAATGCCCCCCAGCCGGCGTCGAAGTGCCAGCGCCACATTGCCGCGTCGCGCTGCGCCGGCGACGGCGCTTGGCCGCATTTGGTTGGCGCTTGAATTGGGGCGGCGCGGGCAGCTGTTGCGAAAGTTGAAACCGCGTGCTGGATCCCGATAAGACGCTTCAGGTCGCCGCGCAAGTTGCGGCGATGGCAGAGCAATTGGGCATCAACACAGCTCTGATTGGGGCCGCTGCGCTCGCTGTACATGGGTACGCGCGTGGCACCGAAGACATCGATTTGGCGTCATGGGTACGCCCGCATGGCCAGCTCGATGAGCTCGCAAAGTCGCTAGCGGCGATTGGACTACGCACAGAGCTGCGCCTTCCGGACGATGAAGATCCGTTGGGCGGCGTTTTGGTGATCTGGGCATCGGACGAGGACGACGGTCAACGAAACGACGTGGTGGAAGTCGTGAACTTCCTGAACCCGGCGCGCCTGGTATCGAATCCGGCGGCACGAGCGATTTCGCGTGCCGTTCAGCTCGACGGAATTGCGCTCAAGTGCGTGGGTTTGGCCGATCTCGTCGCTTTGAAGCTTTATGCCGGCGGCATTTCCGATCTCGCGGATGTAGTTCAACTGCTGGCGCGCAATCCTGCGGTCAATTTTGATGAGATCAGAGCTGTCGCCGGACCATACGACGAGAATGACCGCCTGGGGCAGTTGATGGTGGAAGCGCGGCGGCTCGGAACGGTTGCCGGATTTGATCCATAGAAGGTAGCGTCTCTGGGGCCGCTCCCAAGCTGGGAGGGCTTGGCCGATGAATGAGCAGGGACTCTCTGAACACGGTCGCCGCCGCGACTAGGCAAGCGCCGTGCCGCCGCCCTTCACCAGCAGTTTGGGGAACTGCCGCGGCTGCGCGCGCAGGTACTGCGGCGGTACGGCAACCGAGGCGCCGAGGTGCGCGGCGGCGTGCCAGGGCCAGTGCGGGTCGTAGAGGATGCCGCGCGCGATGGCGATCAGGTCGGCGTCGCCGGTGGCGACGATGGCTTCGGCGTGGTCGAAGTCGGTGATCATGCCGACCGCGATCACCGGCATGCTGACGGCCTGCTTCACCGCGCGCGCCAGCGGCACCTGGTAACCGGGGCCGATCGGGATCGCCTGCGCCGGGTGCAGCCCGCCGCTGGAGACGTGGATGGCGCTGCAGCCGCGCGCCTGAAGCGCTTTGGCGAAGGCCACGGTGCCGTCGATCTCCCAGCCGCCCGGCATCCAGTCGCTGCCCGACACGCGCACGCTGACCGCGCGTTCGGCCGGGAACGCGGCGCGCACGGCGTCGAACACCTCCAGCGGGAAGCGCAGCCGATTCTCCAGCGAACCGCCATAGGCGTCATCGCGCTGGTTCGACAGCGGCGACAGGAACTCGTGCAGCAGATAGCCGTGCGCGGCGTGGATCTGCACCGCGTCCAAGCCCAGGCGTGCGGCGCGGCGTGCGGCGGCGGCGAAGGCGTCGCGAACCTCGTCCATGGCTTGTCGCGTCATCGCCAGCGGCGGATGGTCGCCCGCGTTGAACGGCAGCGCCGAGGGCGCGTGCGTCTGCCAGCCGTGGGCGTGGCCCGGCGCGATCTGCTTGCCGCCGTGCCACGGCAGATCGGTGGACGCCTTGCGGCCAGCGTGGGCGAGCTGGATCGCGATCGGCATCGCCGACCAGCGGCGCACGCCGCAAGCACCGCGGCCATCGCCGCTTCGGTGGCGTCGTCCCACAGGCCGACGTCGCCATAGGAGATGCGGCCCTCGGGCAGTACCGCGGTGGCTTCGATGGTCAGCAACGCAGCGCCCGAGTGCGAGAGCTGGCCGAGGTGGATCAAATGCCAGTCGGTCATCGCGCCGTCGACTGCCGAGTACTGGCACATCGGTGCGATCACGATGCGGTTGGCCAGTTGCTGCGACCCGAGGACCAGCGGTTCGAAGAGTTTGGGGGTGCTCATGAGGTCCAGGCCTCCATGGTCAGTTCGAAGGAACGCACGCGCGCGGCGTGATCGTAGATGTTGGCGGTGAGGATCAGCTCGTCGGGGCGATGGCGCTCGACAAAGGCCTGCATCGCCGCGCGCACCGTGGCCGGCGCGCCGATGGCGCGACAGGCCAGGGTGCTGTCGAGCATGTGCTTCTCGGCCGGCGTGCAGTAGTCGTCGATGGCGGCCGCGCTCGCCAGCGGCGGCGGCACCAGGCCGGGGCGGCCGCGGCGCAGATTGACGAAGGCCTGCTGCTGGGTGGTGAACAGGCGCGCAGCTTCAGCGTCGGTGGCGGCTGTCACCACGTTCAGCGCCAGCATGGTGTGCGGCTGCGCGAGCCGTTTGGATGGCCGGAACTCACGGTGGTACAGCGCCAGCGCCTGGTCCATCGCATCCGGTGCAAAGTGCGAGGCGAACGCATACGGCAGGCCCAATGCCGCGGCCAGCCGCGCGCCGAACAGGCTGGAGCCGAGCATCCAGGCTTCGATGGCCACGCCCGCGCCCGGCACCGCCTGCACGGTCTGACCCGGCTGCACCGGGTCGAAGTAGCGCAGCAGCTCGGCGACGTCGGCCGGAAATTCCTCGGCGTTGGCGTAGTAGCGCCGCAGCGCCTGCGCCGCCGCCTGATCGGTGCCCGGCGCACGCCCGAGGCCCAGATCGATGCGGCCCGGAAACAGGCATCCCAGCGTGCCGAAGGCCTCGGCCGCCTGCAGCGGCGAATGGTTGGGCAGCATGATGCCGCCCGCGCCCACGCGGATGCGGTGGGTGCCGGCGGCCACATGGCCGATCAGCACGGCGGTGGCGGCGCTGGCGATGCCCGGCATGTTGTGGTGTTCGGCCAGCCAGTAGCGCCGGTAACCCAGCCGCTCGCCGGCCCGCGCCAGATCGAGTGCGTTGGCGAAGGTCTGCGTCGGCGTACTGCCCACGGTGACCGGGGCGAGATCGAGGATGGAAAGCGGAGTCATGGACGGGTCCCCGGGAGACCCATGTAGATGGGGTTTGATGTGCGCATGTGCAAGGCGCAGGTCGACAGCTTGCTCGTCCAGCCGCCTTGCACCGGCACCGATCGGAACGCCGCCGCTGCCGGTCTGGCGGCGGCAGTCGTGTGCTTGAAGACGCGCTGGCGGGACCGCTTGCGCTGCATCCCGCGCAGCGGATCCAGGCCGGATAGAATCACCAACCCGGGTCGGAACGGCACTCGCCATCGGCGACAAGTCGACAACCGACGCTGGGGCGCGAGGCTTCCGCCAGGCGTATGCAGCACGACCGCGGCCGGAGCAGGCCAGCGAATTCGATGCCCGCGTCGCGACGTGGAAGCACAGGCACGAGAAATGAATTTTTCTGGAGCGATGGAGCAGATGTCGATGCAAGCCCCTGGTCCGGTGTTGACCACTGATCGCCTGATTCTTCGTCCCATCGCGTTTGCGGATTTCGAGCGCTGGGCCGACTTCATGGCCGACGAGCCGACCATGCGCTTCATCGGCGGCGTGCAGCCGCGGGCGATTGCCTGGCGCGGCATGATGGGGATGGCTGGCGCGTGGGCGCTGACCGGGGTGTCGATGTTTTCGGTGATCGAGCGCGCCAGCGGCCGCTGGATTGGCCGCCTCGGACCGTGGCAGCCGGAGGGTTGGCCGGGCACGGAGGTCGGTTGGGGGCTGCATTCGGATGCCTGGGGACAGGGCTATGCGACCGAAGGGGCCGCCGCGGCGATCGACTACGCTTTCGACACGCTGGGCTGGACCGAGGTCATCCACTGCATTGCACCGCACAACCTGCCATCGCAGGGAGTCGCCAGGCGCTTGGGGTCGACGCTGAAAGGGCAGGGGCGCATGCCGCCGCCGTTTGATCAGGAGATCATCGATATCTGGGGGCAGACGCGCGAGCAGTGGCGCGGACGGTGAACCTGTGGGAGCGGGTTTATCCCGCGAAAGCTCTCGCGGAGTAAATCCGCCCCAACAGTCAAATCAATACTTTACGGCATGTTCGGTGAGGCCCGGGCGGGGCCGCGTTTTGGCATGTTCGGTGAGAGCGGGCCGCCCGCAATCTTGCGTCAATCCGCCGAAAGCGCGCGGGATAAACCCGCTCCCACCGTCTTGCCCTTGGCCTACTGCGTGCGGTGCGTCACATCATCGACGTAGACATACACGGTGTAGCTGGTCTGCGCGCGGTAGAACCAGATGGCATCCAGGCTTACCGAACTGGCGGTGATCGCGCCGTTGCCGTTGACCCAGGCGTCCCACTGCGCGCTGTCGTCGAGGCGCCATTCGAGGTAGGTCCAGGTGTTGGCTGGAATGCTCTTGGCGGTCGAGCGCTCGGTGCCGTCGGAATCGTCGATGCCCAGCGCAGCGGTCAGTCCGGTGCCGCCGGAATAGACCCAGAAGCCGACATACCCATTGGCGCGGGTCAGCGCGCTGTTGGACGCCGGCGCACCGCCGCCGGAGAGGAAGCGCACCGCCCAATTGGCGCTGCTGGCGGTGTTGTCGACCAGCATCAGTTGCTCCGACCAGCTGCCGTTCTTGTGCATGCTGGATACACGCTCGGAGGTCGAGCCGGTGCCAATGCCGGTGGTGCTGCCCGAGTACGCCGGGCTCAGGTTGAAGTGGCCCTCGCTGGTCTCGAAGGTGTCGAGCAGCTTGGTCACGCTGACTGCGGGGTTCAGCAGGTTGTAGTAGCGGCGCCAGTCCCAGTACTGCCCTGGATCGGTGTGCGACTGACTCGAATAGTGCTGGTGACCCTTGATCTTGGTGCTGGTCGGCAGCAGCACCAGGCCACTCGATGCGTTGCCGTTATAGGCCGAGGTACAGGGGATGGCGTAGGCCGAGCAGAAACTGCGGGTCAGGCCGGCCGATGCGTTGTACATCGCGGTGGTGTACCAGGAGGCATTGCTGACATAGCCCTCGTGCTCGATGCCCACGGTGTAGCCGTTGTGCACGCCGACGTGGTGCGCCGCACGCGATTCGCGCACCATCTGCGTGATCTGGCCGTCCGAACTGCGCACCAGATAGTGCGCCGAGACGCTGTACGGATTGTTCTGGAACCACGAGATCGAACCGGCGTAGCTGCCTTCCATGGTGTGGATGGTCACCGCCGAGATGGCGGCGCTGCGCGTCGAGTTGTACGGCGAGGCGACCCACAGCGCCGGGCCATAGTCGGTGCTCTTGGTGCCGTCTTCGATACCCTTCAAGGTCCCGCTGACCGGGTCGAATACGCTGTCGCCGGTGTCGATGCGGTCGCCGTCCAGGTCCAGGCGCACGAATGGTGCGCGCTGACGCTTGAGCGCCGGCAGGTCGAAGGCACGTTCCCATTCGATGGCCTTCTCGGGCACATGGATGCCCTGGTCATCCTCGCCGCGATCGGCGGCCAGCAGCACGTCGAAGGCGTAGGACTCGGCGGCGAAGGCGCTGATCGTGCCGCGCTTGGACTGGTCGATGGCGGACATCCGGGTCAGTTCCGGCAGCATCTCTTCGATGCGCGAGGGCTTGGCACGGCGATCGCCCAGCCACTGCGAGAGCAGCGCGGCGGTGGCCATGATGTTGGCCTCGGGGCTGTCGATGATCTGCTGGCGCGTGTAGCCGGAGGCCTGCGCCGCCTGGGACAGCAGATCGGAGAAGCCACCGCTGCCATCGCGCAGACCCATCACGCCAAAGGTCGGCGGCTGGTGCTGGTGGGATTCCTGTCGGACGTCCGGGATCTGGTGCGTCCAGCGGCTGGCGCTGTAGGCGATCGCTTCCAGACTGCCGGCGGGCAGGTTCGCATGTTGCGCGTATGCCTTGGCGAACCATTGCGGGAATTCTGCGCGATGCGCGCGCAGTTCAGCTTCATTGGACTGTACCGCCGCCTCGACATCGAGGGCATCGCGAGACGGCGCAACGCCCGCAAGCGCGGGCGAACAGGCGAGCGCAAACGCGCACGCCAGCGCGTGGCTGGTGGTTCTGGACATCATGAGTTTTCCCCAGGTTGATGAGTGCTGTGTTCCGATGGGAACAGCGCGCCCCCGCGCACTGCCAGCCTTGCCTCCTCCCCAGGAGTCGCGGCCGAAAGGAACCGGGTGAATACTGATGTGTGCCGTGTCAATCGGCAACAGTTTCACCAGCAAGCAATTTCGCCGACCTAGCCCGGTGTACGCGCGCAGCGCGTTCACCGGGTGCTTGCGGCAAGACTTCGCCGGTGAATCGCTGCGCGATACACCGGCCTACCAATGCCCGGTGGGGCCGCGCACGCGCGTTCTCCGGGGTTCAGCGCTGGAGAATCCGCTCCAGCGCCTGGCTCGCGGCGGCGAACGAGAAATGCGCCTGGATGTTGGCCAGGCCGGCATCGGAGAGCTTGAGCCACAGCGCCGGATCGCGGTACAGGCGCACGATCTCGTCGGCGAAGCGTGCTGGTTCGGCGGCGACCAGCGCCTCGTTGCCCGCGGCGATTTCCATGCCCTCGACCGCGATCGGCGTGGCCACCACGGGTTGTCCGTAGGCCATGCTCTGGTTGACCTTGCCCTTGACGCCGGCGCCGTAGCGCAGCGGGGCCACCGAAATCCGGCAACCGTCGAGGAAGGGATGAATGTCTTCGACAAAGCCATGGACTTCGATGCCATGTCCGGCCAGGGCTTCGACTTCAGGCGTGATCTTGCTGCCGACGATGTGAAACTTGAGGTCCGGCATCTGGGTGCGCACGCGCGGCCAGATCTCGGCGGCAAACCAGAGCACCGCGTCGACATTCGGTTCGTGCTGGAAGCCGCCGACGAACCAGATGTCCTTGCGCTCGCCATACTCGCGGCGGCGCCCGGCCACCTCGTGGATGTTCGACAGCACTTCGACGCGACGGCCGGGGACTTCCTTCGCCAGAAGCTCCCGCTCGACCGGACTGACCACCAGGGTGACGTCGCAACGCGCGATCAGATCCAGTTCGACGTTGCGTGTGGCATCGGCCTGACGCACCATCGCCTCGCTGCCCGAGATGGCTGCCGCGCGCTGTTCGCGCAGGTAATGCAGATCAACGGTATCGAACAACAACAAGGCCTGTGGCGCGTGCTCGCGCGCCAGATCGACGTAGTGGCGGGCGACGTAATGGCGGCTGAGCATGATGGCGTCGAACTGGCCGCCGCGTTCACGGAAGAAGGTCACCGGATCGGACAGCCACGGGTGGAACTGGACCTCGACGCCGAGTGCGCGCAACTCGTCGGTGTAGCGCGGGATGTAGGCGCGATTGTCGGCGAAGAAGGTGCACTGCCAGCCGAGTGCACGCAGCACGCGGATCAGGTTCAGATAGCGCACCGAGCCCGAATCCTGGTCCGGCGTTGGCGTGGTGGCGTCGATCAGCAGGATGCGCCCGCGCGCACGATGCGTCGCGGCGCGCCAGATGCCGGCGTGATCGGTCGGCGCTGGCTGCTGCGACAACGCGGTTGTCCAGCGTTCCAGGAACTTGCCCTGGTTGATCACCTGGAAGCGCTTGGTGCCGCTGCCGGTGTCGGTGCCACTGGTGATCCCCTCGAAGTGCACGACTTTCGAGGCCGGCTGGTAGATCACGCGCAGCCCGGCCTGGCGCACCTTGAAGGCGAGGTCGGTGTCTTCGTAGTAGGCGGGTGTGTACAGGCTGTCGAAGCCGCCGAAACGGTCGAACAGCGTTTTTTCGATCAGGATCGCTGCGCCCGAGCAATAGTCGGCTTCGCGTGGATAGTCGTAGCGCGGATCGTCCGGATGATCGAAGCGCCCGTAGTTCCAGCCGGAGCCGTCGTTGAAGACGATGCCGCCGGCTTCCTGCAGGCGGCCGTCCGGGTAGATCAGCTTGGACCCGACCAGGCCGACGCGCTCGAACTCGTCGAAAGTGGCCAGCAGCGGTTCCAGCCAGCCTGGCTGCACTGCCGTATCGTTATTCAGGAAAAACAGGTACTTGCCGCGCGCCAGTGCGGCTCCGGCATTGCAGGCGCCGATGAAGCCGAGGTTCTGCGGATTCTTGTGGAAGCGCACGCCGCCGACCCTGGGCACTTCAACGGCGGTGGCGTCGCTGCTGCCATCGTCGACCACGATCACTTCGAACGGCGTCGCCGTCGCGGTGTCGGCCAGCGCCTGCAGACAGTTCAAGGTGTGGTGCAGCTGGTTGTAGACCGGCACCACGATCGACACCCGCGGCGCGTCGCTGGTCGGCACGCTGAAGGTCTCGTACTCCTCGGCGGGCGTCGGCGTCTCGACCTGAATCGGCGGCGGCAGCTGCTGGCCCTGATCGCGCAGTTCCCGGCGCGCGCGCTTGAGGGTGCCGACCAGGCCACGCCTGGCCAGGCTGCCGCGGACGCGACCGAGCAGGCTGAGCAATCGCGAGGCGCGAAAACGCAGCGACGCCCGGAGACGCTTGACGAAGAACCCGAACTGGCGCAACGGCGCGGTCAGGCGCCAGCTGGTGCTGCGCAACATGTCTTCGCGGTGCGCGGCAAGCACATCGCGCTCGCGCTGCAGCGCATCGCGCGCCTGGCGCAGTGCCGCATGCTCGCCCGCGAGCCAGTCGCGCTCGGCTTCGAGTTCTGCGCGGGACTGCGTCAGCAGCTGATTTTCCTCGGTCAACGCGTTGCGCTGATCGGTGGTCGTGCTGAGTTCGCGCCTGAGCGTCTCGATCCGATCTGTCAGTGCATCCTGCACGATCCTGGCCTCTTCCATGGTCTTCTTCAGTTGCCCTTCCAGCCGCGCGACACTGCTTTCCAGTGCCACCCGACGCGTCTGCTCATCGGCAACGGTGCGCTGGTAAACACTCTCGCGTTCCGCCATCCACTGCCGGGTGCGCTTGAGTTCCTGGTCCAGATCGAGCGCCCAGTGGGTGCGTTCGGTCAGTTGCCGGCTGAGGTCGAAGCCCCATTCCGCGCGCCGCGCCAGCTCCGCATCCTGCTCCGCCAGACGCCGGTCCGCAGTGCTCAGCATGAGTTCGTGGTCAGTCAGTGCGTCGGCCAGAAAGGCCTGCTGCAGCGACTCGATTCCGCCCAGTGCCAGCGGGTAGCGCAGCGCCGCACGCGTCCCGGCAGGCAACAACGCAGCATAGTCGCACAGCATCTGCGCCAGCGTGCGCTGCGGCATCCGTAACAGTTCCTCACGGATGCGCTGCAGGCGCGGGCGATCGCGCTCGACATCGGCGATGCAGCTGAGGATGCTGGCGGCATCGGCATCGACGAGGATGCCGTTGACATCGTCCTCGATGCGCTCGGCAAAAGCGCCCAGCCGCGTGGCGATCGGCACAATCGCCAGGCGCATGAGCTCGCTCAGGGTGTACGAGAAGGTCTCGGACACGGTGCTCGGCAACAAGGCGGCATGCGGGCGGATGCGCCCGAGCACCTCGGGCAGGCGGGCGTGTTCGTAGTCGAGCAGGATGTGTACGCCGCTGATGCCGAACAGCGCTTCGGCGGCTTTGCCGGCGCCGATCAGATACAGGTCGCAGTAGCCGGCCAGCGCTGGCAGCAGTTGCCGCAGCAGGTCGAGGCCCTTGGCGCCGTTGATGCGCCCCAGAACCAGCAGGCGCAGCTTGCCGCTGGCCAGCTCCGGGTCTGGCAGCAGCGGGCCGTCACTGGCGAGTTGCGGCCAGCCGCCGCTGCCGTGGGCGATACAGCGCTGCGCCAGCGCACTCAACTCAGGTGCGACACGCAGCAGATTGCGCAGGGTGGCGTGGCTGGGGGCGACGATCTGGGCCTCGCTTTGCGCGAGCACGCTGCAGGTGCTGGCGGCGATGGCCGACCACCAGCGCGCATCGTGCTCGGCGAACGGACCGCCGCGCAGACTGCTCGATGCAGAAGTCGGCGATCAGCGCGTCCAGGGCTTCCCGATAGCCCGGGTGACGATCGACGATGGCGCCGATCGCCGGCGACAGCAGCAGCCGGCGCAGTGGCGGACCGCCGCGCGCGTCGCTCAGTTCGAGAAACTCGCCGTGCAGGCGTCGGCTCGGATTGCCGACCGCGCGCAGCAACAGATGGTGCCGGGCAGCATCGGTGCTGGCGAGGTCGCGCACGAAGCGTTCCGCGCCACCGCCCCAGCCATGCAGGATGTGCAGCAGCACCGGGCGCTGATCGCGACCCGGCTGCGGCCACTGCGCCGCCAGCGGCCCGCCGGCACGCAACAATGCCCGTCGCAGCGGCGCGAGCACGTGCGCCGGTGCCCGCTCGCGGCGGTCAGCCGGCGTGGACAGTCCGCGCACCGGCAGCGCGGTCACGTGCGCGTAGACATGGTCCGCAACCAGCAGACCGGCATCAGCCGGAGCGTCGGCAGCCAGCGCAACCAGCGCTGGCTCGGTTGCCGCCAGCGCCAGCAGCTGGCGTCCAGAGAGCACATGCAGGGCCTGATCCAGCGCCGCCGGATCGCTGCCATCGAGTTCGCAGTCGGGCGCCGCCGGAACCAGTTGCGGATCGGCGTTGGTGGTGGTCGTCACCGGCCCGGTTGCGGCGGCGGCGGCCTTGAGCAGGCGCAGCAGTGCGTCGTCCGCCAGCCATAGCTGCGCTTCCCGCACGCGCAACAAGTTGGCCTCGGGAAACTCCTGGCGCAGTGCGGAAATCTCGTCGCGCCACGCCTGCTGCGGCGGGCGCAGATGCACGCTGGCGCCGGTCACCCGGGCCACTGCGGCAGTCAGCGCGGCACTGCACGCGGCGGCAGGCAGCAATAGCACCAGTGCCGGATTCGGCAGGGTCGGGTTGGCGTGTTCGGACATCCGCGCTTGGTCAGGGGCTGAGGATCGGGAAGTGGTATACCCGGCCCGGCTTGGGCCGCGGATTATCGACCACCGCTGCGATGCTTGGGAACCTTTGATCAGACCCGAGGAATCGATTGGGGTTCCCCGGACCGCTCGCAAATGCCGCATGCCCGGCAATCGCCCGCAGCGGTCGGCTCCGGTTGGCCTCACTGCCTTTATGCTCGGCGCCCATGAAGACCTGGTTCTGGCGCATATTCTGGTTTGGACTCGGCTTCGCGCTCGGCGCGGCCGGCCCCACGATCATCTATCTGAATCGCCTGATCGACGCCAGATTCGACCTCGGCAAACAGGCGGTTGCCAGTCGCGTCTATGCACGGCCGCTGGTCCTCGCTCCGGGGCTCAAGATCAGCGCCGACCTGCTGCAGATCGAGTTGTCCGAGGCACGTTACCGCGGCGATGTCACCGCCGCGGCGCCGGGCAGCTATCGCCGCGACGGCCAACGCTTCCAGATCCACAGCCGGGAATTTCGCTTCGGCGACGGCAATGAACGCGCCGAGCGCGTCGAAGTCGTCATCGAGGGCGGCAAGATCGCGCGCCTGCAGCGGCTCAGCGATCGCAAGGCCTTGGCAAAAAAGCGCCTCGATCCCGCCCGCATCGCCACCATACTGCCCGCCGACGACACCGAGCGCCTGCCCTTGCCGATTGCCCAGATGCCGGGCTTGCTGGTGGCTGGCATCCAGTCGGTGGAGGACCGCAATTTCAAGGACCACCCGGGCATCGACCTCTGGGGTATCACGCGCGCCATGTGGGCCAACATCAAGGCGCGGCGCTGGGTGCAGGGCGGCTCCACCATCACCCAGCAACTGGTCAAGAACACACTGCTCAGCAACGAGCGCGTGTTTCGCCGCAAGGTGTTCGAGCTGGGCCTGGCGCTGCTGATCGAGATCCGCTTCGACAAGCGCACCATCCTCGAGTCGTACTTGAATCGCGCTTACATCGGCCAGAACGGCGCGCTGGCGGTGCACGGCTTCGGCGCCGGCGCGGAATTCTATTTCGGGCGCTCGCTGGAATCACTGGATCCGGCCGAAATCGCGCTGTTGATCGGGCTGGTCAAGGGTCCGTCGTACTACGATCCCCGGCGCAACCCGGAGCGCGCCATCGCGCGTCGTCGCATCGTGCTCGGGCAGATGCTGGAGACCGGCTTGCTCAGCCAGGCGCAGGTGGATGAGGCGCTCAAGGCGCCATTGGCGGTGGTTCCGAGGCCGGCGTCGCGGGTGCGCTATCCGGCCTTCGTGGAACTGGTGCGCGAGCAGATTCGCCGCGAGTACGATGAAACACGACTGCAGAGCGAAGGCCTGTCGGTGCTGACGACGCTCGATCCGGGCGCCCAGGCGCTCGCCGAGGCAGCGCTGACCAAGACCATGGCCAGCGTCGATCCGGACAAGGTCATCGAGGGCGCACTGGTGCTCAGCAACGCGCACGACGGCGAGTTGCTGGCGCTGATCGGCGGCCGCGACCCGCGCGCCACCGGGTTCAATCGCGCCCTGGCGGCGCGGCGCCCGGTCGGTTCACTGCTGAAGCCCTTCGTCTATCTGCTGGCGCTGTCGCAGCCAGCGCGCTACAGCCTGGCCAGCCTGATTTCCGATGATCCGATCTCGCTGAAACTGGCGACTGGCAAGACCTGGGCGCCGAAGAACTACGATCGCAAGAGCCACGGGACCATCCCGCTGGTCGACGCGCTGGCGCGTTCCTACAATCTGGCGACCGCGCGCGTTGGCCTCGACGTCGGCGTCAAGTCACTGGCGCGCCTGATGCAGAATCTGGGCGTCAACGCGCCGGCCGATCCGCAGCCGTCGTTGATCCTGGGCTCGGTGGAGCTGAGCCCGCTGGAGGTCGCGCAGCTTTACCAGGCGCTGGCCAGCGGCGGTCAGGTGGTGCCGATCTCCGCGGTGCGCGAGGTGCTCGACGATGCGGGTCGCGCACTGTCGCGCTTTCCGCGGCCGGCCGGCAATCCGGCCGGCGCCGATGTGGTCAAGCTGATCACCGTGGCGCTCAACGAGACCACCTTGTCGGGCACGGCTGCCAGCCTGACCGGCGGCAACGGCATTCATCTCGATTCGGCCGGCAAGACCGGGACCTCGGACGATTCCCGCGACAGCTGGTACGCCGGCTACACCGGCGAGCACCTGGGCGTTGTCTGGCTCGGGCGCGACGACAACCAGCCGACGCGATTGACCGGCGCCAGCGGCGCGCTCAAGGTGTGGACGGCATTGTTCCGCCAGTTGCCCAGCGACAACCTGCGCCTGGAATTCAGCGATGCGATCCGCTGGATGCCCTTCGACACCGGTGACGGCTGCAAACGCATCCGCTTCTACCCGGTACTGGCGCCGTACGAGCCGAGCAATACGCGCTCGTGCATGGAGGCGTTGACGGTGCCGTGAGGGGCGGCGGCGGTCCAAGCGGATTGTGGGATCGGGCTGTTTCGGGAGCAGGATCCTGGGGCGAGTTCTCGTGGGAGTGCGCTTTTGTGGGAGGTTATCCCGCGATCCTTGGCTCCGGCAGACGCAAAGATCGCGGGGTAAACCCGCTCCCACCGAACATCACAGCACCAAGCAGGTCAGACGCAAAGGCCGCGGAAAGGCGCTGTCACGGAGAGCTCGGGCAGTGACCAGTCGCGCGGCGAGCGCGAACAAGCGCACCGCAGACCTACCGAGAGCACAGCATAGCAGATCAGGCAAAGCTTGCGGGAAACCCGCTCCCAGAGAGCAAAGCGCAGCGCGGCACAACTTGCGGGGTGAATCCGCTCCGCCAGGAAGCATTGCCACCCAAAACAAAAAGGGGCGGCCAGTGGCCGCCCCTTTCAGCTTTCAATCAATCGGTGAAATCGGCGCCGTTGCGCGCCGATTCCACCTGCGGTTCAGGCCTGACGGCGCACCGCGACGAAGCCGACCAGGCCGAGCATCAGGCCGAGCAGGACCAGACCCAGACCGTTCAGGCTCGGGATCTCTTCGATCAGGAAGCCCACCGTGACGACGACGGAGGCGGCGTTGTTGCCCGCGACCGGATCGGTGGTGGCGGAACTGGTGGCAACCGACACCGTGTTCTGGTTGTCGTTGTTGCTGAAGGCCGACACGTCGAGCGTGCGCACGGCATTGGGAGCCGTCGCGCCTGCCCAGGTGCAGCTGATGACACCGGAGTTGCCCACCTGCGGCGTGGTGCAGACCGCACCGGCGCTGGCCGTGTGGCCGGCATAACGGAAGTCCGGCGACAGCGTGATCGCGAGGACGACGTTCTGCGCATCGCTCGGGCCCAGGTTGGTGCTGGTGGCGCTGAAGGTCACCGGCACGTTGACCAGAACCGCGGAAGCCGAAGCGGTCAGGGTGGCGGCCAGATTGGCTTCAGCACTGACCGTGGTCGTCGTGCTCGCCGTGTTGTTGGCGGCGTTCGGATCGGTCGTGGTGGAGGCCGCAGTTGCCGTACCCGTGATGACGGTACCGGACAGCACTGCCGGCGTCACCGTGAACACGAAGGTGCTCTGCACCGAAGCGCCAGCGGCCAGCGTGCCGATCGGACCCGGCGCCGAAACCAGCGTGGTGCCTGCCGGAGTCGCCATCGAAGCCGTGACATTCGCTGCGTCGCTCGGGCCAGCGTTGGCCACGGTGACCGTGTAGGTCAGGTTGGTGCCGGCAACGACCGGATCCGGCGCATCGGTGATGGTGACCGACACGTCGGAGGAGGTGCCAACCGTGGTGGTGGTGGTCGCCGTGTTGTTGGCCGGGGTCAGGTCGATGGTGGTCGACGTCGACGTTGCCGTCGCGCTGAGCACGGCGCCGTTGGCGGTGTTGGCCGGGACCGCGGCGACGATGGTTGCCGAGGCAGCAGCAGCAACCGCAGTGGTGCCGGCGAAGGTGCAGACGACCGGGCTGGCGGCATTGCAGACGCCACCGGCGCTCGGCGTGGCCGAGACGAAGGTGGTGCCAGCCGGCAGCGGCAGGTTGATGACGATACCGTCAGCGCCGATCGGGCCGTTGTTGGTCGCCGTGGCGGTGTAGGTGACGTTGGTGCCGGCATTCACCGGATCCGGTGCGTCGGTCAGCGTCAGCGCCACATCGGTGCCCGGCGGGATGCCGTCGATGGTGATCGGGAAGCCCTGCGCGTAGGTGCCGTCAAGCGCATTGCCCCACACGCCCGCCAGGGACTGCATGCCATTGCCGGTCGCGCCGGTGCCGAGAATGGTGATCGGCGGCGCCCACGGGCCGGATGCCAGCGTGCCGCTCAGCGCGAAGTCCAGCCAGTAGGTGCCGGCCGGCAGATTGATGTTCAGGCCGGACGCCGTGACCGCCATGATCGGGCGACTGGTCGCACCGATAGTCGTTTCCGTCGTGCGGAAGATGTTGGCGAAAGCCGCCGAGGTGAAGCGGTTGGTGGTGGTGTCACCGAACACGACCGCAGAACCCATCGCGCCCGGCGGACCGTTCCAGATCTGCAAGGTGATGCCATTGTGAGTTGGCGTGGTCGTCGAGTTGGTCTGATAAGAGTAGACGGTGAAGGAGGTCAGCGTGAAACCACCCGCCGGAACGACGAAATCGTCCGCAATGCGGTTGGGCGCGGTCTGCTGCACGCCAAAACCGAGCGTGCCCATGGTCGGGGTCAACGAGGTAGTCTGCAAACGACTTTCGTCGGCGCCACCAGCGCCACCACCCGGATGGGTGACCAGCAGCGCGCGTTGGTCCTGCAGACCCGCGCCGACCGGCGTGTAAGGTACCGGCGTATAGGCCGGACCCTGCGCTTCGTTCGGAGACGGGGTTTCTCGAGCTTGGGAAAAGGCTGTGGTGCTACCGAGCGCGAGCGCGCCGAGCAACAAGGTGGGCAGGAATCGCATGGGCGTCTCCGAAATTTTTATGGGTTTATGCAACCCCGGTAGCCTAAAGCACACGAGGTCATGTGAAAAGTGGGTTTGTTACAGAATCGGATAGGCGGTGACCCGAGGCCGGTGGCCTCTGGATGCTGTGGAAGCGGCTTCACCCGGCGATCTTTGCTGGGGATCGCGGCGCGGCGAGCCCGATTCGTCGATGGAACAGGAGCAAGAGCTCGCGGGATGAGCCCGCTGCAAGCAGTGAATCGTCCCGCGCCATGGCGTCGCACCTCGATTTGGACGTAGCCTTGCCGGGTTCCCGCCAGCGAAGCCATTGCCGATGAGTTCCACCCCGCAGATCACCATCGCCCGCGGCGCGCGCGATCTTTCCGTGCTGACCCGCTACGCCAATCGCCACGGTCTGATTGCCGGCGCCACCGGTACCGGCAAGAGCGTCTCGCTGATGCTGCTGGCGGAGGAATTTTCCAAACAGGGCGTGCCGGTGTTCCTGGCCGACGTGAAGGGCGATCTCGCCGGGCTGTCGCAGGCCGCGGTGATGAGCGACAAGTTGCGCAACCGGCTGAAATTGCTCGGCATCGAGCAGAGCTGGAAGCCGGGCGCCAATCCGGTGGTGTTCTGGGACATCTATGGCCAGAACGGGCACCCGCTGCGCACGACCATTTCGGAGATGGGGCCGATCCTGCTGGCGCGACTGATGGAACTCAACGAGGTCCAGTCCGGCGTGCTCAACGTGGTGTTCCGCGTGGCCGATCAGGAAGGCCTGCTGCTGATCGATCTGCCGGATCTGCGCTCGATGCTCAACTACGTGTCGGAGAACGCCAAGGCGATCTCGGCCGAGTACGGCCTGGTGTCGTCGACCTCGATTGCCGCCGTGCAGCGCGCGCTGCTCGGGTTGGAGGACGTCGGCGCGCGGGCCTTCTTCGGCGAGCCGGCCTTCCAGTTGCAGGATTTCTTCGGCATCGACCCGCTCGGACGCGGCGTCATCAACATCATGAGTGCCGAGCAACTGATCCTGAAGCCCAAGCTGTATTCGAGCTTCCTTTTGTGGCTGCTGTCCGAACTGTTCGAGCAGTTGCCGGAAGTGGGTGATCTGGACAAGCCGCGCCTGGTGTTCTTTTTCGACGAGGCGCATCTGTTGTTCGACGACGCGCCGGCATCCATGGTGCAGCGCATCGAACAAGTGGTGCGCCTGATCCGCTCCAAGGGCGTCGGCGTGTATTTCTGCAGCCAGAATCCGGACGACGTGCCCGGCGACATCCTCGGTCAGCTCGGCCATCGCATCCAGCACGCCCTGCGCGCCTTCACGCCGCGCGACCAGAAGGCGGTGAAGACCGCCGCCGAGACCTTCGTCGCCAATCCGGGGCTGGATGTGGTCAAGGCGATCACCGAGCTGGGCGTCGGCGAGGCGCTGGTGTCCTTCCTGGAAGAGGGCGGACGCCCGGCGATGGTCGAGCGCGCCTGGGTGCTGACGCCGGGTTGCCGCATCGGTGCGATCACGCCCGAAGAACGCGCCGCCGTCCGTGCAGCAGGGCCGATCGGCAACAAGTACGATCAGTCGCAGGATCGCGAGTCGGCCTACGAAATCCTCAAGCGGCGCGCCGAGCCGCAGGCGGAAGCGCCGCCGGAAGCGCCGCCTGCATCCAGCGGCGGTTGGTCGCTGAACTGGCCCTGGAGCAAACCCTCGGCGCCGGCACCGGTGCCGCAACCAGAAGCGGCGCCCGCGCCGCGCCCGCGCACACCCGCGCCGCGGGCACCGCAGGCCCCGCGCGCGACGCCACAGCCGCGCGCCAGCAACCGGCAGGGCGTCGGCGAAGCCTTCGCCAAGTCGGTCGCGCGCACCGTCGGCAACCAGCTCGGGCGGTCCTTGCTGCGCGGGATCCTCGGGGCGATCAAGGGCAAGTAGCGGTCGCGACCAAAAGCGCTATCGCGCGCAAGCGCGCTTCTGTTCCTGGGTCAGGGGTGAGGCGCCTGCGCCCGCTCTGTGCGCGTGCGCGCCCCGCGCGAAAATGTTGGCCGCGAACCTGCTTTTGCGCTTCTAAGCCACTCCTCCATTTGGGATGATGGTGGGTCGCCCCGCCTCCCATTGAAGGAAATCCGGTATGTCATTGGCCCGTCGAACGCTGCAGCGCTCCTTGTTGGCTTGTCTGATTGGCGCTGCACTGGCGTCGCCGGTGTCCGCATTTACAGAGCTGGATTCCAAGTTCGAGCGCAATTTCGACGCTCGCAGCTTGGTGGAGACGCCGCCCCTGCGTGCTGCGATTGGAGCGCAGGCGGATGCTCTCGCTGCCTTGCAGTCGCGCGTGCCGGAGCTGGCTTTCGAGATCGACGGCGTGACCGGCGCCACACGCTCGCTGAGCAACCGCGTGGGCTATCTGACCGGCCCGAACAGCGCTGGAGACGTCAAGGCGGTCGCGCTGGCTTTCGTTCGCAACAACGCGACGCTCCTCGGTCTGACGTCGGCCGACGTCGCCGAATACGAGATCACCGATGATGTCTTGAGCCGCGCCAGTGGCGTGCGCCATCTGTACCTCCGGCAGATGCATCAGGGCCTGCCGGTCTACAACGGCCAGTTGCAGGTGCACGTCGATCGTGATGGCAGCATTCTCGGGCTGAACAACCAGTTCCTGCCGAACCTGGCGCAGTCGATCAATCGCCGGCAGCCGAGCCTCACGGCGCTGCAGGCGGTGGTCGCCGCGGCCACGCATCTGAACCGGATCGCAGGTCCGATCAGCCAGGGCAGCAGCGACACGTCGGCGCGCCAGCGCACGCTGCTCAACGCCAGCGCCCTGTCGGAAAGGCCGATCGAGGCGAGCCTGATGCTGTTGCCGGTTGGCGCCGGCGAAGCGCGCCTGGTGTGGAACTTCCAGACCTGGCTACCGGGCGGTGGCGATATCGCCGATTTCACCGTCGATGCCGAAACCGGCAAGATCTGGACGCGCATCAGCTGGGTGGCAGACGCCGACTACAAGGTCTACCCGCTGGCGGTGGAAAGCCCGCAGCACATCGCGCCGCTGCCGCCGGCGGATGGTCGAGTGACGTTGAGCAATCCGCAAACCGCGGCTTCGCCTTTCGGGTGGCACGATACCAATGGCGCGGCCGGCCCGGAATTCACCACGACGCAGGGCAACAATGTCCACGCCTACACCGACACCGACGCCAATGACACGCCGGATCCGGGCAGTTCGCCGGATTGCAGCGCCGCGCTCAATTGCGTCACGCCGCTCGATCTGACCCAGGGGCCCGCCACCTATCGTCCGGCCGCCGTCACCAATCTGTTCTATTTCAACAACGTCATGCATGACATTGCCTATCCCTTCGGCTTCGATGAGGAAGGCGGCAATTTCCAGACCAGCAATTACGGCAATCCGGGCCTCGGCAACGACTCGGTTCAAGCCGAGGCGCAGGACGGGGAGGGTACCAACAACGCCAATTTCGGCACGCCTCCGGATGGTCAGCGCCCGCGCATGCAGATGTTCGTATGGACCGGGGTTACGCCCAATCGCGACGGCGATTTCGACAACGGCATCATCGCCCACGAGTATGGCCACGGCATCTCCAATCGCCTGGTGGGTGGCCCGTCCAACACCAGTTGTCTGGGTAACACGCAGCGTCCCGGCGAAGGTCTCTCCGACTGGTGGGCGATGTACTACACCCAGCCCAACGACACCAGTTCGGCGGCGCGCATTCGCGGCATCGGCACCTATGCGCTGGGCCAGCCGGTGACCGGTGTGGGCATCCGTCAGGATTACTATGACGGCGATCCGGCGGTCAATCCGGAGCCCTTCGAAAACACCTGGACCTACCAGTCGATCATCGGCGCGGCGGTGCCGCATGGCGTCGGATCGCGCTGGGCGCAGGCCTATTGGCAGGTCAGCTGGGCACTGATCGACGAGCACGGCTACAACGCGGATATCGACGCCTTCACCGGCACCGCAGCGGACGCCGGCAACATCCGGGCGATGTACTACATCGTCGAAGGATTGAAGAACACCGCCTGCGGTCCGGCGTTCACCGATGTGCGCGATGGCGTCATCCAGGCCGCGGCGGCGGCGCAGCCCTACAACGGTGCCGACGTCTGCCTGATCTGGCAAGCGTTTGCCGAGTTCGGTCTGGGCAGCAACGCGGTGTCCGGTGGCGCCAACGCCAACAACCCGACCAACGGCTTCAACATCCCCAACGCCTGCAGTTTCCTCGGCGCCGCGACAGCCAACCAGAAGATCTGCGCTGGCGCCAACGCGGTATACCCGGTGACCCTCGGGGCAGCGTTCACGCCGCCGGTAACCCTGAGCGTATCCGGCAATCCAGCCGGCACCACGGCCAGCTTCGCCACCACGCCGGTGACCAGCGTGCCCGCCGCCAGTGCACTGACGATCAGCAATACCGGGGCCGTTGCCGCGGGCAGTTACAACCTGACCGTGAACGCGGCCTTCGCCCCCGGTCCGGCCGCGATCATGCCGCTGACACTGCAAGTCAACAGCGCAGTGCCTTCGGTGCCAAGCTTGAGCGCCCCGGCGAATGCCGCAGTCGACGTCTCGGTGACGCCCGTGCTCAGCTGGACGGCCGCGACCCAGGCCGATGAGTACGTGGTCGAGATCGCCACCGATGCGGCTTTTGCCAACATCGTCTATACGCGCACCGTCAGCGGCACCAGCCACACGGTGCAGACGTCGTTGGCGGGCTCGACGCAGCACTACTGGCGCGTGCGCTCGACCAATGCCTGCGGTCCGGGCAACAACGCCGCGGCGCAGAGCTTCACCACCCAGGACTTCTATTGCGTGTCGCCGAATCTGGCCATTCCCGACAACAACCCGACCGGCGTGTTCTCGGACCTGAGCATCGCCAACCTCGGCGCGGTGACCGACCTCAACATCAGCCTCAACGTCACCCACACCTATATCGGCGACCTGATCTTCAAACTGAAGAACGTCACTACGGGCACCGAAGTGAGCTTTATCAATCGCCCGGCCAGTTGCTCGGGCAATGACGTCAATGCGCTGTACGACGACGAGGCCGCCGGCCCGATCACCTGCGTGGCCACGGTGCCGACGCTGAGCGGCAGCATGCGTCCGGCCAGCCCGCTGACGGTGTTCGATGGCCAGGCCCGCAATGCCACCTGGCGCCTGACGGCGATCGATGCCGCCGGTCAGGACCTGGGTACCGTCAACCAGTGGTGCCTGTCGGGTTCGGTGGACACCACGCCGTCGCCGATGGTGTTCGCCAACGGTTTCGAATAGGCTGCTGCGGAAGTTTGAGTAATTGCCGGGCGGCCCACGGGCCGCCCTTTTTCTCGCGAGCGATCGCGATGGCGACCATCGCACTGGGTCCTGCCAGGGAGCCATCGCGCGCAAGCGCGCCTCTACAACTTCTCTGAGGATATTCGGCAAGGTTGCAGGAGCGCGTTTGCGCGCGATGAACTTGGTCGCAAGCCGCGCTTCAGTGCAACAACCAGTCCCTGGGGCCCGCTTCGTCGGGATCGCGCGCAGCCAGTTCGCTCAGCGCCTGGCGGCGATCGGCGTCGAGTGCGCGGACGAAGATGCTGGCGCCGAGCGCATCGGGCATCTCGCGAAACAAGGCAAGCCAGACGTCGGGCGGGCATAGCTCGGCAGCCAGCTGTGCGAGGCGCTGATACCACTCGATTGGACCGTCGTCGACCAGATCGGTGTTGCCCACCTGCAGTGACCGCCGCAACCAGTGCTCACCCAGTTCCACCGGCCAGTGCTGCAACATTCGGCGGGCATGGCTGGCCGACCACGCTTGTGGCGCCGCGAGATCGGCCAATTCGCGCAGCTTGGGGTGCTGCCACAGTCGCAGGCAGCGTTGTCGGCCACCACGGCCGGGCAGCAGATGCTTGAGCAATGCCGCGGCCCAGGCGGGTGGCGTGGGCGAATCGATCAGCGCATCGGCGAGCACCTGCACCTGGGGATGCGTGATCACGGTGGCGATCTCCATCTCGCCGCTCTCCGCTTGCGCCAGCCGCAGCCAATCCCGGTGGATGCCGCCCAGCTTTCCATCGCTGTCGCAGCCGCGCAGGATTTCGCGGATCTGCTGTGCGCGCTTGGGCTGGCGCCGGGTGCGATGGGGGTGGCGGCGCAGCAGTTCGCGGCAGGTATCGATCAGCTCAGGCAGGCCAAGATTGGCGACGATCTCCGCCGCCGCGACGCTGTCGTCGCCCAGCGCGGCGACCTGATCGGGCAGGGCGGCGTGCCAGGCGGTGCGCACCTGGCGCGCCCAATGCGCTTCGAACACGCTGCACGGTGACACATCGCCCGGCCGCCGCGCGTAACGGCGCAGCGCCGGGTACAGCGCGGGCCAGTCGCAGATGGCGTCACCGAGTGCTTCCCACGGCGCCTCGACGGGCCAGTCGATAGCGTCGATGGTCAATGTCGCTGGATCGCTGTGACGCAGCAGCGCTGCCAGTCGCAGCGGATCGGCGCGCAGTTGCGGCTGGCGCGCAACCAGTTCGTCGATGGCGCGCAGCACCTTGCGATCGTGTTGCGGCGGCGCAAACAGTGGCAGTGGCGCCGGCGTCGACAAGTGCTCGCGAGCCCCGAGCGCCAGCAACCAGCGCGTCAGGCGCGCCGAGTCGTGACGGGCGGTCAGCAGGCGCAGCATGCGCTGGGGTCCCGCTGCGCGGCGCCAGGCCGAGCGCAACACCAGCAGCAGCCAGCCCTCGGCGGCGGACACACAACTGCGACAATCCTCGGGCAGGCCGCATTGCAGCCCGTCGAAAGCACGCGCCAGCAGCGGCAGATGCCGCGCCAGTTCGGCGAAGGGCAGGCTTTCGGCCCAGCGCGGGATCAGGGTCAGCAAGGCGTGTTCGAAGCCATCGTCGTCAAAGCTGGCGCTGCCATCGCCCGCCAGCAGTTCGCGCAAGGCGCTGAGCATGGACGCGGCATCGACGGCGTTGTCGCCCAGATCGCGCCCGAAGCCGACCCGGTCCGCCTGCTGCAGCTGTGGCCGGAGCTTGAGCAGCACTCTGAGCGGCGCCTCGCGATTCAGCTCGTAGCGGTAGCGATCGCGTCGATGGGGATCGCCGAGCAGGCGCAGAACGCCGCGCTCGCCGTAGCGTCGCTGCAGCAGTTCCAGATTGCGCAGGGCCGCGGGTCGCGTGTCACACCAGTTCTGCAGCGCCTCGATATGACCATCGCGGGCCAGCCACCAACGGCGCGCTTCGTCGATGAACCCGGTGCTCGCCGCTGGTGGAACGTCAATGCCGATTTCGGCTGCATACGCCGCCAACTGCTGCGGGCGAAGATCGCCCGCAGCAGCGCGCCACGGCCAGGTGCCGTCGTCGTACCAGTTGCGACCATTCAGCGTCTCCGGCACGCCGGCGTCGGCGCGCGCGATCTCGCACGCTTGTGCGAACTCGCGCGCATAGGCATGAAAAGCATCGATCAGTCCGTCGGAGCTGCCGATGCTGGTGTAGACGCGATAACCGAGCAGGCGCCAGTCGTCGCTGATCGCCAGCAATTGCCGCGCCAGGATGCGGCCCTTGCGATCACGCAGATAAACCACCCATTTGTTCGCGTCGAGCGCATTGATGATCGCGCTGTGGCGATTGCAGCCGGCGTCCAGCGCCAGACAGCTGTCGAAAGGCAGGCCCATGCGCAAGGCCTGCAGCGGATCGCGCTCGGCAGTCAGGGTGCAGACCTCGCCGCGCCAGGGGAAAGCGTGCGTGGGTGGCGCCAGCCAGGCATCCACATCCAGCTTGTCGGCTGCGCGCTGCAACCACGCGACGTTGCCCGGCAATTGCATTCGCCAGTCCGCGGGGTTGCCGGTTGCCGCGGCGCACAGCAGGCCCTTGAGCTCTTCATGGTTGATGTCGACACCCAGATAAAGCCGCGCGGCATCGCGCCAGGCTTCATCCCAGCGCGGCAGCGGAGTCCCGATCACACGCCCCAGGGTCTGACCCAGCGAGCGGTCTACTTCCGCCATGCGCCAGCGCAGTTCCAGATCGACGCACTCGGCCTCCAGGCGTCGTCGCGTGCGCGTCGGATCGGCAGCAGCACCCCGCCTGGCCAACTGCGCCCGGCGCGGATCGTCGGCGCCCAGCGACTGCAGAAACTGCTGTTGCGACTGGTTCTTGACTAGCGCCGCATGATCCTGGCGCAGGCGCAGCGAGATCTCGACCGGCTCGCCGAGCGCCCGCCGCAACGACAGGTAGCGGTCGACCAACGCGGTGCTGCCGAGCCACTGCGCAAAGGGCGCTTCGACGTCGCCCGCCAAGCCGGACTGGACTTCGAAGTGATCGGGAAGCGTCAATCGCCCGTCCAGACGCAAGGCGGTGTCGGCCAGGGCCAGGGTCTGCTCGATGGCGCCCGCGCTCGATTGCAGCAACTGATCGAGCACGGCCGCAAGAGCGACCAGAACGGGCTTGCGCGCCGCAGCAAGGCGGGCAAAGGAGTCCGGCCGCAAGGGTAGTCGGGCGCCGCCTGGCGCCCGCAGCAGCGAAGCCGCGAGTTTCACGTAAACGCGCACGGCGGGCAGCGGCCAGTCGGCCGGAGGTGCCGCAGCGCGACGCCCACCATCAGTATCCGGCCAGGCCGCGATTGCATCGACGGCGACACCCTTGGCCAACCACGGCCACCAGGCATCCAGTGCCGCGGCGCTCCAGCCGCGCGTGTCGTTCAGCAGCGCGATGGCGCTGTCGGCTGCGTTAGGGCCGTGATCGACGATGCGCCGCAAGGCAGCGGCGAACGCAACATCGTCAACGCCATCGAGCGCCAGCGGACCACTCGGCGGCTGATCGCAGACCCAGGCCAGCGCCGCGCCGCGCGGATCCAGCGAGGGCAGGGCATCGCTGTCGAACCAGGCGCAAAGGGCGTCCGCGCTCGCCTTTGGCGATGTCGATGAACCTTGGGTGGCGTCCGGCGCCGCTGGCACGGATTCACCCATCCAGGCCGATAATCGCTGCACCCGCTTCCGTTGCGCGATCAGCCAATCGGCATCGCGCCGCTGGCCACCGAGCCAGCGCGCCGGGGTCTGTGTCAGCTCATCGACGTGCGTTTGCAGCACCGCCAGCGCGTGGGTCGCCGCCGCCAGATGCTGGCGCGACAGCGGCTCACACTGCGCATCGGGCGTCAGGCAGGCCTTCAACGCATTGCGGGCCACCGTCGGCGCAGTGATCAGCGCCTGCAGGGTGATCGGATCAGCGACACGCCCGGCGCGGACCAGCCAGATGCCGCCGGCCAAGCGCAGCACGCGACCATCGAGCGCCAGCAGCAGGCGCACCTGGCGCTTGAGTTCGGTCAAGCTGCGATCGGGTTTGGGCATCGGCGCTGGCAGGGCAAATCGGCTGGCGGATTCTCGCCGGAATCCAAGGCGATTCGTCCGGATCTGGCCGGTTCAGTCGGCTATCCGCAAGCAATTGCGTCCCGCAGACTTGGCTGTAGAGCGCCTGCGCGCGCATCAGCGCGGCGCGTCCTCGCGGATCGCGCACCGGCGCAACCGGCGCTGCTGGTGATCCGCAACACGCCGGTCTCCAGTGCCAACGGCGAATCGGCAAGCCGCTGCAGGCAGCGCTCACCCAGCGCTGCCGCTGCCTTGCGGTCCAGCCCGGGCAATACCAGCAGGAACTCTTCGCCGCCGTAGCGCCCCAGTCTGCCATGCGCCCCGGTTTCGGCGCGCAGGCTTGCGCAGGCGTGACGCAGCGCGGCATCGCCAACCGGGTGTCCGTACTCGTCGTTGATGCGCTGAAGTGGTCGAGATCGAACAGCACCACGCTGCCGTCGAATCGCTGATGCCAGCGCCTGCTGCAAGTGCTCCAGGATGGCGCGCCGGCTGCAGGCGCCGGTCAGCTGGTCGGTGGTCGCCTCGATCAGCAGTGCCTCGCTTTCCTGTTCCAGTTGCTCGTGTGCCTCGCTGAGTGCGTGGTGCTCGGCCACCAGCGCTTGCTGGCGTTGCCTGAGGTCGCGGGCGCGCAGCCACAGCAACGCCGCCAGCGCGATCGCCAGGAACGCGATCAGGCCAGCCGCAAGCGCACGTTCGCGCGCGGACTGCGCGGCGATCTCGGCGATCTGGCGCCGCTGAGCCTCGTCCTGCGCGCGTGCCTCCTCGCGCTCGCGGGCGCGCTCCTGCAGAAAGCTGGCCATCTGTTCGGTGGTGCCGGCGCCACGTGCCTGTTGTTCCGCGGCTTCGTATTCGATACGTGTCGGGTAGGCCTCGCGGTCGCGCCCGAGCTGGTGCAGTGCATCGGCGCGCAGGCGCAATAGCGGCGTGCGTTCGCGTGTGCGCACCGCGCGGGCTGCGGTGTCCAAGCCCTGATCGATCAGGGTCAGCGCCTCCACTTGGCGTTGCAGCGCAAGCAGCGCCTCGGCCTCGATGGTAGTCGCCTGCAGCCATTGCGCCACATCGCGATTGCCCGCCAGCGACTGTCGCTCAGCAGCCGCCAGGTGCAACGCCCGCGCCGGCAGCGACTCACGCAGCGCCGCCGCGGCTTCGCCCAGCGTGCATTCGGACTGCGCATCGGGTATGCCGCGGGCGAGTTCTTTCGCCTCGGCCATCGCCTGGCGTGCCGCATCAAGCTCGCCAGCCGCTGGGCGCAATGGGCGTTGGCGCGCGCGGCTGGCCGGCCGCGGTCGCCAGTTGCACGCGCGTGCGGGTGCCCCATCCGGAAGCGCGCAGCATCGGCCTGCGCCGCCGCCGCGCCGCCGCAACTGCGCCTCCTGCATCAGCGCCCGCCGCCGGTCCTGGCATTCGCCAGTGCTGGATGAGTCGGCAGTTCCGCCTCGTCGCCGCCGCGCGGAGGCCCGCTCGAAGGCCTGCTGCGCGGCGTCCAGATTGCCCATGCGACGTTCGACGATGCCGATATTGGTCAGCGCATTCGCCTCGCGGCGCGGATTGCCCTGTGCCAGCGTCAACATTTCGCGATTCAGCAGGAGCACCTCGTCCAGGCGGTCTGCGCGCCCCCCGGCAGCATCGGATCAAAGATCTGCTCGCGTTGCCCGAGTTGCCGGTTGAGCGCGATCGACTCGCGCAGCGCCTGCTCGGCGCCAGCGGCGTCCTTCAGCCGCCACAACGCGCGTCCTTGCGCGATCAGCGCTTCCGCCACCACATCGAGCTGCCCGGATTGCCGTGCCCTGGCGATGCCCTCGCGCAGGATCGGTTCCCAGTGGCCGGCGTCCGCATTGACCCGGTCTTCGCGTTGACGACCCGAGAGCGCCATCAACTCGTTGAACTCGGCCGGTGCGCCGATCACGGGGGCCCAGGTTGGCGCAAGCGGGCGCGCGGTCGAGGGTGCTTGCGCCAGTAACGCGGCGTGCATCAGGACAGCGCCGATCAGCAGCGCAAAGTACCAGCCATGATGCCGGCCCGTCTTTGCCACGCGTCGCTCCGTCCGCAGCACGGCGGATTGTAGCGGCTGCGATGAATCCTGCAGCGAGACTGCGAAGCCTCAGGCCCGATCACCCCGCAATGCCCGCACATCCGCCTCCAGCGCCGCTGCGCTGGCGGTTTCCGGCGGCCGCGGAGTGCCAACCATCAAGCCCACCCGCGACCACAGCCGGCGTGGCAGCACGTAGCGCTTGATCGACTTGTCGCGGCGCGAAAACATGCTGCCCCACAGGCCCTGCAGCGCCATCGGGATCACCATGACCGGGTCGCGCTTCAAGATGCGTTCGACGCCGGGGCGGAACTTGGCGATGTCGCCGTCGCGGGTCAGGCCGCCCTCGGGGAAGATGCACACCAGATTGCCGTCTTTCAGCTCGCGCGAGACTTCCTCGAAGGCCTTCTCCATCAGCACCGGATCTTCCTTGGCGCCGGCGATCGGAATGGCCTTGGCCCAGCGGAATACCTGCTTGGCGATCGGCATGTCGAAAATCTTGTAGTACATGACGAAGCGCACCGGGCGCGGCACCGAGCCGAGCACCACCAGCGCGTCGACATAGCTGATGTGGTTGCACACCAGCAGCGCGGCGCCCTCGTCCGGTACCGCGTCCATGCCGCGGATGCGGATGCGGTAGAGCACGTTGATGAGGATCCAGGCGATGAAGCGCAGCAGGAATTCCGGCACCAGGGTGTAGATGTAGATCGCCACGATGGCATTGCACAGCGCGGTGACCAGCAACACCTGGGGCAGCGTCAGGCCAAGGCCATTCATCAGCGCCCAGCCAAGCACCGAGGCGGCGACCATGAAAATCGCATTCAGGATGTTGTTGGCGCCGATCACGCGCGAACGGTGGCTGGGCGCGCTGCGCTGCTGGATCAGCGCAAACAGCGGCACGATGAAAAAGCCGGAGAAGATCGCCATCAGCACCAGATCGATCACCAGACGCCAGCCAAAGCCCGTCGCAAGAAAGGCGCTGACCGTCAATCCACTCAAGCCGCTGGCCTGCGGCAGGGCAAAATACAGATCCAGCCCGAACAGCGTCATGCCGATCGAACCGAAGGGCACCAGGCCGATCTCGACCTTGCGCCGGCTGAGCAACTCGCAGAGCAGCGCGCCGAGGCCGGTGCCGACCGAGAACAGCGCCAGCAGCAGGGTGTAGACCGAGGTGCTGCCGCCGATCACATCGCGCACATAGACCGGCAGGATCAGGAAGTACATCGAGGCGAAGAACCAGAACCAGCTGATGCCCAGGCAGCTCAGGAACACGATGCGGTTGTTGCGCAGGAAATTCAGGCTGCGCCAGGTTTCGGTGAACGGATTCCAGTTGATCTTGAGCGAGGGTTCGACCGCGGCCGTCGCCGGCATCGCCAGTGCAGCTATCCAGCCGATCAGGGCCACGCCGACGCCCACCATGGAGATGAAGATCAGGCCGTCGCCCGGAATTCCGACCAGCGCCGTGCCGACCAGGGTGCCGAGCAGGATCGACACCATGGTCGCGCTCTCGACCAGGCCATTGCCGCCGGTCAGTTCCTCGTCGCTCAGAACCTGCGGCAGGATGCCGTACTTGAGCGGTCCGAACAGCGTCGATTGCAGGCCCAGCAGGAACAGCACCGCGAGCAGCAGCGCGCCGCTCTTGAGCATGAAGCCGGCGGTCGCGACCAGCATCAGCGCCACTTCCAGCGCCTTGATCCAGCGCGCCAGCCGCGACTTGTCGTACTTGTCCGCCAGTTGCCCGCCGAGTGCCGAAAACAGGAAGTAGGGCAGGATGAACAGCGCCCCGGCGAGCAGCGAAAACGTCGCGCTCGACATGCCGACATCGATGGCGCCGACGAACACCACCAGCGCCACCAGACCCTGCTTGAAGACGTTGTCGTTGAAGGCGCCGAGCGACTGGCTGAGGAAGAACGGCAGGAAGCGACGCTCAGTCAGAAGGCCGAATTGGGAGTGGCTGGACATGCGCGAAGCCGAGTGGGGGATGCGTTGCGCAGGCTAGCACCGCAGTGGCCGGGCTGTGACCGCTCATCGACGCGGATCAGCTGGCGCGCCGTCGGGTATCACCGCTGCCAAGCGCGGGACCCCCCGGCCGCCCCCCCCCGGCCCCCCCCGGCTCCCCGCTGCCTCGCTTCGACTGAGCAGCGCCGCAATACCGACGTCAACCGTGTCTCACCGAGTGCGTTGACACAAGAATCCGTCCGGGGAGCCACTGCCTTGAAGATCCTGCGTTGCCTCGTCCTGGTCACCTGCCTGTGGCCGGTGTGGCTGCATGCCCAGACCCAACCCACCCACGCCGCGCTGACCTACGCCACGGTCGGCGGGCGCGCGCTGCAACTCGACCTTTATCGCCCGGCCAGCCTGGCCACACCCGCGCCGCTGGTGGTCTGGGTGCACGGCGGTGGCTGGTCGGCCGGCTCGCGCTTTCCCGCGCAGAGCGCGGCGGAGCTCAATGCGCGTGGCATCGCGGTGGCCTCGATCAGCTATCGACTGACCTCTCAGGCAGGCCAGTTTGGCGATCAGCAGGTGAGCTTCCCGGCGCAGATCCATGACGTCAAGGCGGCGGTGCGCTGGTTGCGCGCCAATGCGACCAGCTACGGCCTGCACGCCGGGCGCATCGGCGCCTGGGGTTCGTCGGCAGGCGGGCATCTGGTCGCGCTGCTCGGCACATCCGGAGATGTCGGATTGATCGAAGGCGCGGTCGGAGTGGCGGACGGCTATTCGAGCCGCGTGCAGGCGGTGGTCGACTATTACGGTCCGACCGACATCGTGCAGATGGTTCCGGACGGTGGCGGCATTGCGCACGACGCCTTCAACTCGCCGGAATCGATGCTGCTGGGATTCACCGCGGCCGACGAGGGGATCGGCGTACTGCGCGCGCAAGCCGGCAGCAGCGCCAATCCCTATCCGCTGTATCGCGAACTGGCGCGGCAACTGAATCCCGTCACCTGGGTGGATGCCGCCGACCCGCCGTTCCTGATCGTCCACGGAACCGCCGATCCGACCGTGCCGATCCGCCAAAGTCGGCGCCTGCGCGACGCCCTGCAGGCGGCCGGCCGCAGCGTGCAGATGGTCGAGGTCGCTGGCGCCGGGCACGGCGGCTTTCCCGCCGAGGTGCAGCGCCAGGCACAGGATTTCCTCGTCGCCCAGCTGACTGCCGCCGTGCCCATCGGCAATCCCGCCGCGCTCAGCGGCTCCTGGTACGACCCGAACAAGGATGGCCAGGGTTTCACCCTGCAATGGCAACCCGATGGACGCCTGCTGGTCTATTTCTACGGCTATCGCGATGATCGCAGCAACCTGAACCTGGTCGGCGTGGTAGCGACGACACCCCGCTACGGCGAAACCCTGCGCGTCGACCTGCTGCGCTTTTCTGGTGGGCGTTACAGCGACTACGACCCGGCGCTGGTGCAGCGCGCAGCCTGGGGGCGCGTCGATCTGACATTCACGGATTGCGATCACGCCAGCGCCCGCCTGGAAGGCAGCGACGGCGTGCAGACCCTCGCGCTGGTGCGCGTCGCGCGGGTCGGGGGGCTGCGCTGCGATTGAGGGATTCAATCGGCAGCGGCAGGGACGTCCTCGGGCTCGGTTGACAGCTGCGCGCGCGCTTGCCGACCCGCATCCGTCAGCAGTGCGTGAGACCACTCCAGCACCTGCGCAAACGGCACTTCGTAGAGCACGCCGAATAGCGCGTGTTTTGCCAGCCGGGCCCGGGTCAGTGCGGGTGAGCTGCAGCCACACAAAAAGCGCGTCAGACTGCGCGGATTGCCCAGCGTCTTGCCGGCCGATTTGAGCAAGGGCGCGAGCCGGGTGGCAAGCTCATCCTCGATGGTCCGCGCAGTGCGTTGCGGCAGCGGCTGCGACTCACCCAGACAGGCGCTGCAGTTGCCGCAGTCGTGCGCCAGCGTCTCGCCGAAGTGTGCGCTGAGCTGGCGGCTGCGGCAGGCCGGGCTGCCAATCAGCGCCAGAACCTGGGCGAGCCGCGCCAGTTCGGCGCCTTCGCGCTTGAGCATTCGACAGTGCAACTCTGCCGCCAGCGCGGCAAGATTGTCGGGCTCGCGCAGTCGCCGGAAGCAATTGCGCACACCGGCGACTTCGACTTTCAGCAGTTGCTGCTCACCCAGCCAGTCGAGCGCCTTGACGATGCGCTCGCGCGCGCAGCCCAGTTGCCGCGCACTGTCTTCGAGATTGATGCTGAACCAGGTTCGGCGCTTGCTTGCTTGCGCCAGCAGACGCGCCAGGAACTGCCGGCGCTCGCCTTCAAAGCGCGACAGGATGTCAGCCGAGCTGACCATCGGTTGGAAACTGTAGTCGGCGTAGAACGGCGTCCCTTCCGCAAGGTAGCCGTCGAGTTCGAGATAGGTCAGCAAGGTGCGCAACACCAGCGGGCGGATGTCGAAGCGGTTGGCGGTCTCGTACAAGGCCAGGTCGAAAGCCTCGCCGCTGGAAAACAGGAAGTCGACCAGCGCAACCACGGCGTTTGCGTCCGGCGTGTCGCCGTAGACGAAATTTTCGAGCACATTCAGATCGTCGCTGCAGTAGAAGATCTGACACACCGACGGCAGACCGTCGCGCCCGGCGCGGCCAATTTCCTGCGCATAGTTCTCCAGCGATTTCGGCGGGTTGTAGTGATAAACATGGCGGATATCGGCCTTGTCGATGCCCATGCCGAAGGCAATGGTCGCCACCACCAGCGCGGTCGAGGAGGCCAGGAACCACTCCTGGACGTCGCTGCGCTCCGGCGCATCCAGCCCCGCGTGGTAGGCGCGTGCCGGCAGCCCGGCGGCGACCAGCTTGGCGCTGAGCGTTTCCGCCGTCTGTTGGCGGGTGACGTAGACGATGCCGGGACCGGCTGGACGGCGGGTCAGCGCATCGATCAAACGCGCATCGCGTTCGGGCGCGTCGACCACGGCGGTCAGCAGTTGCAGGTTCGGGCGGTGGAAACCGGTACGAACGGCGTCTTCAGATTCGATCTCGAACACGCGGCAGATGTCGGCGAGTACCGGCGGCGTCGCCGTCGCGGTCAGCGCGAGCACACGTTCGACCTTCAGTTCACGCGCGATCCCGGCCAGCTTCAGATAATCGGGGCGAAAATTGTGCCCCCATTCGGAGATGCAATGGGCCTCGTCGATGGCGAACAGACTGATGCGCACGCTCGCCATGGCCGCGCGGAAACGCTCGTTGTTGAAGCGCTCGGGCGCCACATAGAGCAGCCGCAGGCTACCCATGCGCAATTGCGACATGACCTCGCGGTAGGCCTGCGCATCCAGGGAGGAATCCAGCCGGCGCGCGGCAATGCCGCGCCGCGCGAGCGCATCGATCTGGTCCTTCATCAGTGCGATCAGCGGCGACACCACCAGGGTCACGCCGGGCAGCAACAGCGCCGGCAGTTGATAACACAGAGACTTGCCGCCTCCGGTCGGAAACACCGCAGCCGCCGAGCGCCCCGCCAACAGGCAATCGATGACCGCGCGCTGGCCCGGCTGGAATTGGTCGAATCCAAAGTGCTCGGCAAGCTGGCCTTGCAGATCGATGGTCATGGCTGGGTTGGCCACGCAAGGTCGGGGTCGCCAGGGGAAGCGTGCGGGTGCGTTGTTCGTCATCGCGAATGTCCCTGGGACCCGCGGCCAGCATGCCCAAAGCAGCGCCATCCGTCAGTCGGAAAGCTCCGCGCCCATCTGTAGGAAAAATCCGACATGGGCGGAGCTGGCGCAGCGTGGACCATCGGTCCACGCGCGGCCATGCGCATCGATTGCGTCCGGTGCGGCGAGCCCGTAGATCAACGATGCGGTTCCGGTGCGCCCCGCTACATCCTACCGTACTGTCGACCGTTCATCGAGCGGAGGTCCCTGGATTCGGGTTGGGCAGCAGCGCGGCGCCGCGCGATGCCATTCTTGTTGGTGCATTCGATCCTGATCGGCACCCTCTTGGGGGGGAGGCAATGCCTCGCCAGTACACCATGGGTGGTCGTGCCAGTGGACCTTCCGGCGGCGCCCACGGCGTGCCCACGCCAGCGACGCTGCGCGAGCGCTTCGGGGCGCTGAAAAACCTGCCGCCTTTCATCAAGCTGGTGTGGCAGACCAGCCCGGCGCTGACGCTGTCGAACCTGTGTCTGCGGTTGCTGCGTGCGTTGCTGCCGGTGGTGATGTTGTACATCGGCAAGCTGATCATCGACCAGGTGGTCGGTCTGGTGCAGGCCGGCGTCGCGGCGCACGAACCTGGGCCGCATGGAGCAGTGGTCAGCTCGATCCGCTGGGCAGGCTGCTGCTGCTCGAATTCGCCCTCGCGGTGCTCTCGGACGTGTTCGGCCGCGTGGTTTCGCTGATCGATTCACTGTTGTCGGAGCGCTTTACCAATGCGACCAGCGTGCGCCTGATGGAGCACGCGGCGACGCTGGACCTGGAGGATTTCGAGGACAGCGAACTTCAGGACCAGCTCGATCGCGCGCGGCGGCAGGCCATGGGGCGCATGACGCTGATCAGCCAGTTGTTCGGCCAGGCGCAGGACGTGGTCACCGTCGCGAGCTTCGCCGTGGGGCTCGTCGTCTACGCGCCGTGGCTGATCGCGCTTGTTGGCGCTGGCGCTGGTGCCCGCCTTCATCGGCGAGGCGCACTTCAACGCGCAGAGCTACTCGCTGAACTACCAATGGACGCCGGAGCGGCGCGAACTCGACTACGTGCGCCAGACCGGCGCCAGCGTCGAGACCGCCAAGGAAGTGAAGATCTTCGGGCTGAACGCCTTTCTGATCGAGCGCTATCGCACGCTGTCGGAACGCTTCTACGCTGCCAACCGGGCGCTGGCGATTCGCCGTGCGGGCTGGGGTGGACTGCTGACCGCGCTCGGCACGCTGGGTTACTACGTCGCCTACGCGTTCATCGCCTGGCGCACGGTGCGCGGCGACTTCTCGATCGGCGACCTGACCTTTCTCGCCGGCTCGTTCCGCCGCCTGCGCAACCTGCTGGAGAACCTGCTGATGGGGTTCTCGCAGGTCGCCGGCCAGGCGTTGTATCTCGACGACCTGTTCTCGTTCTTCGAGATCCGCCCGGAGATCGTCCCGCCGCCGAACCCGCGGCCGTTCCCGGTCCCGATCCGCCAGGGTTTCGTGTTCGAGGACGTCGGTTTCCGCTATCCGGGTGCCGAGCGCTGGGCCGTGCGCCATCTCGATTTCACGCTGCACGCGGGCGAGGTGCTGGCGCTGGTCGGAGAAAATGGCGCCGGCAAGACCACGCTGGTCAAGCTGCTGGCGCGCCTCTATGACCCCGACGAGGGCCGCATCCTGCTCGACGGATGCGATCTGCGCGAGTACGACATCGAGCAGCTGCGCGCCCACATCGGCGTGATCTTCCAGGATTTCGTGCGCTACCACCTGAGCGCCGCCGAGAACATCGCGGTCGGCCAGATCGACGCGCGGGAAGACCGCGGACGCATCGTCGAAGCCGCGCGCCGCGCGCTGGCCGACGAGGTGATCGCGCGCTGCCCAGGCGGCTACGATCAGGTGCTCGGCAAGCGCTTCAAGACCGGCGTCGACCTCTCCGGCGGCGAGTGGCAGAAGATCGCCATCGCCCGCGCCTACATGCGCGACGCCGAGCTGCTGATTCTCGACGAGCCCACCGCGGCGCTCGACGCGCGCGCCGAGTTCGAGGTGTTCCAGCGCTTCAAGGAACTCAGCGCCGGCAAGACCGCAGTGCTGATCTCGCACCGCTTCTCCACCGTGCGCATGGCCGATCGCATCCTGGTGCTGGAAGCTGGCCAGATCGAGGAGGTCGGCACGCACGAGGAACTGCTCGCCGCTGGCCGCCGCTATGCCGAACTGTTCGAGTTGCAGGCAGCAGGGTACCGCTGACGACCCTGCAGGTCACCTGATCCCTGCGGCCAACCTGACCGGCAAATCAATGCTTTACTGGGTGTTCGGTGAGAGCGGCCGAAGGCCGCGATCAGGCGCGGCGCAGGTGCGGGCGTGGCACGGACGCGCCCGCTGCCTGCGCAACCGTGGTCTACAATTGGCCCGCGCTGCCCTGATTTTACGTGCAGTCAGAGTTGCGCCGGGTTACGGTGCAGTGCGCAGGTCAAACTCGGTAATTCTGCTGGAGAGGGTCCCCAGGGAGCGGCAATGCCTCAATCGGTGTGGCATGTCCATGAGTTCGGGCCATTCCGGGTGGACACGGCGATGCGCACGCTGCTGCGCGACGAGCAGCTGATCGCGCTCGATCCTGCGGCGTTCGCGGTCCTGGTGGCGCTGGTCGAAGAAGATCGACAGGTGCTCAGCAAGCGGCAGTTGCTCGAGCGGATCGGCGCCCGTCACGCGATCGACGAATCGAACGTGGCCCAGCATGTCGCGGTGCTGCGCAAGGTTCTCGGCCATCCGGGCGGTGAGACTTATATCGAAACCGTGCCCGGACGCGGTTACCGCTTCGTTGCTCCGATGCTGCTGACTTCCGAATCGAATACGGTTGCCCTCGTTCGCAGCGGCGATTCCGCATCCCCGTTGCGCGCCGACAGCAGCCCGGTGCGGCGTGCCGGCACGGTCAAGCCGGGCACCAGCGTGGGCCGCTACGAGGTGCTGTCGGTGCTTGGCGCCGGCGGCATGGGCAAGGTCTATCTGGCGCGTGACACCCAACTGGATCGAAAAGTCGCGCTCAAGCTGTTGTCGGGACGCTTCACCCGCAACGGCGAATGGCTGCGGCGCTTCGTCCGCGAGGCGCGCGCGATCAGTGCGCTGAATCATCCGAATATCCTGATCATTCACGAGGTGGGCGAGGCCGACGGGCACCACTACATCGCCACCGAGCATATCGAGGGGCAGACGCTGCGGGCGCTGCTGGTCGCTGCGCGGATGCGCCTTGGCGACGCCCTGGCCATCGGCGTGCAGATTGCCGGCGCGCTCGATGCCGCGCACAACGCGGGCATCGTGCATCGCGACATCAAGCCGGAAAACATCATGGTCCGGCCCGATGGCTATGTGAAATTGCTGGATTTCGGACTGGCCAAGCCGGTCAATGCGGTCGAGGTCGACCGCCTGCAGACCACGCCCGGCATGATCCTGGGCACGGTCAGCTACATGTCACCGGAGCAGGCGCGCGGGCACGCGGTCGACGCGCGCGGCGACGTGTTCAGCCTGGGCGTGGTGCTGTACGAAATGCTCACCGGGCGCACACCGTTCAGCGGTGCCTCCGCCAGCGACATCATTGCTGCCATCCTGGAACGCCAGCCGCAGCCGCTGTCGCAACTGCTGGCAGGCGCGCCACCCGAGCTGGAACGCATCGTCGGCAAGGCGCTGCGCAAGGACCGCGAACACCGCTACCAGGCCACGCGTGACCTGCACCTGGATCTGAAGAGCGTGCACCAGGAACTGGAACTGCGCTCGCGCTTCGGTGATTCCTGGCCGACCGAATCGGGCGCGAGCGGTGCTGCGCGGGCGCCGGCGCTGGTCGCGGCGCCAGCCAGCAACCGGTCGAGCGTGCCCTCGCGCGTCGATTCCGAGGCGCATCTGCAGATTCCCGAGGTGCATTACGCGCGCAGCGGCGAGGTCAACATCGCCTACCAGGTGATTGGCGACGCGCCGCTCGACCTGGTCTTCGTCATGGGCTGGATTTCGCACCTTGAATATTTCTGGACCGAGGACTCGTTCGCGCGCTTCCTGCGGCGGCTGGCCGGATTCGCCCGCGTGATCCTGTTCGACAAGCGCGGCACCGGCCTGTCCGATCGCGTGCCGCTGGACCAACTGCCGACGCTGGAACAGCGCATGGACGATGTGCGCGCGGTGATGGAGGCAGTCGGTAGCGAGCGCGCGGTGCTCTGCGGGGTGTCCGAGGGCGGACCGATGTGCAGCCTGTTCGCGGCCACTTATCCGGAGCGCACCATTGCCCTGGTGATGATCGGCAGTTACGCCCGGCGACTGCAGGCCAAGGCTATCCCTGGGGCCCGACGCTGGCGCAGCGCGACCAGTTCCTCGAAGAAATCCGCAATCACTGGGGCGGACCGGTGGGATTGGAGGCTCGCGCGCCCAGTGTGGCAGCGGATCCCGCGTTTCGTCAGTGGTGGGCGGCCTACTTGCGCCGCGGTGCCAGCCCGGGTGCCGCGGTGGCGCTGACGCGCATGAATACCGAGATCGACATCCGCCACGTGTTGCCCACCGTGCGCGTGCCTACCCTGGTGGTGCATCGCAGCGGCGACCAGTGCCTGAAGGTGGAGGAGGGGCGTTACCTGGCCGAACACATACCGGGCGCGAAATTCGTCGAGCTGCCGGGTGTCGATCATTTGCCTTTTGTCGGCGCGCAAGACGAGATCCTCGACGAAATCGAGGAGTTTCTGACCGGTGTCCGGCACGCCTCGGGATTCGATCGGGTGCTGGCGACGGTGCTGGTGGCACGCCTGGCGGACCCGCTCGGGCAGACCAGCGTCGGCGCCGACTCCAGCGCGCGGCACACCGTGTATTTCCGCAAGGAAGTCGAGCTGTTCAAGGGCAAGGTGGTCGACGTCGATGATGATCAGGTGCTGGCCACCTTCGATGGGCCGGCGCGCGCGATTCGCGCCGCATGCGCCATCCGCGCGTTTGCGCAACGGCTCAACATCAGCGTCCACAGCGGGCTGCACACCGGCGAATGCGACGTTTTTGGCGATCGCGTCGGTGGATTGGCCATCGAGATCGCGCGTCAGGTATCGGCCGAATCGCTGCCGGATCAGATCCTGGTGTCGAGCACGGTCAAGGACCTGGTCGCCGGCTCCGGCATCCGGTTTTCGGAATGCGCATCGCAGCTGATGCCGGGTCGGCTGGGGGAGTGGCGTTTGTATTCGGTGGAGCGGTGAGCGGGAGATTGGGTTTCGCGCGCGATCCTCAGCCATCGCGACCAAGGTCGCTCCTACAAATCTTGCGTGGTCTTCCGGCAAAATTGTAGGAGCGCGCTCGCGCGCGATGCCTCTGCCTGCGCGCGATGCCCCTTCACCCCTGCGCCGCAATCCAGCGATCGATCTTCGCTTCCAGCACATCCAGCGGCAGCGAGCCATCCTGCAGCACCTGGCGATGGAAGTCCTTGATGTCGAAGCGCTCTCCCAGCGTCTGCTCGGCGCGCGTGCGCAGTTCGCGGATCTTGAGTTCGCCAATCTTGTAGGCCAGCGCCTGGCCGGGGATGGCGATGAAGCGCTCGGCTTCCGATACCGCCTGGGTGTCGCCAGCGGCGGAATTGGCCTTCATGTAATCGAGCACCTGCTGGCGGGTCCAGCCCTTGGCGTGGATGCCGGTATCGGTGACCAGCCGGATGGCGCGCCAGAGTTCGGCGCTCAGCGCCCCGAAATGCATGGCCGGATCGGTGTACACACCCAGCTCCGGGCCAAGTGATTCGGCATACAGGCCCCAGCCTTCGGCAAAGGCGGTCTCGCCGCCGAAGCGGCGGAAGCGCGGCAGGTCGGTCAGTTCGCGCTGCAGCGCGATCTGGAAGTGATGGCCCGGCGTGGCCTCGTGCAAGTACAGAGATTCCAGCGCCCATCGCGGTCGCGATTTCAGATCGAAGGTGTTGACGTAGAAGATGCCCGGCCGACTGCCATCTTCGCTCGGGGCGTTGTACTGGCCGCCAGCTGCCGAAGCGGCGCGGAAGGCCTCGACCGGACGGATCTCGAAATCGGCCTTGGGCTGAATGTCGAAGAGCTCCGGCAGGCGCGGCTGCACGGTCGCTCGAAAATCGCGATAGGCCTTGAGCAGTTCGTCTTCGCTGGCGAAGTAGTTGGCCGGATTGGCCTGCATCGCCGCGAAGAAGTCGTTCAACGAGCCCGGGATGCGCAGCGTCTGTTGCACCTTGCGCATTTCCCCATGGATGCGCGCCACTTCATCCAGGCCGATCTGGTGAATCTCCTCGGGCGACAGTTTCGTGGTGGTGCTCTGGCGCACCTGGAAGGCATACCAGGCGGGGCCATTGGGCAGCGCGCTCAGGCCAATGCTGGTCCGCGCGGCGGGCAGATATTCGCTGGCGATGAAATCACGCAGGCGACGATAGGCCGGCACCAGATCCTTTTCGATCAGGGCCGAGAACTCGCCCTGCAGGCGTTCGCGCTCGGCGGCGCTGAAATCGGCCGGCAGGTTCTTGATCGGGCCGTAGAAGGTGCTGTCGCTGGCCTGCGCAACAATTTGTGCATCCAGCTGCGGCAGCACCTTTTCCATGATCACGCGCGGCTGGGTGATGCCCTGGCGGATACCCTCGCGCATGTTGACGATCGACTGGTCGAGAACGGCGGGGATCTGGTGCGCGCGCTTGAGCCAGTTGTCGTAGTCGGTCACGGTCTTGAACGGCTGCGCCGTGGTGCCGGAGCCGAGGATCGCGAACTGGCTGGCGAAGCTGAAGAACTGGTTCAGCGGTGCCAGGTGACGCGGATAGTCGAGTCCCTCCAGGTCATTCTGGCGCGTGCGCACGAAGAGCTCGTAGGACAACAGGTCCTGACCGGCCAGTCCCTGGTCGCCGAGGGCCTGGACGCGTTGCAGATAGTCGCTGTTGAGGACTCTGACGCGCTCCCGATGCTCCGGCGTCAACATGTTCGGCAACTGGTCGTTGTAGCGCGGATCGCCGTTCTGCGTCGCCTGCAGCGGATTGAGCTTGAGGTTGGCCTCGAACCAGTCGTCGTACAGCGCATCGAGCTGCGCCGCGCGGCTGGGTTGCGCCTGCGCGGACGCGCTGTCGGGCATCGCGACGCGCTCGGTGGTGGCACAAGCGCCGAGGACTGCCACCAGGGTCAAGACGAGCAGTTTGCGAGTCATCGGCGAGTTCCGGAAAAGACAGGCGCGAAGAGTCGTTGCTCAAGCTGCCGATGACCCGTGCCAGAAGTCCTGCTCGAAGCGCGCTGTCGCCATTGGCAACGCTTGCGCTGCGTGCATTGGCGTACAGACCTGCGTGCGTGATCCCGCCAGGCTGCAGTCTCACGAGCAGAGGCAGCCACCATGATCACCTTCCGCAGCACCGCCACCGGCCAACTGCAGATGCTGGATGCGCATGGTGCGCAGTTGCTCGCTGCCATCGGCAAGAGCGACACCTCGCGCGGCGTGATCATGCCCACGCAGATGGACGATGCCATTGCGCGACTGCAGTTGTTGGGCGAACGCTCGTCCAGGGTGCGCGATGCTGCCGCCCGGCGCGAAAGCGTCGGCGACGAGCCCGATCTCGAGGCCGTCGAACAGGTCACCTGGGCGCAACGCGCGTTTCCTTTGATGCAGATGCTCAAGAACTCCCGCGTCGCTGGCGCCCCGGTGCTCTGGGAGAACTGATCGTGGTCGCCCGATGGCTGGTTCTGCTTGCGCTGCCGCTGTGCGCAATCGCGAACGCCGAGATCAATCGCTGCGTGGCGCTCGATGGCGTTCTGGTCTTCACCGACCAGAGCTGCGAATCGCTCGGAATCGCCGAGCGTGGCGATGCTCCCATGCCGCGCCGCAGAGTCGGCGCTGCCAGCGCTGCCAGCAAGCTCAGTTTCGGCTGCGCGGCGCGATCTCCGGAAGGCTTGCGGGTAGCAGTGATCGACGCCATGGACCGTCGAGATTTCAATGCGCTGGCCGGTTTGTACAACTTCGATGGACGCTCTCGGCAGACAGCGGCCGGGGTGGTGCGGCAGCTGGAACGCATGGCCAGACAACCGGCGATGGAAGTCGAACTGGTCGCGATCGAAACCGAGTCGCTGTTCGACGTGCTGGTGGTGGATACCGGCGTGCTACCGACGCTGCGCGTCGTGCAGAAAAGCCAGGGCAGCGAAGGCTCGCTCAGCATCGAGAGCTTCAGTCTGGCGCGCAGTGCGGGTTGCCTGTGGCTGGGTGGGTGAGGCAGCAGTTGCACCGGTGATCAGCACTAGGAGCGAGGTGCACGTCGCGACCAGGCGCATCGCGCGCGAGCGCGCTCCTGCACATTACCGAAGATCTGCGCAAGAATTGTAGGAGCGACCTTGGTCGCGATCACAAGCATCGCGCGCGAGCGCGCTCCTACAAATTTACCGAAGATCCACGCAAGAATTGTAGGAGCGACCTTGGTCGCGATCACAAGCATCGCGCGCGAAAGTGGGTCGCGACGTACACGTCGCTCCTACAAGGCTGCCGCCAGCTTCAAGAAGCCCTCGACCGACACCTGTTCGGCGCGTGAATCGGGGCGGATGCCGCAGCTGGCGATGGTGACCGGGTCGAGCACACCGTCCAGCGAGTTGGACAAGGTCTTGCGCCGCTGCGCGAAGGCCGAGCGCAGCACGCGTTCGAGTGGCACGGCGAGGCGTTCGCGTTCGGGATCGTGCAGCGGGGTCAGGCGCACGATGGCCGATTCGACCTTGGGTACCGGCCAGAAACTGCCGGGCATCACCCGGAACAGCTTTTCCACCTTGCAGCGCGCCTGCAAGGCAACGCTGAGGCGGCCATAGATCTTGTCGCCATGCGGGGCCGCCATGCGCTCGACCACTTCCCGCTGCAGCATGAAATGCATGTCCTGGATCACCGGGGCATGGTCGAGCAGGTGGAACAGCATCGGCGTGGAGATGTTGTAGGGCAGGTTGCCGACCACGCGCAGCATCCGGCCCTGCGCCAGCGCCGTGAAGTCCACCGTCAGCACATCGGCCTCGACGATCGAGAGTTGTCCGTGGGCGACACTCTGCTCGCGCAGGAGCGGCACCAGATCGCGGTCGATCTCGATGGCGGTGAGTTCGCCCAGTGCCTTGAGCAGCGGCCAGGTCATCGCGCCGCGGCCAGGGCCGATCTCGACCACGTGCTGGCCTGGCTGCGGATCGATCGCGCGCACGATCTTGTCGATCACGCCTTGATCGCGCAGGAAGTTCTGACCGAAGCGCTTGCGCGCGAGCATCTCAGCGCGCTCCGGCGCGGGCGTCGAGCATGCGCGCGGCCTCGGTCAGCGCGGCCACCAGCGATCCCGGATCTGCCTGGCCGCGCCCGGCGATATCGAGCGCAGTGCCGTGATCGACCGAGGTGCGCACGAACGGCAGCCCCAGGGTGACGTTGACGGCGCGACCGAATCCGGCGAACTTGAGCACCGGCAGTCCCTGATCGTGGTACATGGCGAGAAAAGCGTCGGTGTCGACGAGTCGCCGCGGCGTAAATGCCGTGTCGGCGGGCAACGGGCCGTCCAGCAGCAATCCTTCTGCCCGCAAACGCTGCAGCAGCGGTGCGATCACGCGTTGTTCTTCGTCGCCCAGATGGCCGTCTTCGCCCGCGTGCGGGTTGAGGCCGAGCACCGCAATGCGCGGGCTGGCGATGCCGTAGTCGCGCTGCAGGCCGTGATGCAGCACACGCAGGCAGCGTTCAAGGGCGACCGGCTCGATCGCATCCGCCACCGCACGCAAGGGCAGGTGCGTGGTGGCCAGGGCCACGCGCAGCGGCGGCCGACTGCCATCGCCGGGAGCGACCAGCATCATCACCACATGCTCGGTCCCGGCCAGAGCCTGGAAGAATTCGGTGTGGCCGGAGAATGGCGTGGCGCTCGAGTCGAGCGCGCTCTTCTGCACCGGTGCGGTGACGATGGCGTCGAAGCGGCCTTGCAGGGCGCCCTCGGCGGCGGTGCGCAGCATGTTCAGCGTGGCCGCGGCATTGGCTGGATCCAGCCTGCCCGGCGTGGCGGCATTTGCCAGGGGTGCCGAGACCAGCGCCAGCTGGCCGGCTGGCAAGGGTGTGCGGTTCCCCGCGGCGTCCTCGACCAGGGTCAACGGCAGGGCCAGCCGCGCCGCCGCGCCATGCAGGCAGCGGCGGTCGGCGATGGCGATGGCACGAAACGGCCAGGCGTGCTGGGCGGCGCGCACCAGCAGTTCTGGACCGATGCCGGCGGGTTCGCCGGCGGTCAGGGCTATGCGATGGATCAAGCTGGCCTTGGCCAGCCGGTATTCGATGAAGGCCTCGCCGCGCAACTGGCGCAGGAACTGCTCGTAGGCTTCCTCGCCCTTGCGCTGGCGCAGGCTTTCCATGACCTGGCCGCGCATGTATTCCTCGGTGCGATCAGCCTGGCGCGTACCCAGAAGCTGTACCAGCAACCAGCCGGATGCGTCGCGGAAGGGTCGGCTGTACTCGCCTTCCTTCAGGGTCGACACCAGTTCGGAAAATTCCGGTGCCAGTCCCTCCATGGCGAACCAGCCGATATCGCCGCCGAGCGGCGCCGTGGTGTCATCCTCGGACAGTTCGCGCGCCAGCTTCTCGAAAGCTTCGCCTTTGCGCAGCCGCGCATAGATCGCGTCGATCTCGCGCTTGGCTTCGGCTTCGCCCTGCAGCTCGGTGATCTTCACCAGGATCTTGCGCACATTGAATTCGGTGACCACGATCTGGCTGGTGTCACGCGTGTCGGTCGCCTGGATCAGGTAAAAGCCGCTGGGTGTCCGCAGTGGCTGCGACACCGTGCCCTTCTCCATTCCGCTCACCATGTCCGCGAAGGCCGGCGGAATCTGGTCGTAACGGCGCCAGCCGAGGTCGCCGCCTTCGAGTGCCTGTCCGGCATCCGAATAGCGGATGGCGGCGGCGGCAAAGTCCATCTCGCCATCGTCGATCAGCTTCTTGACGCCCTCGACTTTCTTGCGCGCTGTCTCGATCTGTTCCGAGCTGGCGCCATCGGGCACACCAATCAGCAACACCGACAGGCGGACTTCGCCTTTCTGGTGGACGCCGCTGGTCATCGCGATTTCGAGCTCGGACGGGCTGACGTCGGAGCGCGAGTCGAGCACGCGCTGGCGCAGCTTCTGCACCATCAGCTCTTCGCGCATGGTCTTGCGAAATTCGGCAAGCGAGAACCCGTCTGATTGCAGCTGTCGCTGCAACTGGTTGAGGTCGATCTTGTTCTGTTTCAGGATGCGGTTGATGGCATCGTCGATCTCGGTGTCGGTCACCTTCACGCCGGTGGCCTCGGCGCGCTGCAACTGCAAGCGCACCAGCGTCAGTCGCTCCAGTACCTGGCGTTCCAGCACGTCCTTCGGTGGCAACTGGCTTTCGCGTCCCGCGTACTGACGCTGGATTCCGGCGAGCGCCTGGTCGAGCTCGCTGCGCAGGATGATGTCCTCGTCGACGACCGCCACGATCTTGTCGATGTTGTTGCCAAGAGCCTGTGCGCGGGCCTCCGGGTGGCCCATGAAAAGCGTCAAAAACAACAATAAAATCAAAGTACTACGATTCATTCCGAGATGCCCCCGAAAGGCTGATAACCGAGAATAGCACGGCGCAGGAAGTCGCCCGTGTCGCGTCCCAGGGAGCCCAAGCCGGTCAGCTCGAACTCCAAGAAGACCGCGGTGCGACGTTCTGTGCCAATGCCGCGAAGATAGTTCCTGCCGAGCAAACGTACGCTGTAGCAGCAGCTGACGTATTCGAATCCGGCAACAGCCTCGAGTGTCGTGCTTTCGCGAAGCGAGTAATTCCAGCGAAACACACCGCGCCAGTGGTCATTGATCGGCACCAATGCCGACAAATCGCCCTGTTCGAGCTCGCCCGGTCGATAACGATAGCCAATGTTCATCAATCCCGCCTGGCCGAAGCGCTTTTGCAAGCGGACCGCACCAAAATCAGTGTTTTCGGCTTCCGGGTCGTAGCGCAATCCGCCGGACACCGACCAGGTACCGCTCAAGCGTGCACGAATTTCGGCGACGTACGCTGAACGCTGACGCTCGTCGAGCACGCCAGCGGCAATTTCGTCCGGCAGATACACGCTCGGATCGTCGAAATAGTAGATCTGGCCGACGTTCAGCGCTGCGCGCTCGGCGCCATCGGCATCGTCGAGCAGGCGTGAACTCAGCGCCAGCGTCAGCTGGTTGGCGTCGGCCTGGCGATCCGCGCCGGTGTAACGGTTCTCGCGGAACAGCTGGGCGAAGCTGAAGTCGAGCTCGGCGGTGTCGAACACCGGAAGGTCCGACTGCTCTCGCTGCGGCACGTAAAGATAGTACACACGTGGTTCCAGCGTTTGTCGCAGTCCGCTGTCGCCGAAGGCATTCGGGCGCTCGAACACCAGGCCGCTGTCTAGGCTGAAGATCGGCGTGGTCCGGCTGACACTGGCATCGGTGAAAGTCGGTGCGTCGGATGGTGCCAGGTCGAGGTCGTAACTGGTGTAGCGCAGCGAGCCGCGCGCGCGCAGGAAGCCGTAGCTGCGTTCGAGGTCATAGCCAAGGTATGGCATGAGATCGAAGCGACTGCCTTCGACCGGCTTGGTCAGCAGGCATGCGCCGCCGCTACCAGTCGCGCAGAAATCTTCGCTGGCGAAATCGACCCATTCGCTGTTGACGCCAAAACGCCATTGACTGGCGCGGTCGTGGTAGCTGAAGGCCAGCCGCGGCAGGCGCTTGTAGGGATCTTCCTGGAAGCGCTCGTCGGTATCGGGCAGGATCAGCTCGTACTCGTCGGCGAGCACGCTCCAGTGCCACTTGCGGCCGCCGCCCGACAACTGGGCCATGCTGCCAAGAACCGAGGTCGAGGAGGTGTTCATCGAATCGCCAAGATCGACGAAATAGCGGTCGTCCGAGACGTGGTTGATATCGGCGTCGAGACGCACGCCTGGCAGCAGGCTGCCGTAGTGGCGCAACCTCAGCCGCTCGCGGTCGATGCCCAGCTGATCGTCGTCGGGCAGCCATTCGCCGTCGATCTGGCCGCTGCCGCCACTGTAGAGATAACGAAACTCGCCACCAGCCTGATTGCCGCGATCGCTGATCACGCGCGGCACCAGCGTGGCGTCGTAGTTCGGCGCGATGTTCCAGTAATACGGGGCGGCGAAATCGAAGCCGTCGCTGCCGCCGCCGATTTTCGGCGCCAGCCAGCCGCTCTTGCGGCGATCGTCGATCGGAAAGCTGGCGTACGGCGAGTACAGCACCGGAATGCCGCCGATGCGCACCTTGAAGTCCTCGGCGGTCGCCTGACCGGCCTGGCGGTCGATGACCAGGCTCCGGGCCTCGATCTGCCAGGACGGATCTTCGCCCGGACAGGCGGTATAGGTGACCCCTTCGAGGGTCGTCTGATCGGCGCTGTTGGTGGTGACCTTGGCGGCGCGACCCTGTCCGCGACGCTCCTTCAGCGCGTAGCGCACATCGGACAGTTCGGTACTGTCGGCCGCCATGTCGGCGCGCGCCTGCGTCGCGTAGAAGACGTTGCCGGCGTCCTCGTAGTGGACATTGCCGCTGGCGACCGCGCTGTCCTTGCCGATGTCATATTCGATGCGCTCGGCGCGCATGCTTTGATCCGCTCGCGTCGCGCTGGCGTTGCCCTTGAGCACCATCTGCTTGCCGTCGACGCCTTCGAGCTGGTCGCCGTTGAGTTCGGTTGCGGCGGCTGCGCGCGCCGCGGCATCGGCGCTGCCGGCAGCCAGCGCCTGCGGCTGGCCGCTGCATTGCCAGCCCTGTTCGCCGCGTTCGCAGCGCCACGGATCGACCGGACACAGTTGCGCAGCCAGCGCGGCAGACAGCGGCGACAGGGCCAGGCCAAGCAGCAGCCAACGCGATGTAGGTTGCGATCTCGTCATCACAGGATTCCGGGGCGAGGGACCACGCGACAGCATGTCGCGGCCGCAGCCGTGTACGATGGCATAGGCGCGCGGGCGGCGAAAGCCAGCATCGTGGCGATCGCTTGCGTGCGAACTGCGGCTGCTGCCGATTATTTGCGGACGACGTGGACGGTTACGATCGGGGCATCCAGCTTTGCGCCGTAGCCTTGCAGCGTCCAGTCGGCATCGCTGCCATCGACGACGACATCGAAGGGCTGCTGCACCTGCTGCCAACGGTAAGGACCAAGGTCGGCCCCGGCCGGTACGCTGGCATTGAGGTAGTCGAGCAAGGACCCGGTTTCCATGGCATTGCGCAGCCGCGCGGCGGCCAGAGGCTCGATCTGTGCACGGTGGAGTTCGGTCTGTGCGTGTTCCAGCGACTGGCGCATGTGCTTTTCGCGCGGATCGGCGCACGCAGACAGCACCAGTGCGATCAGCAACAGCCAGGTTCGACGCATGGTGATTCCAGGAGAGCTGCGGGATGCTGCGGTGGCAGCCTCGCATCCCCGTCCCGGCGATGCAATCACTGATTTGGATGGCTTGGATACGGCGCAAGCCTGACGTATTCTTTGTGTCACATTTGTTGGCAAAATGTCGACTCGTTCCGCGAGTTTGCTGGTGCGTGCTGCCAGACTTGGCGCGGCAGCGGCGCGAACCTGCGCAGGCGCGTGCTGCGCTTCCGCTACATGACGGCCGAAAGAGGCAGGCAATGCAAGGTATGCGACTACTGGCGGGGATGCTCCTGCTGTTGACGATGCTGCCGGCGGTGGCGTCCAGCGAGGACGAACTCTGGATCGAGCGCTACATGTCCCAGCCGGGGCACAGCGCGCAGCCGAATGGAATGCGCAGCGGCTACCGCATGTCCTGGTCCGAACTGCCGCGCTTCATCGGCGTCCCGGTGAAAGTGACCACCGAAACCGGCAATACCCACCTCGGCACCATCGAACGCGTCGACGCGGACGAGATGCGCCTGCGTGCGCAATCGCATGGTGGTTATGCCGATATGACCCTGCGCCGGGAACAGATCATCAACACGGAACTGGAGTAGGGCAGATGGGCAACATTGGCTTCTACTACCTGCTGATCTTCGTCATGGTGATCTGGATGGCGATCAAGATCGGCCGCGACAGCACCGGCATGGGCATTGCCACCCTGGTGTGCTGGCCGATTGCGGTCATTCCCTTGATCACCAACTGGGGGCGGCGCGACAGCGATATCCGCTTGCAGTTCGTCGTGCTTCTGGTTGCCAGCGGCTTGTTGTGGAATTCCCTGGACAAGGTCGCACTCAATGCCGAACGGGCGCGGCAGGAAGACCAGATCGCCTCGATGGCGGGACAGGATTCTGTTTACGCGATGCAGATCGAGGCCGAGCGGGACGGCGTGCGCTATGGCCGACCAGTAGGCAATGAGCGTGCCCCGCTGATCTCGCTCGACGCTTCCGGCAGACCCGTAGCGCCGACCACCAGCGGCGACATGGCCTACTACCTGCGGGCCACCGGCCACGTGGGCGGTCCCGCCGCCGAAGGTACCTTGAGCCGCAGCAACATAGCCTCGGCACCTGGCGCCGTTGGGCAGTCGGCGCCGTCATCAGCAGAGCCCACCTTGCAGTTCGCGCCGGCCATGGTCAAAGTCAATGCCACGCCCTTGCACGAGATCAACTTTCGCCGTGGCCAGGTGCGGCTGGGCCCGGCCAATGCGACCCTGGACGTACCGCCACATTTTCGCTTCATCGCGCGCCACCAGTTGGGCCTGTTGTCCGAGTTGCGGCAGATTCCGGTCGACCCCACGCGCACTCTTGGCTGGATCGTCCACGAGCGCGTCAATCTGAGATCTGCCGATTTCTGGTTCATCGAGGTCAGCTTCCACGAAGTCGGACACCTCGAAGCGCCGCCACCCGACGCCATCGCTTCCGCGATGCAATGGGACGCCGCGAGCGCCACCGCAATTTTCGGGCAGCCGGCGGTACCTGCGGTGCGCGGCATGGATCAGTCGGCGGTGAAGTTGACCCGCCATGGTGCGATCCGCTTCCGCGCCCCGGAGCTGCCGGACGATCAACTGGAACTCGGCTTGCGCGCAGTGCGCCTGATGGCTTCGCACACCGAAGTGGAGAGTGGCTGGTCACATGTCGAGTTCATCGGCGAGAGTTCGCCACTGACGCTGACCCAGTGGTTGGAGTCGCTGAAGGCGGAAAGCGAACCGGCAGTGGTTGCCGAGCGCGAAGACGGACAGCATTCGTCCTGACCCCGCCGGGACAAGCACGCCACGGGCGGCGCTCGCCGTCGCCCGAACCGCGCAAGCGGCCGCGGCTTTTGGCACACTGCGCGCAGGCACCGGAACCGAGGATGGGGCATGTCGATACGGGTGGCGATTGTCGACGATCACGCGCTGGCGCGCGCGGGTTACCGCTTCATGTTCGCGCCGCATGCGGACATTGAAGTCGTTGCCGAGGGCGGTTCCGGCGAAGACGCCTTGCGTATCGCCCGCGAGATCAAACCGGAGGTGCTGGTGCTCGACGTCAGCATGCCGGGCATCAGCGGCATCGAGGTGACGCAGCGTCTGGCCAAGGCCAGCTCGCCGTTACGCATCGCCATCGTCACCATGCACGGCCAGGGGCCATTGCCGCGCCTGTTGCTGGATGCGGGCGCGCACGCCTTCCTGAGCAAGGACTGCGAAGCGGCCGAACTGGTCGAGGCGGTGCGCAAGATCGCGCGCGGCGAACGTTATCTGGCAGCGTCGATCGCGCAACAGATGGCGCTGGCCAATGCCAGTGGCCGGGCCAGCCCGCTGGATGATCTGACCGCGCGGGAGCTGGAAGTGGCGCTGATGTTCGGTCGTGGCGAACGCGCGATGGACATCGCGGCGCGCCTGCACATCAGCGAAAAGACCGTGCACACCTACAAGTCGCGCATCTACGCCAAGCTCGACATCCACAGCGCGGCGGAACTGACGCTGCTGCTGGTACGCCAGGGTTTGCTGTCGGAAATGTGACCGGGGTGGCCGCCTGGCGGCGACCACCCGTGATGCTCAGACCGATGCCGGACGTGATTCGTCCGCGGCTTCGGCCTCGCTTGGCGCGGCCTCGGCCAGCGGGGCGTCGGCCGTTGCAACCGGATCCGGCGTTGCGAGCTCGGCAGGTGGCGTCTCGACCGGTGCATCCGGCGCAGGCGCCGCGGGCAGTTCCACTGCGACGAGCGCAGTCACCGCCTGCGGGGTCTCGACCAGCGCCGCACTGACGATCGGCATGGCGCCTTCGTCCGTTGCCGCCACCGTTGCTGCTGTCGCTTCTTCCGGTTCGGCAAATACGGCGGCGAGCCGCTCCGATGCCTGCGCGAAGAGATCGCCGGAGCGCGGTGCTGCGTCGACCCGCAGCGCCGCACTGGCGGCTTGAACCGGCACTTCGACGGTGACCGGCATGGATTCCGTCGTCGCCGTGCCGGCTGCGGCGCTGGCTTCGCCCGCGGTCTCAGGAACAGAAATCGCTTCGGCATCTGCAAGCGCCGCCGCCGGCGCTGCCAGCGGAACTGCTGCGATTACGAGCGTGGTTGCGGTTGCAGAGTCGGGCTCGGCATCACCCGCGTCATCGCCTTCGCCTTCCCAATCGCCCTCGCCATCGCCGCCTTCTCCGCCCTGGGCGGCATTGGCGTCATCGCTGCCAGCGCTCGGATTCTCACCGCGACGTCCGCCACGACGGCGACGGCCACCCCGGCGGCGACGCTTGCGCGGCGCTTCGGCACTGCCGGCCTCGGTGGCGGCTGCTGCTTCCGCGATGACTCCAGTTTCAGTCGCGACCGCTTCGACGTCGGGACTGCTGGCTGGCTCCGGGTCGACCGTTACCATCAGCGCATTGGCGGCAGCCGCAGGCGGGGCCGCGTTGGTCACGACAACCAGGTCATCAGTCTTCGCCGACTCCGGGCGATTTTGCTCCTGACGTTGTCGCGGCTGCCGGTCCGGACGCTTCTGTTGCTGTTGTGGTTGCGCCTGCGCCGCGGCGACTGGCGTCGCTGTCGGCGCAATCGCCGCAGGTGCCGCAGGTGCCGCGATGGCCGGCGACCTCGGTTTCTGGCCGTCGTGACGCGGTTTGCCGCCGTCGCGTTGGCGTCCCGCTGCAGCGCCCGCCTGCGGGATGCCGGCCGGACGTTCGCCGCGCTCCGGGCGTTCGCCACGCTGCGGCCGGTCACCTCGATCAGGGCGATCGCCACGTCCCGGGCGGCGATCACGATCGCGACCACCGCGCGGGTCGGGACCGCGCGAACTGCTGCCAGAACCGCCGCTTGCGGCCTCGGCTGGTGCCGCTGTTTCGAGCGCCGGCTTGCTTGGCGTCGGCGCTGCGGGGCTTCCACGCAACCAGCCCATCAAGCGCGCGACCAGACCGATGTGCTGCGGCGGAGGCGCGATTTCTGCCGGCGCGAGTGCAGCGACCGGCACTGCCACCGGCGCGCTGGCAGGCACATCTTCCTTGGTCGGTGCCGGCGATTGCGGGCGAATGCCGCTGACCGCGGGTTGTTCTACCCAGACTTCGGTGCCGCCGCCAGCCATGGCTTTCTCGACGTCGGCCGATACCGGCTTTTGCACGCGCAGATAGCTCGGCCGCGCGTTCTCCTCGATATCGGCGGCGCGCACGCGCTGGATTTCGAACTCCGGCGTTTCGATGTGCTCGTTGCCGATGATCACCACCGGCGTCTCGTGACGCGCCTCGATCGCATTGATCGCCGCACGCTTCTCGTTGAGCAGGTAATTGGCGACGGTGGTCGGCACCTGGACGACGACCTGTCCGGTGTTGTCCTTCATCGACTGCTCTTCGATCAGACGCAGGATCGACAGCGACAGCGACTCGACGCTGCGGATACGACCGTTGCCGGAGCAGCGCGGACAGACCATGGCGCTGGATTCGCCCAGGCTGGGCCGCAGGCGCTGGCGCGACAGTTCGAGCAGGCCGAAACGCGAGATGCGGCCGATCTGCACGCGGGCGCGATCGAGTTTCATCGCGTCGCGCATGCGGTCTTCGACCTCGCGCTGGTGACGCTGGTTTTCCATGTCGATGAAATCGATCACCACCAGGCCGCCGACGTCGCGGATGCGCAACTGGCGTGCGATCTCTTCGGCCGCTTCCAGGTTGGTGTTGAACGCGGTTTCCTCGATGTCGCCGCCCTTGGTGGCGCGCGCCGAGTTGATGTCGATCGCCGTCAGCGCTTCGCCCGGATCGATCACCAGGGAGCCGCCGCTGGGCAGCCGGACCTGGCGCGAAAACGCGCTCTCGATCTGGCTTTCGATCTGGAAACGCGTGAACAGCGGTGTCGAATCCTTGTACAGCTTGAGCTTGCGCAGGCTCGGCGGCATCACCTGCTGCATGAAGTCGCGCGCTTCGTTGTAGACGTCTTCGCTGTCGACCAGGATTTCGCCGATGTCGGTGCGCAGGTAATCGCGCAGCGCGCGGATGATCAGCTTGCTTTCCTGGTAGACCAGGAAAGGCGCCGAGCGCGTCTTGAAGGCCTGGTCGATCGCCTGCCACAGCTGGGTCAGGTAATTCAGATCCCACTGCAGTTCTTCGGCATCGCGACCCATGCCCGCCGTGCGCACGATCAGGCTCATGCCATCCGGCACGTCGAGCTGATCCATGGCGTCCTTGAGCGCCTGGCGATCCTCGCCCTCGATGCGCCGCGATACGCCACCGGCGTTCGGGCTGTTCGGCATCAGCACCAGGTAGCGACCGGCCAGCGAGATGAAGGTGGTGAGCGCAGCGCCCTTGTTGCCGCGCTCCTCCTTCTCGACCTGCACCATGATTTCCTGGCCTTCGCGCAGGACTTCACGGATGTTGTTCTTCAGGCTGGTGCCCTCGGCGAAGTACTGCCGCGAGATCTCCTTCAGCGGCAAAAAGCCGTGACGTTCACCGCCGTAATCGACGAAACAGGCTTCGAGGCTGGGCTCGACGCGGGTGATCCTTGCCTTGTAGATGTTGGATTTCTTTTGCTCCCGGGAGGGAATTTCCAGATCCAGGTCGTACAGCGCCTGTCCATCCACAACCGCTACACGCAGCTCTTCCGGCTGCGTGGCGTTAATCAACATTCTCTTCATTTTTATTATTGCCCTTGCCGCTCAACCACCGCACCTGCAGCAAAAACCCGGAAAGCCGCAATCAGCGGGTGCCAGACCAGCCACCTCGCAGGCGACGCCGAGCCGTCAACAAAGAGGCGGGAGCGCGCTTACAAATCCTTGGGTTACGCAAGGTCCCATGCGGAACCTCGGGTCCTCCGCCCGCCGGCTCTATACTGCCGGCTTGATGGACGGTTCCTTGCACCTGCCCCTTCATTGGGAACAGGCATTCGGAACGCCCGATGATAACAAGCTCAGGCGCCGGAAGCACCCCGCGCCTTCGGAATCAGATCATGCGCAAGACTTCGAAGCGTCCGGGGGGGCGTGGACCGGCGACTCCGCCCGGTTCTGGCCGACCGCCAAAGGCAGCGCCGGGGCGCAAGAACGCTGCGGCGCGCGCGCAGGGCCGGCGCGGCGCGACGGCGAGGACCAAAGCGGGGCACGGGGCAGGGGCGCCGGGCAGGAGCAAGCGCGCGCCCACGACCGTCGCGCAAGCGCGATCTTCCAAGTCCGGAACGGGCAAATCTCCGACACCGGCGCGCTCGGTGCGGCCTTCTGACGGCGGGCGATGCCACCGGCTGGCGGCCCGGGCCCCGGCAGTCGGGCACCGAAGGCCGCTGGATGCAGACGCCGGCGCGCGGCCATTGCGCCGCGGTCAGCCGCCCCGCGGCGTGATCCGGCGCCAGTCGCAGTGCACAAACCCGAGGCGATTGTGCCGCCGGTCGAGGTCCGCCTGGAGACTGTCGATGCCGAACGCGCCGGCCAGCGGCTCGACAATTTCCTGTCGTCGCGGCTCAAGGGCGTGCCCAAGAGCGCGCTCTATCGCGTGCTGCGCACCGGCCAGGTGCGCGTCAACGGCAAGCGCTGCAAGCCGGAATTGCGCCTCGAAGCAGGCGATGTCGTGCGCATCCCGCCATTGCGGGTTGCTGCGCCGGGCGAGGTGGCGCCACCATCGGATTCGCTGCGCGACACGCTGGCGCAGCGCATCGTGCATGAGGACGCAGAGTTTCTGGTGCTGGACAAGCCCAGCGGCCTGGCCGCACATGGCGGCAGCGGGGTTTCCCTGGGAGCGATCGAGGCGATGCGTGCGATCCGTCCGACCCAGGACATCGAACTGGTGCACCGACTCGACCGTGACACCAGCGGTTTGCTGCTGTTCGCCAAGAAACACAGCGCGCTGCGCCGACTGCAGGCGTTGATCCGCGAGAGCCGGATGCAGAAGAAGTACTTCGCGCTGATCCAGGGCTCGCCGGCGCGCGATCGCTTCGAGGTCGACGCGGCCCTGCGCAAGAACCAGTTGCGCGGCGGCGAGCGCATGGTCGAGGTCGACGAGGAGGACGGCAAGGCTTCCCTGTCACGTTTTCGCGTCATCGAACGCTACGCCGACTGCACCCTGGTCGAAGTCGAGATCATCACCGGCCGCACCCACCAGATTCGCGTGCACTCGCTGCATGCCGGCCATCCGCTGGCCGGCGATCCCAAGTACGGCGACGAGGCCTTCAACAAGCTGATGAAGTCGCGTGGTCTGAAGCGATTGTTCCTGCACGCGCACTCTTTGCGCTTCCCCTGGGGCGAAAACGCCGACGAACGCCAGTTCAGCGCGCCGCTGGGAGCGGATCTGCGCAAGGTGCTGGAGGGGCTGGGGCGCTGAGCAAGCGCGTTGGTTCGGCCAAGGCGCGCCATGCCCAACGCAATGCGACTGTTGCCCGCGCCTTTGGCCCCCCGTACCCGGCGCCCCCGGAACGCCACGCAGTCACGTGGCCGCTTTGGCCTCGTGACACCCTAGATTGTCACGTAGCCCGCAACGCGGGCCGACCTCATCATTCACGGCAACCTGCGAATCCCGACGATCACATCGACCGCCACTGCCCTTCTTGCGCCATCTATAGATTCGAATTCGCCTCCGGTCGTCGACATCGACCCGCGCTTTGCCGGCATCGCCCGTCTCTACGGCGTTCAAGGACTGGCGCGCCTGCGTCGCGCGCATGTTGCGGTGATCGGCGTCGGCGGTGTCGGTTCCTGGGCGGCCGAGGCACTGGCGCGCAGCGGGGTCGGGCAGCTGACCCTGATCGATGGCGACGACATCTGCCTGTCCAACGTCAATCGCCAGATGCATGCGCTGGAGGGCAACTACGGCAAGCTCAAGGTCGATGTGCTGGCCGAGCGCCTGCGCTCGATCGATCCCGCCTTGATCGTCAATCCGCAGGCGCGTTTTCTGACGCCGTCGACGCTGGATTCGATCGGCGAGGGGGGCTTTGACGCCGTGCTCGATGCCTGCGACGCCTTCCGCGTCAAGGTCGAGACCATCGTCTATTGCCGCCGCCGCAAGATTCCGCTGATCGTCTCCGGCTCGGCTGGCGGCCGCACCGACCCCACGCAGATCCGCGTGCGCGACCTGTCGCGCACCGAACACGACGCGCTGCTGAGTCTGATCCGCAAGAAGCTGCGCGACGAGTTCAAGTATCCGCGTGGCCCCAAACGCTATTTCGGCGTGCCGGCGGTGTATTCGCTGGAAAACGTGCGCTATCCGAGTGCCGACGGCGGCGTTTGCCTGAACAAACCGGACACGCTGGAGGAAGGGCGCCTGGATTGCGGCGGTGGACTCGGCGCGGCGACCCACGTCACTGGGGCATTTGCCTTTGTCGCCGTCGGCGAACTGATACGGCGCATGTTGTTGTAGGCGCCGTGCTCGCGCGCGCGGCCTGTGAGTGCGGTGGCCTGCCACCGCTCTGGCCCGCAGCCCGTTGGCGAGGTCGTCGAAAAGCACCGCGCCGGCAAGGCTGCGCCGCGTGGTCGCGACGCACGCGTCGGCTCCTACAGCCGGAAATACCCGCCGCGCATTGTCGCTGGTGGCCCGCGCGATCTCGCCAACACTCACGCCTCGCAGTCCGGCAATCGTCTCGGCGACCACCGCCAGATTCGCCGGTTCATTGCGCTGCCCGCGATGCCACTGATCAGGTTGATCCGGTGCGTCGGTTTCCAGCAGCAGGAACTCGATCGGCATGCTGGCGACGATCCGCCGCAGGCGTTGTGCGCGTTCGAAGGTCACCGGGCCGCCGATACCGAGGCAAAACCCGAGTTTCCACAGCTGTCGCGCTTGTTCTTCGCTGCCGGAGAAGCTGTGCACGACGCCGCCGATCTTGCCCCGGTCGGCAGCGAACTCCGGCGCGTCGAGGTGGCAGTGGCTGTCGATCAAGCCACCAACCACGCCGCCATCCCGAGAAACGCGCCCATGCTGAACACATCGGTCGCGGTGGTCAGAAAGATGCTGGACGCCGTGGCCGGATCGGCGCCCAGGCGCTTGAGCAACAGCGGCACGCCGGCACCGGCCATGCCGCTGATCATGCAACTGACGGTCATCGCACCGAAGGTGATCAGACTCAGCGTCAGCGGTGCGGCGGATTTCTGCGCCACCGCGAGCACGTACATGGCGATGCCGGCGACGACGCCGACCAAGGCACCGTTGAGGAAGCCGAGCCAGGCTTCCTTGCTCATCAGGCGCAGCGCACTGCCGGGTTTGACCTCATTCAAGGTCATGCCGCGCAGGGTCACTGCCAACGCCTGACAGCCGGTGTTGCTGCATTGACCCGACAGCACCGGGATGAACACCGCGAGCAGCACGATGCGATCGATGGTGTCCTGGAACACCCCGACCACGGCGCCGGCGACAAAGGCGGTCAGCAGGTTCAGCTGCAGCCAGGGATGGCGAAAACGCAGCGCGCGCGGCCACGGCGTCCACAGGCGCTCTTCCTTCTCCACGCCGACCATCGAACCGGCTTGCGCCGAAATCTCGAAAGCCTGCTGCTCGAACAGCACCGAGCCCTTGACCTGGCCGAGCAACTGCCCGGCGTCGTTGCACACCGGATACACCGGATAATGACGGGTGACCACCTCGCGCATCGCGTCCGGCAGCGGCATGCCCGGCTGCAGCGCGAAGGGTGAATGCACCATCACCGACTCCAGCGTGGCATCGCGATCGGAAAACAACAGTTCGCGAAAGGCCACGACGCCAGTGAACTTGCGTGCGGCGTCGACGCAGAACACATAGACGATCTGACGCGCGCGGATGACATCGCGCAGGGTCTCGATGACCACGCCGACCTGCGCTTGCTCCGGGAACACTGCCGGCGCACGCTCCATCAGACGCCCGACGCTGCCCTCGGGATAGCGGTGGCCCTCCAGCCAGTCGGGCCCGGCGGCGGTCTCGGCGGCAATCGCCGCGCGTCGATCCTTCGGGAACTCCTCCAGAACTTCGACCGCCTGGCCGGTACTCAGTCCCGCCAGCACCTGCGCGATCTCGATGTCACTCATCGGCGCCAGCATCCTGGCCGCGCTCTTGAGATCGGTCGCGCGCACGCGCTCGATCAGCATCGGCATGTAATCGGCGTGGATCGTGTGGTCGGACATGGACGCGCGCCGGTACTCGGGACGAAGCCGAAGACTAGCGCAGGTGGCGGCCTGAGGATGTGGCTGCAGACGCTATCGCGCGCGAGCGCGCTCCTACATCTTGCCGAAAGCCGACGCAGGATTTGTAGGAGCGCGCTTGCGCGCGATGCCTTTGCCGTCGTGCCCAGCGAAGCAAAGCTCGCGGAATGAATCCGCTCCCACAGGACGGGCTGGGCCCGGACGTCATGCACCAAACTGGTGATCGGCAGTATTTACCCACCGTTCATGGTGCACCGCAGCGTGGCAAGCCGCTTGCAGCACCCGCGGCAGGCCTGCCCCTGAGCGTCAGTGCGAAGAGTCAAGCCTATGAAGATAATGGCTTTTCACACATTGGTGGGCGCGAACCGCGCCCAACTGAGTGCGTGCTCCAGATGCTGGCACCGCTCTTGCCATCCATCCCCTGATGTTGTGCAACCAATCCGTCCGACGAAGGGGATACGCAATGAAACGATGGCTCTACGGACTACCGGCGCTGCTGGCTGCTGGCGCAGCCTCGGCCCAGGACACGCCGACGCTGAACTCGGGCGACACCGCGTGGATGCTCACCGCCACCGCCCTGGTGCTGTTCATGACCATACCCGGCCTGGCTTTGTTCTACGGCGGCCTGGTGCGCGCCAAGAACGTGTTGTCGGTCCTGATGCAGTGTTTCGCAGTCACTGCGCTGGTCAGCGTGCTGTGGGTGCTCTACGGCTACTCGATGACCTTCAGCGTGGCTGGTATGGAACAGGGCGTGGTCAACCTGAACTCGATCATCGGTGGTTTCGACAAGGCGCTGATGATCGGTGTCGCCCGCGATGCGCTGTGGCTGACGATTCCCGAAAGCGTTTTCGCGACTTTCCAGATGACCTTCGCGATCATCACGGTGGCGCTGATCGTCGGCTCGATTGCCGAGCGCATGCGCTTCTCGGCGTTGCTGATCTTCGCCGGCGTGTGGGTGACGCTGGTGTACTTCCCGATGGCGCACATGGTCTGGTCGGGCAACGGCGGCCTGCTGTGGGACTGGGGCGTGCTCGATTTCGCCGGCGGCACGGTCGTGCACATCAATGCCGGTATTGCGGCGCTGGTCGGTGCGCTGGTGCTGGGCAAGCGCAAGGGCTTCCCGAATACCGCGATGCCGCCGCATAACCTCACCTACACGGTGATTGGCGCCTCGATGCTGTGGGTGGGCTGGTTCGGCTTCAACGCCGGCTCGGCGGTCGCCGCCAACGGCGCCGCCGGCATGGCCATGCTGGTCACCCAGGTGGCCACCGCCGCCGCGGCGCTGGGCTGGATGCTGGTCGAGTGGATGATGCACAAGAAGCCCTCGGTGCTGGGTATCGCATCCGGTGCGGTCGCGGGGCTGGTCGCCATCACCCCGGCTTCGGGTACTTGCGGGCCCGGCGGTGCGGTCGTCATCGGTCTGGTTGCGGGCGTGGTCTGCTATTTCGCCGCCACCAAACTCAAGCGTGCGCTCGGCTACGACGATTCGCTGGATGTCTTCGGCGTGCACGCAGTCGGTGGCATCATCGGTGCCATTCTCACCGGCGTGTTTGCCGATGCCAGCCTCGGCGGTGCCGGTCTGGTCGAAGGTCAGACGATCGCCGGTCAGGTGTGGGTGCAAACCAAGAGCGTGCTGTTCACGGTGGTCTACAGCGGCCTGTTGACCTTTGTCATCCTGAAGCTGGTGAGCGTGGTCGTACCATTGCGGGTGTCTGTCGACGAAGAAACCGAAGGCCTCGATCTGGTGCTGCACGACGAACGCGGCTACAACCTGTGATCATGCAATGCGGCTGATCATGCAATGGAACCAGGAGTACTCAAGATGAAAATGGTCGTAGCCATCATCAAACCGTTCAAGCTCGACGACGTCCGCGAGGCACTTTCCGAAGTCGGCATGACCGGGATCACCGTCACCGAGGTCAAGGGCTTCGGTCGCCAGAAGGGCCACACCGAGCTGTATCGTGGCGCCGAGTACGTGGTCGACTTCCTGCCCAAGGTCAAAGTCGAAATCGCCGTGATCGACGAACGCGTCGAAGCAGTGGTCGACGCCGTGCGCAAGGCGGCCAATACCGGCCGCATCGGCGACGGCAAGATCTTCGTCTACAACCTCGACCAGGTGGTGCGCATCCGCACCGGCGAAGTCGACGGCGACGCGCTGTAAGGCGGAATCGCCAGGGCGATTTCGCCCAGTGGAAAAGCTGAAATGCGATGGGGCCCGCGGATTGAATATTCGCGGGCCTCACGCGTGGAAGTAGGTCGCGTTGCCTGCGCAGCAGGCCAGGTGACGCTGGGGCGAGTCAGGCAGCCTGCAGCGCAGGCAACCTGACCGACGTCTGCAAACTTCGAGGTCCATGCATTGGCGGCGGTCAGCGCTCGCACTTGCCGCCCTCCAGCCCTGAGCCTATCGTCCCGTGCGCCCGGAACCCCCCGGGGTCAGGCTTTCGTGCTGCAGCGTGATCCGACTTGCCGCCCTGCTGTTGTTGTGCGCGTCGTCCTTGCTGGCGGCGCCCACATCCCGTGGCGAACCGTCGCTCACCTGGCTGGCCGGCGCCGAGCTTGCGACCATCGGCACCGGCGATCTTCGATTGGTGCAGATCTGGGCCAGTTGGTGCCACAGTTGTGCCGGCGTCACCACCGATCTGGCAGCGTTGTTGCGCCAGCGATCGGGAGTGCGTCATCTGGCCGTGAGTACCGATGCGAAACTGGTCGATGCGCAAGCTGCGGCCGCGCGCATGAATGGCTATGCGGGCGGAGCGGCGGTCATTGCCCATGATGGCGGTGACTTTGCTGCCCGATATCAGGTGGTGACGGTACCGACGGTGCTGCTGCTGGCGCCCGATGGGCGGGAACTCGGGCGCTTCAGCGGGCATCTGAATGCCACCGACCTGATGGCGCTGGATGCGCTGCTGGCAGGCACCGATCACCGAGGCGCGGGGCAATGATGCGATACTGACGATTTTCCCGCTGGTCGGCCCCGCTGTGGGCGGCGCACAGCGTGAATTACTACCGCGACATCCGGCCGATCATCGAGGCCAAGTGTCTGGCCTGCCATGCGCAGGGCAGCGTGGCTTTTTCCTACGAGGATCCCGAGCGCGCCTATGATTTTCGTGCGGCGATCGTCGGGGCGGTGGCCGCGCGGCGCATGCCGCCGTGGATGGCCGAGCCCGGTCACCAGCGCTACCTCAACGACTATTCGCTCAGCGACGCGCAACTGGCGCTGTTCGAGCGTTGGGGCGCCGCGGGCTATCCGAAGGGGCGCCCGCGCCAAAGCACCCGCAATGCGAAGGCACCGGCTGGTTTCGTCGGCGATGTCACCGTGGCGCTCGCCGGCTCGCGCGATTTCCTTCCCGATCAGACGCATCCCGACGACTACCGTTGTTTCGTCACCCGCTGGCCGCTGGACCATCCGGCGTATGTGACCGGCATCGGCGCCACGCCGGGCAACGCGCGCATTTCGCACCACGCCATCATCTACATCGGCGAACCCAGCCACTTGCCGGTCTACCAGGAATTCGTCGCGGCCGAAGGCGGGCAGGGCTATCGCTGCTTTGGCGGGCCGGTGGCAGATCGTCTGGCCGAGCCCGGGCAGCGCGAAGCTTTCGTTGCCAGTCACAAGGAGAGCTTCGAGGAACTGGCCAACGGCCAGTACTGGCTGGCGCACTGGGCGCCGGGCATGGAGGGCTATGACTTGCCACCGGGAACCGGCATCCCGGTGAAGCCGGGCGCGACGGTGGTGGTGCAGATGCACTACTTCAGTGGATTTGCGCCGAACGAGCGCGACGCCGGCAGCGTGCTGCATTTCAAGACCGCCGAGCAGGTGGCCAAGCCGGCAATGAACTGGCCGCTGAGCCGCAGCGAGTGGCTGCAGGGCAAGAGCAACGGCAGCCTGGTGGTGCCGGCGAAAGGCAAGTCCAGCGTGTCATTCGCGGCCAGTCTGCTCGGGCTCGATCAGTACATTGCGGTGGCCTCGGGGCGTCCGCTCGCGGATTTCGATCGCATCGAGATTCACTCGGTGAACGTGCACATGCACCTGATCGGGGCGGCCGGGCGTGCGTCTGCTGCACGATGACACCGCGGAGATCCTGCTCAATGTACCGCGCTACCAGTTCGGCTGGCAGCGCGACTTCTTTCTGGCGCAGCCCAGGCGCGTGGCGCTCGACCGGCTCGACGCCACGCAGCTGGAAGTGCAATGCGAATTCGCCAACCCGGGCGCCGAGCCGGTCTACGGCGGCTACGGATCGAAGGAAGAGATGTGCTACAACTTTTCGCTGCTGGCGCTGGCCAAAGGTGAAGACCACAAGGACAGCGCAAGGAAACCCGCACCATGACTGCCGCTTCGAGCGACCAGCCGCCATTCCTGATCTTCGAAGAAGTCCGCGACGCCGCGCCCTATGCAGGCGCGCTGTTCCAGCGCAAGTTCAACTCGCCGATCCCGACTTATCCGCACCACTTCATCGCGCTCTATCGCGCGGCCGACGGCAGCCTGCACGTCGCCAGTTACGGCCATGTGTTCGTGCATGAGGGCATGGGCATGGGCGGCGGTTCCTGCACCGACGAACGCGTGCTGCGCCTGATGGCGAGCGAGGAGCGCGCCGTGCTCAAGGCGGCGGGCGGCATGCATTGTTTGCTGATCCGCTTCATATTCCGCGTGTTCGCCACGCGCAGCCCGATCCTGTTTGCCTATTGCGGCGACAAGCGCGCCGAAATCGTCGATCTGCGCGCCGGCTTCGAGCACACCGAGTACCCCTATCTGTTCCGCCGCGTGTTGTCGCCGCTGGCGCCGGAGAGCGTGGCGGCCTACACCGCCCGCGCGGCCGCCTTCGGGCCATTCTGAGGCCCCGTGCAGCGCGACGGAGCCCGCGAAGCACTCGCCTATTACCCGATGCTGGACGCGTTGCGCGTGTTCGCCGCCGTCAGCGTGCTGGTGCTGCACCTGAACACGGTGGTCGGCCTGCCGGTGCCGGCGAGCTACCCGTGGATCTGGTTCCGCCTCGGTCTGTTCGGCGTCGAGATCTTTTTCGCGATCAGCGGCGCGGTGATCCTGCAGGCTTTGCTCGCCGAGCGCGAAAAATCGCTGGATGGCCATCGGCGGCGTTTCCTGTGGCGCCGCTGGTGGCGCATCGCGCCGCTGCTGCTGCTCACCGGCGCGGTCGACATCGCGCTCAACAAGCCCGACTTCTTCGCCCGCGACGACGCCTGGCAGATGATCGGCGTGCATCTGGCTTTCATCCACAACTGCTTTCCATTCTCCAACGGCGGCATCAATGGCCCGAGCTGGACACTGGGCCTGGAGATGCAGTTCTACCTGGTCATTGCGCTGCTCGGCGGCGTGCTGCTGGCGGGGCGCCACGCGCTTGCCTGGCTGCTCGGGGCTTTCGCGCTCGGCCTGGCGTGGCGCGCGCTCTGGTACCTGCTGTATGCCGCGGATCCCGCCGGTTCGGCTCTTGTGGCGCATCTGGACAACCAGCTGCCGGGTGCCATCGACGGCTTCGCCGCCGGCATGCTGGCGATGCTGGCGCACTGGCGCTGGGGTGCGCAGGCGCCGGCGCGCACACGCGCGGTCTGGGCGGCGGGGCTGCTGCTGCTCGGGCTGGCGTTGTGGGTGGCGGTGATCGAAATCGCGTCAAGCTATGCGCTGGTGTACTGGCAGTCGCCGGTGACGACGGTCTGGATGCGCACGCTGATTGCGCTGGCCAGCGGCTGCTGCGTGGCGGCGTGCCTGCTGGCTGGCAAGCTGCTGCCGGGCGAACGCTGGATGCAGCAAGCCGGCAAACTCACTTACGGCATTTACCTGTGGCATATGCCGGTGTTGCTGTACGTGCTGAGCCGCGCACCCGAGCTCGGTGCGCTGCGGCAGTCGTGGCTGATCGTCGGCCTGACCCTGTTGCTCGCGGTGCTCGGCTGGCGCCTGATCGAGAAGCCGGCGATTGCCTACGGTCGGCGCAGGCTCGGCGTCGGATCGCCGGTCGCCAGGTAGCGTTCGATCAGCGTCGCGAACTCCTCGGGCGAGCGCCAGTCGGTGCCACACACCGGGCGCGGGATGCGCCAGCGGTCGAACTCGTGCGGCCTCGACGCCGAAGTGATGAAGGCGCCTTCGATACCCAGCCGGGCGGCGTGCTCCGGCAGAAACTGGTCGACCAGATACGGGTTGTCTTCACCCCAAGGGTAGGCGAACAGGCTGGGCCGACGTCCACTGCGTTGCTCGATGTAGTCGCTCGCCTGCGCGATCTCCGCCAGCGCGTCGGCCTCGGTGTCGATGAAACGAAAGCTGCCGCGTTGGTTGTCACGCTGCACACTGCGTTCCAGCGACGGGTGGTTGTGGTCCCAACTGTGATTTTCGATGGTCAGGTAGCCGCTGGCGACGGCCGCCGACCACCAGTCGTCGTGCCACACGTTGAGCGCCAGGAAGTCCTTGCGGTCGAGCTCGGCGCGCGCAGCCGGACTGGCAATCACGAAGCTGGCGGCGACGCAGCGTTGCCCGGTCGCGGCGTGATGCTCGCGCAAGATGCGCAGGAAAGAGTCCTGGTGGCCAAAGCCCGGATGCTCAAAGTCGATGGCGTCGAGGATCATGCCGTCGTCGAAGGTGATCGCCACCCGCGGCTGGTTGCACAGCGGCTCGCGGACCGCGTCGAGCGCATGCACCACGCGCAATCCGCGTGCCGCGATCGCCATCAGGTCGGCGCGCAGCGCCACATGGTCATTGGCGGCGTAGTCGTGGCCGTTGACGTTGGTCGAGTGGTAACAGAGCACCAGGGCGGGTCTGGACATCTTCAGCTGCGTTCAATGGGTGTCGGGGAAGATCGCTTGCGCGGCCCGAGTCGGTCAATCTCCGCGCGCCCGGTAGCCCGGTGTACGCGCGCAGCGCGTTCACCGGGTGCTTGACGCGACCTGCCGCTGAACGGCTGCCGCGTTCACCGGCCTCTCAATCCCGGTCGTCGCCCCCGTCCCGGCTTAGGCCGCCGACCTCCGACCGCGCCGCGCAGGCGCCCACCGGCCGCGAACTTGTTCAGAGGGTCCCTAGCGCGAGATTCACTGTCACGACAATCGGTGCGATCCTGCGCTCCCCGCTGAAACTGCCGGCTCAGCCCGAATGCCCTACGCAATCGTTCGAGAGATCAGCGCCAGCATCGCCAGCTGCGAGCTGTCCTTCGTGTCCCGCGAGCCGATCGATCTTCCGTTGGCCCGCGCGCAGCACGCGGCATATCAACGGGTGCTCGAAGCACTCGGTTGCCAGTTGATCGTGCTGCCAGCGGAGGATGCGCTGGCGGACGCGGTGTTTGTCGAAGACGTCGCGCTGGTGCTCGATGAGGTGGCGCTGATGACCCGTCCGGGGGCGGCTTCAAGACGCGCCGAGGGCAGGGCTGTGGCGACAGTGTTGCGGAAATACCGTCCGCTGCTGGCGATCGAAGCGCCGGGAACCCTGGACGGTGGCGATGTGATGCGCGTCGGCAAGCGCATCTTTGTCGGCCAGTCGGCGCGATCGAATGCTTCTGCAGTCGATCAGTTGCTGGCGCTGCTGGCGCCCCACGGATATCGCGTCGAATCGGTGCCGATGCGCGACTGTCTGCACCTGAAGTCCGCGGTCACCGCGGTCAGCGACGACACCTTGCTGATCAACCCGCAGTGGGTATCGGCGACGGCCTTTGCCGACTTCAAGCTGATCGAGATCGATCCGGCAGAGCCGCATGCGGCCAATGCCCTGCGCATCGGCGATGCCCTGGTCTACCCGGCGTGTTTCCCGCGCACGCAGGCGCGGCTGCAGGCAGCCGGCATCGAGGTGCGCACGGTGGACGTGTCCGAGTTGCAGAAAGCCGAGGGCGCGGTGACCTGTTGCAGCCTGGTGTTCGAATAGCGAAGAGCATCGCGACCAAGGTCGCTCCTACAACTTGGGCGTGGATCTTCGGCAACTTGTAGGAGCGCGCTCGCGCGCGATGCTTCTGGTCGGGGCACCGATCGATTGCCGAACTGCGCCGCGCGTCCGCCGCCTCAGCGATCGCGATTGCGAAAAGCGATGGCCGCCGCGATGGCGGTGAAACTGGCGACCATGGCGACCACGATCCAGTAACCATGGGGATGGTCGGCCAGCGGCACGCCGCCGACATTCATGCCGAACAGGCCGGCGATGATGTTGATCGGCAAGGCGAGCACGGTGACGATGGTCAGCACGAACAGGCTGCGGCCGTTGTCCTCGTTGACTGATGCGGCAATCTCTTCCTGCAACAGCTTGATGCGCTCCTGCAGCGCCGCCATGTCGCGCAGCACGGCCGAGAATTCCTCGGTGGACTGGCGCAGCGCCTGCGCGTGGGCCTCGATCAGCCAGCCCGGCGGGTGCTGCAACAGGCGGAACAGGGCGGCGGGTTCCGGGGCGAGCAGCCGCTGCAGGCGCACCAGCAGACGGCGCAGCGCACCCAGGCGTACGCGTTTGTGGTCGAGTCGCCCGCTCAGCAACTTGTCCTCGATCTTGTCGATGCGCGTGGTCACTCCGCGCACGATGTCGACCAGCACATCTGCTTGCGCGCGCAACAGGTGTTCCAGCAACTCTGCGGTGGAGCCCAGTTCGTCACCGCGCTTGACCGCCTTGCGCAATTCATCGATCGAGCGCAACGGACGGCGCCGCGCAGTGACCACCAGATTGCGGTCGACGCTGATCCACAAGGTGGCGATGTCCGAGGGCTCGAAATCGAAGTCGAAATGGACGTCGTTGGTCACCGCAATCAGCGACTGGCGCGCCCGCTCGATGCGGGTCGAATGCAGACCGTCCTGCAGCGCTTCGAAGAAGGTTTCGTCGAGATCGGCGTTGCGGCGCAGCCAGGGCTCTGCCGCCGTATGCGAGAGATCGAAATGCAACCAGAGGAAGGGGCCGGCGTGCGGCAGGCCGTCGCTGCTGTCGTCGTCGGTGCGCAGTGAGGCCAGGCGCGCTGCCGCCTCCGTGGAATCGATGGCCCGCGTGCCGATTTCCGGCTCGAACAGATAGCCGCAGATCAGACCGGCATCATCTGCGCCATAGGTGGCATGCTGGCGCTGCCTGCTGGGCCTCGGCTGGGCTTTTCTGTCTGTGTCACCGCCAGCGCGTTAGGCCTGGTGGTGAAATCGCGTTTCTCGCGCTCTTCCCCCGGCTGCTCGCCATGCACAATGAACCAGATGTTCTCGGCGATATTGGTGGCGTGATCGCCGACGCGTTCCAGGTTCTTGGCGATGAACAGCACATGGATCGACGAGGAAATGCTGCGCGGATCCTCGGCCATGTAGGTGAGCAGTTCGCGAAACAGCGAGGTGTACATGGCGTCGAGTTCGGCGTCGCGCGCGCGCACCGCCAGGGCCCGCTCGGCGTCGCGGTCGCGGTAGGCGATCAGCACCTCGCGCAGCATCTCGCCGGCCACCCGCGCCAGCGCCGCCAAGCCTGGTACTGGGGCAATCGCCGGCGATTCATTCAGCGCAATCGAGCGTTTGGCTGCGTTGGCGGCATAGTCGCCGATGCGCTCGATGTCCGAGGCAATCCGCAACGACGCCAGAATTTCGCGCAGATCGCGCGCCATCGGCTGGCGCAGCGCCAGCAGGCGCACGACATCGTGACCGACATCGTGTTCCAGCGAGTCGATGGCCCGATCCTCGGCAATCACCAATCTCGCCGCGGCCGAGTCGCGTTGTTCCAGCACTTCGATGGCCGCCGCCATTTGCGTGGCGGCCAGATCGCCCATGCGCAGAATCTCGCCGGTCAGGCGCTGCAAATCGTCGTCATACTTCTTCAGCAAGTGCTCGGTCATGGCGTCCTCAGCCGAAGCGGCCGGTGATGTAGTCCTCGGTTTGCTGCTTGCCGGGATTGGTGAACATCTTCTCGGTGATGCCGTGCTCGATCAACTCGCCCAGGTACATGAAGGCGGTGAAATCGGAACAGCGCGCCGCCTGCTGCATGTTGTGGGTGACGATCACGATGGTATAGCGCGCTTTCAGATCGGCCACCAACTGTTCGATCTTGCCGGTGGCGATCGGATCCAGCGCCGAGGTGGGCTCGTCGAGCAGCAGCACCTCCGGGTGCAGTGCGATGGCACGCGCGATGCAAAGGCGCTGCTGTTGACCGCCGGACAGACCCAGCGCACTGCGCTTGAGCTTGTCCTTGACCTCGGTCCACAGTGCAGCCTGCTGCAGAGCTTCCTCTACGCGCTCGTCCATCTGCGTCCGGGTCAGTTTCTCGTGATGGCGGATGGCATACGCCACGTTCTCATAGATCGACATCGGGAACGGCACGGGCTTCTGGAACACCATGCCGATCTTGCTGCGCAGTCGGCTCAACGGGTACTTCGGCCCGAGGATGTTTTCGCCGTCGAGCAGCACTTCGCCATCGGCGACCTGCTTGGGATAGATCGCATAGATGCGGTTGAACACGCGCAGCAGGGTCGACTTGCCGCAGCCGGACGGCCCGATCAGCGCGGTGACCCGGCGTTCGGGGATGTCGATGCTGACGTCGCGCAGCGCTTGCGTGTCGCCATAGCGGAAGCCCAGTTTGCGCGCCACCAGCTTGTTCGTCAGCGCTTCGCCGGTAGCTGGCGCGGCGGCATTTACGGCGAGGCGTAGGTCACTCATTGGCGATCCGATTGCGTAGGAGTATCAACCGGGCACAGATGCCCAGCACGAGCACGAACATGGTCAACATGAAGGCACCGGCCCAGGCCAGCTGTTGCCAGGATTCGTAGGGGCTGGCCGCGTACTGGAACACGACAACCGGCACGTTGGACATCGGTTGGGTGAGATCCAGGCTCCAGTATTGGCTGCTGAAGGCGGTGAACAGCAGCGGCGCGGTCTCGCCGCTGATCCGCGCCAAAGCCAGCAGCACGCCGGTAACGATGCCGCCGAGGGCGCCGCGATAGAGGATCTGTACCGTCACTTTCCATTGCGGCACGCCAAGTGACAGCGCTGCTTCGCGCATCTGGCTGGGCACCAGGCGCAGCATGTCGTCGGTAGTGCGCACCACCACCGGCAACACGATCAGCGCCAGCGCGATGGATCCCGCGATCGCCGAAAACTGTCCGGTGGTTGCGACAACCAGGGTGTAGACGAACAAGCCGAGCACAATCGACGGCGCCGACAACAGGATGTCGTTGACGAAGCGGATGGTGTGACCGATCTTGCGGAAGTTCGCGTATTCCGCAAGATAAGTGCCGGCGGCCACGCCGATCGGCGCGCCGATCGCGATCGCCATCAAACACATCACCGCGCTGCCGGCGAAGGCATTCAGCAGCCCGCCTTCCTCGTTCGGTGGCGGCGTCATCTGGGTGAACAGCGCCCAGTTGATCGCGCCGATGCCGCGGCTCAGCGTGGTCCACAGGATCCAGGTCAGCCAGAACAGGCCGAACAGCGCCGCCGCCCCGGACAGGACCAGCGCGATCTGGTTCTTGATCGCGCGCCAGCGATGCAGGTTGGACGACTCGCTCATACCGTGCCCTCGCGCCGTTTCAGCTGCCGCAGCATCAGGCGCGAGATCGACAGCACCACGAAGGTGATCACGAACAGCACGAAACCCAGCGCCAGCAGCGCCGATTTGTGCAGCGGATCGACCGCTTCGGCAAATTCGTTGGCAATGGACGAGGCGATCGAGGTGCCTGGTTCCAGCAGCGATGCCGAGATGTTGTAGGCATTGCCGATGACGAAGGTGACCGCCATGGTCTCGCCGAGCGCACGTCCCAAACCGAGAAATACGCCGCCGATCACCGCCGTGCGCGTGTACGGCAACACGATGTCCCAGGCCACTTCCCACTTGGTAGAGCCCAGTGCGTAAGCCGATTCCTTCAAGCGCGTCGGTACTGTCAGGAACACCTCGCGCATCACCGACGAGGTGAACGGAATCACCATCACCGCCAACACCAGGCCGGCGGTCAGCAGGCCGATGCCGATCGGCGGGCCCTGGAACAGCGCACCGATCAGCGGCAACTCGCCCAGGTTGTCGTTGACCCATGGGTAGATGTGCTCGCCGAGATAAGGCGCCAGCACGAACAGGCCCCACATGCCGTAGATGATCGACGGGATACCCGCGAGCAGTTCGATCGCGGCTGCGACCGGTCCGCGCAGCCAGTTCGGTGCCACTTCGGTCAGGAACAGCGCGATGCCGAAGCTGATCGGCACGGCGATGAGCATCGCGATGGTGGCCGAGACCAGCGTGCCGAAGATCGCCACGGCGGCGCCGAACTGGCCGGCGCCGACGTCCCAGTTGCTGCTGGTGAAGAAATCGAAGCCGAAGGTCGTGATCGCCTCACGGCCACCCCAGAACATGGAAATGGCCGCGCCGGCCAAGGCGAAGAGCACGAAATAGCCGGCACTGGCGACCAGTCCGGCGAAAAAGCGATCGGCGCGCGCGCTTGTTCGGCGCGGATATCGCATTCGGCCTTGCTGATTTCAGCGGTTTCGACGTTCAAGCTCACCTTTGCCAGTTGATGAGTCGGTCGCGGGCCTGCTTTATCGAAACCGCCTGCAATCCAGGGCCCGTTCGGCACCGCCGGATCCGGCTGGACGCGGGAAGCCTCGGGATATCCGGCGAACTCGCCGCCGCCGCGACCCGGTGCGTCGGACGCTTCCCAGGCGAACGGTGTCGAAACCGCCCAACGCCCTCAAAACTTGAAGTTGGCCGTCCAGTATTCCTGCACCTGCTTGACCAGCGGCTCCGGCAGCGGCACGTAATGCAGTTCTTCAGCCTGCGTGCGGCCGTTGACATAGACCCAGCTGAAGAAATCGGTGACGGCCTTGGAACGCGCGGCATCCTTGGGCTGCTTGTACATCAGGATGAAGTTGGTCGCCGCGATCGGCCAGGAGGCGTCACCCGGGGCATCGGTCATGATCAGGTAGAAGTCCTTGGCGCTGGCCCAGTCGGCACTGGCGGCTGCGGCCTGGAAGCTCTCGGCGCCCGGCTGCACCCACTTGCCGGCCTTGTTCTGCATCGCCACATAGGACATCTTGCTCTGCAGCGCATAAGACAGCTCGACATAGCCGACGCCGCCCTTGATCTGCTTCACATAGGCCGCGACGCCTTCGTTGCCCTTGCCGCCGATGCCCGTCGGCCACTTGACCGAGACGCCTTCACCGACCTTGGTCTGCCATTCCGGGCTGACCTTGGACAGGTAGTTGACGAAGTTGAAGGTGGTGCCCGAGCCATCCGTGCGGTGGACGACGGTGATGCGCGTTTCCGGCAGGGTCACGCCTTCGTTGATCGCGACGATCGCCGGATCGTTCCACTGGGTGATCTTGCCGAGGAAGATGTCAGCCAGAACCGGGCCGGTGAATCGCACCTGCCCGGCGGTGATTCCCGGGATGTTGACCACCGGCACCACGCCGCCGATCGCGGACGGGAACTGACCGAGGCCGGCAGCCGCCAGTTCTTCCGGCGGCAACGGTGCATCCGAGGAGCCGAAATCGACGGTCGCGCCCTTGATCTGGGCAATGCCGCCGCCGGACCCGATGGACTGGTAATTGACGCGGGTGCCATTGGCCTTGTTGTAGTCGGCCGACCAGCGCGTCATCACCGGAAAGATGAAGGAGGCGCCGGCGCCGGTGATGTCCGCGGCGTGGGCAGGTGCAACGAAGGCGGCGGCCAGCGCGAGAGCGGCGACGCGAAGCTTGATGGAGTTGATCACAAATGCTCCTTGGGACTTTTGGCGGTTGTTGTAGGTTCCCGTTGACCGCGCAGCGGGCCCTACGTGACCAGGAAGCCAGACAGCGTAGACCCTGCGGGTCAACGTGACCTGCCTTCGGATTGCCGGGCGAGTGCCTTACCAATAGAACTGGGCGCGCGCCTCGAAGATGTTCGGGTCGTCGTTGACGTCGGTACGCAGCGTGCTGCTGTACTTCTCGCTGCTGACCATGACGTAGTTCAGCATGAACTTGAAGTTGGCGCGCCAGTACCAGTTCACGCCCAGCGTGATGTTCTGTTCTTCGCCACCGAGCACTGGATTGTCGTTGAGGTCGGTGCTGTCATAGCGCACGCCGACCTGCCACATGCCCTTGCCCGGCTCGTTCGGATATTGGGTGACCGGCAGACCCGCCTTGTAGGTCCAGGTCTCGCCGGTGATGTTCCACAAGCCGTACAGGTACCAGCTGTCGCCGCTGAAGTCCTTGGACGACTGGCTGGCCGAGTTGACAGTAAAGCGATCGACGCTCGAATGCATGTACTCGGCCTGCACCTTGAACGGGCCGTTCACATACGCACTCTCGACGCCGATGGTGGTCTGACGATCGGTGTTGGTCATGTTGCCGGTGTCGACCAGGCGCGCCGTCGCCAGATCCGCATCCGGGCGCACGCGCAGGCGCAGCGTGTCGGCGTCGGTGTCGTAGTCGTTGGCCGACAGGCCAAAGTGCAGGAAATGGCCAACGTCGTTGATCGGCGCGTAATAACCGCGCGCACCGTAGCCGGCGCCATGGGCCAGATTGCGCGTCAGTTCGCGACCAAAAATCCCCAACGAATAGCCGTAGCTGGCTTCTTCGACACCATAGGACACGCCGATACGGCGGGCCACACCAAACAGGTTTGTGACCATCGCCTTGGAAATGGAAGTCGTTGTGGCGCGTGCTGGTCAGTTCTTCCAGGCTGTTGAACTGCTTGTACTGGCCGGCCTGGAGGAAGGCGGTACCCATCTTGTAGCGCACGTAGGTATCAAGAAACTTGTTGGCCTTGGCGTCATAGCCGGCCTGCCAGTCGAAGGTCACGCCCTTGCCGATCAGGATCACTTCGGAACGACGCAGTTCGAATTCCTGGTCCTTTGCCGTCATTGGTGTCAGCGCCTTCAGATCGACGACGTCGTTGTTGAAGTAGATTGGCATCGCCCTGGAACAAGCCCTGCAGCGTGAC
>JADKFD010000020.1 GCA_016717705.1 Rhodanobacteraceae bacterium | reverse complement strand
CACCAGCCGCAGCACGCGCTCCATCGCCGCCGCCAGCGTCTGTTCGATCTCGTGCATGCCGATCACCTGGTCGCCGGCGCAGCCCGCCGCCGGGTTGGCAACGACAGCAATGGCGGCGTATGCCAGCCCGGCTTCGCGTGCCAGAACGGCCTCGGGCATCGAGGTCATGCCGACCAGATCGCAGCCGTCGTTGCTCAGGCGTGCAATTTCGGCGCGGGTCTCCAGGCGCGGCCCCTGGGTCACGGCGATGACGCCGCCGTCGTGTACCGCCACGTCGGTCGACAGCGCCGCCTGCTTCAGGCGCAAGCGCAGACTCTCGGTGAACGGATCGGAAAAATCGACGTGCTCGACCGCGCGCTCGTCGAAATCGCTGAAACTGCCCAAGCGACCATCGGTGTAGTCGATCAGCTGGGTCGGCAACGCCAGTGCGCCGGCCCCGGCCCAGTCGGCGATGCCGCCAACCGCGTTGATCGCCACGATTTCGGTCACGCCCAACTGCTTCAGCGCCGCAATATTGGCGCGATAGTTGACCCGATGCGGGGCAATCCGGTGCGGATTGCCGTGGCGCGCCAGGAAGGCGATGGCAATGCCGTCGATCTCACCCAGCACGATCGGCGCCGAAGGCCAGCCGTATTCGGTCTCCAGTTCGACTTGCCGAGCGTCGGTCAGCTCGGCCAGCCGGCCGAAGCCGGTGCCGCCGATGATTGCGATGCGGACCTCGCTCATGCCGCGTAGATGCCGAACAGACTGCGTCCGTGCTCCTCGTAGTCCATGCCGAAGCCGAACACGTAGCGGTCGGGCACCGTCAGACCGATGAAATCGGCCTCGATTCCGGGCACGCAGCGGTCGTGGTCCTTGCGCACCAGCACGGCGATGTAGACCGCCGCAGCGCCGGCCTCCAGCGCGTATTTCTTCAGCGCTTCCAGCGTATGGCCTTCATCGAGGATGTCGTCGACGAACAGCACCACGCGCCCGGCCAGATCGTTGCGCGGACGCGCTTTCCAGTACAACTCGCCGCCGCTGGTGCCACCGTGGTAACGGGTCGCATGCGCGTAGTCGAAATCCAGATCGACGTCGACGCTGACGCGCGGCGCCAGCATGCCGGCGGTGATCAGGCCGCCGGTCAGCACCGTCACGAAAACCGGGCGTTGCCCATGCAGGCGCTCGCTGATGGCGGCTGCCATGCGATCGATCGCCGCTTCCAGCGCCGCACGGTCGAACAGCAGATCCGAGCGCGCCAATACTGCCTTGAAATCCAGTTCAGTCATTTCGTCAACTCCAACAAAGCCAGAAGCCTAGCGGCGCGCTGCGACCAAGTCGAGCTTTCGCGCTCTCGTCGCAACGGGGCGCGCAGGCGCCCGCGCAGGGATTTGCGCAGTCGCGTGCTGCTGTGCAGGCCAAGCGTACGCGCCGCGACCAGCGCGGTGGGCACCAGGCTGGGATCGCAGACCAGGATCAGATCGCAACCGGCGTCGCGATGCGCAGCCAGGCGCGCGCCGACATCGCCGAGCGCGGCGCCGGCAACCATGCCGATGTCGTCGGAAATCACGATGCCGCCGAAACCCAGCGCGGCGCACAGCACGTCCTTGATCCAGTAGCGCGAATAGCCAGCGGCATCCGGCGTCACCTGGGGATATTCCACGTGCGCCATCATCACTGCGCGTGCCGCGGCCAGCACGCCGGTGGCGAACGGCAACAGGTCCTCGTCGAAGATCTGGGCCGGCGCGCGCGCGTCGACCGCGCGGTCGTGGTGGGTGTCGGCGAGCACGCTGCCGTGCCCGGGAAAGTGCTTGAGCGTGGCGGGCATGCCCGCGCGCTGCATGGTATCGGCATAGATCGTCGCCAGTTCGGCGCAAACCAGCGGATCGGCGGAGAAGGCGCGGTCGCCAATCGCCAGATTGCCGCGCGCCAGATCCGCGACCGGGGCGAAACTGAGATCCACGCCGTCCGCCAATACCTCCACCGCCATGATCTGGGCATGCAGGCGGGTAGCGCGCCGGGCCGCGGCCGGCTGCTGCGCATACAACTGCCCGATGCGCGCCAGCGGCGGCAGCTCGGTATAGCCCTTGCGGAACCGTTGCACTCGCCCACCCTCCTGGTCCACGGCGATCAGCGCTTGCGGCGCGCACGCCCGGATCGCCGCGCAGAGCGCGGCCAGCTGCGTCCGATCGGCGAAATTGCGGGTGAACAGGATCGCCCCGGCCACGGCAGGGTCGGCCAGCAGCAAGCATTCGTCCGCGGACAATTCATGCCCAGCCAAACCGACCATCAGTGCGCTCATCGGGACCCCCAGGTGCAGAACGGTTTCCGCGCCAGATTGACGTTGTAATAGCGCGAATCCTCGGTCACTTCGATACCCAGCCAGGTCGGCCGGGGAAATGTCTCGGCGGCATCGGTCAGCTCGACCTCGGCCACGATCAGCCCGGCGTTGTCGCCGTCGAACTCGTCGATCTCGAATCGATGCGCGCCGATGTCGACATGGTGGCGGGTTTTCGACACCACCGGACCTTCGGCCAGTTCCTTCAGCATCACCTTGGCGTCATCGAGCGGAATGGCGTACTCGAACTCCAGTCGCGTCGTGCCCAACGCCATGCTCTTGATGTTCAGCCACGCTTGCTCACCGCCGATGCGCACCCGCACCGAGCAGCGCGTGCCACCCAGATAGCCCTGCGCCAGATACTGGCGCTCGCTGACCTGCGCGCGCCAGTCCTCGCTGGCCAGCAGGAATTTGCGTTCGATTTCGACCGCCATCGGGGTTGTTCCTCGTTGGTTTGGAGCTACGTGACAAGAGCTTGGATCCGCAAAGGACGCAAAAGACGCAAAGGAAAGCCAAACCCCGAATTGCTCAACTTTGCGTTCTTTGCGTCCTTGCGGTAAACCTTCAAGTCACGTTGACCCGCCAGGGTCCTACGCCCGGCTCTTCCCGTGCCCCGTGCCCTCGCGGGTCAAGGTCAACGCCTGACGAACAGCGCCATGCTCTCGACGTGCGCGGTGTGCGCGAACATGTCCATGACGCCCGCGGCGACCAGGTCAAAGCCCTTGCGCTGCACCAGGATCGCGGCGTCGCGCGCCAGCGTGCCCGGATGGCAGGACACGTAGACGATGCGTTCGACATCGCTGCCCGGCAAGTAGTCGAACACGCGCTCGGCGCCCGCACGCGGCGGATCGAGCAGCATTCGCGAATAGCGCGCGCGGCTCCAGTCGGCCTTCGAATGATCCAGCGTCAGGTCGGCGACGGCATATTCGATGTTGCTCAGGCCCGCCTGGACGGCATTGGCGCGCGCCCGCGCGATCAGCCCGGCATCGCCCTCGACACCGAAGACTTCGGCCGCGCGACGCGCCAGCGGCAAGGTGAAATTGCCCAGTCCGCAATACAGATCGAGCACGCGATCATGGCTGCCCACGTCGAGCAGGTCCAGCGCCTGCACGATCATCGAGCGATTGATGCTGTCGTTGACCTGCACGAAGTCGAGCGGCAGGTAGTTGAGCCGGAGCTCCTCGTCGATGGCGTAGCTGAGCTGCGGCGGTGAGCCGCCATCGAGGCCGACAAGGCTGTCCAGGCCCGCCGGCTGCAGCACGATCACGAAGCCGTGCTCGGCGCCAAACTGACGCAGCTGCGTGCGGTCGGCGGCTGACAGCGGCACCAGGTTGCGGAACACCAGCACCACCTGATCGGCGGCGGCCACTTCGATCTGCGCGATGGCCGCGCGCGCATCCAGCGTCGACACCAGGCGCGACAAATTGCCCAGGTGCAGCCCGACCCGCGGGTCGAGCACCGGGCAGTGCTCGATTTCGGCCACAAAGCGCCCGTTGGCTTCGCGAAACCCGACCAGCGCCTTGCCCTTCTTCTCGACATAGCGCACCGACAGCCGCGCCTTGCGCCGATAGCCCCAGATCTCGCGCTGCAGTGCCGGCAGCACCCGCTGCGGCCGCACCTTGCCGATACGCTCGAGGCTGTCGAGCAACTGCTTCTGCTTGAACTCGATCTGGCGCACCGGATCGAGATGCTGCAGGCTGCAACCGGAACAGGCGGCAAAATGCGCGCAATGCGGCTCGATCCGATCCGGGCTGCGCTCCAGGATCGCTTCGGCCGCCGCGTCGTCGTACTGCCGATGGCGCTTGATCAGTCGCGCAAGCACGCGCTCGCCGGGCAGCGCACCGTCGACAAACACCGCCTTGTTGCCCGCGCGCGCCACGCCGCGGCCATCCTGCGCCAGATCTTCGATCAATAGCTCCAACTCGTCCCCCAGATTGACTTGTCTGCCAGTGGCAACCCGACAATCTAGCCCGGATACTGGCGAAGGTCACGATCAGCAAGAACAATCGAGCCCATGCGCCGCTGCCTGGTAATCGACGACGACCCGATCGCCGCCACCTTTCTGGTCGATCTGATCAGCGCGCACGGCTGGAATGTCGATCAGGCCCGCAGCCTCGCGCAAGCGGAAGCCTGTCTTGCGCTGCACGGCTACGACTGCCTGCTGGCCGATCGGCGCCTGCCCGATGGCGACGGCGTTCAATGGTTGCGCGGCCGCACGCAAACCGCCACATGGCCGGTATCGATGCGCTGCCTGGTGACCTCGGGCGATGCGCTGACTGTCGACGAGTTACCCCGGGGCGTGGCGCAACTGCGCAAGCCGATCGATGTCGATCAACTGTTCGAGTGGCTGACCGGGGACCGCGAGCAGCCCACTGGCGCGGCCGCGAGCGTACCGTCCGGAGCGAGCTGGAGTGAGACGCCACTGCTCGACGACAGCGCGGCGTTGAAGAAATTTGGCGGCCGTAGCGAAGCCCTGACCGCACTGCGCACGATGCTGCGCGACGAATTGACTGCGGGTGCTCAATGGCGTGCACAGCTCGATTTGCGTCCGCCCCCGGCAGCGGTGCTGGAACCGCTGCATCGCTTGCGCGCGGCGTGCGCCTTGACCGGGTGTCCACGGCTGGGCGAGCTCAGCGCGACGCTGGAATCGACTTTGCGCGCCGGTCAAGGCGCGGAGGCTGTGCTGCTGCAGGCGTTCCAGCGCTGTGTGCACGAAACACTGGAGCATCTGGCCGGGCACGCGCGTCCTTGAGCTGCACCAGTGCGCACCTTCGATTACGCGCGACGCCCAGCGCTGCTGCCGCATCGGGACAGCCTCGGTGGGCGCCGACGGTCGCGAAGAGGTCTTCTGCTCAGCGATTCAAGCCCGCCATCAGCCCCCACGACTGCAGCGGCTCGCCACGCAGGTGCTGGCTGATCAATTCGCGAAACAGCCGTCGCAGTTCGCGCAGCTGTTCGGGCAGGGGTTCGCTGCTGCCGGCCATCGCCAGCAGGGCGCTGCCGCGGTAGCCGGCGCCGTCATCGGCGACGGCCACGAAGCCATGCTCGGGCTGAAAACGATAGCGGCCGTTCGCATCCAGAGCGTTGCCGTCGGCGTCGCTGCAGAAGTCATTGGCATAACCCAGCGCCCCCATGAGATCGCGCTCGAAGCAGCGCAGCGCCCAGGCCAGCGCAGTCGTCTCGACCAGTTCCACCAGGGCGCCGCGATAACGCGTGTACAACTGCGGGTGGGCATCGGCTCGCGGCACTAGGCGCACCATCAGTTCGTTGCAGTAAAGGCCGGCCAGCGTGCGCTCGGAGCGCAGAGGCAAGGCGGGCGCCGCCGCGTCGGCGCGCGTCAGGCGCAGCAAGTCACCGCTGCCGAAAAGATCCAGTCGCAGTTCCTGAAACGGCTGCAACAAGGCCGGCAGCGCGCTCTTGGATCCGCGTGCACCACGGGCGATCAGCCCTACGCGGCCCAGATCGGGCGTGAACGCTTCGATCAGCAGGCTGGTCTCGGAATATTGCCGGCGATGCAGTACGAAGGCTGGTTGGTCCTGGATGCGCATGATCAGGCCGCGACGAGTTTCAGGATCCCGGGCCAGGACGCTGGGTAGGATGTGGTGAGCGCAGCGAACCGCATCAAGGGCACTCGATCACAAGAGCCGATGCGGTTCGCAAGCTCACCCCATCCTACGTTTGCTGCCGTATACGCAGGTCACGTCGGCCGCGCTTTTCGGCCAACGTGACCTGCAGGGCTCGACGTCACTCGAATCCCATCTGCTTGAGCACGCGCTCGTCATCGCTCCAGTCGGCGCGCACCTTGACCCAGAGCTCGACATACACCTGGCCGTCGAACAGCTTCTCCATCTCCTGGCGCGCCGCCATGCCGATCTGCTTCAGGCGCTCGCCGCCCTCGCCGATGACGATGGCTTTCTGCCCCTCGCGCTCGACCCAGATGGTGGCAGCGATGCGGCGAATCGGGCCGTCGTGGGTGAACGCCTCGATCTCGACGCCGCAGGCATAGGGCACTTCCTCGCCCAGCTGGCGCATCAGTTGCTCGCGCACCATTTCCGACGCCAGCTGGCGCTCGCTGCGATCGGTCAGCGTGTCCGGATCGAACATCGCCTCGCGCTCCGGCAGCAGCGCAGCGAGGCGCTTGCAGGCCTCCTCGGTGCCGAGTTCGCGCCGCGCGCCGACCAGCAGGATGGCGACAAAATCGTGGCGCTTGCTGCTGCGGTCGATGAACGGCAGCAACTGCTGCTTGTCCTTGATCAGATCGATCTTGTTGATGATCAACGCGATCGGCAGCCCGGTTTCCTGGGCGTGGGTCAACGCCGCGCTGTCTCCCGCTTTCCAGCTGCCGGCCTCGATCACCAACGCGATCAGATCGACACTGGCAACCGCCTGATCGACGGCGCGGTCCATCGCCTTGTGCACGGCGGTGGGACGTCGGCGCTGGATGCCCGGCGTGTCGACGAAAGCGATCTGCGCATGGTCGAAGGTGCGCACGCCGAGCAGACGCTGGCGCGTGGTGTGTGGCTTGGCCGAGACGGCGCCCAGATGGGCACCGACGAAGGCGTTCAGCAAACTCGATTTGCCGACATTGGGTCGACCCACCAAAGCTGCGTAGCCGGCGTGGAACGGAGTGATTGCGGTCACGGTTACAGTCCTTCCGGGACGACGCGGACCGTCGATCCCTCATCAATTCGGGCCAGTACCGCGGTTGCGGCGGCTTGTTCGGCGGATTTGCGGCTGCGTCCTTCCGCCTCGGCCATCAATTGCGCATCGGCAATGCGACAGGCGACGCGAAAGGTCTTGTCGTGGTCCTTGCCGATGGTGTCGACCAGCAGGTACTCCGGCAAGGGCAGCCCGCGACCCTGCAACCACTCCTGCAGGCGGGTCTTGGCGTCCTTGGATGCGGACAGGTCGACCGCGTCGAAGGCGTCGGCAAACAGATCCCGAACCAGTTTCTGGCAACTGTCCCAGCCGCCGTCCAGATAGACCGCCGCGACCAGCGCCTCGAGCGTGTCGGCCAGTATCGATTCGCGCCGATAGCCGCCGCTCTTCAGTTCGCCGCCGCCCATGCGCAGGTAGTCGGACAGATCGATGCGACGAGCCAGTTCGGCGAGGCTGGACTCGCGGATCAGCGAAGCGCGCAAGCGCGTCAGATCGCCCTCCGGCGCACGCGGATAGCGCGCATAGAGTTCAATGCTGACAACCGCGTTGATCAATGCGTCGCCCAGGAACTCAAGACGCTCGTAGTTGGCTTGTCCCGCGCTGCGATGGGTCAGGGCGCGATCCAGCAGGGCCGGATCGCTGAAACTGACCCCAAACCGTTGCAGCGGGTTTCCGTCGGGCGTCACTACTCGGCGTCGGTTCGGCCGAGCTCAACCGAATGATCGAACTTGGCGACCACGTCCAGGTTGTAGACCAGCGGCTTGCGTACTTCGTAGGCGATGCGCAGGAAGTAGCCGTTCTGCCGCACCAGTTGCATGTCGGTGCGCTGCACGCTGTCGACGTAGCTGGTGTAGAAGGTGCGATCGAGAATCTTCCAGACCTGCTCGGGCGTCAGGCGCGCCGAACCCGGCGTGTTCTGCACCTGCAGCATGGCCGCCTTCACTGCCATGAACTCGGTGTACATCGGCAACAGCTTGGCGCCGATCAGAAAGAAGAAACCGGCCAGTGCCAGGACGATCAGGAACCCGATCAGGGTAATACCGCGTTGGCTCGTTAGCATTCGCATAAGCTCACCCCAGTTTCATGCCGATACGGTCCCAGGACACGAAGCCCCGGATTTTCCAGTCCCAGTGCATCCAGACAAAGAACGCACGCCCAACCAGATTCTCTTCGGGGACAAAGCCCCAGGCGCGACTGTCTTCGCTGTTGTCGCGGTTGTCGCCCATCATAAAGTAGTGGCCGGGCGGAATCTCCCAGGTTCCACCCGGAAGCAGGCCACGCCCGCCACGCAGCAGCATCTGGTGCTCGACATCCATCAGCGCTTCGGTACGCAGATCGCCGCCGGTGGACTCGCTGTTGCTGCCTTCGCCAAAATACCGCCCGACTGGCGTCTGCTGCATCGGTATGCCATTGATGTACAAGGTATCGTTCACATAACTGATCTTGTCGCCCGGCAGCCCGACGAGGCGTTTGACGTAGTTCTTTTCCGGGTGCGCTGGCGGCCGGAAGACCACGACGTCGCCGCGCTGCGGCGTGCCCACATCGATAATCTTTGTATGCGCGACCGGCAGGCGCACGCCGTAGGCGTACTTGTTGACCAGGATGAAATCGCCGATCAGCAGGGTCGGCACCATCGAACTCGACGGAATGGTGAACGGCTCGACCAGGAAGGAGCGGATCAGCAGCACCGCCAGGATCACCGGGAAGAACGACTTGCTGTACTCGACGATCACCGGATCGCGCGCGGCCGGCGCGGCGGCGGCCTGCTGCGCCCCGGCGGTGCCGAAGTTCGACCCCTGCAAAGCCAGCCGGCGCTTCTGGAAGAACAAGGCGTCGACCAACCAGACAAAGCCGGTCAAACCCGTCAGCACTACCAATATCAACGCGAAATCCATAGTCCTGTCCTGTCCCTGCAGGCCGGTGTCGCAATGCGGCCACAATGCATTGATGCAGCTTGTTTTCTTGTCCACAAAGGACGCAAAGAACGCAAAGAAAATCAACTGATCCGGTTTCCTTTGCGTTCTTTGCGTCCTTTGCGGACAACCGCTCCTGCTACTCCGCCGCCGATCCGCCACGGGCATCCTCACTTCTCGCTCACCTGCAGCACCGCCAGGAAAGCTTCCTGCGGGATCTCCACGCGGCCGACCTGTTTCATGCGCTTCTTGCCGGCTTTCTGCTTGTCGAGCAACTTGCGCTTGCGCGAGACGTCGCCGCCGTAGCACTTGGCAAGCACGTTCTTGCGCATCGCCTTGACCGTGGAGCGCGCGATGATCTGGGCGCCGATGGCGGCCTGGATGGCGACATCGAACATCTGCCGCGGGATCAGTTCGCGCATGCGCTCGGCCAGGTCGCGCCCTTTGCGATCGGCCTGCGCGCGGTGCACGATCAGCGACAGCGCGTCGACGCAATCGCCATTGATCAGGATATCCAGGCGAACGAACGGGCCGGCCTCGAAGCGATCCAGCTGGTAATCGAAGGAAGCGTAGCCACGGCTGGCCGATTTCAGCCGGTCGAAGAAATCCAGCACCACTTCGGCCAGCGGCATCTCGTAGGTGATCTGCACCTGGGTGCCCAGATAATTCAGATTCTTCTGGCGTCCGCGTTTTTCTTCGCACAGCGTGATCACCGGCCCGACGTAATCCGGTGGCACCAGGATGTTGGCGATGATGATCGGCTCGCGGATTTCTTCAACTTCGCTGGCCGAAGGCAACTTGGCCGGGTTGTCGATTTCGACGACCGTACCGTTCTTCTTCAGCACCTGGTAGATCACCGTCGGCGCGGTGGTGATCAGGTCCAGATCGTATTCGCGCTCCAGGCGCTCCTGCACGATCTCCATGTGCAACAGGCCAAGGAAGCCGCAGCGAAAGCCAAAACCCATGGCTTCGGAGGATTCGGGCTCGAACTGCATCGCCGAGTCGTTCAACTTGAGCTTTTCCAGCGCCTCGCGCAGCGCCGTGTAGTCGTCGGCCTCGGTCGGGAACAGGCCGGCGAACACGCGCGGCTTGATCGTCTGGAAGCCCGGCAGTGGCTCGGTCGCCGGCTTGCTGGCGTTGGTCAGGGTGTCGCCGACCGGGGCGCCGTGGACTTCCTTGATCGCCGCACAGACAAAGCCGACCTGGCCGCAGCTGAGCTTCTGTCGTTGCAGGCGCTTGGGCGTGAACACGCCGACCTGCTCGACATACCAGGTGCGTCCGGTGGACATCACCAGAATCTTGTCGCCGACGTTGATCTCGCCCTGCATCACGCGCACCAGCGAAATCACGCCGAGGTAGTTGTCGAACCAGGAATCGATGATCAGCGCCTTGAGCGTCTTGTCCTCCGGCTGCTTCGGCGGCGGAATGCGCTTGATGATCGCTTCCAGCACCGCGCGCACATTGAGGCCGGTCTTGGCGCTGATTTCGAGCGCGTCGGTGGCGTCGATGCCGATGACGTCCTCGATCTCCTGGCGCACGCGGTCCGGCTCGGCCGACGGCAGATCGACCTTGTTCAGCACCGGCACCACTTCCAGGCCCTGCTCGACCGCCGTGTAGCAGTTGGCGACGCTCTGCGCCTCGACACCCTGCGCCGCATCCACCACCAGCAGCGCGCCTTCGCAGGCCGCCAGCGAGCGCGAGACTTCATAGGAGAAGTCGACGTGCCCCGGGGTATCGATGAAATTCAGTTCGTAGGTGTTGCCATCGTCGCTCAGGTAAGGCAACGACACCGACTGCGCCTTGATCGTGATGCCACGCTCGCGCTCGATCGGATTGCTGTCCAGCACTTGCGCTTCCATCTCGCGGTCCTGCAGGCCGCCGCAGATCTGGATGAAGCGATCGGCCAGCGTCGACTTGCCGTGATCGACGTGCGCGATGATCGAGAAATTACGTATGTGGTTCAACGAGGTTTCCAGGTTGATGACTCACGCGCTTCGCGGGTTGCGCACTGGTGGAGTGCCCGCCAGCAGCTGTCGCTTGACTGGAGTGCACTGCACCGGACAACCAGCCGGCTTGGGGGAAACCCGCGATTAGACCACGTCCAGGCCCTGGTCTGCCATTTTGCCCGGAGCACCGGTCACTGTCCGGCGGCCAGCGCGGCCTCACCCATGCAGCACCAGAGTCTGCGGCGGCAAGTCGCCGAGGACGTAGAACCAGTCTTCGCCCGAACGCAGCGTCACCTGGCTCAGGGCACCCTGACGCCAACCCTTGCTGTCGATGGTGACGCCTTGCGGCAAGCGCATCTGGTACACCGAAATCCAGGCGACACCATCGGAAATCACCCACTGGCGCGCGCCAGCGATGCCGGGCACGGTCAGTGCCGAACCCACCAGATGGAAGCCACCGGGCAAGGTCCAGCCAGTCTCGTCCAGCACAACGGGTGCCGGGGTCGCCGAGGCTCCGGCAAAACCGTGCACCACCAGTCGCGTCACCATGCGGCGCTCGAGGATCTGCTGATCGACATCGATGCGCTCGCTGCGCAAGGGCAGTCCGGTGTCGGCATCGATCCACAGACGCAAGCCGTAACGATCGGCGCTCAGCGGCTGCAGGCTCATGCGCAATGCACGCCGACCGGCGACGCGATCGCGCGGGTCGATGTCGACACGGTAGTACTTGTCGAGGTCGGCCAGCAGTGGGCCGGCGCGCAACTGCGGCCCCTGGCCGATGCGCTGGTCGCCTTCCGGGCCGAGCAGCGAAACGCCCTGCGCCGTGCGCACCTGACGCCGCCCTGCCCCGTTCATGCCCAGCCACTGTTGCTCCGGGCCACCCGGACCGACGCGTTGCGACAGCTCCACCAGTTCCCAATCGCCGTTTCCGGCGTCGATGACCAGCGTGGCATCGTAGTTCAACGAGCGCTGCGCCTTGTCCATGCGCAGGGCCCAGGTGCGCCAGCCATCGGCCGGGCTCGGGCTCTGCGCGCCTGCCACCGCGGCCAGCAGCAGCCCCAGCAGGCATGCCAAGGCGCGCATGTTCAGGGCCGATCGCTGCCCGTGGCGGACACCGGCAGCAGCAGACGCTGATCCGGCCGCGCATACACCGGCTGGGTTCCGCCCACCCACCAGGCGCCATCGACCATCTGGCCATGGCGCATCAACAGCATCTGTTCGGCAGTGATCGGCGTGGGCACGCCGCTGATGATCGTGCTGCGCTCACCCGCAACCGGCTGCACGCCCACACCCAGGTTGCTCAAGCTCGGGGCAATCGGGCCCGGCACGCCGAGCGGCAGCGCCGCGCGTGGCGCGGGCGTCACTTCGGTGTAGCCGGCGCTGCTGTCGAAGCTGGCGTCGGGCGCCACCGCGAACACCGCGACCATGGCTACCGATGCAGCCAGAGCCGCACCCAACCAGGGACGCCAACTGCGACTGGTCGACTTCGACAGTGGCGCGATCTGCCGGTCTTCCTCGGCCAGCGACTGCATCACCCGATCCGCCAGATTCAGCGGCGCGCCACCCGGCCGATGGGTAATCACATCGCGCATCAGATGCATGCTCGACCACAGCGAGCGCAGTTCGGCATCGTGTTCGAGGCGACGCAACAGAAAAGCGCGTTCATCGCGCCCGAGTTCGCCATCCATCAGCGCTGACAGTTGTTCCCGGATATCTTCGCTCATAGTTCCTAGCCCTCCACCAACGGGCGGATCCGACGATCCACCGCATCGCGTCCGCGGAAGATGCGCGAGCGCACGGTTCCGATCGGACAGTTCATGATTTGTGCAATCTCTTCGTAACTCAGGCCGTCGATCTCGCGCAAGGTCAGCGCCGTGCGGATTTCCTCGGGCAGATCGGCGACCGCCGACAACACGGTGCGCTCGACTTCCTCGCGCAGGAACTCGTTCTCGGGCGTGGCGCTTTCATGCATGCGGCCGTCGGCGTGGTTGGCGGCGTCATCCATCAGCACGTCGTCCATCGGCGGGCGGCGCGATTGCGACACCAGGAAGTTCTTCGCCGTGTTCACCGAGATCTTGTACAGCCAGGTGTAGAACGCGCTGTCGCCACGGAACTGCGGCAACGCCCGGAATGCCTTGATGAAGGCCTCCTGCGCGACGTCCTGCGCCTCATGCCAGTCCGGCACAAAGCGCTGGATCAGTGCCACGATGCGATGCTGGTACTTGCGCACGAGCAGGTCGAAGGCAAGCCGATCGCCCGCCTGCACGCGCTCCACCAGCGCCGCATCGATTGCCGCCTCTTCCACCACCACCCCCGTGACTGTCGCCGCCGGCCTTGGGGCCGGAGGCGTTCCCCGCGTCGTTGGCGCGGACCAGCGCAAATTCAAACCCATGAGTCCGACGTCCTCGTATTCCGATGATCGCGGATATGGACCGGCCTGCGCGCAGAAAGTTCAACGCTCATTGCGGGTTCCCACCGCGACAAGGCGCATTTGTCCGCAAAGGACGCAAAGGACGCAAAGGAAAGCCAGAGCCATTTGTGGCGCGGGGGGCGTGGAGTTGCTGCTTCAACAGAATGCGCTGGCGACTCGGGAAAGCCTCATGCGCCACCTCGCGCGCGCCGTGCTGCACGATGTGGGCGCAAGCCCCGTCTTGCTTTCCTTTGCGTCCTTTGCGTACTTTGCGGACAAAAATGCCCTTCATTCGTCCGCAATTTCAGCGAGAAGACGCGCGCGTTCGCTGAGCATGTTCTCGAACACGGCCGCCGGCAGCGGCCGGGAGAACAGATAGCCCTGCAATTCCTGGCAGCCGTATTCGCGCAGGAAGCGCAGGTGATCCTCGGTCTCGACGCCCTCGGCGACGACGTGGCGGTCCATGTTGCGCGCCATGTTGATGGTGGCGCGCACGATCGCCTCGTCGGCCGGATCGACGCCGATGTTGCGCACGAAGGTCTGGTCGATCTTGATGCGGTCGGCGGGGAAGCGCTTGATGTAGTCGAGCGAGGACTGGCCGGTGCCGAAATCGTCGATGGCGATATGGCAACCGAGTCCGCGCAACTGTCCGAGCACATCCATCAGGTTCGGAGTGTCCTTGATGTTCATGCTCTCGGTCACTTCCAGGTCGAGATTGTCGCCCGGCAGGCCGGTGTCGCGCAGCGCCCGTTCGACGACCTCCACCAGATTGGTCTGGCGCAACTGCAGTGCCGACAGGTTGACGCCGACGCGCAGCGGAATCTTGAACTTGTCGAGCCAGCGCTTGGCGTCGGCGCAGGCGGTACGCAGGATCCACTCGCCGATCGGGACGATCAGACCGGTGTCCTCGGCCAGCGGGATGAAGAATCCCGGACTGATCAGGCCGAGCTCAGGATGCTCCCAACGGATCAGGGCTTCCATGCCGATGATGTCTTCGGTTTGCGCGTCGACCTGCGGCTGGTAGTACGAGCGCAGTTCGTTGTTGCGCTCGGCGACGCGCAACTTGGCTTCCAGATCGAGGCGCTGTCGATGCGACTCTTCCGGCACCGCCACATAGACCTGGTAGGTGTTGCGGCCCATGCCCTTGGCGTTGTACATGGCGACGTCGGCGTGCTTGAGCAGCGTTTCGCCGTCCTTGCCGTCGTCCGGATAGAAGCAGATGCCCAGGCTGGCGGTGATCTGCAACTCGCGCCCATCGGTCAGCGTCAGCGGCGTCTCCAGCACCTTGACGATCTTGTCGGCAATGCGGGTGACGTCGTCGCGGTGGATGATGTGGCGCAGGATCAGGGTGAACTCGTCGCCGGCGTAGCGCGACACCGTGTCCGAGGCGCGCACACTGGCACGCAGGCGCTTGGCGACCGAACTCAGCACCTGATCGCCGGTCGCGTGGCCAAGGCTGTCGTTGATGGTCTTGAAACGATCCAGATCGACGAACAGCACGGCAAACTGCTCGCCGCTGCGTCCGGCTTCGGCGATCGCCGATTGCAGTCGATCGTTGAACAACAGGCGATTGGGCAACCGGGTCAGCGAATCGTGCAGACCCTGGAAACGGCTGTCGGATCGATAACGCGCAACCAGCGCCTGCAGCGCCAGGTGCGAACCGACCATGCGCAGCACGCTGAGCAACTCCGGAGCGCGCGACTGCGGCTTGCGCCCGCCGGCCATCAGCGCACCCAGGGCGCGCTGGCCCTCGCCATACAGCGGCAGCGCGAGCACGCTGTTCAGGCGCAACTGCTTGAAGAAGGGCTCGCCGAGGCGGTTGGCGGCATCTTCGGCCGCACTGTACTCGGCACCTGCCAGGACCCGTCGATACAACTCGGTCTGCCAGATCGGATGCACGGTGCCCGCCGCGGTGCGCGGAAAAGCCGCGAGCACCTGAGGTTCGGCATCGGTGCCGCCGCGCTCGACGCAGACGTAGAAAAAATCGAGACCATAGTCGGCGATCAACCGCTTCAGCACCGGCTGCACGCCTTGCAGGTCGAGACCGGTGCGGGCCAGCCCGGCCAGCATTTCCAACGGCGACTCGGCCTGTGCGCCGGCGGTCAGCAGCACCAGGCGGCCGTCGGCGCCGCCGCAACCGATCGCCGCCAGGCCCACCAGCCGCGGATCGCCATGCGCGTCGATACGTGCTTCGCCAAGGCCGAGTCCCTCTTCACGAACCGGCGGCAGCGTGCCGATCAAGGTCAGTGCCGACGCTGAACTCAGGGCTTCGGCGTCACAGCGCAGCAGTTTCATCGCGCGTCGATTGGCGCTGCGCACGCGGTCGGCGCGCACGTCGATGATGACCGCCGGAACATCGAGATTTTCGATCCATTCACCCTGACTGCTCGCCGCCGACGCACTGACCGCAGGCGCCATCAACTCGCGCGCCTGGCGCAGGGCTTCGGCCGCGCTGACCGGACTGCGTATCCATACCGCGACCGGTGCATTCGGCCCGCCCGGACTGCCCGGAGGCAAGGCGCCGGCGGGCATGACACCGATGCGCGGCACCAGGCGCCAGCGCGGGTGCCCGGCAAGCAGCCGGCACAAGCCCTCGGCCTCGGCATACGGCTCGACGAACTCGACGAAAATCAACGCCAGCTCGGGATCCTGCGCCAGCAGGGCATGCGCCTGCGGCACGTCGCGCGCGGTGTAGATCGCCTCGAAATCGGCGCCGTCGAAGGAATCGAAGAGGACCCGGCGATCTTCCCGGTTGCCGGCAACAATCAGAACACCGGCATTGCCACTGGCCTTGCTTTGCTCGCTCATCCGCGTATCCATCGCCCGTCGCGCAGGCGCAGGCGCTCGGAGGGCCCGTGCCGATGTTTGATGATCTGCGCCAATCGCTCCAGCGGAGCAGGCATGTCGAGCGCCGGCCCGAGCACCACCACGCGCTTGTCGCCGCCTTCTTTCACGCGCGCGATCTGCCGCATCAGCGCCAGTACCTGTGGAGTGAACTCACTGCGATCGGCCGGAAAAACGTACACGCCAAAATGGCCCGACTGCAGCACGAAGCGCAGCGCTTCGGACAAGCGCTTGCTGCCGGCTACCGTGATGCCGTGCTCGCGCAGACTGGCCAGACCGGTTTCGGCATTCCACGCGTAGATCGAATGCCCGCGACGCTGCGCCATCAGGCGCATGTTCTCGATCAGTTCCGCCGGAAACGGGGATTCGACCAGGACCAGGTTGCTGGAACTCTCGAGCAGCTGTTCGTACAGGCGTTCCGGAACACGCTGATCGCCGCTGGTGCGTACCAGCACCTCGGACTCGTTGATGGCGGCAGGTTCACTCACAGTCGCTTCGGCCCCGATGCGCAGTCACTTCAGTATAGGCTTCATGCGCGCCGCCACAGCCACGCCGAAGGCCGACGCCCGAACACGGCGCAAACTATTGCTGTTGCGCAGCGCCTGACCCGCTGGCAGTCATCCCTGCCTACATCGTATGCGTCGGGCGCTCCGAACCCAGCGTACCGGCGAGCATCGACTCGATCTTGGTCTTGACCGCGTCACCGTCCGAACTTTCGCCGAACTGCACGCCGATGCCTGCCGTCCGATTGCCCTGGGCGCCGATCGGAGTGATCCAGACCACCTTGCCGGCTACCGGCATGCGGTCCTTCTCTTCCATCAGCGTCAGCAGGATGAACACTTCATCGCCGATGCTGTAGCGCTTCTGCGTCGGCACGAAAATGCCGCCGCCTTTGAGAAACGGCATGTAGGCGTGGTACAGCGCGCCCTTGTCCTTGATGGCCAGCGACAAGATGCCCTGGCGCGGAATTCCCGGTCCGGTACTCATGCTCCGCGTCTACGCTCCCCGTGGTTGAACGCCTGCGACCAGCGCGCTGCCAGATCGTATAGCAGCAAATCTTCGCGTACGCCGCTGCCCGCCATGCCGCGCGCGCGTTCCAGTTGCGTCGCCAGCGGCAAGAGGGTCGACATTTCCAAACGCGAAGTCAAGTCGACCCAGGCATCGAAGGGTGCGCTGCCCAGTCGCTCGCCGCGCACCGCAAGCGCGAGCAGGCGCGACCAGCGCTGCAGCAGGATGGCGCCTTCGCCCTTGGGATTGACCGCCAGGGTGCCCGAATCGAGCTTCCCCGAGGCCACGTCGATCAGTCGCTGGGTCAACGTTGCCAGCGCCGACCACACCTCCGGGCGCAGATTCTCCAGCGCCAGTTCCGGATCAAAGCCGGCCAGCGCCAGCGCAGCGCGCGCCCGCGGCTGTTCGACGCCGGCCAGCGCAGCAACGGTGCCGACGGTCGCATCATCATCGTGCGCCACCAGCGGCAGGCGCTGGCAGCGACTGCGGATGGTCGCCGGCAGCCGCCCGATGCGATCGGCGAGCAGCAACAGATGGGTGTCCGCCGACGGTTCTTCCAGCGTCTTCAAAAGCGCATTGGCGGATGCCGCATTCATCTGTTCCGCCGGCCACAGCAGCGCCACCTGGCGGCTGGCGATCTGCGGGCGCATCGACAGGCGCGCCGACAACTCGCGAATCTGGTCGATCTTGATCACCGCCGAATCCACCGGGAACACCTCGACCCAGTCCGGATGATTGCCCGACAGGAACAACAGGCAGCCGCGACAGTCGCCGCAGGCGCGCGCCGCGACCGGTCTTTCGCAGAGCAGTCCCTGGGCGATCTGGCGTCCCAGTTGCAGCTTGTGCAGGCCGCCCTCGCCGTGGATCAGCAAGGCATGCGCGATCTGCCCGCGCTCGGCGCCGGCGGCCAGGCGCTGCCAGGCGGCGGCGTGCCAGGGGAGGAGGGTTTGCGGGAGTCGGCGTGGGCATGCTTTTGGGTTGTTGGTTGTCGGTGTGAAAGGCATAGGCGCGAGCGTGCCCAAAGGTGCCGAGTATCCACGCAGGAATTGCAGAAGCGCGCTCGCGCGCGATGCCCTTGCTGCGCAAGGCGGAAACCTCACTCCTGCCCCAACTGAAACCGCCGCACCGCCGCATTGTGCTCGTCCAGCGTGCGCGAGAACACATGGGTGCCATTGCCCCGGGCGACGAAATACATCGCCTCGGTCGCGGCCGGCTTGAGCGCGGCTTCGATCGCGGCGCGGCCGGGCAATGCGATCGGTGTCGGTGGCAGGCCGAAGCGGGTGTAGGTGTTGTACGGCGTGTCGGCTTCCAGGTCGATCCGGCGCAGGTTGCCGTCAGAAGGCATCGCCGAGGCCATAGATCACCGTTGGATCGGTTTGCAGCCGCCAGCCCAGACGCAAGCGGTTGACGAACACGCCGGCGATCTCGGGTCGTTCAGCGGCGCGGCCGGTCTCCTTTTCAACCACCGAGGCGAGGATCAGCGCCTGGTAGGAATCTGCCAGCGGCAAGTCCGGGGCGCGTTTTTCCCACAGTTGCTCCAGCAGTTTTTTCTGCGCCCAGTAGGCGCGCTTGAGCAACTCGACATCGCTGAAGCCGCGCGGGAAGAAATAGGTGTCCGGCAGGAACAGGCCTTCCGGATGGGTCTCGGTGGCGCCAATCCTGGCCAGCACGTCGGTGTCGGACAAGCCGCCGATGGTCGGCGTCAGCTGTTCGACGCCAGCCAACGCGATGCGCAGATCGCGAAAACGCGAACCTTCGAGGATGGTGATCCGGTACTGGATGACGCGACCGTCGGCGATGGCCTGCAGCAGATCGCGCGGCGTGGTGTTGGCTTCGATCCGGTATTCGCCGGCCTTGAGCTTCTGCGCGACGCCCATGCGCTCAGCCAGCAGTCGCCATTGCCAGTAGTGCGCATGGCTGATGCCCTGCCCGTCCAGCCGCGCGGCCAGATCCTTGAGGCGCATGCCGCGACTGAACTCGACCACCTGGTCGATGCCGCCGAGCGGCTGCGACTCGAAGCGATGGTATTCGCGCCAGCCGATCCACGCCGCCGCCGACAATGCGCCGGCAACGCACGCCAGCAGCAGCACCCAGCGCACGCGTCCGAACAGGGCCGAGGGTTGCGCGCGCTTCATCGCGGATGCCCGTCCGAGAACAGCGTGCGCCAGCGGTCCTGCAAAGACTGCACCTGGCGATCGACGTCCCAGCTCCGCCGGGCCAGTTGCCCGATCTGGCGTGGCCCGTGCAGCGCATTGGTCAACACGCAGGCCTGCGCCGTCTCCACGGCGGCAACGTCGAGCGGCGCCTCGATGGCGCTGACCGCGTTGATCAGCCAGCGTCGCCCGACTCCGGCAATGCCACAGGCGTCAACTGGCGGCGTCAGCCAGCGACCGTCCTTGCGCACGAAGAGATTGGCCGCCGTGGCGGCGATGACGTGTTCACCTGTATCCAGCATCAATCCCTCATCGAAGCTCGTGTCCGACCACTCGGCCCGCGCCAGCACCTGCTCCAGCCGGTTCAGGTGCTTGATGCCGGCCAGTGCCGGCTGCAGTGCCAGGCGCATCTGGCACCAGCGCAGATGCAGCAGCCGCGGCACAGACTCCACGAACGGCGAAGCAAAGGCCAGCATGCGCGGGCGCAGCGGCAACGGCCGAGCATAACCGCGCGGCCCGCTCCCGGCGCTCAGGATCAGCTTGATCACCGACTGCGGATGGGTACCGGCCAGGCGTCGGGCGCGTCGCAACACGACAGCAGGATCAGGTGCAGGCAGGCCCAGGCGCGCGCAGCCCAGCAGCAGTCGCTGCATATGCCAGTCCCACAGCGGCGCGCACGCGCCACTGAAGCGGATGGTCTCGAACAAGCCATCGCCGTAGTGCAGGCCGCGATCGTCCTGCAGCCGACCGCCGCTCACCGGCCCGTCTCCAGCGCCCGCAGCATGCCCAGTGCCTTGGCGCGCGTCTCCTTGAGTTCGCGACTGGCGATCGAGTCGGCAACGATGCCGGCGCCGGCGCGCAACAGCAGGCGCTCGCGCTGCACCGAGATCGTGCGGATCAGGATGTTGAGATCCAGCGAACCGTCATCGCCGATGTAGCCGAGTGCGCCGGTGTAGGCACCACGTCCCTGCGGCTCCAACTCGGCAATGATCTGCATGCAGCGCACCTTCGGGCAACCGGTGATGGTGCCGCCCGGAAACAGCGCGCGCAGCAAGGACCACAGGCTGATTCCGTCGCGCAGACGACCGCTGACATTCGACACCAGGTGGTGCACGTGGGCATAGCTTTCGATGCCGCCGAGTTCGTCGACCACCACGCTGCCGGGCACACAGACGCGACCCAGATCATTGCGCTCCAGGTCGATCAGCATGATGTGCTCGGCGCGTTCTTTCGGATCGCGCTTGAGTTCCGCCAGCAATGCGGCGTCGATTGCCGGATCCGCGTCTCGCCGTCGGGTACCCGCGATCGGGCGCGTGTCGACACGCTTGCCACGCACGCTGACCAGGCGCTCCGGCGACGACGACGCCAGTCCCCATGCGCCATGACTGAGCAAGGCCGCAAACGGCGCCGGATTGGCTCGACTCAGACGCGCGAACAGCGCATCAAGATCGATCGGCCCCGGCGCCAACCCGCGCCAGGCGCGCGACAGGTTCACCTGGAACACGTCGCCGGCGACCAGATAGTCGTGGATACGGGCCACGCCACCGAGGAAGGCCTGCGGGTCGTCCTCGCTGATGGCAAGCGTTGCCCTTCCGTGCCCGGGCTCGTGTAGAGCGGAGCTTGCTCCGCTGCTGCGCTCCGGCTCCTGTAGAGCGGAGCTTGCTCCGCTGCTGCGCTCCGGCTCCTGTAGAGCGGAGCTTGCTCCGCTGCTTCTGGCTGCCGCGCTCATGGCCATCGCCGCCGGCAAGCGCCCGCGCCAAAGCTCTCGGTCCCCACCGACCAACTCGCATTGCCCGGACTCCCGGTCACGCACCAACGCCGCCGGCACGCGCCACAACAACGCCAGCGGCTCATCGAGTTCCGGCGCGCGCAGCGGCACGCTGGGCTCGAACACGGCGCCGAATTCGTAGGCGAGGTAGAGCAGCCAGCCGCCCGCAAACAGCGGGCCGGAATCGTCAGTCGTCCCGATCTTGATCTCGTGGAGCTGCTTTTCGAAGGCTGCCAGTCGCTCGGCGTGCTGCGGATGCCCCGGATACGGCACCACCAGCGGCGGCGCATCGGTCAGCGGCAACAGATCAAAACGCCCCTGCGGCCCCGCGGCAGCGCTCAGCAGCAAGGCCGGCGCGAGTTCGGGCCCAAGGCGCCGACGCAGTTCGAGAAAATCCGGCGCGTCGACAAAGGGTTCAGCCTGCATGACGACGTCGGCGGCGCAAAGTTGGGAGATCTGCAGTCTACGGGTTCAGGGCAAGCACCCGGTGAACGCGCTGACGCGCGTGCACCGGGCTACCTCAAAGCGCTGGGGTAGGCCGCTGTACGGCGCAGCCGTTCACCGGCACGGGCTTGCGGCAAGCACCCGATGAACGCGCATGCGATTCGCCGCTAAGCAAGCGGCTCACACCCGCTTGAAGATCAGCGTGCCGTTGGTGCCACCGAAACCGAAGGAATTGGACATCACCGTGTCCAGCTTCACCTGGCGCGAGGTGTTCGGCACCAGGTCCAGATCAATCCCCTCGTCCGGATTGGCCAGATTGATGGTCGCCGGCACCACCTGATCGCGCAGCGCGAGGATGCAGAAGATCGCCTCGACCGCGCCAGCCGCGCCGAGCAGATGCCCGGTGACCGACTTGGTCGAGCTGATCATCAGGCCCTGCGCGGCGGCGCCAAAGCTGCTCTTGATCGCCAGAATCTCGCCGCGGTCGCCGAGCGGCGTCGAGGTCGCGTGGGCATTGACGTACTGCACGTCCCCGGCATTGATGCCGGCATCGGCCAGTGCCGCAGTCATCGAAGCCGCCGCACCCGAGCCATCTTCCGGCGGTGCGGTCATGTGGTAGGCGTCATCGCTCATGCCAAAACCGATCAACTCGGCGTAAATGCGCGCGCCGCGCGCCTTGGCGTGCTCGTACTCCTCCAGCACCACCGCGCCAGCGCCGTCGCTGAGCACGAAGCCGTCGCGGTCACGATCCCAGGGCCGACTGGCCGCATGCGGATCGTCGTTGCGCTCGCTCAGCGCACGCGCTTGCGCGAAGCCGCCGATGGCGGTTGGCGTGGTTGCGTGTTCGGTTCCGCCCGCCAGCATCAGATCGGCATCGCCATAGGCAATCAGCCGCGCCGCGACGCCCATGTTGTGGGTGCCGGTGGTGCAGGCAGTGACGATGGACAGATTCGGACCCTTGATGCCGAACTGGATGCCGAGGTGTCCGGCGACCATGTTGATGATGGTTCCGGGGACGAAGAAGGGCGAAATCTTGCGCGGACCGCCCTCGTGCCAGGTCAACGTGGTCTTCTCGATGGTCGAGATGCCACCGATGCCGGCCGCCACCATCACGCCGAAGCGGCTTTTCAGCGCCTCGGGGACCTGCTCGAACCCGGCGTCACGCATGGCCTGGGTGCCGGCTGCAATGCCGTAATGGATGAAGGGATCCATGCGCCGCGAGTCTTTCGGCGAGATCCAGGCATTCACGTCGAAACCCTGCACCTGCCCGGCAAAGCGGGTGGAGAAGGCCGAGCAATCGAAATGGGTGATCGGCCCGATACCGCTGCGACCGGCGACGACGTTGTCCCACGCGGTGGGAATGTCACTGCCGACCGGCGATACGATGCCGAGCCCGGTCACTACGACCCGACGAGCGCTACGCATGAGATCCTCCCGGATGCTTGGTGGTCGCCGCGCTGCGCGGCGACGATCCGCGACCCGCGCGGCGAAAGCATCGCCGCGCCAGGGGTCGCGCCCTTGCGGGTTCAGGCCTTGACGTTGGCCTTGATGTAATCGACCGCCTGCTGCACCGAGGTGATCTTCTCGGCTTCCTCGTCCGGGATCTCGCACTCGAACTCTTCTTCGAGCGCCATCACCAGTTCGACGGTATCCAGCGAGTCGGCACCCAGATCGTCAACGAACGAGGAGTTCGGCTTGACCTCGTCTTCCTTGACGCCCAAACGGTCGACGACGATCTTCTTGACGCGATCTTCAATGCTGCTCATGGCTTGTGCGGTTCCTGCCGAAAAGAGGTTGGGGATGATAGAGAAAGCTGCTGCGGCCGGAAGACCGGACCGGCGGCCCCCACGGTCGGCGCCCCTGGCATGTACATGCCGCCATTGACGTGCAGCGTTTCGCCGGTGATGTAGCCGGCAGCGGGCGACGCCAGGAATGCCACTGCCTTGGCGATGTCCGTGGCGGCGCCGAAACGACCGAGCGGCACATCGGCAAGCAGGGCCTGCCGTTGCGCGTCGGGCAATGCGCGGGTCATGTCGGTATCGATGAAACCCGGTGCAACGACATTGGCGGTGATACCACGGCTGCCGACCTCGCGCGCGAGCGACTTGGTGAAGCCGATGATGCCGGCCTTGGCGGCGGCGTAGTTGGCCTGGCCTGCATTGCCGGTCAGTCCGATGACCGAGGCGATGCTGATGATGCGACCCTGGCGCTCGCGCAGCATGCGCTTGAGCACCGCCTTGGACAGGCGGAACACCGAGGCCAGATTGGTGTTGATGACCGCCATGAAGTCGTCGTCCTTCATGCGCAGCAGCAGTTGATCGCGGGTGATGCCGGCGTTGTTGACCAGCACGCGGATCGCGCCGAACTGCGCTTCGATGGCGCCGACCAGGGCATCGATGCCGGCGGCATCGGCGACATCGAGCACGCGACCCGTGCCCTTGTCGGCCAGGCGTTCGCCGATCGCAGTCGCGCCCGATTCACTGGTCGCGGTGCCGACCACGAAGAAACCGCAAGCCGCCAGTTCATCGGCGATCGCGGCGCCAATGCCGCGGCTGGCGCCGGTGACCAGCGCCAGATTGATGGCGTCAGTCATGAGAATTCGTCCGCTTCACGTAGGTCACGTTGGCCGCGGCTCGACCGCGCAGCCTGGCGCGCCTGGACGGCCCACGGCCCCGCAGGGCCGCAATCCGGCCGGCTCGCCGATCGCCTGCCCTGCGATGGCCGGCGCGATGCGCTTGACCATGCCGGTGAGCACCTTGCCCGGGCCGCATTCGAGGGCGTGGCTGGCGCCATTGGCGGCCAGCTTCTCGATCGTCTCGATCCAGCGCACCGGTGCGTGCAGTTGCAGCGTCAGGGCAGCGCGGATCGCGTCGGCATTGGTATGCGCGGTCACGTCCGCATTGTGGATGACCGGAATGCGCGGCGCGATGATCGGCACCTGCAGCAGGTAGTCGGCAAGGCGTTCGGCGGCGCCGCGCATCAACGGTGAGTGCGAGGGCACGCTGACCGGCAGGCGGATCGAGCGCTTGACACCGCGCTCGGCGAGCACCGCCAGGGCGCGATCGAGCGCAGCCGCGGACCCCGACAGCACGATCTGACCGGGCGCGTTCAGATTGGCCGGAACCACCGGTTCGGCGTCGGTCGAGACCTGCGCACAAACTTCGGTGAGGATGGCCAGATCGGCGTTCAGCACCGCCGCCATCGCACCGACGCCTTCCGGCACGGCTTCCTGCATCAGGCGGCCGCGCTCGCGCACCAGGCGCGTGGCATCCGCCAGCGAGATCGCGTCGGCACACACCAGCGCGGTGTATTCGCCGAGGCTGTGCCCGGCCATCGCCGTCGGTTCGGCGCCTCCGGCGGCGCGCCACGCGCGCCACACGGCAACGCCGGCGGCCAGCAGCGCCGGCTGCGTGTTCATGGTGCGGTTGAGTTCGGCTTCCGGACCGTCCTGACTCAGCGCCCAGAGGTCCAGATCGATGGCTGCGGAAGCTTCGTCGAAGGTGGCGCGCACCCCTGAATGCACGGCGGCCAGCGCACCCAGCATGCCAAGGGCCTGCGAGCCCTGGCCGGGAAACAACACTGAAAGATCGCGGCGCGTCATCGTGCTTGGGCCGGTTACAGGCGCAACAGCGCCGAGCCCCAGGTGAAGCCGCCGCCGAACGCTTCCAGCAACAACAGCTGGTCGGGCTTGATCTGCCCGCTGCGGATACCGTGATCCAGCGCCAGCGGCACCGATCCCGAGGACGTATTGCCATGCTTGTTGACGGTCACGATGACCCGCTCCATCGGCATGTTCAAATGCTTGGCGGTCGCCGTGATGATGCGGAGGTTGGCCTGATGCGGCACCAGCCAGTCGATCGCGTCCTTGCTCAGATCGTTGGCCTTGAGTGTCTCGTCGACGATGCGCGACAAGGTGCGCACGGCGACGCGAAACACCTCATTGCCGGACATCAGCACGCGCACGCCGTGGTTGGGCTCGTCCTTGAAGCCGCGCGACACCCCGACCGGGTTGTGCAGCAATTCCTTGTACTGACCGTCCGCATGGATATGCGTGGAGATGATCCCGGGACGATTGTCGGCGCGCAGCACCACCGCGCCGGCACCGTCGCCGAACAGCACGCAGGTGCCGCGATCGGTCCAGTCGAGCATGCGCGACAGGGTTTCCGCGCCGATCACCAGCGCGGTGCGCGCGGCGCCGGTCTTGATGAACTTGTCGGCGATCGACAGCGCGTAGAGGAAACCGGTACACGCGGCATTGACGTCGAAAGCCGGGCAATCCTTGGCCCCGATCCGGTTCTGCACCAGGCAGGCGGTGCTCGGGAAGATCACATCCGGCGTGGTGGTGCCGACGATGATCAGGTCCAGTTCGGACGCACTGACGCCCGCGGCGGCCATCGCCTTTTCGGCGGCGGCCACGGCCAGATCACTGGTGTACTCGCCCTCGGCAGCGATATGCCGCTGCTCGATTCCCGTACGCTCGCGTATCCACTCGTCGCTGGTATCCACCCGCTTCACCAACTCGGCGTTGGTGAGTACGTGATCCGGCAGATGGCTGCCGGTCCCGATAATCCGGGCAGAGAGTGCAGTCATCGGATGGGGTACGCTCGTCAGGTAGGCGGGGCGTGCGCCCCGCGACGCAAGCTCAGCTCTCGCTGCTCTCGACTGCGGCAGCCTTGGTCTCGATGACCTTGCGGCCGCGATAGAAGCCGTCCTTGGTGATGTGATGACGCAGGTGCGTCTCACCGCTGGTCTGGTCGACCGACACCGTCGGTGCAGTCAGTGCGTCGTGCGAACGGCGCATGCCGCGGGTGGAGGGTGTCTTGCGACTCTTTTGAACGGCCATTTCTAACTCCTGTGAACCTGAATCGTCCTTGTTCGACTACTTGCGCTGCAGAGACGCCAGCGCCGCAAATGGATGCGGCTTCTCGTCTACTGCTTCGCCCTCCGACTCCATCGTCGGCTGTTTCACGGTGGCGCCTGGCTTTCTCGGGATCACCGGCACTACCAAAATCAACTCGTCTTCGATCAGCGCAGCAGGACTGACCATGCCGGCATCGGTCAACGCCGGCTCGAAACCTTCCGGCAGACCGGCGTCATCGTCCTCGCTCTTCACAAAACCAAGGCGGGTATCGACTTGCACCGGCAGCACGAACGGGTCCAGGCTGACCTGACAAATCAGGGGGAAGCCGGTCTCGACGTGCATCTCAACCATCCGCTGCCCGATCATGTTGCGACCGAACTTCAATTCATAGCGCACGTCACCGTCGCTGCCCGCCAGCAAGCTGGTGAGGCGCGGCAAATTCGCCAGCGGGAAGGACCCGGCGTAGATCCGCCCGGTCGCTACCGCACGCTCGACATCAATCTGATCAGGCAAAGGCGCATGCATAGCCGCGGAATCGTAGGCGGGTCGCGCGACGCTGTCAATCGCCTTGATGCGACTCGTTCACCCGTCGTCCGAGCAGCTGCGTTCTGTCGGGTGCTTCGTCAACTCAAGCGTGGCGGCGGCTCGGATCAGGCGATCCGGCGTGGTCGACCAGACTCGGGCGAACGGTTCGGGTTCGAAACACGGGCTGCACAGGGTACATTAGGGTCGCGGGGTTCAAGGGCCAAGCTTCCACGGGCTCGGGCAAAGTTCTGTCGATTTCTGCGAGGAAGCAAAGATGCGTAGATCGGCGAGAGTCGCCTCAGCCATGGTCATATTGTCGAGCCTGGCCGCGACCGCGCATTGGCAGTTCTCCCGCCCCCCTGCTCCGCCAACGGCCACGCCGGCACCCACCGAGGGCCCGGGCGAAGCAGGCGGCGACTTCTCCGCACGCCGCGATGCCTGGATTTCCAGCCTGCACCGGGCGGCACCCGGCAGCGACTGGCGGGCGCTGGATGCGCAGGCCCGCGCCGAAAAATCCGACCACCGGCAAGTGGCTCGCAGCGCGCTGCTCGCCGCGGGAGTCCCGCCATCCGAGTGGTCGCGACTGGCCATCGGCAGCATCGCCGGCCAGTGGTCCGAACGCGGCAGCGGCAATCAGGCCGGCCGCATGCTGGGAGCCTTCCTCGACACTGGCAACAACCGCCTGACCGCGTACGCCCACGGCGGACAGATCTGGCGCGCCGATCGCAGCAGCCTGAACTGGAGCAGCCCGAACGACAGCGTGCAGCTGCGACCTACCGGGGCCGGCTACCTGGAGCGCCTGAGCAACAGCGAGCGCCTGCTGGTGATGACCGACGGCCCGGCGGCGATCCGCTACTCCGACAACGGAGGAGTCAGTTGGACCACCGCCAGCGGCGGCGTCAGCGGCAACCCGTGGTATGGCATGGCGTTGGCGGCGCGCGATCCAGCTGGCTCCGAGGTGTACGCCCTGCGCGTCCACTACGACGACGTCGCGGCCGATTGGCGCGCGCGCCTGTACGCCTCGACCAATCGCGGCGGCAGTTTCGTCGACCTGGGTTTCGTCGGTGAGCGCAGCCAGGTGGCCTTGTTCTCGCCGCGCGAAGTCTCCACCACCCTGTACCTGCTGGCGGGAACACAGCTTTACACGATCACGCCGGGCACCCATGCGCGCGTCGCCCGCTCCACGGTGCCGCTGGCACCGGCCCTCGCCGCGGGCGACCTGGTCGTGCTGACCGGTGGCCGCAACAGCAGCAACGGGCAGGACTTCCTCTACGCGATGTACTCGCGCGACGGTCGCACCGATGTCTATCGCTCGATCGACTCGGGCCTGACCTGGGTCGAGCGCACCGACGTGCCGACTTCGCTGTTCGGCGACAATTCTGCCGAAGCCTCGCCGCAGTTCGTCGATCGCGTCTATGCCGGCGGCGTCAACCTCTACCGCAGCAGCGACGGCGCGCAAAGCTGGCAACTGGTCAACGACTGGGGCGAGTACTACGGCTCGCCGGCAAGCAAGCTGCACGCTGACATCCCCAACGTCGATGTCTACGTCAACGGCGGCATCGATCGCATTTTCGTCAGCACCGACGGCGGCCTGTACGAGTCGAACGACAACCTGCTGACGGTGAGCAATCTGTCGCTCAGCGGCCTCAACGTCTCGCAGTACTACACCAGCTACACGGTGCGCGCCGGAGGCAACCACATCCTGGTCGGCGCGCAGGACCAGGGCCTGCAGAAGATGCTCAATCCCGGCGTCGGCGTGCAGCAGGCCAGCCAGACCATCAGCGGCGATTACGCCCATCTGGTGTCGGGCAACAGCGGCGCCAGCGTGTGGATGGTCTACCCCGGCTTTGCCATGCTCGACACGGCACCCGCAGCCAATGACCAGTCGGGACTGCGCTACTGGAACTTCGGCGACAACGCTTTCACCGGCTGGTACTTCCTGCCGCCGCTGGCAGCGGATCCGAGCAACGGCAACCGCGTGCTGCTGGCTGGCGGCCGCATCGGCGGCGGCGGCAGCCAGCGCGTCGTCGAACTGAGCTACAACGGCAGCAGCATCAGCGGCAGCCAGGATTCCAGTTTCGATTTCGGCAGCCCGGTCACCGCCCTGGCCTTCTCCGCCAACGGCCAGACGCGCTATGCGATGACCGAGGGCCGCGATTTCTTCCGCAAACTGGCTGGCGGCAACTGGACCGAACTGACCGCCAGCGGACTGCCACCCCACCAGTACCTCTACGGCAACAAGATCCTGATCGATCCGAGCAACCCCACGCGCATCTATGTGGCCGGTTCCGGCTATTCGAACCCCGGCGTGTTCGTCTCCAATGCCGAGGGCCAGAACTTCGTCGCCATGGCCACTGGACTGCCGAGCACCATGGTCTTCGATCTCGCCATCTCCGCCGATGGCCAGCAACTGTTTGCCGCGACCGAACTCGGGCCCTACTGGTATGACCGTCAAGCCAGCACCTGGATCGACATCTCCGGCACCACGGCACCCGAACAGACCTGGTGGGACGTCGACTACATCGACGCCACCCGCACCGCACGCTTTTCAACCTACGGCCGCGGCATCTGGGATTTTGTCGTATCCAGCGACGGCGTGTTCAGCAACGGTTTCGAGAACTGAGCGCGCTGATTCGGCAGCGAATGAACGAGCTCGCAAGAGATCGAACGGGCTCGCAGGCAATTGAGTGGCGATGCCGCAAGCGCGGCGCCCTCCAAAGTGCCGTGCCGCCGCTGGTCCTGGAGGGCCGAGCGCCTGCTCGGCCGCTCTTCGTCGGTTGGCGACAGAGCAAGGGCGGTGCCGCAGGCGCAGCGCCCTTCAACAGGGAGCACGGAACAACGAGCGAGCGGCCACAGCATCGGACATTCTGCGCGAGTGGTCAGGCTGGATTCCGCCCTTCCGACGGTAGGTCAATTCCGATGCTTGAGCCGAAACTAACTTGAGTGTCCATTTCCCCGAGTGTCCATTACCCCGTCCATTTCCCCGTGCTAGGATTCCTTACCTCAAAGTAAGGAACGTAGTCAGCTCGTGAGCACCGCAACAGTTACCAGCAAGGGACAAATCACCATCCCGATCGCCGTCCGCGAGGCGTTGCGTGTAGCGGCGGGGGATCGTGTGGAGTTCATCGAGGTGGCGCCGGGACGCTTCGAGTTCATCGCAGCAACCCAGCCGGTCACCGCGCTCAAGGGTATGTTCGGCAAGTCCAAGGTAGTCGTGTCGATCGAAGAGATGAACGCGGTGATCGCGCGACGTGGATCGGCGGCAAAGTGATCGGCCTCGATACCAATGTGCTCGTCCGCTACATGATGCAGGACGATGCGCGACAGGCTGCCAGGGCCAACGAGTTGATTGAAGCACTCGACCAGGATCGGCCCGGGTTCGTCAGTCTGACCAGTCTTGTCGAACTGGTCTGGGTACTTTCTTCTGCCTATGGCCGCGATCGAGCTCAGGTGTCGCTGGCGCTGGAGTCATTGTTGCGTACAGCGGCGATCACCGTCGAGCGCAACGAGATTGCCTGGCGCGCGCTGCGCTTGTTCAGCTCCGGAACCGCAGATTTTGCCGATTGCCTGATTGCCCAGAGTGGCGCCGCTGCGGGTTGCGAAAGCACGGTTACCTTCGACCGCGCTGCCGCAAGGGATGCCGGGATGGTGTTGTTGATGTGACGGGCGAGCCGACGGCGAGACAGTGAAACCGGGAAGACTAAAGCGGGAAACCGGGAAGGTGAAACCGGGACATCCACTGAAACCGCACTGAAACCGGTGAAACCGGGACATCCACGGTAAAACCGGGACATCCATGATCCTTCCGGGGGGTGAAACCGGGACATCCACTGACGGGATGAAACCGGGACATCCATGATCCTTCCGAAGCCGGAAACCGCACGGAAACCGGGACATCCATGATCCTTCCGGACTGAAACCGGGAGGACTGAAACCGGGACATCCATGATCCTTCGGCGGCCAACTCCGCCCCAGTGACCCCACGTATTGGGCTCCGAGAAGTATTCAAGTGCTTGATTATCCGAAAAGTCAGGTTCAAACCGGACGCCCAATTGCTCCCGATGTTCGGATCGGCACGGGAAGCGCTGAGCGGTTGCGGGAAATCGCTGCTGCAGCTCTCCCGCTGGAGATTCCGACCCTCGGCCCCGCCCTCACTGCGCAGCCAGCCACCGCGCCAGCGCTAGCCCACGCAGCCAGCACTGGCCCATCGCGGCAGCCTTTTCGATCAGGCTTTCCACCGCGCCCATGGCACGGCTGTAGTCGGATTTGACCGCCAACACTTGTCGCGTCCAGGTCTCCGGGCGACAGCCCAGGCGCACCAGCGCCGCAGGTGCCGGGCCTTCAATCGCGCCACGTTTGTCGGCGCGGATCTGGCGGCCGGTGTAGTCGACCAGATTCAGGTATTCGGCCTGGGTCATGCGCAGCACACTCAAACCGCGGTTGCCCGTGATCGGCGCCAGCGGACGCTCGGCCGCCGCCGATTCCCGCTCGATCTCGGTCAGCCGGACGCGCGCGCTAGTGTGCGCCGAGGCCTCCAGCGTGTCGCAGATCTTCGCCCGCACCGGGTTCAGGTCGACATAGGCCATCGCCGCCAGCACCGCATCGTCGTCGAGCAGCGCCTGGCACTTGAAGCGGCCTTCCCAGAAGCGACCCTTGCAGATGTCTTCCCTGTTCGCCGCTCGCGCGATCGGCTCCGCCAGACAGCGCATGAACCACGACAGGTTCGACAAGCGCTCGCGCAGTTCCTTGATCCGTTCCGCATTGCCGGCCAGCACCTCGGCACGCATCTCGGCGTCCTGATCCTGCCGCGGATACAAGCGCATCCAGCGCTGCGCGACCTCATCATCCGACCACCGCGCCACCGTCTCCGGCAAGGTCTCCACCACCACGTGCAGATGGTTGCTCATCACCGCATAACCCCAGATCGCCACACCGAAAATGCCGGCCAGTTCATGGATGCGATCCTCCACCCACTGCCGGCGATGCTCGAACGAGCGACCCGTCAGCCGATCCTCACCACACAGAAACGCCCGCCGCACGCAGCGCGATACGCAGTGGAAGGTTCCAGCGGAACCCTTGGGAGTCAGGATCGAGCGGGCGTAGGTCATGGGGCACAGCATCGATCGCTTGGCTTGCCGTCGTCAGTCGGAAAAACACCCGGAGACTGGTAGGAAAATTCTGATTCGTGGCTGTCCGTTGTTGTTGGTTGTCCGTTGTTGTTGGTTGTCCGTTGTTGTTGGTTGTTGGTGTTGGTGGATTCGTGGCTGTCCGTTGTTGTTGCGTTGTTGTTGCCGCTGATTCGTGGCTGTCCGTTGTTGTTGTCGTCCGTTGTTGTTGCGCCGAGATGGGGTGGTCCACGCTACCCGCGAGGATGCGCAAGCTGACAGCGAGCACTTTGACGGCGCAACGACTGAATGACCTGGGGACCTAGACTCGCAACACCTTGGTCACCGGGTTGTGTCGCAGCCTGAACGCGTCGGGCATCCCGGAGCCGAGCAAGGGGCGCAGGTACATGCGGAAAGCGTCGGTCACGTCGGTGCCGCTGGGCGCGATGAATTCGTCTTCCATCACCCGAGTCTTGCCGGCGACGGCGTCCAGCGGCAGCAACTCGTAGTCAGCCGAATAAAAGCCGGTGCGTTTGATCGCCACCGAACCATCTCGATTGCCCCACATGGCAAATTGCACCGCCTTTTCGCCCACCTCACGCGCTTCGCGCTGGTCCACATCGGATACACAGCCGATGAATGACCGTTGCAGGTAGCCAAAGGTGTCGCCACGCACCCGCTTGATGTTCAATTTGGCCTTGATCTCTTCACACAACAAGTCAGCCAGAGCGCCGTTGCCCGAAAGCTGCACGTTGCCATGGGCATCGTGCTCCAGGTCTTTGGCCAGCAACGCGGCAATGGGTGCACCGGACGCATCGTGGATGCCCTCGGACACGGCAATGACGCAGCGGCCGTAGCGCGCATAGGTGGCCTTGACGTCGGCCAGAAACCGCTCCAGCACAAAGGTGCGTTCGGGCAGGTAGATCAGGTGGGGGCCGTCGTCCGGAAATTTCTTGCCCAAGGCGGACGCTGCCGTCAGGAAGCCGGCGTGTCGCCCCATGACCACGCCGACATAGACGCCGGGCAGTGCGGCATTGTCCAGATTGGCACCGGCAAACGCCTGGGCCACGAACCTCGCCGCCGAGGGGTAGCCCGGCGTGTGGTCATTGCCGACGAGATCGTTGTCGATGGTCTTGGGGATGTGGATGGCCCGCAGCGGGTAACCGGCCTTGCGCGCCTCTTCGCTCACGATGCGTACGGTATCCGAGGAGTCGTTGCCGCCGATGTAGAAGAAATGCCCGATCTCATGCGCCTGCAACACCTTGAAGATCTCCTGGCAGTAGGCCAGATCAGGCTTGTCGCGGGTAGAACCCAATGCGCTCGACGGGGTGCAGGCCACCAGTTCCAGGTTGTGGGTAGTCTCCTGGGTGAGATCGACGAAATTCTCGTCCACAATGCCGCGCACACCGTGCAGCGCACCGTAAATGCGCCCTATGGTGCCAAAACGTCGTGCCTCCAGCGCGACCCCCACCAATGACTGGTTGATCACAGCGGTGGGGCCACCGCCCTGGGCCACCAGAATTTTTCCCGAAACCACGGCCATTTCATTCTTCCAAGGGTCAAAGCTGTAATACACCTGATCAAGGTCAGGAAGTGCAAAGCCCATTGGGGCCAACCGGCGACAGTGACCGGGCCGTGATGGCTCCGATCCGATCTGCGAACATGTAGTACGGGACATGGATGCCGCCACAGCAGCAGTCATCTCCGAGACAGTCCGCTGGAGGCCCTGAAGTTCCAGCCCGGTTGGATTTGGTGCGGCAATAGACCATCTGTCGACGCGGCACGCTGCATAATCGCCGCAGAAGTCCGACCGAGGTTTCCATGCTGCTCAAAGTGCTGATCGTCACGCTGACGCTGGCATCGTTGGTGGTGCTGGCCCTGATGTGGCGGCTGCTGCAGTTGCGGCGGCGGCAGGACACGCTGCGCTCGATCATGGACAGTGCCGATGCGCTGGAGGGCGAACTGCACGCTTGCCGCGAGCGCATGCAGACTCTGCATCGCTGGGTATCGACCCTGCCCGCTTCGCTGACCCGCGACGCGCTGGCCGCGCTGGTGCTCGATCCGCTGGTGCAAAAAGCCCTGCGCGACCTGCTGCAGCAGCGGCTGTGGCTGCGCGACCACGGCGACAACGCACCGCTGGCGAAATTGCGTGGCGTCAAGGGCGACCTGGAGCGCTCGCGCAAGGCGCTGGCCGAGAACATGGACAAGCTGGAGGCGGCCGGCGAGGCGCTGGCCGCGGCGTCTTCGGAAACCCACCCGGTGTCGGCGCTGATCGCCAGTGCCTACGGCATCGGTGGCTCCGACGCGCGCACCTCCGCGATGAACTGAGCAATGGCGCCACCGACGCTGGTGCTGGCCTCGGGTTCGCGTTATCGCCGCGAGCAGCTGGCGCGCCTGGGCCTGGCGGTCGAATGCGACGCGCCCGATATCGACGAGGCGCGCTTGCCCGGCGAGGCGGCGGCGGCCATGGCGAGCCGTCTGGCGCGCCCCAAGGCGCAGGCGGTTGCGGCGCGGCATCCTGAATCGATCATCATCGCCGCCGACCAGGTCGCCGCGCGCGGCGAGGACATTCTGGGCAAGCCCGGCAGCGCCAGCGCGCAGCGGCAACAATTGCTCGCCAGCAGCGCTCAGGAACTTCGCTTCCACAGTGCAGTCGCTTTACTCGACAGCCGCAACGGATCGCTGCGCGAGCACCTGGACCTGACCCTTTGCCGCATGCGCGCACTGACCGCTGCCGAAGTCGAACGCTATGTCGTTCTGGAGCCGGCCGGCGATTGTGCTGGCGGCTTCAAGGTCGAGGGCCGCGGCATCGCACTGTTCGAGCGCATCGACAGCGAAGATCCAAGCGCGCTGATCGGACTGCCGCTGATCGCGCTGTGCCGGATGCTGCGCGCTGCGGGCTGGGAGTTGCCGTGATTTCTTGCCACGTGAGCGGTCGTGCAGCGCAGCTTCCGGCAGCGAGGAGAGCATTTTTTTGTCCGCAAAGGAGAAGAGGGGGAGTATTAGGCTGCACCTTCCTCCTTCTTCCTTTGCGTTCTTTGCGTACTTTGCGGAGAAGAATTGCTTTGGTGTCAGCACCCCGACCCCGGATGGCAGAGCGATCGCGCGCGAGCGCGCTCCTACAATTTTTCGGACTTGGACGGGGTCTTGCGACTCGAAGCTTACGACACCACTGAACGGAGTTATCGATGACCGCCGAAGCTGATGCCCGCCTGGCCAAGGATTTGATCGCGCCGCTGCATGCGGCCGAAGCGCAGGTCAACCAGGTGGTGCTGGGCAAGTCGCATGAGGTGCGGCTGACGCTGGTGTGCCTGTTGGCGGGCGGCCATCTGCTGCTGGAGGACTTGCCTGGCGTCGGCAAGACCACGCTGGCGCAGGCGCTGGCGGCGACCTTCGACCTGAAGTTCGGGCGCGTGCAGTTCACCTCCGATCTGTTGCCGGCCGATCTGATCGGCGTTTCGGTGTTCGACCCGCAGACGCGCAAGTTCGATTTCCACGCCGGGCCGATCTTCGCGCAGATGCTGCTGGCCGACGAGATCAACCGCGGCACGCCGAAGCTGCAGAGCGCGCTTCTGGAGGCGATGGCCGAACAGCAGGTGACCGTCGATGGCGCCAGCCACCGCCTGCCGGATCCGTTCATCGTTGTCGCCACGCAGAATCCGCTGGAACAGAGCGGCACCTTTCCGTTGCCCGAGTCGCAACTCGATCGCTTCATGTTCTCGCTCAACCTCGGTTACCCCGATGAGCGCGCCGAGAAGGCACTGCTCGGCGCCCGCGAGCGACGCGCGCTGATCGGCGATCTCAAACCGCTGCTCAGCGCTGAGCGCCTGGCACGCTTGCGTGATGCGGCGCAGGCACTGCACGCCAGTCCGGCGGCGATCGACTACGCCTACGCGCTGATCGCCGCCACGCGCAGCGACCGGCGCATCCGCATCGGGCTGTCGCCACGCGCCGGCATCGCGCTGCTGCGCGCGGCGCGCGCGCATGCGCTGGTGGCCGGCCGCACGCATGTGTTGCCCGAGGACCTGCAGGCGGTGTTCGTCGCCGTGGCGCGCCACCGTTTGCTGCTGAATGCCGATGCCAGTGGCGATGGCGCTTCGGTGGCGCGTGATGTGCTGGCGCAAGTCGCGATTCCCTGAGCGCGATCGGCCGTGGCCAGCCTCGCTCCGAAGCCTCCTGCCCGGCGCCTGCGCGATTGGGCCTGGCGTGAACTCGACCGGCGCCTGCCCAACCTGACCCGCCGGCACCGCTTCGAGCGCTTGCCGATCACCTTGAACCAGCGCCGCGTCTACATCGTCCCGAGCGGCTTCGGGTTGTTTTTCGCGCTGATGATGGTCGCCATCATGGCCGGGGCGCTGAACTACAACAACAATGGCGCGATGCTGTTCGGACTGCTGGCGATCAGTCTCGGTGCGGTGTCGATGCTGCAGACCTTTCGCAATCTCGACCGCCTGAGCCTGATCCAGATCAGCGCCGATCCGGTGCACGCCGGAGAGCCCCTGCACCTTAGTTTCCACCTGCGCTGCGAAGACACGCGCAAGCGCTTTGCGGTGAGCCTGCGCCTGGATGGCGAGTTTCGCCACGTCGAGATTGCGCCCGGCAGCATCACCCAGGTCGAGTTTGCCTTGCCCAGCGGCAGTCGCGGCTGGTTCAGCCCGGAGCCGCTGCGGGTTTCGACGGTGTGGCCCTTCGGTCTGTTCTACGCCTGGAGCTTCCTGCATTCGGATGTGCGCGTGCTGATCTACCCACGCGCGGAGTCGCCCGCCCAGCCCTTGCCGCGCATGCCCGATCCGGGTCGCATCGGCGGCGCCGACCCCGGCGACGAGGATTTGCGCTCGCTGCGCGAATACCAGGTCGGCGATCCGACGCGTCTGGTCGCGTGGAAGGCCAGCGCGCGCACCGGCGAGCTGTTGGTGCGGCAACTGGAGGCGCCGCAGGCGCGCGAGACGATTTTCGACCTGCAGCGCATTCCCGGCCTCGATCTGGAACAGCGCCTGTCGCGCCTGACCCGCTGGGTGATCGAGGCCGAACGCGCCGGCATCCGCTATCGATTGCTGCTGCCGGGACTGAATCTCGGTCCCGATCTTGGCCCCGCGCATCGCCTGCGCGCGCTCAAAGCCCTGGCCTTGTATGCGCTCCCCGGTTCTTAGTCCGCGCCAGTTCGAATGGACGCTGGTCGCGTTTTCGGCGACGCTGGCCGCGCACCTTTTGTGGCTGCCGATCTGGCTGTCGGCCACGCTGATCGCCATCTTGCTGGCGCGCTGGCTGCAACGGCGCGCCTACGCCCGGGCGTGGCCGGCGTGGATCAAGTTTCCGCTGCTGCTGCTGGTGCTGGCGCTGGTGGTCGCGGCATTTGCCAACTCGGCGTCGCGCCAGGCAGGGCCAACGGCGGCACTGATCGGTCTGTCCACGCTCAAGCTGATCGAGTCCGAGCGCCGCCGGGATGGCTTGCTGATCCTCACCGTGGCGCTGTTCCTGGTCACCGTGCTGTTCCTGTTCAACGACGGTCTCGGGGTCACCCTGTACATGGTGATTCCGACCTTGCTGATCTTTCTGGCACTCAACGAAGTCAGCGCGCCGCCCGGCACACGTGGCGGTCTGGCTGCTGAACTGGGCTCGCTCGGGCGCGAGTTCCTGCTGATGATGGCGGTGGTGCTGCCGCTGACGGTGTTCCTGTTCCTGTCGCTGCCGCGCCTGAGCGAGCCGCTGTGGGGCACCCGCGACAACCAGCGCCTGGCGCGCACCGGGTTGTCGCAGGAAATGACGCCGGGCAGCATCACCGAACTGATCGGCGACGACACGCCGGTCATGCGCGTGAGCTTTCCGGAGCGACAACCACCGAAGAACGCCCTGTACTGGCGCGGCCCGGTGCTGTGGCAGTTCGATGGCGTCACCTGGCGCAGCAACAACCTGAGCAACCGGGGCCAGACCCAGGGGCGCTTGCGCGGCCCGCAACGCGGTGCGCCCGGTGATCTGCATTATCAGGTGACGATGGAGCCGAGCGACCGCAACTGGTTGTATGCGCTCGATCTGGCCAGTGGATTTCCGGCCGACAGCAGCCGCACCATCGAAGGCATCGTCGAGCGCGACCGCCCGGTGACAACGCTGTATTCCTTCGAGGCCTGGGCCGCACTCGATACCGCGCTGCCGTTGCTGGCGGCACCCGCGCTGCAACGCAGGTACGGACTGGACCTGCCGCCCGATCGCAATCCGCGCACGGCGGCGCTCGGGCGCAGCTGGCGTGCGGCCATCGGCGACGACCCGATCGCACTGGCGCAGCGCGCCATGACCTATATCCGAAGCGAGAACTTCGGCTATTCGCTGAGCCCGCCGCCGCTGGTGGGCGCGCATCGCATGGACGAGTTCCTGTTCGAGACCCGGCTGGGATTTTGCGAGCACTACGCCGCCGCCTTTGTCGTGCTGATGCGCAGCGCCGGCGTGCCGGCGCGGGTGGTCACCGGGTACCTGGGTGGCACCTACAACCGCGTCGGCGAGTACTGGATCGTGCGCAATTCCGATGCCCACGCCTGGACCGAGATACTGGTGGAGGGCCGTGGCTGGATCCGTGCCGACCCCACCGCGGCGATTGCGCCGGAACGCGTCGACCAGAGCGGCAGCGCCTTCGCCGGACAGACTTTGGGCGACGATATCGAATGGCTGCGCTCGCTGCGCGAGCGCGCGGATGCGGCGCGTGCCTGGTGGAACAACACCATCGTGCGTTTCGACAGTTTGCGCCAGCAGGCGTTCTTCGCCGATATGGGCATCGATCCCAGTGACTGGCGGCACCTCGCGGCGTGGATGGGTGGCGGTCTGGCACTGATCGGCTTGCTGACCGCACTGGTGTTCTACCTGCAGCGCCGACGCGGCCCGAAAGATCCGGCGCTGCGGCTGTACCGCGGCTTCCTCAAGGACCTGGCCAGACGCGGCGTCAGCGCCGCGCCGAACGAAGGCGCAAGCGATCTTGCGCGGCGCGCGACCCAGTCGCTTCCCGTTCTGGCCGACCCCATCCGGGGCCTGGTCACGGCCTACGAGGCAGCCCGTTACGGCGTGCCGGATGCCGCTGCGCTGACGCGACTGCAGCAGGCGCTCGCGGAGTTCCGCAAGGCGAATCGACGGGCCGGGAAGGCCGGCGCCTCGCCGAGTTGAACCCGGCACGGTTCCCGCCTGGCCAGGGACCACGGCGTCCCGCGGCCTGGTCGATCCTTCGCCACTGCGGCATATCCGGAATCTGAACGGCACCGCTGATGGATCGGCAACTGTGGTAAGCCTGTGCTAACGTTGGTCCATTAATTGCCGGAGCGCGCCCATGTCCCGTTCCATTCTCACGCTCGCCATCGGCGCCTGCCTGCTGACGGGCTGCGTCACCATTCCCGAGCCGCTGCGCGGCGAATTCTCGACCCTGGCGCCTGACCAGCCCGGCGCCGCTGCCGAGCGCGTGCGCTGGGGCGGGCGGCTGATCGAAGTGCTGCCCGCGGCCGACCAGACCTGCCTGGAAATCCTCGGCATGCCGCTCGATTCGAGCGCCAGGCCGCAATTTCTCGACGCCGACATCGGCCGTTTCCGCGCCTGCAAGGCAGGCTTCTTCGACCCGGCCGTGTTCATCAGCGGTCGCGAGGTCACGGTCACCGGCGCTATCGAGACGCAGGTCGAGCGGAAGATCGGCGAATACACCTACCGGATGCCGCAAGTGCGGGTGGAAACCTTGTTCCTGTGGCCGCAGCGGCTGGACATCGAACGCATCGAGATCTATTCCGATCCGTTCCCGTTCTTTGGCGTTTACCCGTGGTGGCCCGGGCCGTACTACTACCATTGAACGGTAGAAAGGCTGTGTACGGTTTGCGCACAGACCCGTTGATCTTCACTCGCCCGAACCTGAACGGCGCGAAAGCCCGCCGCTGACGGCCTGGGTGCGCTGGCGCACGCGCGGCAGCACTGGCCGCGCACTCTCGACGCACGAACGTTGAGGGCAGGTCCATGAATATCCGCACTGCTGGCTTGACCCTGATTGCCATTCTGGCTCGCTTGCCGGCCTGGGTTATGGCGCTCGCGCCCGCGCCCAGCACGACAACGATCGCCACGACGACCGTTACGACAATCAGCAGGAGATCTGCGGCTACTGCGGCACCGTCCGCAACATCTCGCGGGTGAACCACAACGGACGCCGTACTGGCACCATCGTGGTCGGCGCCCTGATCGGCGGCGTGCTCGGCAACCAGATCGGTGGTGGCGATGGCAAGAAGTCGCGACTGTCGCTGGCGCCGTGGCTGGCGGCGCGATCGCCAACAATGCGACCAAGGACGATCGTCGCCGCACCTACTACCGCATCGAAGTGCGCATGGACAGCGGCCGCATCCAGCGCTTCGACCAGAGCAGCAGCAATGGGCTGCGCACGGGTCAGCGCGTCGAGATCCAGGATGGCATGGTCTACCGCGCCCGCTGAACCAGCGTTCGCGCCGGATCGGCGCGAACGATTCAATCCACCCGCACCTGAAAAGCCTCTTGCAGCGAGATGGTGCCGGTGCGGGCCAGGGCGACGGCATTCTTGGTGATCGAGATCATGCCCTCGCGTTCGGCGAGGTCGTGGATCGCGTTGGCGTCGGCGCCCGGCACGATCAGCTTGCTCATCTCGGGTGTGATTTCGAGCAACTCGTAGATCCCGATGCGGCCCTTGACGCCGCGACCGTCGCACTTGGGACATCCCTGACCGACGTAGAAGATTTCCTCCCGACTCACGCCGAGCACTTCGCGCACATGCGGATCCACGGGCTCGGGCACGCGACAGTGTTTGCAGTTGCGCCGCCCCAGGCGCTGCGCCAGCACGGCCAGCAGCGTTGATTTCAGCAGGAACGGCAGCACACCGAGGTCGAGCAGGCGGGTAATCGTGGTTGCCGCATTGTTGGTGTGCAGGGTGGAGAACACCAGATGCCCGGTCAGCGCGCTTTCGACGGCGATTTCGGCGGTCTCGTGGTCGCGGATCTCGCCGACCATGACTACGTCCGGATCGTGGCGCAGGATGTTGCGCAGGGTGCGTCCGAAGGTCAGTCCCGCCGCCCGATTGATCTGCACCTGCAACACGTCGTCGATCTTGGCCTCGACCGGGTCCTCGACGGTGATGATGTTGACGTTCTGCTTGCGGCATTCGAGCACCGCGGCATACAGCGTGGTCGACTTGCCGGATCCAGTCGGGCCGGTGACCAGCAGCATGCCCTGGCCGCGGTTGATGACATCGCGGAACAGTTGTTCGTCGCGCGGTCCAAAGCCGATTTCGGCGACGCTGCGCAACCCGAATGCCGCATTCAGGATACGGATGACCACCGCCTCACCGTGGATGGTCGGGATCACCGAAATGCGCAGGTCGACTTCCATGGCGCCGCTGGTGGCGCTGGCGCGGCCGTCCTGCGGCACCCGGTGCTCGGCCAGATTCATGGCACCCAGCACCTTGATGCGACTGACCACCGCCGGCAGCAGCGGGCGCAGGAAGCGGCGGATCGAAATCAGGTCACCGTCGATGCGGTACAGCAATTCGAAGGTTTCGGCACCCGGCCGGACATGGATGTCCGAAGCGCGCCGACGGATGGCGTCGTCGATGAACTCGGCAACCACCTTGACCACCGGTTGTTCGGCCGACAGCCGCTCGATATCGTGATCCTGCATGTCGGCGGCCGACCCATGCCGCGGGTCCAGTCCGAGGCGGCGAATCATCGCCTCGTCCTCGGTCCGATCGAACTGGTTGGACAGACCCTGGCGCACCAGATTGGGCCGCGCCAGAATCGGAATAACCCGCCTGGGCAGCATGAACTCGACCGCGCCGCAGGCCTCGGCATCGCTCATCAACACGGCCAGCAACTTGTCGTTGGTCGCCAGCGGCAACACGCCCAGGCGTCGCGACACCGGCGCCGGCAGCAGTTCGCGCACCGCAGGATCGGTTTCCAGCACATCGCATTCGTAGAGCGGCAGGCCCAGGTGTGCGGCGCGCTCGGCGACCACCCCGAGTTCGGAATCATCGTGACGCAAGGTGGCGACCTCGTCCAGGCGCAGGACCTTGAAGCCGACCAGTCGATCGAGTGGCGTCGAGTGGTCGACCTGCAACCAGCGCCGCACCTCGTCGAGGCTGCTCAGCAGGACGACACGCGGGTCATTGCCATTGCCCTTGATCGCTTCCGCGCCGCCGTTGGCGCGCTCTGCCTGCGCCGCCGCCAGATACTCCGCCACGCCGGTGATGGCCATCGTCACTCCGCTACCCAGGACCCGCCCAAGCCTAAGGCGACCGCGCCATGGGGGCCTTGCCGCGCGTCAATCCATCGAAACCAATCGAAACGCCGGCTCAGGCGCGCTTGTAGTACGGCGCACTGCCGCTGGAATGATCGGTACGGTCGCGCACCGCCCGGATTTCCGGAATGCGCTCGCGCAAGGTCTTCTCGACGCCGTCCTTGAGGGTCACGTCGACCTGCTTGCAGCCGTGGCAGCCACCACCGAACTCGAGGACCACCTCGCCATCGGCGCTGATTTCGACCAGGCTGACGCGTCCGCCGTGGCTGGCCACACCCGGATTGATCTCGCTGTCGATGACGTAACGCACGCGCTCGACCAGGCTGGAACCGGCGCCCGGCACCAAACCTTTGAGCTTGGGCGCGCGTATGGTCAGCTGCCCGCCGCTGCGCTGTTGTTCGTAACTGATGTGGACGCTGTCCAGGTACGGCGCGCTGGCGCGTCGATATAGATCGAAAAATCTCCGCAATCGACGACGAAATCGTCATCGCGCGCCTCCGCCGTTTCGCAGAATTCCAGCCGGCAATCGCCAGCCGGTGTGCCCGGCTTGACCGCCAACAGGCGGATGCCCAGGCCAGCCACGCCCTGCTGGGCAATCAGCTTGCTGAAGTAGTCGCGGGCGCTGTCGTCGATATCGATCATGAGGAAGGTCGTGGCAATGGTGTGGGTATGATGCCATCGCACCCGGTCCGGCACCCTGAACCCATGCCACGACCCTTTGAACAGGTTTCGAGAGAGCACTGATGAGCAATCTGGCCGAACAACATTGCGTGCCGCGTCGCGGCGACCATCACCGGCTGCCGCTGTCCGAGGCGCAGCGCCTGCTGGCACAGCTGCCGCAATGGACGCTGGCGGCCGATGGCCAGTCGCTGTCCCGCCTGTATCGTTTCAAGGACTTCGTCGGCGCCGTGGGCTTCGTCAATGCGCTGTGCGCGATGGCCGAGGCGGAGGATCATCATCCAGACCTCGAAGTCGGCTATGGCCGTTGCGGCGTGCGCTACAACACCCATGATGTCGGCGGCCTGTCGTTGAACGACTTCATCTGCGCCGCGCGCGCCGACGCGCTCTACGCCGGGCAAGCGGCCCCCTGATGCGTGCGATTCCGGTCGCGCTGCTGGCAGCGCTGATCGCCTGGCTGATTGCGCACCTGGCGCTCGATCACTATCTGCTGGCGCAGGGCAAGATCGATCTTGGGCGCGTGCAACGCGGCGACAGCCGCATCGCCTTCGAATTCGATCAGGCGCGCGACTTGATTTCCGGCGGTGCCGAAGCGGTGGGCGGCATCCGCGTCGAGCAAGGCGTGCTCCGCGGCGAGCTGACCGAAGGCCACGCCAATCTGCGTCTCAACCTGCGCGGATTGCAGCTGGACGCGGGACGATTCAGCCGCCTGCGGGCAAGGATCGAAGTCGACGCGCCCGCGGCGCTGGCGCTGATATTCGATGAATCCGGCCGGCTCGAACAACTGGCGCGACAGATCGAACTCCACCCCGGCTGGAATGAACTGGATCTCGATCTTGCCGCCACGGCGTGGACACCCAATCGCGGCGGCGAACCGCAACGCTGGGGTGGCGCGAGCGCTCGCGTCGCCGAGTTCAGGCTGTACCTGGCCGGCCCCGCCGGGCTGCGTTTCGGACTCGACTACCTGCGCTTCCAAAGTGCCCGGCCGGCAGATGCAAGCCCGGCGGTGCAATGGATCGACGCGAGCACCGCGCGAGCGCGCTTGCGCCAGGGGGCGCCGCTTGGCGCAGCCGCGGACGCGCCGCTGGGCGTGCTGCTTGATGTTTACGGCGATACGCCCGAGCGCGCGCTGGTGCTGCGCGACCAGGTCCGCGCGATCGATGCCGAGGCACTGTTCTGGCCAGCCTGGCGCGGCGCACCGAAGCTGGCGCTGAGCGGGCCTGCCGGCACGCCGATCGACTGGTCGCCGGATTGGATCGGCGTCGCGCTGTACGCCCTGTTGGCACTGCTGATCCGCTGGCGCACGCGCGATCTGACGCCGGCCTCGGCGCGCGTCGATCTGATCGTCGGCTATGCCCCGTTGCTGGCCATGTCGCTTGGCCTTGGCCTTGCCGAACAGCCACCGCCGGCGACGATGGCCTGGCTGGCGGCCGCACTGGCTTTCCAGATCAGCGGCCTGCGCGTCGACGGCAGCCACTTCCTCGGCGCAGCCAGCAGCTGGACCAGCACCCTGCGCGTCAGCGGGTTGGCCGCGCTGGCGCTGGCGGCGGTCGCGCTGACGCAGTCGCACTGGCTGCCGCCCGGCGCGCAGCGTGTCGCGCTCTACGTACCCTTCGTCGCGCTGCAACAACTGGTGCTGCTCGGCTTCCTGTGGCCACGCGCGCAGATGCTGCTGCCGCGGCAGGCGCGAGCGCTCGCTGCGGCCTTGTTTGCGCTGGCGCATGCACCGAATTTCGCGCTGATGTTGCTGTCGTTGCTCGCCGCGTGGTGGTGGCTGGGGCTGTTTCAGCGCCACCGCGCCTGGCTGCCGATCCTGGTCTCGCACTATCTGCTGGGACTGCTGGCGATCACCTGCCTGCCACCCGACTTGCTCTATTCGGCGGAGCTGGGACTGCGCTACTTTCAAGTCCAGTAGGGGAAGCCGGGCTCAAGCTTTGCTGCCGCGGGGCTGCTGCAAACGCTGAGCTCGACTTCCCCAGCGCGTCACAAACTGACCAACATTAATCATAGTTGACCCATTGCTTACTCCATACGCTACCGTATAGTCTTCACCTTGCCTGCTGGGGAGCAGGTCTGCGCTTCGCGTGCATCCAAAATCTGTGGGGGGAGAGCTCATGGTTCGCAATTGGTTCCGCGCGTTGTTGGTGTTGGTGACGCTGGGGCCTGGCGCTGCCGGCGTTTGCGCAGTTGACCTACACCAAGACCAGTCATCCGATCGTTCTGTGCATGGCTTGCTCGGTTTCGACAGCCTGCTGGGGATTTACGATTATTTTTATGGCCTGCCGAGCGAACTGCGCTCCGGTGGGGCCAAGGTCTACATCGCCAATGTGTCGTCGAGCAACTTCACCGAGAGTTCGCGGCGAACAGTTGATCCGCTATCTCGACCAGTTGCGCGCGACCTACGGCCATGCCAAATTCAACCTGATCGGCCACAGCCATGGCGGCCCGACGGTGCGTTACGTCGCCTCGGTGCGACCGGCTCTGGTGGCCTCGATGACCAGCATCGGCGCACCGCATACCGGCAGCAAGGTCGCCGACGGACTGCGCGCAGCGGCGCCGCCGGGATCGATCCTGGAAGCGACGCTGGCGGGCTTCGTCAATGCGCTGAGCCTGTTCATCGAACTCCTGTCCGGTGATGGCGACCCGCAGGACGCGCTGGGTGCGCTGGCTTCGCTGAATTCGGCAGGCGCCGCGACCTTCAACGCCCGCCATCCGCAGGGCAAGCCGACCACGGCGTGCGGCCAGGGTGCGGCGGTGGTCAACAATGTGCGCTACTACTCGATGGGCGGCACCAGCGTGCTGACCAATATCCTCGACATCTCCGACCCGATGCTCGGCGCCGGCAGCCTGTTCTTCGGCTGGGAACAGAACGACGGCCTGGTCGGTCAGTGCTCCAGCCACTGGGGCGTGGTGCTGCGCGACAACTACGGCTGGAACCACCTCGACGAAGTCAACCAGATCCTCGGTTTCCGCGGCCTGTTCTCGTCCAGCCCGGCCTCGGTCTATCGCGCGCATGCCAATCGCCTGAAGAACGCGGGACTTTGAGTTGTTTGAGCCTCCCTGGCGCGGCGGGAGGTGGTCGGACCCGGTGACGGGCGAGGGCACCGATGTCGTCCCGAAAGTATCTTCCGCGGTCCCGCCGTCAGGCATGTGGCAGTGGCGGCTGTGGCCGGCCACGCCGACACGGCCGCGCCTGCGCCGCTAATGCGTCCGTCGACCCCGGAACGGCGGCTGACACGCCCGGTCGCCCGCCGACAACGCCACCTCGAAAACACCCGCGGCTGGCACCGCACCACTGGCGCCGCCAGATTGCCTGACATCGCCCGCAGAACCCAGGCCTGGTCGCTCCCGCCATCCCGCATCCCTCGCCGGCAGCGAATTCGACGGCAGCGTCGAACTCGATGCCAACGGACAGTTGCGCATCACCCCCTCCTTGCGGCGCCTGTTCGATTACGCGCTGAGCAGCGTCGGCGAGCGTTCGATCGAGGAAATCCGCGCCCTGCTGTCGGCCCAGCTCGATACGCTGACCAGCGCCGACGGCAAGCGCCAGGCGATGGCCGCTTTCGAGCGCTACCTGCGCTACCTGCAGTCGGTCGATCAGGCCGCCGCGACGCTGGCCGCCATGCCGCTGCAGCAACGCCTGCCGGCCATGGTCGATCTGCGCCGCCAGCAACTGGGCAGCGACATGGCTGATGCCTTCTTCGCCGACGAGGAGGCCTATCAGCGCTTCACGCTGGAGCGCCGTGCGCTCGCCGAAAACACCGCGCTGAGCGCCGACGAGCGCGCCGCGCGCGAGCGCGAACTGCTGTCGATCTGCCCGAATCCGTGCGCGAACCCTTTCGTGGCGCAGCTGCGATCCGAAGCTGATCTGACCGACAGCGCCGCCATCGACACCTTGGCCAGCGATGCCGCCGAACGCCATCGTTTGCGCCTCGAACGCTTGGCGAGGAAGCCGCCGCACGCATGGAACTGCTCGATCGCGAACGCCAGGCCTGGGACCTGCGTGTGCCGCGCCTACCGCGCCGAACGGGCACGCCTGCGCAACGCTGACAGCGCCGCGCGCCAGGCCGCGCTGACCGATTATCTGGGCCGCCATTTCGACGAACCGGAACAACGCCGCATCCGCTCGCTGGAAGGGATCGGCGCGCTGTGATCGGATCCGGCGCACCAGGCCTCCAACGCGCGCGCGCGCCTCAGCAGCGCCCATCCGCTGCGCATTCGGCCGCTCGACCGCGCCGCGCTCGGTGACGATGACGTCGATCAGTTCGGCGGGTGTGACGTCGAAGACCGGGTTCCACGCTTGCACGCCGGCCGCAGCGACGCGCACGCCGGCGTATTCGGTCAGTTCACGCGGATCGCGTTCCTCGATGTGGATGGCGCTGCCGTCGGGTGTGGCGAAATCGACCGTCGAGGTCGGCGCGACGACCATGGTGCGCGCGCCGAAGTGGCGCGCGGCGACCGCCAGCGACAGCGTGCCGATCTTGTTGGCGGTGTCGCCGTTGGCGCAGATGCGGTCGGCACCGACGATCACCCAGCGCGCGCGACCCAGCGACATCAGATAGGCCCCGGCGCCATCGGCGATCAGACAGGCGGGAATACCATCCTGCAGCAACTCCCACACGGTCAGCCGCGCGCCCTGCAGCCACGGCCGGGTTTCGCCGGCATAGACCCAGGTCAACTTGCTCTTGTGCATAGGCGGCGCGGATGACGCCGAGCGCGGTGCCCAGGCCCGCGGTGGCCAGTGAACCGGTATTGCAATGGGTCAGCACGCCGCTGCCGGGGTCGATGTAGGCCGCGCCGGTCAGCGCCATCCGATAGTTGGCGGCGAGATCCTCGGCATCGATCAGCTCGGCCTCGCGCTGGACCCGCGCGGGTCCGGATCGTTGCCGCAGCGCGCCAGCATGCGATCGACCGCCCACATCAGGTTGACTGCGGTCGGCCTGGCCGCGCGCAAGCGCGCGGCGGCATGGCGAACGCCGCCGCGCGCGCAGCCACGGTCAGCCGATTCGCGCGCGGCCAACACCAGCGCGTAGGCGGCAGCAATGCCGATCGCCGGCGCGCCGCGCACGATCAGCGCGCGGATGGCATCCATGACGGCGTCGGCGTTGGCCATCGGCAGCCAGACGCTGTGCATGCGGCAGGCGCGCTGGTCCAGCAGAGCCAGGCCCGCGGAATCAAAGCGCAGCGCGCGCACCCGGTCAAAGCGTGCAAGTGCAATCGTTGGTCATGAATCCTCGCTCACCCGGTGAGTCAGGCAGTCGGCCCGCCGCAAGCGCGGCTAGGCCCAATCGATGCGTATGGGTCATCGACCGCGTAACGAGTTCAGCTGGCCATGCGCCTGTTCAACGCCGAAGATCGCGCCAACCTGCGACCGGGTCAACCGGCGCCCTTGTATCACCAGTTGTATCTGGTGGTGAAGCGCAAGATCGAAGGCGGCGACCTGCGCCAAGGCGCCTTGTTGCCAGCGGAAAAGGACATCGCCGCCTACTTCAGCGTCTCGCGGATCACCGTCAAGCGCGCGCTCGACGATCTGGAGGCCGAGGGTTTCGTCTCGCGCCACCGCGGTCGTGGCACCCACGTCACCTACAAGTACGAGCCCAAGGTGCTGCGCGCACCGCTGGACAACATGCTCGACAGCCTTGCGGTGATGGGCCGCGAGACCCAGGTGCGCCTGATCGACTTTGCCCGGGTGACACCGCCACCGCAGGTCGCCGAAGCCTTGCGCATCAGCAACGACACCCTGGTCGAGCGCGCCGTGCGCGTGCGCCTGAGCGAGGGCTTGCCGTTTGCGCATTACCTCAGCTGGACCATCCTGATCGGCCCCCGGCCTGGACGCGGAGGCGCTGAAGACCGCCAGACGCGACTCGATCTGTTTCGCGGCCTGGGCATCCATCTGGAGGAAATCGATCAGGTGATCACCGCGATCGCCGCCGACAGCACGCTGGCGCAGCGCCTGGTGGTGCGCATCGGCGATCCCCTGCTGCAGGTCACGCCATCGCTTCGGACCAGCGCAACCGGCCGATCGACTACCTGATCAGCTGTTACCGTCCGGACCGTTTCCAATACCACATGAAGATGTCGGCATCGGATGTGATGGTGCGGGCGAGGTGAAGGTCGCTGATGCCGGAGAACGCGGCCAGCGCGCTCCTGCAGGCTTGCGGACCGTCCACGAGATTTGCGAGGCAGCTCCCGTCGCGCGATGCCGTTGCTCATCAAACCCCCAGGATTGATCAATCGTAGACCACGAAATCTGCTCGACACCCACCATTCACCCAAATGCCGACGGTTGCCCCAGGTGGGCGGTCGCAGCGGGCGACGCTGAGCTGGCGCTGGATTTCCAAGGCGCTGCGCACGCGCCTCCCGGCAACGCCGGCAGATCGCCGCGCGACTCGCAGCGATCGCATAGCTGCCGCGCGGCCGCCAGTCATTGCCGGGTCGGGCAAGCCGCGATCGCCACCGCGCCCGTGGCGATCGACGATCGCGAAGTTGCCCCGGCAACCCTCGCTGACCCAGATGCCGCGACCATCGATGCCCCAGGTGCGGCCTTCGATGCACGGATTGCGGCTGACCTGGTCGACCAGAATCACGCGACCGCGAATGTCCGCACGGCAATAACTCGGACGCAAGTCGCGCGACTCGCAGCGAAACACCTCGTCGTAACTGCGACCATCGTTCCAGCCGTGATTGGCGAATGCGCTGCTCGACAGCAACAAACAACACCACAGCAGCCATTCGCATTTGCCAGTGCGCATCGCATTGCCCTCCACTCGCGGTTGCCGACCGGGATCGGTCGCCTGCGAGCACAGTCTTGAATGCGCAAGCTGAATCGACGTCGACGATTCGCGGGCAGCGAAAAGTGCCCTTCAGGAAACGATCACGGGTACCGCGCGGCCGTTATTCGGCGTCGCCGCCCTGCTCCCAGCGCTCGCGCGCCGCGCCCACCGACTCGGGCACCAGCGCGATCACCGCTGCGCGCAGCTCTGCCGCCAGCGCCTGCTGACTGGCCACCGGGAACGCGGGCACCTCGATCACCCGTTCCCCCGAAGTCAGGCGCAAATGCACCAGGGGACCGCCCACCGGTGGCCGCGACTGCGCTTTCCAGCGCAGCTTCCAGGCGCCGAGTTCATCCACGCGGCGGGCAAAGGCCTGACGCTGGTCGACGCTGAGCACGAAGTCCGCTTCGAAGGCCCGGGCGGGGTCGCTGAGATCGTAACCGTGGCGCCGGATCAGGCTGCCGCGGCCCTCAACATCGACACTGATGGATGTCGAACGCCGATACGGTGGCGGCAGCGAACCGTTGTCGCCGTGATACTGGATGCTGATCGGCTGCAACTCTCCGCCGACCGGGACAGCCATAGCCAGCAGGGTCAATCCAAGGGCCATCGACATGAACAGATCCCAAGTGAATGCCAGGAGGCGGCAAGCAGACACCGGTTGCTTCAGCGCGCGCAAGCACATCGTGGATCATGCTGCGGGTACTGCCGCCCACAACCCGAGGAACCCAGCCGTGATCGATCGACGAATGTGGTTGTCCCAGACTGCGCTGGCCACGTTGGCGCTGGCATCCGGGCGAGTGGCCCGGGCCGAGAAACCGGACCTGTCCAGGCTGTACGGCAAGATCCAGGTGGTCGACAGTTTTCCCGACTACAAGGTCAAGATCGTCGAGTCCTTCGCCGATCTGCACGTGCAGATCGTCGAGAGCTTCCCCGACGATCCGGGCAAGTGGCAGATGGTCGAGAGTTTCCCGGACTTCAAGATCCAGTTCGTCGATTCGTTTCCGGACTTCACCATCAAGTACGTCAGCAGCTTTCCGGGCGTGCAGAGAAGATGGTCTGGTGTTGTGGCTTGGCCGTCGCGACGCGCGCGGTCCGACGCCGCGTCGCTCCACACCGCCCCAACACCCGCTGGCCTCCAGCGCCCGCTTGCCGCGGCCGTTTGCCGCACCGAAAACCGAAACCGAGATCCCGCCGTATCATCGCCGCCCTCTACCCCGCTCCGAAGACTTCCATGACCGCCCTGACCGCCCTGACACCGCTCGACGGCCGCTACCAACGCCAGATCGAGCCCTTGCGACCGATCTTCAGCGAGGCCGGCCTGATCCGCCGCCGTGTGCTGGTCGAGTTGCGTTGGCTGGAGGCGCTCGCCGCCGAGCCGGCGATCACCGAGGTACCGCAACTGTCGCCAGACGCCATCGCGCTGCTGCGCGGCCTGGCGGAGAATTTCGATGAGGCGGCAGCCGCCGAGGTCAAGGCGATCGAATCGACCACCAACCACGACGTCAAGGCGGTCGAGTACTGGATCAAGCGTCAGCTGCTGGGCAATGCCGAACTCAAGGCAGTCAGCGAGTTCGTGCATTTCGCCTGCACCAGCGAGGACATCAACAACCTCGCCTACGCGCTGATGCTCAAGGATGCGCGCGAATCGGTGATGGTGGCGGCGCTGACCCGAGTTCTCGGCGCGCTCAGACACCTGGCCAACGAGAGCGCCGATCTGGCGATGCTGTCGCGCACCCATGGCCAGACCGCCTCGCCGACCACGCTGGGCAAGGAACTGCGCAACGTCATCGCGCGCATCGAACGCCAGTTCCGGCAATTGGAGGCGCAGCCGCTGCTGGGCAAGATCAACGGCGCGGTCGGCAACTACAACGCCCACGTCATCGCCTATCCCGAGGTCGACTGGCCGGCGCTGGCGCGCGCCTTCGTCGAGTCGCTGGGCCTGACCTGGAACGAGCACACCACGCAGATCGAGCCGCACGATTTCGTCGCCGAGCTCAGCGATATCTGCCGCCGCCTGGGCACCATCCTGATCGATCTGTGCCGCGACATCTGGGGCTATGTCTCGCTCGGCTATTTCCGCCAGGCACGCATAGAAGGCGAAGTGGGCTCCTCGACCATGCCGCACAAGATCAACCCGATCGACTTCGAGAATGCCGAAGGCAATTTTGGCCTGGCCAATGCGCTGTTCGGACACTTCGCCGAAAAACTGCCGATCAGCCGCTTCCAGCGCGACCTGACCGATTCCACCGTGCTGCGCAGCCTGGGCAGCGCCTTTGGCTATCTGCTGGTGGGACTGCGCTCGCTGGAACGCGGCCTGACCAAGCTGCGGGCCGATCCGGTGCGCGTGGGCGACGATCTGGATCAGGCCTGGGAAGTGCTCGGAGAGGCGGTGCAGACGGTCATGCGTCGCTACGGCCTGCCGGAACCGTACGAACGCCTCAAGGCCTTGACGCGCGGCGCGCGCATCGACGCCGCGTCCATGCACAGCTTCGTCGAAAGCCTGGTCGAACTGCCGGCAGACGTGCGCCAGCGCCTGCTGGAGCTGACGCCCGCCCGCTACATCGGCCTCGCTGGCGAACTGGCGCGACGCTCATGAAGCGCAACAACGATCTGCCGATCGAAGTGCGCGCCAGTGCGCGTCTGCCGCTGGGGATGCAGCCGGGTACCTTCCTGCGCGACTACTGGCAAAAGCGGCCACTGCTGATCCGCGCCGCAGCCGATGGTTTCGAATGCCCGTTGAACCCCGACGATCTTGCCGGGCTGTCGTGCATCGAGGGCACGCTCGGGCGCATCGTCCGCTTCGATCGCCGCCGTGACCGCTGGCATCTGGAGAACGGTCCGTTTGCCGAACAGCACTTCGCGACGCTGCCCAAGCGCGACTGGACGCTGCTGGTGCAGGACGTTGACCGCTGGGACCCGGAGGTACGCGCCCTGCTGCGCCGGGTGGACTTCCTGCCGCGCTGGCGCGTCGACGACGTCATGATCAGCTATGCGGTGCCAGGCGGCTCGGTCGGCGCGCATGTCGATCAGTACGACGTGTTTCTGCTGCAGGGCATCGGCCACCGACGCTGGCAGATCGATGCGCGGCCCAATCCGCCCTTGGCATTTCGCGAAGATGCGCCGATCTGCCTGCTCAAGCACTTCGACGCCAGCCACGATTGGCTGCTGGGGCCTGGCGACATGCTCTACCTGCCGCCCGGCGTGCCGCATTTTGGTGTCGCCGAAGATGAATGCCTGACCCTGTCGATCGGCATGCGCGCGCCGAGTGCCGGCGAGATGCTGGCGGCATTCGCCGCGCACAACGCGCTGGATCTGGACGAGGCCTTGCGCTACGCCGATCCGGACCTGAGCCTGCCCGCAAATCCGGCCGAAATCGACGCCGACGCCGTGCGTCGCGCGCGCACCACATTGCAGGCGGCGCTGGCGCTGGACGATTCGGCGATGGCAGCGTGGTTCGGGCGCTTCCTGTCGGTCTATCGCGCCGCCGAACGACCGGCACCCAAGCGGATCAGCGTCGCCCAGATCGAAAAACGCCTGGCGCGCGGCGACGCCCTGACGCCGTCGCCCAGCGTGCGCCTCAATTTCAGCCGCGACGGTGAGGTCGCGCTGTTGCATGGCGATGGCGAGACCCTGCGCACCAGCCTGGCAGTGGCCTGCACGTGCACCGCATTCGACGGCGTCATCGACGCAGCGCAGTGGGCGGCGTGGTCGGAAACCGAGCACGCCCAAGTTGTGGATCTCGTTCGCCGCGGCTGGATCAGCTTTTCGTAGCCCGATGTACGCGCGTCAGCGCGTTCACCGGGTGCTTGCCGCAAGCCCCGCCGCTGAATCGCTGCGCGATACAACGGCCTACCAAAGCCCGGTAGCCCGATGTACGCGCGTCAGCGCGTTCACCGGGTGCTTGCCACGAGGCCCAGCCGGTGAATCGCTACGCGATACACCGGCCTACCAAGGCGCGTCTGGCGTGGCATCCGCTGAGCAAATGCTCTCCCCACCATGACCGCGGAGGCTTGCTCGCTCGCTCAATCCGGTTGACACTCGGGGAATCCACAGAGGCTAGAGAGGGAGCCTGCCATGAGCGAAACCAGCGAGCGTGCAACGCCTGTCGAAGCCACCCTGCGCACCGACCAGAGCGCCGCCAAGAACTTGTTTTTCGGCGAGATTCTCGAAGAGAACCTGTTCCCCTACCCGACCATGTGCGAGCGTGATCGCGAACTGCTGGGGATGATGACCGACTCCATCGACGACTTCCTGGCGCCGCAGCATGCGGACCTCAAGAAGTGGGACAAGGAAGCGCATCAGCCGGCCGAGTTCATCCAGTCCTTGCGCGACATGGGCCTTTTCGGGCTGATCATTCCCGAGGAACATGGCGGGCTCGGCCTCTCCAACGCCGGCTATGCGCGCGTGCTGTCGCAGACCAGCCGCCACGACAGCTCGGTATCGCTGACCATCGGCGCGCACTCGTCGATCGGCATGAAGGGCATCTTGCTGTCCGGCAACGACGAGCAGAAGGCGCGCTATCTGCCCAAACTGGCCTCCGGCGAGATGATCGCGGCGTTCTGCCTGACGGAATCGGGTGCGGGCTCGGATGCGGCCTCCATCCGCACCTCCGCGCGCAAGCAGCCCGACGGCAGCTGGATCCTTAACGGCGAGAAGATCTGGATCACCAACGGCGGCATCGCCCAGCTCTACACGGTGTTCGCCAAGACCGATTCGCCGGAAGGCAAGATGACCGCCTTCATCGTCGAAGCGGCGTGGCCGGGCGTCAGCCACGGTCCGCATGAGGACAAGATGGGCATCCGCGCCTCGTCGACCACCACCGTCGCCTTCCAGGACGTCATCGTGCCGGCCGAGAATGTGCTCGGCGGCGAGGGCAAGGGCTTCAAGGTCGCGATGGGCATCTTGAACAACGGCCGCACCGGCCTTGGCGGCGGCGCTGTCGGCGGCATGAAGACGCTGATCCAGCTGGCCACGGCGCAGGCCAAGGATCGCAAGCAGTTCGGCAAGCCAATCGCCGAATACGGCTTGGTGCGCGAGAAGATCGCGCAGATGTCGATCGACTGCTTCGCCGCCGAAAGCGCGGTGTGGATGGTTGCGCATTACATCGACTCCGGTTGCGACGACTATTCGCTGGAAGCGGCAATCAGCAAGGTCTTCGCGTCGGAAGCCATCCAGCGCTGCGCCTACGAGGCGCTGCAGATCGCCGCCGGCAACGGCTTCATGAAGGAATTCCCCTACGAGCAGGTCGCGCGCGACAGCCGCATCCTGTCGATCTTCGAGGGCACCAACGAGATCCTGCGCCTGTACATCGCGCTGTCGGGCCTGAAGGACGTCGGCTCCTCGCTGGGCGAACTGAAGAACGCCGTCGGCGCCATCTTCAACAACCCGATCAAGGGTTTCGGCGTGCTCTCGGGCTACGCCGGCAAGCGGCTGCGGCAGAGCACCGGCTTTGGCAACGACAAGATCCTGTCCAAGCTCGATCCGCGCCTGAAAGTGGCCGCGCTGGTTTACGAGAAGTACGTCGTCGAATTGTCCAAGGCGGGCGACGCGCTGCTGCGCATGCACGGCAAGAAGATCGCCGACGAGCAATACCAGCTCAAGCGCGTGGCCGACCTGACCATCGATTTGTTCGTTGGTCTGTGCACCCTGGCGCGCGCCGACAGCTTGAGCAAGTCGGACCCGAAGAACGGCCAGCAGGCGGTGACCATCGCCGCGATCTTCGCCCAGCAGGCCAAGCGGCGCATGGCCCGCAACGTGCGCTCGATGGGGCGCAACGAGGACGACGAGCGCGATGCCCTGGCCGGCTTCATGCTGGAGAGCGGCGCCTATCCGTGGGATGTGATCTGAGGTTGATCGGCATTGCACGGTAGGGCGGATACCCGGCCAAAGGCCGGGAATCCGCCGTCGGGCTCGCCGCATAGCTTGTCGGCGGACTCGCCGCACATCTTATCGGCGGATTCGCCTGCGGCGGATCCGCCCTACAGACTACGGACGCCGCACCGATGGACGAATCGATCCTGCTGACCGTGATGATCGTCGTGCTGTTCCCGATCGCCTTCGCCACGATCTGGTTCGGCGTCATGTGGATTCTCGCGCTGACCGGAGGCTGGCGCGCGCTGGCTTCGCGTTACGCCCATCCGCGCCCGATTCCGGCGTCGGCGATTGCCGGCATCAGCGGCATGATCGGCTGGGTCGGCTACAACCACGTCCTCAAGATCGCCACCACTGATCAGTACCTGTATCTCGACGTATCAGCACCGTTCCGAATCGGACACCCGGCATTGCGTATTCCATGGCGCGACATCGAAGTGCTCGGCAACGCGCGCTGGCCGCGTCGCCACCACCGTCTGTTGCGTGCCGGACGCCCGCCGCTGGCCACCCTGACCTTGCCGGAACAGCACGCTACGCCACGTGCTGCCGCTGGACTCCGCTGACCCGCTGCCGGATGCTTGCCCCAATCCATTTGCGGAGCACGCCATGCGCCTTATCGCTACCCTGTTGGCAGCGTTGACTTCAACTTCGATCTTCGCCGCGGACCTCGCCGGGAACTACACGGTCAAAGGCGGCAACCCGGACGGCAAGGGTTATCAGGGCACGCTGGTGATCGCCAAGGCCGGCGCGGCCTATGGCTTGACCTGGAACTCGGGCGGCATATCGACCGGTGTTGGCCTTGTGGTCGGCGACGCGCTGGCGGTCGCGGTCGGCGAAGGCTGCGCGGTTGCCGGTTACCGGATCAGTGCCGAAGGCGGGCTCGATGGCCAATGGACCGGCCCCCAGGGCGGCGTGGTCGGCAAGGAAACGGCGACGCCCGGCGTCGGTACCACCAAGGGCCTGGCGGGAGACTACGTGGTCAACGGCAGCAATCCCGATGGCAAGCCGTACAAGGGTGGCCTGAGCGTCGCCAAGACCGACGGCGTGCTGCGCTTCTCCTGGCGCACCGGCAGCAACGCCGAGGGCTTCGGTATCGAGAAGGATGGCTACGCCGCAGTAGCCTGGGGCAAGGGCGCGTGCGGCGTGGTGCTCTATCGAGTGGGCAAGGACGGCAGCCTCAACGGGATCTGGCGTTACCCGGGAACTGCCGAGGGCAGTGAGACGGCCACGCGCTGAAACATGCAATCGATCCGGACAACGCCATGACCAAGACCTTGAATCCGCTCGACGCCTCGTGGCTGATGGTCGAGTCGCGCGACACGCCGATGCACGTTGGCGGGCTGCTGCGCTTCTCGCTGCCGGCGGACGCGCCGCCCGATTTCCTGCGCAAGCTGATGATGGAGTTTCGCCACACGCGCAAGTTCTCGCCGCCGTGGAACCAGCGCCTGCGGGCGCCGAGCCTGAAGGGCCTGATGCCGGTGTGGGAAGAGGAAACCGAGATCGATCTGGAGCACCACGTGCGCCATTCGGCGCTGCCCAAGCCGGGCGGCGAACGCGAACTCGGCCAGTTGATCGCGCGCCTGCACAGCCAGCCGCTGGACTTGACCCGTCCGCCCTGGGAGTGCTCGCTGATCGAGGGCCTGGCCGACAACCAGTTCGCGCTCTACGTGAAGATGCACCACTCGCTGATCGATGGCATCGGCGGCATCAAGCTGCTGGAAAAAGCCATGAGCCCGGACGAAAAGGCCAGCCGCAAGCTGTTGCCATTCTGGGCGGCGGGAACGACAGCCGCCAAACCGCGACGCTCGCGCAAACCGGCGCCGACCACCGCCGAGGTCATCGGCAGCGTGGTCGAGATGGTCAAGGGCCAGGTGGGATCGCTGCCCGATATCGCCCGCGCCTTCGGCTCGATGATCGGCGCGCTGCGCAACAAGGAAGAAACCCTTCAGGTCCCGTTCGACACGCCGATCTCGATCATCAACGGACGCATCCACGGCCAGCGCCGCTTCGCCACCCAGCGCTATGAACTGGCGCGGCTGAAGGCACTCGCCGACGCCTCCGGCTCGACCTTGAACGATGTGGTGCTGGCGCTGTGCGGCGGCGCGCTGCGGCGCTTCCTGGTCGAGATCGGCGAACTGCCCGACAAGCCCCTGACCGCGGGTATCCCGGTGTCGGTCAGGCCCAAGGACGACGAAGGCACCGGCAACGCGATCACCTTCATCATCTCCACGCTGGGCACCGACATCGACGACCCGATCGAGCGACTGGAGGCGATCACGGCGTCGACCAAACGCGCCAAGGCGCACGTGCAGAGCCTGCCCAAGCGCGCGATGACGCAGTACACGATGCTGCTGATGGCGCCGTACATGCTGTCGCTGCTGAGCGGCGTCGGTGGGCGCACGCGGCCGATGTTCAACATCACCATTTCCAACGTGCCCGGCCCGGACAAGCCGCTGTACTACCGCGGCGCGCGACTGGAAGCAGCCTACCCGGTGTCCCTGGTGACCCATGGCCAGGCGCTCAACATCACCTGCCAGAGTTACGCCGGCTGGCTGGCTTTCGGCTTCACGGGTTGCCGCGACACCCTGCCGCACATGCAGCGCATCGCCACCTACACCGGCAAGGCGCTGGAAGAACTGGAAGTACTGTTGCTCGGCGAATCGAAGAAGCCGGCACCGGTGCGCAAGGCACGGGCGCGCAAGGCGGCGGCACCCGCTCCGGTGGTTGCCAAGCCCAAGGCCAAGGCCGCACCGCGCAAGCGAGTCAAACCCCGTTGTAGGAGCGACGTGCACGTCGCGACCGGCGCCACGGGGCGTTCGTTGTCGCGACGTAAACGTCGCTCCTACAAGTTGCGGCACTGTGGGAGCGCAGCAGGTCAGCGCGTAGGTTGGGCAGAGCTCCACCCTGCCCAACGATGTCGTCCGCCGGTGTTGGGCACGGTGGAGCTGTGCCCAACCTACGCGATGGGCGTCAAGGCGTGACCGGCGCCTCCGGGGCATCACCACCTTCCGGCCGCTCAACCTCTTCCTCGGGCAACGCATCCAGGCGTTCGAGGCCGACCAGTCGTCTCGTCGTCCGGCAAACGGATCAGGGTCACACCCTGGGTGTTGCGACCGACCTGCGAGATCTCGCTGGCGCGCGTGCGCACCAGCGTGCCCTGGTTGGAGATCAGCATCACATCGTGCTTGTCGGTGAGCTGGATCGCACCGACCAGTTCGCCGTTGCGCTCGCTGGTCTGGATCGCGATCACGCCCTGGATGCCGCGACCCTTCTGCGGGAACTCGGCAACTTCGGTGCGCTTGCCAAAACCGCGGGCGGTGGCGGTGAGGATGTCGCCGTCGCCATCGACCATCAGCATCGCAACCACGCGCGCCTCGGGCTCATCTTCGGGCAGGCGCATGCCGCGCACACCGCGCGCGCTGCGGCCCATCGGGCGCACTTCGTCTTCTGAGAAGCGCACCGCCTTGCCGTGGCTGCCGAACAGCATGATGTTGCGGCTGCCGTCGGTCAGTGCCACGTTGACCAGACCATCGCCCTCGTCGAGTTCGACCGCACGGATACCGTTGGTGCGCACATTGGCAAAATCGCTGAGCGGCGTCTTCTTGACCACGCCCTGGCGCGTCGAGAAGAACACATAGCGGTCGTCGACGAAGGCCGCGACCGGCAGCACCGCCTGGATCTTCTCGCCGCCTTCCAGCGGCAGCATGTTGACGATCGGACGGCCGCGCGAGCCGGCGCTGGCCTCGGGCACCTGGTACACCGGCAGCTTGAACACGCGGCCATGGCCGGTGAAGGCCAGCAGCATGTCGTGGGTGTTGGCGATCCACAGGCGCTCGATGAAATCCTCGTCCTTCAGTGCCGTGGCCGACTTGCCGCGACCGCCGCGCCGCTGCGAGCGGTACACGGTCAGCGGCTGGCGCTTGATGTAACCGGCGTGCGACAGCGTCACCACCACGTCTTCCGGCGGAATCAGGTCGAGGATGTCCAGATCCGACTGCGAATGCTCGATGCGCGTGCGGCGCTCGTCGCCGTACTCGTCGCGGATCGCGACCAGTTCGCCTTCGATGACTTGCATCAGCCGGCCCGGTTCTTCGAGGATGCGGAACAATTCGGCGATCGCCAGCAGGATGGTGCGGTATTCGTCGGTCAGCTTCTCCTGCTCCAAGCCGGTCAGGCGCTGCAGGCGCATTTCCAGGATTTCTTTCGCCTGGATTTCGCTGAGCTGATAACCGTCGTCGAACAGGCCTTCGTCCGCAGCCAGATCTTCCGGGCGCGAACGGTCGGCGCCGGCCGAAGCCAGCAACGCGCGCACCAGACCCGGATCCCAGCGCTTGTCGAGCATGCGCTCGCGCGCCTCGTTGGCGTCCTTGCTGGTCTTGATCAGTTCGATCATCTCGTCGATGTTGGCGAGCGCGACGGTCAGACCTTCCAGCACGTGGGCGCGTGAGCGCGCCTTGCGCAGATCGAAGATGGTCCGCCGCGTCACCACTTCGCGGCGGTGGCGCAGGAAGGCTTCGAGGATGTCCTTCAGGTTCAGCGTGCGCGGCTGGCCAGCGACCAGCGCCACCACGTTGATGCCGAACACGGTTTCCAGCTGGGTCTGCTTGTACAGCTTGTTCAGCAGCACCTCGGCGTTTTCGCCGCGCTTGACCTCGATGACGACGCGCATGCCGTCCTTGTCGGACTCGTCGCGCAGGCCGTCCGGCGAGATGCCGTCGAGCTCCTTGGCCTTGACCAGCTCGGCGATCTTCTCGACCAGCCGCGCCTTGTTCACCTGATACGGCAGCTCGCTGATGATGATCGCTTCGCGATTGCCCTCGGTCTCGATCTCGGCCTTGCCGCGCACCAGGATGCGGCCGCGGCCGGTGCGATAGGCCTCGCGGATGCCGTAGGAGCCGTTGATGATGCCGGCGGTCGGGAAATCCGGCCCCGAGATGTACTGCATCAGATCGTCGATGGACAGGTCCGGATCGGCGATCAGCGCGATCAGCGCGTTGATCACTTCCCTGAGGTTGTGCGGCGGAATATTGGTCGCCATACCCACGGCGATGCCGGACGAACCATTGATCAGCAGGTTCGGCACCACCGTCGGCAGCACGGTCGGCTCGAATTCCTTGTCGTCGTAGTTCGGCTGGAAATCGACGGTGTCCTTGTCGATGTCGCGCATCAGCTCATGCGCCAGGCGCGTCAGGCGCACCTCGGTGTAACGCATCGCGGCCGGCGGATCGCCATCGACCGAACCGAAGTTGCCCTGGCCGTCGATCAGCAGATAGCGCAGCGAGAACGGCTGCGCCATGCGCACCATGGTGTCGTACACCGCGGTGTCGCCGTGCGGGTGGTACTTACCGATGACGTCACCGACCACGCGCGCCGATTTCTTGTACGGCTTGTTGTAGTCGTTGCCGAGTTCCTTCATCGCGTACAGCACGCGCCGGTGCACCGGCTTCAGGCCGTCGCGCACGTCGGGCAGCGCGCGGCCGACGATCACGCTCATGGCGTAATCGAGATACGACTGGCGCATCTCGTCTTCGATGTTGACGCGCAGGATTTCTTTGGCCAGATCAGCCATGGATACACTCCGGTGATGAGCGGCGTTTGCCTGTCCTGTCCGCGACCACCGACCTCAAGTCAGCCGTGCGCAGGAGCCGCTTTGGCAAGCCGGCGATTCTAACACGCCCCCTCGCGCGCTAGCGCGCGAGGGGATCCGGGTGCAGGAGCAACCATCATCGCGCGCAAGCGCGCTCCTACAAATCCTGCGTGGGATTGCGGCAAGATTGTAGGAGCGCGCTCGCGCGCGATGCTGTTCGCGACGCACGCGTCGCTCCTACAACAGCGAAACCCCACCCTGCGCCTGCCGGCTCTGCAGCGTCTGCATCAGCCCGCTGGAATCGAAGGCGTCCTGGCCCTCGACGATGCGCCCGTCGCGGAAGCGGAACCAGGTGATGCCGTCCAGCCCCAGGCGCAAGCCGCAGGCCGGAACGCCAAGCGCATCGCCGGCGTGAGTGCCGACGAAGCGCCAGCGGATCACCACCTGATCACCCTCGGTCACGCTGCCGACGACCTCCAGCTGCAGGTCGGGAAAAGCCGCGATGAAGGGCTCGTACACCCCCTGCAACCAGGCCTCGCGTCCGACGATTTTCTGGCCGGCAGACCAACCCACGACATCCGGATCCATCCATTCGGTCACCAGTGCGCGATTGCGCTTGCCCCACATTTCGACAAACCAGGAACGACCACGTTCGGCGATATCGACGCTCATTGCGTGCTCCAGCGATGCGGATGATCAGCATAAACCGATCGGTTACAACTGGTGACATCACGGGCGAACCTGCGCTCTGGCGAGGCGAGGTCGACGTCATGATTCAGCGACCCGGCAGCCATGACCTTTGGGCGTATTCTTTGACCTCCGTTCAGCCTAATTTTCGTTGCACAATTGTAACGTCGTGTCGACGAACGACCGGAGGATTCCCATGTTGCAGGCCCTGCTGCCGCTGCTGCTGATCGCCGCTCCCACCACCGCCGAGCGCTCGCCAGCACCAGCGCCTAACTGCCTCGACGCGCGGATCGTGACCCAGATGCGCCAGTTGAACCCAACCACGCTGATCGTCGCCAGCGGGGAATTGCGCTTTCAGCTCGAAGTCGCAAACGCCTGCCCGGACATGGCGGCTGGAACGGCCTCCTTGCTGGCGGCCGAGGGCTGGGTCTGCGGCCTGGGGCGCGAGTTTGTCCAGACCGCGAGTCAACTGTGCCCGATCCAGAAAGTGACGCCGATCGAAACCCGGGACTACTCGCAGCTCGCGCGGGCTGCGGACCAAGCCAATGGTGGCGAGACCATGGCTGCCGTCGAAGTACACGGCAAACGCTCGGCGAAGCGCGGATTCTGGGGCTCCTACGATTATTGCTTCCGCCCCAGCCAGATGCGCTCCTGGGCAGCGGACGATGACGGCATCCTGGTGCAGACCTCGAAATTCCGCTCCGGTGGATATGGCGCCTATCGCGTCGAATTGGGCGGCAGTTGCCCGCAGATCGCCTTCCAGCCGAATCTGACCATGCGCTCAGGCGTGGGGCTCGATCTGATCTGCGGCAACGCCGGCGACGAGGCGCTGCTGTTCGACGACGGTGCCTCACGGCCGATCATCCGCGACGCCGAGTTCACCGGCGAGCAGTACCGCTTCCGCGCCGCCCTGCAGCGCGCCTGCCCGATCGTGGCGGTGTACCCGGTCTACGACTAGCTCAGGGACTGACCTGATTGCGCCCCGCCGCCTTCGACTGGTACAGGCGCAAATCGGCCAGTGCCAGCAGCCCGGCGACACCATGCACCTCGCGGCTGTCGGCCACGCCGAAACTGATGGTCACCTTGAGCCCCGCGCGCAGCGAGTCCCACGGATGGCGCTCGATCGCCTGGCGAATGGCCTCGACTTGCGCGCACGCCCCCGACAGGCTCGACTCCGGCATGATCAGTGCCAGCTCCTCGCCACCAAAGCGCACCGGCAACTGGCCCGGGGCGCAGTGCGCGCGAAGAATCGACGCCAGCGTGCGCAGCACCTCGTCGCCGACCACGTGCGAATGGCGATCGTTGATCTCCTTGAAGTGATCGACATCGCCGAGCGCCAGGCACAACGGCCTGCCCGCGTTCGCCGCCGCAGCGAGCACGCGGTCAAACTCGCGCCGATTGGCCAACTGGGTCAGTCCATCCAGCCGCGACAGCTGTTCGAACTGTGCGGACTGCGCCTCCAGTTGGTTCAGCAGGCGCCCCTTCTCCTCGCCGGCCTGCACCAATCGATCGCGTTCGGTGGCCAGATCCGCGGTCTTCTGCTTGACCAGCGCGGCCAACTCCTGCGCGTGGCGCGCCAGCGCGCGCAGCCGCAAGCGTAGCGCCAGCAACGCGCCGAGCAGCGCGGCGGCAATCAGCAAGGTACGGAACCACCAGGTCTGCGTCCAATGCGGTTGCACCCGGATGTCCAGCGACGCGCCGTCGGCACTCCAGACGCCACTGTTGTTGCTGGCGATCACCTGAAACCGGTAGTCGCCGGGCGCCAGATTGGCCAGGACCGCGCTGCGCCGCTCGCCGGCATCGATCCAGTCCGGATCCTCGCCTTCAAGCTGGTAGCGGTAGCGCACGGCACCGGGATCGACCAGGCTGAGACCGACGTAGCTCAGATCCAGGCGCCGCTGGCCGGGCGCCAGGACCAAGGGCTGGCCGACCGCAGGCATGGCAACCGGCTGAAAATCGATCTCCGCAGTTTCGATGTGCACCGGCGGCGGTCGCGTGTTCGCTGCCAGACGACGCCCGGCATCGACCACGGCAACGCCGCGCGCGGTGGCAAACGCCAGGCGCCCATCGGCAAGCTGCGTATTCGATGGCTCCGAGCCGCCGTTGCATTGGCGGGTCGGCATGCCGTCGCCGTGATCGAGCAGCAGGGCAGGAAGCTCGACCGGCGCCGTGCCCACCGGCGCATCCGCAAGTCTGCGCAAGCTTGAATCGTCGACGCGATACAAGCCACGGTTGGAGCACATCCACCAGTGGCCAGCGCCGTCGCTGGCGACATTGAACAAGGTGCGTTGGGTGGCCCCGAGATGGCGGACCTGCGCGCCGTCCGCCAGCATCAGACCGCGGCCGGTTGCCAAAAGGACGTGCTCTGCGGAGAGCGCTTGCATGCCGAGCACCGGCGCCGGAAAGTCGAATGCCTCAGGCAGTGTCTCCACTTCGAAACTGGACGGCGAACCCGTCGGCGTGCGGCGCATGCGCATGACGCCGAAGCGCGAGCCCACCCAGACCCGTCCGGCCGCGTCCTCGAACAGCGACAGCACCTGCTCGCGCAGCAGGCCCTGCGCCTTGCCGTAGAACTCGCGGCGACCGTCGTCGCGCACGTACAGCACGCCGAACTGGCTGCCCAGCAGCAAGCCGCCACGCACCTTGAGCAAAGCGCGCTGAATGCCGTGCGGCATGCCGGCGGCGGCTTCCAGCTCCTGGCTGATATCGACGAAAGTGGCGCCGATGAGGGTGTGGATGCCGCCATCCTGAGTCGCCACCCAGAGCACTTCATGGGCGTCTTCCAGTACTGACAGCACCGATTCGCTGCTGAGTCCATCGCTGCGGTCATAACGCCGATTGACGCCATCCCGATGGCGGAACAGCCCGTTGGTGGTGCCGATCCAGAGGCTGCCTTCATGATCGACGGCGACGCTGCGGATGGCGCCCTCGCCGGGCCCGCGGCCGGGACGGATGGCATGAATCAAACCGTCGCGGAAACGGTCGAGGCCACTGTCGGTACCCACCCAGACGCTGCCTTCGACATCGACCTGCATCGAGCGCACCACGTCGCTGGTCAGCCCTTCGTCGGCACCGAGCGGTGGGTCGAAACGGTCGCCGACCAAGCGCTGCAAGCCAGCCACGGTGCCGATCCAGAGCGCGCCGGCCGGGTCTTCGCGCACGCGCGAAACGGTCAGATTCGCCAGACCGTCGGCCTGGTCAAAGCCGCGCCATGCGTCGTTCTCGCGCCGCAGCAGGCCGGCATCCAGCGTAGCCACCCACAAACGACCGGCTCGATCGAGCGCAAGGTCCGACACCGACACGACGGGCATGCCCGGCTCCGGCGCCAGCTGCGCGCGCCCATCAACCCAGTCCAGGCGCAACAATCCGCGCCGCGTGCCGACCCACAGGTAGCCGTCCGGCGAGCGCAGCAGCGCCGCCACCACGTCGTCGGGCATACCGTCCGCACTACCGATTACCGCCGCCGCGCCCGCCAGCGGCAGCCGCAGCAGACCACCGCCACGCGTGCCCAGCCACAGCGTGCCGTCGGCATCTTCGGCGATGGCGAGGACGCCGGCGTGCACATCCGGCGTCGGCACCGTGTGGATGACACCCTCATGCAAGCGCGCCAGTCCGCCATCGCGCAGGCCGATCAGCAGATCGCCGTTGCGCGCAGCCGCCAGTTCCATGATTGCGTTGCTGGCCAGCCCGGGTGCGTTGTCGCTGTCGTAGACGCGAAATTCATGCCCATTGAAACGCGCCAGCCCTTCGTGCGTGCCCAGCCACAGGTAGCCATCGGCGGTCTGCACGATGTCGCTGGCGATGGTGCTCTGCGGCAAGCCGCTGTCGACCGACCAGTTGTCGTGGACAAACTCGGCGATCGGCCGCTGTGGATCGAGCGCACATGCGGCCGTGGCGACCATCCACAGCGCGACGGACAGCAGCAGATGCGGTCGCAGTCGGTCGATCAGCAGGCGCATCCATGCCATCGACAGTGGCAAATCCTCCAGGCGTCGCTTCGAGCATAGGCACTGTGACCGAGCCCGTCAGCTTGGACTTTGGTAACGCGCGAGCGTGCAGCGTGGATGCGGCCGCCTCATCGGGCCTGGCGCCTCCGGCAGGCGCCCACAAAAAAGCCGCCTCGCGGCGGCCCTTTGGTTCCATCAGACGACGGTCCTATGCCGCCTTCTTCTCCAGCGGCGCTGACCGCCTGGTCTTGCTGAACCGCGAACCCAGATCACGACGCAACTGGTCCAGACCCTCACGACCACTCACCGACTTGAGCAGCCCGTATCCGCGCATGGCGGCAGCCATCGCATCGCTACCCAACGCAAAGTCAGTGTCGTTGCCTCGCTCCAGCAGGCGCGTCAGCCGCATCATCCGCGGACGCAGGGCGTCACGCGCATTCAGATCGGCCATCGCATCGGCCAGATTCAGATTCGGCGGAACCAGTTGCGGATTTTCGATGAGCATCCGCAGGGTCTGGCGACAGAAGTGCTCGGACTTCTCACCGAGCTTGGCTGCTCGGCGCTTGTCCGCGGTGCTCAAGGCCACCAGACCCGAGAGCTGACGCTCCAGTTCGGCAATGGCGGAATCGATGGCGGTCAGCTGCACATCAGTGAGGTTCAGGGTAGCGAGGTTCGACATTGATGCATTCTCCATTTGGACTTCGGATGCCCGACCGGCGCCGTCGCCGATCAGGTGTGCCGCTCGGCACGGAAGGCATTTGACGCCCCGCCAGTCTCAGGGATTGAGACAGCGCAACGAAAAATGCAACAAAGTGTGCCGGTCTTCGCGCGCAGCGCAGCTCAAGGGACAGTCCCGATCCTGCACCGCATGCCCGCCACGATGGCGCGCAGCACGCCAGCGAACGCATCCATGACATCCCCACGTCCTCGCGTTGCCCCGCGGACCCCACGCGTCATGACCGCGCATAGGACCGATCCATGCTGCGCACCCCAGCGATGCATTCGGCGGATCAACGCGTGCATTGCGGACCATTGATCGATCAGTTCCGCGCAATGCGCCGGAGCATTCCACGGACGGATCGACCAGTTCCGCGCAATGCATCGATGCATTGCCCGCAACACGTTGATCCAGTCCACACGGACATCGATGGCATCGCCGGCAGCATGACTCCATTGCCGGGATAGCAGCGTTGGTATCGCAGGTCTTGGCGATCGTCTCCGCGAGATACAACGCCCGTATCCGCGAATGCATCCGTCAGTTCTGCTCATGCAATGGTGTCCGCGTGCCGGTTGTCGTGCGTTGATTATTGCGCAGCGGGCAAACACTAATCGGTCGGCGGCGAGCCGCCGATGAAAGCGCCAAACGCGGCGGGGTTGCCGCCTACCGTCACGGTGGTGACTACGCTATTGGTTGCAGTGTCGATGACAGTGACGTTGTTGCTGTTGGTGTTCGCCACAAAGACTCGGGTCCCGGCTGGGTTGACGGAGACACCGCGTGGGCTGGTCCCCGCGGCCACTGTCGCGATAACCGTATTGGTCGCGGTGTCGATCACCGAGACATTATTGCTGTTCGCATTCGCGACATAGACGCGCGTGCCGGCGGGATTGAAAGCGACGCCGCGAGGCGCGGTGCCCACCGCTACTGTGTCGACGACGGCGTTGCTGGCGGTGTCAATGACCGATACCGAATTGCTCGTGAAATTCCCGACATAGACGCGCGTTCCCGCCGGGTTGACAGCAACGCCCTCCGGCCGGACTCCCACCCCCACCGTGGTGAGTACCGTATTGCTGGCGGTGTCGATCACGGAGACATTGTTGCTGAGCAAACTGGCGACATAGACACGGGTGCCGGCGGGGTTGACAGCGATCCCGCGAGGGTTGGTACCCACGGGTATCGTCGCGATGACGCCGACCGTGGAGGTGTCGATCACCGAGACGTTATTGCTGGTGCCATTCCCCACATAGACGCGAGTGCCCGCAGGGTTGTAGGCGACGCCGATCGGGCCAGTGCCAACTGCCGTGGTGGCGACGACATTGTTGTTCACCGTATCGAGCAAAGAGACGGTATTACTCGAGAAATTGGCGACGTAGGCGCGCGTTCCAGCAGGATTGACGTCGATGCCGAACGGGTTGGCGCCTACCGTGATGGTCGCAGTCACGGTGTTGCTGCCGGTGTCGAGGACGGAAACGTTGTTGGTGGTCTGGTTGGTGATGAACGCTTTGGGCGGCGGACCGCCGTTCGGCGTCACACTGACGCTGGCCGATGCGGGGCCGGTGCCGCGCGCATTGTCAGCTGTAATCGAGCAGGTGTAGGGGACGCCGTTGCCGAGCCCCGTAACGATTCGAGGCGAGGCCGCCCCGCTGTTACTGATGGCACCCGGATTGCAGGTCGCGGTGTACCCAGTGATCACCAATCCGCCGTTGTCAGCGGGCGCCGAGAAAGCAATGCTCGCCTGGCCATTGCCGGGTGTCGCGATGCCGATGACCGGGGCGCCCGGCGGCGTCGGCGGACCGCCGCCATAATTGTCGCGGAAGATGACATCGTAGTCGATGCCGGCCCCGCCGATAAAGGCACCGAACGCGAACGGCGCTTCGCCCACTTCTACGGTTTCGATCGGGCTGTTGGTGCTTGCGTCGAACACCGAAAGCGTGTGGTCATATTCATCCGCTGCGTAGAAGCGTGTGCCAGCCGGATCGACAGCAATGCCTCGCGGAAAACCTACGGAAGGCACGGTCGAGATCACGCTGTTACTTTCGGTGTCGATTACTGAAATCGTGCCGCTAGTGAGGCTCGTCGCATATACCCGGGTGCCGGCGGGGTTGACCACGACGCCATAAGGAAGGGAGAAAGGTGGCATGGGCACATTTGTCAGCACGGCATTAGTGGCGGTGTCGACAACTGCAATTTGGGTGCTCAGCGCCACGTAGAGTCGACTGCCAAACGGATTGAGCGCAAGCCCTTTGGGACTGCCGGCAACCACAAAGTCGTCGACTACACTGTTGCTAGCTGCATCGATCACGGACACTCGATTTCCCTGCGCAGCGCTTGAGCTTGACACGTAAACGCGGCTGCCAGTGGGATTCACTGCAATGCCTTCCGGGCCAAGTAAAACGGGAATGATCGCAATGACCGTGTTACTGACAGTGTCGATGACCGATACCTTGCCATCAAGGTCGGTTACCCTTGAACTGGCCACATACACCCGTGTGCCGGCGGAGTTGATGGCGAGTGCCTTCGGTGAGTCGTTCACCGCCACGGTGGCAACGATGGAATTACTCGCCGTGTCAATCACGGTGACGTCGTCGCTGCCGCTGCTTGCGACGTAGGCACGATTGGCGACGGTATTGACCGCAACACCGCCCGGGTTGGTGCCCACCCCGATGGTGGCAATCACCCTGCTGCTCGCAAGGTCGACCACCGAAACCGTGTGGTCGAGCTCATTGCTGATGTAGGCCGAGGGCGGCCGACCTGGCGGGGTTTCGGTCGGCGTCACATCCACGCTCGTCGATCCGGTGCTTGTTCCGACAGCATTGGTCGCCGTTACCGAGCACGTGTACGTCGTTCCATTGGAAAGTCCAGGAAAGGTGAGCGGTGAGTTCGGACCGCTCGCGCTCAAAGCCCCGGGGTTGCAAGTGGCTGTGTAGCCGGTAATTGCGGCACCGCCGCTCGACGCGGGCGCGGAAAACCTCAAGGTCGCCTGGCTATGTCCTGGTACGCCATCGATGACGACCGGAGCGCCTGGAGCCGTGGGCCCGCCAGGCGCGCCCGCTCCACCGACGAAAGCACCGAAGGCGTTGGGATAGCCTCCAACGAGTACGGTGGCGATAACACTGTTCGTCGCCGTATCGATGACCGAAACGTTGCGATCGGAATAGTTCGCTACGTAAGCTCGTGTGCCGCTGGGGTTGAGAGAGATGCCTTTCGGCGAATCGCCAACGGCAACGGTTGCGATCACAGTATTCGTAGCGGTATTGATCACTGAGACCGTATTGCTGATTTCGTTCGCGACATAGGCACGGGTGCCGTCGGGGTTGATGGCGACCCCGTTGGGCCGGCTGCCCACCGCTACGGTCGCAACCACGGCATTGCTGGCGGTATCGATCACCGAAACGGTTGACGGCAGGGCGCTGTTGGCCGCGTAGGCGCGCGTGCCCGCGGGGTTGACGGCGATGCCGTTCGGACGGTCACCCACCGCGACGGTGGTGCTCAACGTATTGCTCGCGGTGTCAATCACGGAAACACTGTCACTGCCTTGGTTCGTCACGTAGACGCGCGTGCCATCGGGCGTGACTGCGACACCCGTCGGATTCGTCCCCACCGCCACAGTGGCGATTACTGCGTTGCTGGCGGTGTCAATGACCGAGACATTGTCGTCGCTTAGATTCGCCACATAAACCCGGGTGCTGGTGGTGTTGACCGCGAGGCCGTTTGGATTTGCTCCGACGGCCACTGTGGCGATCACGGCAGGGTCATTGCTGGCGGTGTCGAGGACCACGACTGTGTCGTCAGACGACGTCAGGTACGCGCGCGTGCCGCCCGGATTGACTGCCATGCCGCTGGAATATCCCGTGCGTACGGTTGCCACTATCTTGTTCGTCGCCGTGTCGATGACCGCGACCTTGGGGCTGCCTTCGTTGGTGATATAGGCGTAAGCAGCTTGCGCATGTGCCGGCGCTGAGGAGATCCACAGCGACGCCAGCACCACCAGACTCGGCACAAAGCGAGGGACCGGCAGCTTTCGTGCAGGCTCGAAGTGTGGGGAAAGCAGACAGGTCAACTGGCTGAGCGCAAGAGCGAGGCGTCGCATGGTTGATTCCTTTGGAAGTCAGGGTGCGGCAAATTGATCGGAGCGTCACCTGCCTAAGCACGGTTTGGCGTCCAAAGCGCTCATGTGGCGCGCGTGAGAGTGAAGAACGAGGATGAAGAACGAGGAAGAACGAGGAAGAACGAGGACACTCACCGTGAAACCCGCGTAAGGCGGATTCCTGGGTGGAACCCGCACACACTTCATCGTGCGGATTCCGCCGCGACGCGCATGGCACGTCAGCCGTCAGTGTGTCGCGTACCGAACGGCGGATTCCGCCCGGTTGGTTTGCGGCGGGGCCGATGTCTTCGGCGCGCGGGATCCGCCCTGCTCGCTCAATCATTCGCTTGCATGCAAATCCGGATGAGCACGATGAAGATTGAAATCGACGACTTGACGCGCCCGGCGGTTCACGCCCTGCTGGAAGAGCATCTGGCGAACATGCGTACGCTGTCGCCGGCGGACAGCGTCCACGCGCTCGACCTCGGTGCCTTGCGGCAACCGGACATCAGCTTCTGGTCGGCGTGGGATGGCACCACGCTGCTCGGCTGCGGTGCGCTCAAGGAACTTAACCCCATGCACGGCGAGATCAAGTCCATGCGCACGTCGCTGGCGGTCCGCGGGCGCGGTGTCGGCCAGGCGTTGCTGACGCACATCATCGCCGTCGCCAGAGCACGCGGCTACACCCGATTGAGCCTGGAAACCGGCGCCATGACGGCGTTCAAGCCCGCGCACCGGCTCTACGAGCGCAACGGCTTTGGCTACTGTGGGCCGTTCGGCGCCTATGTCGAGGACCCGCACAGCGTGTTCATGACGCTGGCGTTGTGATCCTGCGCGAGCGCCTTTGGCCAGCCAGGAAGAGCGTTCGATCACAGATCGAACCCACATGAAACCGACCTGGTGGGTGCGCGCCGAAGCGGCACCGCGCGTCGGCATGATTCCGTCCATGTCCGAAGATTCCGGCAATCTGACTTCAGACCTGAACGCGGCGCGCGGCGGCGACCGCCCCGCAGCAAACAACCCGGGACAGTCCAGCTTTCGCTCCTGTTACTTGATCCCTGGCCCTCGCTCGACGTGTTGCCGAATCAGTGCGGCGATCTCCGCGGGGTGGCTGCTCGGAAGAAAGTGACTCCCGCCTTCGATTGCGACGAGTTGCGCCAGGGGAATCGAGACGTGCAGAAGCTCGGCAATTCTGCGCATCGCCGGGTGACTGTTTCCTCCGCGAACCAGCGTCGTCGGAACGTCGATCGAGCGCAGGATCTCCTGGTTGGGTTCGAACGGTGTTCCGGAGGACCAGTCGCGCAGGTTCACCGCGGTGGTCGCGACGATGTAGCTGCGGACCTTTGGAGGCATCGAATCGAAAGTGCCAGGACCACCGTAGAAGTCGATGACGTGCCGGGCCGCCTCGGCATCGCCGCGGGCAAAGTCGGCGAAGTACCGGTCTGTCATCGAGGTGAACATTCCGTAGTGCACCGCGTCTGAAGACGCGCGCAGCAAGCCCAGAGGGTTCGCTTCCACGAGCACCAGGCTCGCGGGTCTGTGTCGGCCGGTCAAGGCATGCACGATGGCGGCGAGTCCTCCGTACGAGTGCCCCACCACATGGGGGGACGCGCCCATCCGGTCGATGATGCGGTCGATGAGGTCGACTTGCTGCACCATGGTGGCATTGCCGTCTGGCCGGATGTCTGGCGTGGCTCCATAGCCCAGCAGGCTTGTCGTGACCATGCGGTATCGGTCACCGAGATGCCCGATGACCGCTTTCCAGCCCGCGCCCGTGCCGAAACTCCCGGGCAGGAACAGCAGGGCTGGGCCCGAACCGGTCTCGGCGAAGTCGAACGCTACGGTTTGTTCGATCACAACGTCCTCCAGACGATGGAGCTTGCTCCGCTGCAGTTGCCTTCGCTTTCGTAGAGCGGAGCTTGCTCCGCTGCTGTTGCCTTCGCTTTCGTAGAGCGGAGCTTGCTCCGCTGCTGTTGCCTTCGCTTTCGTAGAGCGGAGCTTGCTCCGCTGCAGTTGCCTTCGCTTTCGTAGAGCGGAGCTTGCTCCGCTGCTGTTGCCTTCGCTTTCGTAGAGCGGAGCTTGCCCCGCTGCTCCTGCGCTGAGCAAGCTCGGCACTACAAAGGCACGGCCTGCGGCCGCTTGCCGAGCAAGCTCGGCGCTACAAAGGCACGGCTGCGCTGCCATGCCGAGCAAGCTCGGCACTACAAAGGCACGGCCTGCGGCCGCTTGCCGAGCAAGCTCGGCACTACAAAGGCACGGCCTGCGGCCGCTTGCCGAGCAAGCTCGGCACTACAAAGGCACGGCCTGCGGCCGCTTGCCGAGCAAGCTCGGCACTACAAAGGCGGCCTGCGGCCGCTTGCCGGCGCTACAAAGGCACGGCCTGCGGCCGCTTGCCGAGCAAACCCGCGTAAGGCGGAATCCCGGGTGAAACCCGCACACGCTTCATCGTGCGGATGCGCTACGCGGATGAAGCGTCTCCACCGTCACGCGCACGGCACGACGGACGATGGTGTGTCGCGGGCCGGGCGGCGGAAGCGCTTCACCCGCGTAGCGCATCCGCGCGGGTGGACCACGGCATGGTCATTGTCCACGGCGCGCGGGTTCCGCCCTGCGTCGGATTTTTCTTACATCTTGGCGCGGGGGATGCTGACTGACGGGCGCAGGTGGGGTGGAGCAGGCATTGCCAACCAAGCGAGCCGCCCGTGTTCGACTCGATGGAGGAGGACGCCGCCTGGCAAGCGCCCTATTGCTCCAGTTCCCGCAGCACACTCTTGAGTTGCGGGTTGTTGTCCAAGGCCTGGATCTTCGGATTGTTGAGCAGACTGGGGTAATCGCCCCGCTGGATGGCCTGCATGATCTGCGGGTCATTCAACAACGCTTGAATCTGCGGGTCGTTCTGCAGACTCAAGATTGACTTCATGGCCTCGGGATCCTGGGCCAACTGGGCCTGCAATTGCTGCGCCTGGCTTGACACGTGGTCGATGCCGGCTGCGTCAGTTTCGGCGCGATCACGGCTTTCGCCGCCGCCATCGTAGGAAATCTGGACAATGTTCGATTGCGCGACATGCACGGTCCCGAGGCTGGGGGAGACGACGGTGTATTGACCATCTTGAATGCTCTGGATATCGCCTTGAATCTGGCTGCCATCCTTGAGCTTGATGATCGGCGAGCCTGACGCCCCGGCCGCCAAAACGAGGCCCAATGCGGCCACGAGGCAAGCAAACAGTGGCTTCATGGTCAGCACCCGCTCGAATTTGACGAAGGCTCCAGCGTACTCCCGATTGTCCTCGCCTGCACCCGCGGCCGCGGCGAATCAGGGGTCAGCGTACATTTTCCCATGGGAGTCCCGTGTCGCCATCATTGCTAGGATCGGCCGCTCGAATCACTGGAATGACCAGCCGGTGTCCTACGATATCTATCTCGAAGTCGCCGCGGCTCAGCTTGCGAAGCGTCGCCGCGGGGCTTTCCCGGAGGCAGCGCTGCAGCGCATGGCGCGCGCCGTGGACGTTCTGCGTCAGCTCGATCCGGGCCTGGTTTGCACCCGCGATGAGGCGCTGGCCGAGGTCAGCAGCGCCGTTTACGGCACGCTGCTGATTGACTGCAATCGGGTCAGTGCGAGCTTCCGCTCAGGCGCCAGCTACCGCGAGATCCTGCATGCGATACGGCGACTGCTGCTCGCGTTCGAGCTCGAGGGCTACACCGGTTACGACCGCCAGCTCGGACACGCGATCAGGCCGCAAGCCGATATGCCAGGGTTCCTGCGCCAGTTTCGGGCGCAGGTCAGGTGTACCGAGGAGGAATTCGAAATCTGGGTGCATGGTGATGAACCACCGGCCTGGCGCGATCGGCGCGAACGCGAAGAAGCGTATGAGCGGCGTTGTCGGCTGGCGTTTCCGCGAGTCGAGTCAGAGCTTTATCACCACGAACTGATCGCCATGGACGCGGCTGCCCTGGAGCGCGAGATGGACCGGGTGATTGCAGCCAACGACGCGACCATTGCTCTCCACGGGCTCGCCGAGATGTTCGACTACAGGCTGGCCTGCGGGTGCTCCCGTTTCCGGCGTGCAACCGGAGCCTTTATTCCCGATGAAGACTGGGTCAATGCCAGCGCACTGGGATACGAGGCGCGACTTGCGGGATATCTGCGCAGGACTGGCGCGCAGCGCGTGATTTTCGATCAACCGCAGGAATTGACCGTGCATTGCTCGACAGTGCCGATCGAGCAACTCAACGAACGCATGCGCGAGGTGGGCGCGTTTTACCGCCTGCTGGACGCTCAGCTCACGCAGATCGCTCTATCGAAGCCGACCCATGGCTGGTCCGGTGGCGGGGATGGCTTTGAAATGAAGATCGAAACCGCCGATGTCGAAGTGCTGTACCAGCAGCTGTTGCCGTTTCTCCGCCAGCACCGTCCGAGCGGCGTACTGTGCGTGGTCCGACGCTACGGCTGGCATGGAGCGCCCGAGATCGAAGAGGTGATCTGAACCCGCGCAAGGCGGATTCCCGGGAGGCTTCCGGAGCGTCCGACGACAACAGCAAGGCCCGTGGCGACGAAGCAGAAACCGCCGAAGACGCCAGCGCGGAAGAATCGTCGGACGACGAGTGAGACAGCGCGGTGGTCCTGGGACTTGCCTGAGGCGTCAATTCATCAGGGGACAACTGGGCTTCAACCCGGCGCGCGCTGGCGCGCTGGGAACTGGTGCGGTTCTAGTGTTCCCCCGTGTTGGTGTTGGGGCGATCCGAGTTTGACATCAATCCGTACAGTCTGTACCGTTTCGCCCATGAAAACACTCAGCACACTCGTTTCGAAAGGCGCCGAAGAAGCTCGTCAGCAGCTCCCCGCCATCCTCGCGGCGGCGGCTGCGGGCCAAACGACCATGATCACGCGCCATGGTCGCGAGATCGCCGCGGTGGTGCCTGCCGCTGCGATCAAGTCGTTCAAGCCGGCCTCGCTGCTGGCGCTGGCGGGCAGTGGTCGCACGCTGTGGGGCAGCGACAGCGGCACGACCATCGCCGAGCTGCGCGACGAATGGAGGCGCTGAACGCCGCTGCGTTGCCGGCGGGAGCGCTGCTGCTGGTGGACAGTGCGCCCATCATTTACACGCTTGAGGCCAATGAGCGCTTCGCCCAGCGCTTCGCACCCCTGTTCCAGCGCCATGCAATGGGCGAACTGGTGATCGCAGTGACCACGATCACCATCGCCGAAGTGCTGACCGGCCCGCTCAAAGCCGGCGAAGAAGTACTTGCCAAGCGCTACCGTGCCGTTCTGGACTCGTGGCAGGTGGTCGATTTCACCAGCGACATCGCCGAAAGCGCGGCGCGGTTACGCGGCACCTACGGGCTGAAACTCCCCGATGCCATCCAGCTTGCCAGCGCGCTGGAGATCAATGCCCATGCGCTGGTCACTCATGATCGCGATTTCGCCCAGGTTCGCGGCATGCGGGTGTTGGGGTGAACCTAACTCGCGTAAGGCGCTTTGGCTATGCTCTTCCTCGCCCAGTAACCCCATAGGTCACGCGCTACAGATGAGCGTTTTTCGCGCGCGCTTGTTTCTGGTCGCAGCGCCGGCGCTGCTCGCCGGCTTATGGGTTCTTTCGATCTCCAAGGTCGTGCGGATTCCATCGATACGCAGACCGGACGACGGGCGTTGGAGTGTCGCGATCCGGGTGGCGGAATCCGCGGCACTCGCGGTCGCGGTCCGCGAAACGAGTACCATGGGCGCATCGCGGCTGTTGAGCGTCGCATGTCCTCCAAGCCACCGCCGGGCCTCTGCTACGTCATCTACGTCAGCAGTGACGTCATCGTGCTGAGCGGCGCGAACTGGCGCTGGCGCGCCTGGCTGCGCGCGGGCGGATTGCCGGTGTCATGGTGGAGCGGCGGCGTGCCCTACACCCAGCAAGGCGAAGATGACCTCTCCGACTTCGTGCCGAAGATGATCGCGCTGGCGCGCCTGGGCGTGCAATTCGCCGAGGACTACAAGCAGGGTTGGGCGCCGGCCGACATCATGCGCGACCTGCAGGAGCGCGGCTTGCTCCCCGTGTCCTTCGTGGCGGTCAGCTGGGGTGGGCCTGGGGACCGTCGCCAAGTGCGCCACGATCCGCCTGCGACCTGAACCCCTGTCACGACAGGCTCTTCGCGAACCCGCGCAAGGCGTATTCCCGGGCAGGGTGAAACCCGCACACGCCTCATCGTGCGGATTGCACCATGACGCGCACGGCACGACGGACGATGGTGTGTCGCGTTCCGAACGGCGGATTCCGCCCGGTTGGTTTGCGGCGGGGCCGATGTCTTCGGCGCGCGGGATCCGCCCTTGCTGATCGTGCCGGTGTATCCGGTTTGAGAACAGGCGTCAGGAGCCGCCGATTTCCGCCTCCGCCTTGAGCACCTTGCGCGAGCCATCCGGGTACAGCTCCTCGTCCAGCAGAAGCCCACCCTGGCCATCGAACTTGCGATGGCGGGACACGTGGCCTGCGGGCGCGTGTTCCCAGTCCTCGACCAGACCGCCCTTTGCGTCATAGCGCTCGCGGCGCTGGGTCTTGCCGTCCAGCTTGTGCTCAATTTCCGCCAGCGTGCCGTCGTCGCGGAAACGCTCGTCGACGCTGCGCGCCTGGCGTTCGCGCGCCTCCTGCGTGGTGCGCAGCTTGAGCGCGCCGTTCATGTACCACTCCTGGCGTCGCACGGCGTAGCCATCGGCAACCACCAGTTCGCGGGCGGGCTCGCCGTTGTCGTGAAACTGCCGCTCGATGCGGCCGTCGGGGGTGTATTCGATGCTGCCAGCGAGGCGTTCACCATCGCTGAGGAAGTCGCTGCGCAGCGTGCGCCCGGCCTTGAGCGTGCGCCGCTCCTGGACCTGCCCGCGCTGATCGACCAGTTTGGTGACGACCTCGCTCTGGTGCCCGCAGAGTGTCAGGTCGTCCTCGATCAGCGACTGCTGCGCGCAACTGAGCCGCCGCAGCCGGCCCTGTGCGTCCCATTCGATGGCCACAGCCGCCGGTTTGTCGGCGACTGGATAGACGTTGAGCGACTGCGGCTCGCCGTCGGCAAAAAAGTTCCGATGCACGCCGATGGCATCGGCATTGCGGTACTCGCCCTCGCGCTTGAGCTGGCCATTCGGATACCACTCGCGCGCCATGCCTTCCGTGTTGCCCTGCGCGTTGACGTGTCGCTCACGCACGCTGCCATCGTCGTCGTGGAATCGATCGAGTCCGAGATGCTCGCCATTCTGCAGCGCCTGTTCGTACCACAGACTGCCGTCATCGCGGTGGCAACTCATCACACCGGTCTTGCCTGCGGTGGTCGATCCATTGTCGGGATTGACTTCCTCGCCGTTCAACAGGCACTGGCGGGCATCGGCAGAGCCGGCCAGCAGGCAGGCGGAGAAGATCAGGATCGATCGCATCGGCGGGTCCATGCGCAAGGGATACGAGCGATAACGGAATGTCGCTCGCCCAAGGGATATCGCAGCCAAGGCTGCAGCGCGTCGCCGCCGCTGTCGTAGGAGCGACGTGCACGTCGCGACCTTCACCACGACGGAGCACCGGTCGCGACGTACGCGTCGCTCCTACATGGCTTCGTCGGTGTCGGCGGTCAATCCGCTGGGCAAGGATTTCTGATGCCGCGCCCCCAGCTCGCGCAACTGCTCGGTCTGGCGCACCAGATTGCCCTTGCCGGTGTGCAGTTTCAGGAACGCCTGGTCGAGTTCGCCCTGCGCCCTGGACAGCGCGTGCCGCGCGCCAGCCAGGTCCTCGACGAAGCCGACAAACTTGTCGTACAGCTTGCCGGCACGCGCGGCGATTTCCTGGGCGTTGCGGTTGCGCTGTTCCTGCTTCCACAGGTGGCTGACCGCGCGCAGCGTGGCCAGCAGTGTTGAAGGAGACACGATGGCGATATTGCGCGCCAGCGCGTACTCATACAGCCCGGCGTCGGTGCGCACGGCCTCGATCAGCGCCGATTCCACCGGCACGAACATCAGCACGAAATCGAGCGCGCGGCCCTGCAGCAGGGCTGTGTAGTCGCGCTTGCCGAGGCCATCGACGTGGCGCCTCAGCGATCCGATGTGCTCGGCCAGCGCGAGCGCACGCTCGTCCTCGGTGACCGCGCTGCAGCTGCGCTCGTAGGCGGTCAGCGAGACCTTGGCATCGATGACCAGATCGCGCTGTTGCGGCAGATGGATGATGACGTCCGGACGCGGGCGGCCGCCGTCGTCGTCGCGCAGCACCGATTGCGTGGTGTATTCGCGGCCTTCGGCGAGGCCCGAGGCCTCCAGCAGTCGCGACAGCGCCAGTTCACCCCAGGCGCCCTGCACGCGACTGTCGCCGCGCAGCGCCCGCGTCAGGCTGAGCGCCTCGCCACTGAGTTGCTGGTTGAGCACCTTCAGCGCATCGATTTCGCGACCGAGCAGGCTGCGCTCGCGCGCTTCCTGCACGTAGGCTTGCTGCACCGCGTCCTGGAAGGTTTTCAGCTGTTCGCGCACCGGCGTCAGCAGGCCACCGATCTGCGCCGAGTTCTCGGCGATCAGACGCTGACTCTTGTCCTCCAGCACTTCGCCGGCCAGGGCCTTGAAGGCATCGGAAAACTCACCGCGCACGCGACCGATGAAGGCGAGTTTCTCCTCGGCGGCACGGATTTCATCGGCCAGCCGGGTTTCCAGCGCGCGCAGCTGCGCCATCGATTCGGCATGCCGCGCGCGCAGATCGACCAGTTCCTGATCGCGCTGCTGCAGCAGAGCTTCGGCGATGTCGAGTCGCGCCAGGCGACCCCGCAGTTCGCCGTGTTCGCGCATCAGCAGATGCAGTTGCGCTTCGAGGCGCTGGGCGCGTTCGCGCTCGCGGGCCAGTTGATTGTCGCGGTCGACGATCGCGATGCTGAGTTCATCGACCCGGGAATCGAGCGCGTCGAGTTCTGCCTGGCGCGACGCGGCGCCATCGGCAAAGCGCTGGCGCAGCGCGCGTGGCGCCCAGATCAGCACGCCGATCAAGCTCGCGAGGACGCCGACGAGCAGTCCCAGCAGGATGGCCGTTTGGCCGGGAAGCGTTCCGATCATGGCGCCAGGGCAGACACGTAAGCGCCGAGTCTACCCCTGGCAATCAGACAAGACCCGGGGAACGCGCGTGGCGCGGACACCGGACGCATTCAGGGAGAATCAACAGGCCAGTGAACCGCGCAGCGGTTCACCGGCAAACGGGCTTGAGGCAAGCACCCGGTGACCGCGCCAGGCGCGTACACCGGGCTACATACAGCGGGCTCTGGTAGGCCGGTGTACCGCGCAGCGGTTCACCGGCAAGCAAGCCTCAGGCTTTCGGCACGAACGCCGCGCACCAGCCCTTGGCATTGACCGACTTGCCCGGGAAGATCGCGCACGGACGCAGCGCGTCGCCGGCGTTGCCCTGCACCAGATTGCAGCCCGAGCAATTCTGCTCCGGCTTGTGGTTCGGATACTTGGCGGCGTCGACCTTGGTGCTGTCGGCGTGATAGCCGAGCGCCGCGGCGGTCGGCTCGGCTTCGCCGAGTTCCGGCAGCGCACCCTGCGCGAAGGCCTGCGGAGCCAGGGTCAAGCCGGCAGCGACGCCGACACCAGCGACCGCGACCTGACCGAAGAAGCGACGACGTGTTGCATCAAAATTCTGTTCCGACATGACTGTTTCCTTTTGGGTTGAAATCGGGATTCCGCAGGGGCATACCCACAGGGGTTTCCGCTGCCAATGATTGTGCACGCGCGAGCTGAACGCCAGCATGACCTTGGTCGAGTGACGAAGATGTACGCATGGTCGGTTATATTTCGCAGACGATCGCGGAGGTATCGCGAATCATTCTCGTTTGCAGGACGCTTCGATGCCCGACTACACGCCTACCCGTTATGCCGAGTGCGCGAACGCCATTGCCGAGGCCGGCCGTGACTTCGGCGCGCGCGGCTGGACGCCCGCGACCAGCAGCAACTTCTCGATGCGGCTCTCCGATTCGCGCATCGCGGTCACCGTATCCGGCCGCGACAAAGGCAAACTCACGGCCGCCGATGTGATGGTGTGCGACCTTGCCGGCAATGCCGTCGACACCGATGCGCGGCCGTCGGCGGAAACTTTGCTGCACTGTCAGATCTATCGGCGTTTTCCGGACGCCGGCGCGGTACTGCACACGCATTCGCTGGCGCAGACGCTGGCCAGTCGCATCTACGCGCCTGTCGGTGAGTTGACGCTGGCGGGCTACGAACTGCTCAAGGCCTTTGCCGGTTACACCACGCACGACGCGCGGATGCAGCTCAAGGTGTTCCCGAACAGCCAGGACATGCATGAACTGGCACGCTTGATCGATGCCTGGCTGGACGAACAGCCAGTTACGCACGGCTACTTGATCGACGGCCACGGCATCTACACTTGGGGCAAGGATATGCTGGAGGCACGCAGGCACCTGGATGCCTTCGAGTTCCTGCTCAACTGCGAACTGGAATTGAGGAAGATGCACCGATGACGCGACTGCGCACGTATGCCGAGGATCGCCCGGACCAGGTCCGTTTCTACAGCAGCGACTTTGCCGCCATCCAGGCGCATCTGCGCGGCGCAGGCGTGCGCTTCGAACGCTGGCAGGCGAACGCGGATATCCACCCCGGGGACACACCGGACGCGGTGATAGCCGCCTATCGAGCCGATATCGACCGCCTGATGGCCGAAGCCAACTATCAGGCCGTCGACGTGATCAGCCTGACGCCGGAGCATCCCGACAAAGCCACGCTGCGCCAGAAGTTCCTCAACGAGCACACCCATGCCGAGGACGAAGTGCGCTTCTTCGTAGCCGGCCGCGGACTGTTCACGCTGCACCTGGGTGAGGAGGTGTTCGAGATCCTGTGCGAAAAGGACGATCTGATCGGCGTCCCGGCCGGCACCCGCCACTGGTTCGACATGGGCCCGGAGCCGCATTTCGTCGCCATCCGCGTGTTCACCAACCCGGCCGGCTGGGTGGCCAATTTCACCGGCGACGAGATTGCGTCGCGGTTTTCGCGCCTTGATGGACAGCCCGTGCAAGGGGGGTACGCAAAGGACGCAAAGGGCAGAAGGACGCAAGGAAAGCAGGCGAGCCGCGACCGCGCATTCTGGTTCTTGCCACTTCGGTCACTGAACTCACCATCCGCAGCTTTTGCTCTCCTTCCCTCGCTCTTTCCCTTTGCGAACGCCGACTTGCGACAACGGCCCCGTGACCCCCGCCCCGCCGCCCTCGTCACCGACATCGAAGGCACCACCAGCGATATCGCCTTCGTGCAGAAGGTGCTGTTTCCCTATTCGCGTGAGGCGTTGCCCAGGTTCCTGCGCGCCAACGCCGACGATCCGACGGTGGCGCCGTGGATCGCGATGGTCGCTGGCGAGGTGCACACCTCGCCGGACAACCTGCCGGCGGTGATCGCGGCCTTGTGGTCGTGGATCGATGCCGACCGCAAGCACACGGCGCTGAAAGCGCTGCAGGGACTGGTGTGGGAACAGGCCTTCCGCGAGGGATTGTTCCATGCGCATGTCTACCCGGACGCCGTAGCGGCCCTGTCGCGCTGGCACGCCATGGGCCTGCCGCTCTACGTGTACTCCTCCGGCTCGGTGCAGGCGCAGAAACTGTATTTCGGTCACACCGAGTCTGGCGATCTGCGCCCCTGCTTCTCGGGATATTTCGACACCACCACTGGCCCGAAGCGCGAGGCCGAATCGTATCGAAGTATCGCCGCAAAAATCGGTCAGCCCGCTGCGCAGATCCTGTTCCTGTCTGACATCGGCGCCGAACTGGATGCCGCACGGCAAGCCGGTTGGCGCACCGTGCAAGTCCTGCGCGAGGGCGCGACGCCAGCGCCAGACCATCTTGCCATCAGCCGCTTCGACGAACTGGGTTTCTGATGCGCGGCCTGCTGCGCACCCTCGGCGCCGGCCTGCTGCTGGCGCTGTTGATGCGACCGCCGGCCGCCTGGCGGGTCCGTCCGGCGGCGCATTTCTGGTGGCTGCTGCTGGCCGGAATCGGCCTGTCGATCGTCCGCGACCGACTGCAGCAACCCGAGCCGATGTCGTTCTATGGCGAGGGCATTCAGGGCGACGCGCTCAACGCATTGCTGATGCTGGCCGCCGCAGCCGTGGTCGGCGCCTGGTCCGGGCAGCGCGTGTTGACCTGGTCGCTGGCGGTGCTCGCCAGTGCCACAGGCCTGTGGATTGCCGCTCTGGTGGAGGCGGCTCGCTGGGCGCTGCACCAATACCAACCGAGCAATCTGGGCATCGAACTTGCCTTTACAGCCATCGTCTGCGTCTGGTGGCTGCTGGCCTGGTTGCGATTGATCGCGGCGCTGCTGCCGCAATGGGGCTGGTGGCGCCATGCCGTCGCGGCGCTGACCAGCGCGAGTCTGACACTGGTGCCGTTTTTCCTGATCGAACCGGCGCGCTATTGGTACCCGGACTTCGATGATGCCGATGCCGAGTACGCCGATGCGGAACCCGAGGAGGACACCCGCAGCGTCCGCGGCAGCGCCGAGCAACTGATCTACCGGCAGCCGGAGATGGTCGCGCAGGCCGTCCAGCAACTGGCTCCGGAAATCCCCGGCGTCAGTGACGCCTACCTGCTGGCCTTCGGCGGCGACGCCAACGAAGATGTCTTCCGCAACGAGGTCGAGTACGCGCAAACGCTGTTCGCCCAGCGCTTTGGCATGCAGCAACGCACCCTGGTGCTGTTGAACAACCCGGACACCACGGAGCACACGCCACTGGCCACGCTGAGCAATCTGCGCCTGGCGCTGGCCGGCATCGGCGCGCGAATGGATCGCCGCGAAGACCTGCTGGTGCTGTTCATGACCACCCACGGCAGCGAAGACCACCAGTTGTTCGTCGATCTGCAGCCGCTGCCGCTGGACTGGATCGACCCGACCGATCTGCGCGCGGCGCTGGATGCTGCCGGCATCGACTGGCGCGTGGTCATCGTTGCCGCATGTTACTCGGGCGGATTTGTCGAATCCCTGGCGACACCGATGAGCCTGGTGATCACCGCCGCGCGCGCCGACCGGCCATCGTTTGGCTGCGGCTCGGATGCGGAGCTGACCTATTTCGGCCGCGCCTTCCTGGTCGAGGCACTCAACCGCACGACCTCATTTCCAGCTGCATTCGAGCTGGCGCGCGAAGCCGTGGCGCAGCGCGAGAAGGACGACGATTTCGAGCCCTCGGAGCCGCAGATGAGTATGGGCGCATTGATTGGCCCGCGGCTGCAGGCCTGGAGCGGGCAACTGACGCCAGCCAAGGAGGTGGTCTTTGTGCCGGTGGTGCCGAAAACCGACTGCGGCCAGGCCAAGACACCGTGTCCGTGAGGGCGGGGCATCGAATCGCGGCCTGATGTCAACTCCACAAGAGCGATCGCAACCCAGGTCGCTCTCGCCGAACATCACGTAACCCATTGAAAGTAGGTCACGTTGTCTGCGAAGCAGACTACGTGACTCGCGGCGCTGTCACGTAGGCCGCTCCGCGGCCAACGTGACCTACGTCCGGATGTTCGATGCGCGAACAAGCGCACCGCCAGGGGCGACCAGAACTGCTACAGATCTTGCGCCGTTTGCGCGCTCGTCAGTCGATCGAGCAGGGTCTGGGCGAGTCCGCCCAGGATCTGCGGACCGGCGCCAGCGTCGACCGCATGGACCACTTCGCGGGCAAGATTGCCAATATCGTCGAAGCCGTACATGCCCGCTGACCCGGCCAGCTTATGCGCCAGATCGCGCAGTTTTGCGACCACGACAGCCGCGTCTGCGCCAGCGGCGGCCATCTGCCCGATGACCGCTTCGAATGCTGCGCACTTGCCCGGAAAGCTGTCGATATACCGACGTCGCAGCGCTTCCGGGATGACCTCCTTGGTCATGGCAGTCAGGCCGCCCGCTCCAGCCGATAGCCGTGCTGGTAGACCGAGATCAGGCGCCAGCCATTGGTATCGTCGATCTCCAGTTTCTTGCGAATCCGGCTGATGTGCGCATCGACGGTACGCGTGGTGATGGTCTGGCTGCGGCCCCAGACGCGCTCCAGCAACACACCACGTTTCACCAGACGACCGGCGTTGGCAAACATGTAGGCCGCCAGATCGAATTCCTTGCTGGTCAGTTCGACCTGCTTGCCACGCAGGCTGATCATGCGGTGGCCGACATCGACGATGTAGGGATCGGTACCCTGCAGCACTTCCGCCGGCTGGATGGCCCCGGCGCGACGACCCACCGCCTGCACGCGGGCGAGCAACTCGCGCCGACGCGGCGGCTTGACCAGATAGTCATCGGCGCCTGCCTGCAGTGCGGCAACGACGTGTTCTTCGGAATCCTGCGCGGTGATGAACACCACCGGGATGCGGCCGAGAAAACTCTGGCGCACCCAGGTCAACACATCCATGCCGCTCGATTCGGGCAACACCCAATCCAGCAGCAAGACATCCGGCACGTCGCGATGCAAAGCCCGCGTCAGGTCTCCGCCGGATCGATAGCAGCGAACCTCATGGCCTTCCTCGGTCAACCAATGGCTGATCATTTCAGCCTGGTCTGGATCATCCTCGAGTAAATCGATCCGCATTGCTGATGGCTCCCGTCGCTTTGCGCGCTTCTGCTGTTACTGACTGGCACAGTCTACATGAGCAACGCCCCGCCACTGTATAGCGCTTTCGACCAACACGGCTCGCCGATAACAAACGCAGGACCCACTCAGGCGCGACCATAGCGATCTTCGTAGCGCACGATGTCGTCCTCGCCGAAGTAGTCGCCACATTGCACCTCGATCAGGTGCAGATCCTCGGTCGTCGCATTTTCCAGCCGATGCAGGGTCTGCACCGGAATGTGGATCGACTCGTTGCGTTGCAGCAGGAACTCGCGCTCGCCGACACGCACCGTGGCGGTTCCCGCGACCACCGTCCAATGCTCGCTGCGTCGATAGTGCAGTTGCAGCGAGAGCACATGTCCCGGCCGCACGGTCAGGCGTTTGACCTTGCAGTCCGGCGCGTCTTCGATCACCGAATAGCTGCCCCAGGGACGATGCACGGTCGAATGCACATTCGCCAGCTCGTGATTCTGCAGGCGCAGTTCTTCGACCACCTGCTTGACCGCCTGCGCCTTGCTGCGCGTGCTGACCAGCACCGCATCGCCGGTATCGACGATGACCAGGTCGTCGACACCGACTGCGGCCACCAGACGCCCCTTGGATTGCACATAGCAGTTGCGCGAATCCACCAGCACCGCCGGGCCGATGGTGCGATTGCCGGCGGCGTCGCCGGGATCGAGGTCGCTGATCGCCTGCCAGGAACCGATGTCGTTCCAGTCGAATCGGGCTGCGACTACCGCACTGCGCGCGGCCTTTTCCATCACCGCGTAGTCGACGGAGATATCCGGCAAGGCGGCGAAGCTGTCGCGATCGAATTCCACGGGAATCGCATCCGGATGCACCTTGGCGTAGCACTCGCGCGCTGCCGCCAGCAAGGCCGGACAGGTGGCCGCCATGCTCTGCAACAGGGCGCCGGCGGCAAAACAGAACATGCCGGAATTCCACATGTAGTCGCCGCTGGCCACGTAGGCCTGTGCGGTGGCGGCGTCCGGCTTCTCGACGAATGCAGCAACCTGCCAACCGTGCTCCAGCGGCGCGCCGGCGCGGATATAGCCAAAGCCGGTTTCCGGGCGACTCGGAACGATGCCGAACGTGACCAGATAGCCCTGCGCGGCCAGCGCGCAGGCTGCCTGTACGGCCTGCCCATACAGATCCAGATCGCGAATCAGATGGTCGGCGGGCAGCACCAGCATCTGCGCGTCCGGGCCATGGCGGTGTTCGATGTCGAGCGCCGCCATCGCCAGCGCCGGCGCGGTATTGCGCCCGACCGGCTCCAGCAGGAAACGCGCGTCGGCATCGGCGATCAGACCGCGATACTCGTCGCGCGTGATGAAGAAATGGTCGCGCGAAGTCACCGTGATGACTTCGTCGCCTACGGCCACGGCCTGCGCGCGCTTGAGCGTCTTGCGCAGCAGCGATTCGCCATCGCCCATCTGCATGAAGGGCTTCGGATAGGCGCGCCGCGACACCGGCCACAGCCGGGTGCCCGCGCCGCCAGAAATAATGACCGGAATCAACATCGTTTGACCTCGAACCCGGCGCCCGCCAGGGAGCGGCGCGCCTGTGCAATTTCCAGCAGTGTGTGCTCCAGGCCCACCTGCCACGGCGGCGGCATCACAGCAAACTGGCTGCGCAGACGCTCGGTATTCAGTACCGAGTATGCCGGACGCTGCGCCCTGGCCGGATACTCGGCGCTGCTGATCGCGCGCACCGGCGTGGCGCGCGGCAACAAACCCAGCGCGTGTGCCCGGCCGATGATCTCGCGGGCAAATCCGCACCAGCTGACCTGGCCATCGGCAACCACATGACAGGCACCCTGCAGCTGCGCACGCCCAGGCGCAGGGGCGTGCAGCCAGCGCCGCACCAGCGTGGCCGTGGTGTCGGCAAGAAAGCGCGCAGTGGTGGGCGAACCGATCTGATCGTCCACCACGCTGAGTTCGTCGCGCTGGGCTGCGGCGCGCAGCATGGTCAGCAGAAAATTGCGTCCACGCGCCGCATACACCCAAGCGGTCCGCAGCAACAGATAGGCACAACCGGACTGCGCCAGGGCCTGCTCACCCGCGAGCTTGGTGCGCCCGTAGACACTGCGCGGCGCCGGCGGCTGGTCTTCCCGGTAGGGCGCATCGCCGTCGCCGCCAAAGACATAGTCGGTGGAGTAATGCACCAGCAGCGCGCCGCTGGCGGCAGCCAGTTGCGCGAGGACGTGCATCGCCTCGTGATTGACGCGGTCGGCCGCCTCCGGCTCGTCCTCGGCCTGATCGACGGCGGTGTAGGCCGCGGCATTGACGATGACGTTAGGCGCCAGTTCGTCCACCCGCTGACGCAGTGTGGACAGATCGCCGATATCGATGGCCAGCGCTACGCCGGCATCGGCGTCGACCATGCGATCGGCGGTCAGCACGCGCCCCAATCCCGCCAGGCTGCGCGCCAGTTCGAATCCGACCTGACCGGCCGCCCCGAGGACAAGAATGCGCACGGCTCAGAGCTCCGGCAGATGATCGGGTGAGACATCCGCCAGGCGCGGCGCGGCGCGATCCTTGCCCGACAACTGCGGCTGCGCAATGGGCCAGGCGATGCCGATATCAGGATCATTCCAGGCCACCGAGCGGTCACAACTGCTGTCGTACAACTCGGTGCACAGGTAGGAAAAAGTCGCGTATTCGCTGAGCACCTGGAAGCCGTGCAGGAATCCGGGTGGCACGTACATCATGCGGTGATTGCCCGCGCTCAGCTCGGCGCCGAACCAGCGTCCGAAATTCGGCGAGCCGCGACGGATATCGACGGCAACATCGAAGACGCTGCCCTCGACCACCCACACCAGCTTGCCTTGCGGCCGCGGCAGCTGATGGTGCAGGCCGCGCAACACGCCGCGTGCCGATCGCGAGGTATTCGCCTGCGGAAAATCGGTCGGCAGTCCGGCGGCGGCGAAGCGGTCGCGGTTGAACGCCTCAAAGAAGAAACCGCGGTCGTCGCCAAAGACGGCCGGCTCGATCAGCGCCACACCGGGCAGAGTGGTGGGCAGCAGCTTCACGTGCGCACCAGATTGCGCAGGTAGGCGCCGTAGCCGCTCTTCGCCAGCGGCACAGCCAGCGCGAGCAACTGCTGTGCGTCGATCCAGCCCTGCTCGAAGGCGATCTCTTCGGGGCAGGCGATCTTCAATCCCTGGCGCTCCTCGATGGTCTGGATGAAATTGCCGGCCTGGACCAGCGACTCGTGGGTCCCGGTATCCAGCCAGGCAAAACCGCGGCCCATGCGCTCGACCTGCAGGCTGCCATCTTCCAGATAGCAACGGTTGAGGTCGGTGATCTCCAGTTCCCCGCGCGGCGACGGTTTCAATTTGGCGGCAAACTCGCTGGCGCGGCCATCGTAGAAATACAGACCCGTCACCGCGTAGTTGGACTTCGGTTGCGTCGGCTTTTCCTCGATCGACAGCACCTTGCCATCGTCGCCGAACTCGGCCACGCCGTAGCGCTCGGGATCGCGCACCCAGTAGCCGAAAACCGTGGCGCCCATGGTGCGCCGATCGGCCCGCGCCAGCATCTGCGACAGCCCCTGGCCGTAGAAGATGTTGTCGCCGAGCACCAGGCAGGAGGGTTCGCCGGCGATGAAATCGCGACCGATGAGAAAGGCCTCGGCCAGTCCGTTGGGCTGCGCCTGCACCGCATATTCGATGCTGAGGCCCCACTGCGAACCGTCGCCCAGCAAACGCTGGAACAGGGCCTGCTCATGCGGCGTGTTGATCACCAGGATGCGCCGGATGCCCGCCAGCATCAGCACGCTCAGTGGGTAATAGATCATCGGCTTGTCGTACACCGGCAGCAGTTGCTTGCTGACGGCGATGGTCAGCGGATGCAGCCGTGTGCCGGCCCCGCCCGCGAGGATGATGCCGCGTCGTTCACTCATGGTTTCGGCGTTCATGCCACCAGTCCCAGGCGTTCGCCGCGATAGCTGCCATCGCGAATGCGCGCGCACCAGTCCTGGTGCGCCAGGTACCAGTCGATGGTGCGCTCGATGCCGCTTTCGAAGCTTTCCTTCGGCTTCCAGCCCAGTTCGCGCTGGATCTTGCTGGCATCGATGGCGTAACGGCGGTCGTGGCCGGGCCGATCGGCGACAAAGCTGATCAGTTCGCGGCGCTTGCGGCCATCGGCCAGCGGCCTGCGCGCATCGAGCAGATCGCAGATGCGCTCCACCACCGACAGGTTTTCGCGTTCGGCATCGCCGCCGACGTTGTAGACCTCGCCCACCCGCCCGCCATCGAGCACCGCGCGGATCGCCTCGCAGTGGTCGACCACGTACAACCAGTCGCGCACGTTGCGGCCGTCGCCGTAGACCGGCAGCGCGGCGCCGGTCAGCGCCTTCTGGATCATCAGCGGAATCAGCTTCTCCGGGAACTGGAACGGGCCGTAGTTGTTGGAACAGTTGGTGGTCAGCGTCGGCATGCCATAGGTGTGATGCCAGGCGCGCACCAGGTGGTCGGACGCCGCCTTGGACGCCGAATACGGCGAGTTCGGGGCGTACGGCGTGGTCTCGGTGAAGCGCCCTTCGTCGCCCAGCGAGCCGTAGACCTCGTCGGTCGATACGTGCAGGAAACGGAACTGGCTGCGCGCTTCGCCCTCAAGACCGCGCCAGTACGCCAACGCGCTTTCCAGCAAGGCCAGCGTGCCGACGACATTGGTCTGCACGAAAGCGGCCGGTCCTTCGATCGAGCGATCGACATGCGATTCGGCGGCGAAGTTGATGATCGCCGTCGGCTGGTGCTCGCGCAGCAGGCTGGCGACGCGTTCGCGATCGCCGATGTCGCCGTGCACGAAACGGTGATCCGGGCTGTGCGCCACGGAGGACAGCGAATCCAGGTTGCCGGCGTAGGTCAGCGCATCCAGATTGATGATGCGTACCCCGCCGCGCGCCAGCGCCGTGAGCACGAAGTTGGCGCCGATGAAGCCAGCGCCGCCGGTGACCAACCAGGTTTTATGCATGGGATGACTCGTGGAGACTCAAGGACGTCGGTGGGGCGACCACGGGCACTGCGCGCCGCGATCAGGCCAGGCAGCACATGGCTCTGCGGTCGCCCATGGCCACATGCGACCAGAGCCAAGCCGCGAGATCGCGCGCCGAGTTCACGAGGATACTAGGGTCTGGCCGGCGCTCGTTGGGCGGCTGCGGGCAGAGCGATCGCCCGGCGACGTGCATGGGCGGGCCGGGCACGCGCGACCACCGTGACCTCGCCGCCCCAGCGTGCTTGGCGCGCGACGCCCGGCGCTCCTTCGGTGCGTCACTCGACCCCCGCCAGCACCGTGGACGCCCGCCCCAGCAGCTTGCGGGCATCGGCGCGCATTTGCTCCAGCGTGGTGGTTTCGTGACGCATCAGCAGCACGGTCAGGGCGTCGATGCTGGAGCCGTTCGCACGTAGCTCCGTGTCCAGCGCGGCAAACAGCGCAACTGCCTTGCGCGTTCGATCGGTGGTCGATTCGGCGCCGCGCAGGCGGTTCACCTGGGCACCGGATTTGCCGGCCAGGCGGATCGCCTTGGCAAAGCGTTCCTCCGATATCAGTTTCGCGCGACGGCCGATTTCCAGCGAGTAGTACTCGGCAAGCCCCTCGGCGATCCAGTCGTCATCCGGCCCGCCGCGGATGTCGCTGATCACATGGGTGAGTTCGTGCAGGATCGGGCTGGTGCCATTCTGGCTGAGCAGGGGACGGTCGGCGTGCAACCACAGCGAAGCGGGCGCCGACAGGCCGCCACGCCACATCGGGTCGCCGGCGCGGACGATCAGCAATTTGGCCGGCAATTCGCCGAACGCGCCCTGGACTTCCGGCAGACGCCTGGCGCAGGATCGCGAGTGTCTCGACCTGGTCTGGCGGGCTCACCCTTGGGCGCCGTGACCGTCACCCGCATCCCGGCGATGGTCTCGCGCGCCGACACCAGCTTGCCGGCCGCAATCCAGCCGATCGGCCGGTCGAACTTGCGCTCCGAGTTGGTCACCGCAAAGTCGCCGCCGCTCACTTTGGAAAACGGCGTCTCGACGTCGTCCCAGCCCTTGGGCAGATCAAAATGCAGGATCGCCGTCGACCCGCTGCCCTTGGTGGCGCGGATCTTCGCTGGCGGGAACAAATGATCGCCGCGGGTGATGACAAAATCCGGGGTGATTCGGGAATCGAATTCACCATTGGCCCGGCGCTGGTCGATCAATACGCGGTAACGCAGATGACCACCGGTGCGCGGCGGGGTCCAGAGTACTCGGTCGGCAGTCCGCACCAGCGTGCCGTCACCCGCCGCGCCACTGTAGATGGCCGCCGGCATGTTCAGATCCATCGCAATCAGGCGCCCGGTTCCGGGCTGCGTGCTGATGTCGACTGCAGCGCTGCCGGCTTCGGGTTGGAACTGGACCGTGTAATGCACCGTGTACTTGGGCGAGCCGGCGGCGCTGGCGCCCCCCGCCGCCATTGCCAGCAGCAATAGCAGCAGCAAACGCGCCAGTCTGTGGCTCATTGAGCGTGCCTGCCTGACTGGAACAAGCCGTAGCAAGGCCTAGGGTACGCACGCTGACGCGCGGCTGCCGCAGCAGCGTCGGCTCAGCGACACCGGGCCCCTGCAGGTCGCGGCATGCTGTCGGGCTGGGACCCGAAGCGGTCCTGCCGCGGGCACCGGCACCGTCCGCAAGGCTTCGAACCCGGGCGAGGAGCCGCCATTCGTGGTTCCGGACCCCTGTCCGACGCCCATGGCGCGCCAGGGCGAGCCACCGCGCTCCAAACAAGGCCGCTCGAAGCCCCCGGGACCGCTGCCGCCAGAACGGGATGTCGTCCTCGAAATCATCCGGCGGCGGCGCTTCGCGGCGCGGCTCCGGGCGATTCTGACCACCGCCGCCACCGCTGGACGGCGGCGCACTGCGCTGCGGTCGCTCGCTCGGGCCACGGCTGCCACCGCCACCCATGCCGCCTTCGCCACCGCCGCCACCAGGGTTCGTGCCCAGAAGTTGCATCTCGTTGGCGATGATGTCGGTGGAATAGCGTTCGATGCCTTCCTTGTCGGTGTACTTGTCGGTGCGGATGCTGCCCTCGATGTAGACCTGGCGTCCCTTCTTCAGGTACTCGCCGGCGATTTCCGCCAGGCGATTGAAGAACTTGACGCGGTGCCACTCGGTGCGCTCGTGCATTTCGCCGGTCGACTTGTCCTTCCAGCTTTCGCTGGTGGCCAGCTTGATGGTGGTGATGTTGCCGCCATTGGCGGTGTAGCGGGTCTCCGGGTCGGCACCCAGATTGCCCACCAGAATGACTTTGTTGACGCCTCTAGCCATGGTTGCTTCCCTGCCTCGATCAGTAACTTCGGTGAGATGCACAATACTACTGACCGGGCGGCGGCGACGTCAGTGAAGCTCGCGACCGCGCGTAGGAAAATTCCTACGCAGGTGGATTCGAACCCGCGGCGGATTCTCCTGCACGATCAAATTTGACTGATCCAGGGCAAACGAGGCTCGGCGCGGGTTGGCTATACTGGGCCAATGAATGCTCTGGACACCCCGCTGGCCACCGAGCCCGCCGCCGACGCCGCGCGGCGATTTTCTGCCATCCAGCAGCTCGCTGCTGCCGACATGGCACGGGTTGACGCCCTGATTCGGGCCGAACTGCACTCCGATGTGGTGCTGATCAACCAGATCGGCGAACACATCATCAGCTCCGGCGGCAAACGCTTGCGGCCCTTGCTGGTAGTGCTCTGCGCGCGTACCGGTGGCGCCGGCGCCGGCGAACATGGCGCCCGACTGGCGGCCATCGTCGAGTTCATTCACACCGCAACGCTGCTGCACGACGACGTCGTCGACGAATCAGGGCTGCGCCGGGGGCGACAGACGGCCAATGCCTTGTGGGGCAACGCCGCCAGCGTGCTGGTCGGCGACTTCCTCTACTCGCGCTCGTTCCAGATGATGGTTGGACTGGAGCGCATGACCGTCATGCGCGTGCTCGCCGATACCACCAATGCGATCGCCGAGGGCGAAGTCCTGCAGTTGCTGCACATGGGCGATCCGGATCTGTCCGAGGCGCGCTATTTCGATGTCATCCGGCGCAAGACGGCGATCCTGTTCGCCGCCGCCTGTCGCCTGGGCGGTCTTGCGGCTGGTCTGGATGAGGCGGCGCAGGACGCGCTGCATCGCTATGGGATGGCACTCGGGATCGCCTTCCAGATCGCCGACGACGTGCTCGACTACATCGGCGATGCCGCGCGCATCGGCAAGCACCTCGGCGACGATCTGGCCGAGGGCAAACCCACCTTGCCGCTGATCGTCGCCCAGCGACGCGCCAGTGCAGAGCAGGTCGAGACCATCCGCACGGCCATCCGCCAGGGCGATCGCGATGCCTTGCCGCAGGTGATCGCCGCGATTCGCGAGACCGACGCGCTCGACGAGAGCCTGGAACGTGCCCGCGAACATGCACTTGCCGCCCAGCGGGAACTGGGCGTGCTGCCGGCATCGACGCACCGCGACGCGCTGTTTGACCTTGCCGACTACGCGGTTGCGCGGA
>JADKFD010000019.1 GCA_016717705.1 Rhodanobacteraceae bacterium | reverse complement strand
GCAGGTACGCCGCAGCTTGTAGGACATCAGGGATCTTCGACAGCATTACGCGCGCGCAGCGATGCAGCAGTACCGAGCTTGGTTCAAGGCAACGCGGCAATGGGTCTTCACGCGGGCCGTCGATCTTCGCCAGTCATCCGCCGCCCGCTATGACTCAACCGGCACATCGCGCAGGAAAGCCGCCTTGCACGCTTGCCCTGACCCAGAAAGCAGTCAGCAAAACGCCATTTTCCCGCCATGTCTGAGACTCCACACCGGGACACCCCGGCCCGTAATCCCGGCGCGATCGCCGACTTCGAGAAGTCTCTGGACGAAATCCCGGAGCCGCTGGTTTTCCGCGCGCATGGAAGGTGCGATCTGACGCCGGGGCGATTCCAAGCCGACGCCTTCGAGCGCGGTATGGCGCTGTACCAGAACTGCCAGAAGGCGCCCGCTGACGAGGCGTGAACTGCGCGTCGACCTGCTGCTCAAGGGCAACGATCCGGCCGGGCGCGTGCGCCCTGACCCGGAAACGCCTCCTGAGCCACGCGGAGCTGATCATGAACACGCTGGTGGAGCTTTCATCAACCGGCCCCACGCAGCAGCGCCAGCCGCGGCGCCCTACCGACTGGGCGCACCGCCATCGATGACTTGGGCGTTAGTTCTCACCTTCTGACGCAAATCGGCGGTACGCGCAGAGTTCGGCGCTGGAACGCGCGGCTGTTGACGCCTGATCAGTTGCCGCGCAGCAACCGCATGCCGCGATGCGCTACAGCGCACTCGGCGGCGGCAAGCGCCTGCGGCCGACGCTGGCTCCATGCGGGCTGCGGCGGCGCCTTCGGCGTCGATGATCTGGAACTCGATCTTCCAGCGGCGGCGGTCGAGATCATTCGCGCTTATTCGCTGATTCACGATGACTTGCCGGCGATGATTGACGACGAGCTGGGAAACGCCAAGTGGCAAGCCGATTCGGCTACATCGCCTCTATAGAGGCCGATAGCGATCCCCGGCCCGCGACAGCCGCGGCGGCGCTGGTCTTCGCGGTGCTCGCGCGCGCACCGTTATCGGTCGCCGCGCGCAATCAGCTTTAGCGCTGCGTTTACGCCCGCCAACGCCTGCGGCCTGCCTGGCATGGCTGGCGGCCAGGCCATCGATCTTCGCCGCGCGGCGCCAGCAGCTGAGCCTGGGAACAACCCGAACGGCGGGCATCGCTACAAGACCGGTGCGCTGATCCGCGCCTCAGCGCCGCCCGGGCGCGCTGGCGGGCCGGGTGCGAGGAAAGCAGCGCTCAGTTCGCGTCCCTGGGCCCGCCATGGTCACGCGAATTGGGCTTCTTGGCTTCTAGATTCAGGACGATGCTTGATGTGCTGGGCGACACCGAAGTCATCGGCAAGCCGCAGTGGTTCTGACAGCGCGGCAAACTGATTCACTTCCGGCCTGGTCGGCATCGACGAATCGCGCTGGATCGGCGCCTTTGTATCGCGGATTTCGCCATCGAAGCGCTGGTCGGCTTTCGATCAGCGCGCCGACGCGCTGGCGCGCGCTGGCGTGCTGCGGTGGTGAACGCGAGAGCTGATTGCTGGCTGTTGATGAGAGATTGCGCAAGCGCGCTCCTACAACCTCAGCGAATCCACGCAAGAATTGCAGGATAGCGCTTGCGCGCACGCCTTCCCAAATCCGACGACCGCCTTTCACTTCGCCTTCCTTGCAATCTCTCTTGGCCACGTACTTCAGGCAATTCCTTGAAGTACAGCCCCAGCAGCAGCGCCCGAGCAGCCAGCGGATGCGGGTGTCCTGTGCGGCAGTAGCAGGAAACGACCACGTTCGTTTCGGCCGCCCGACCGTGAAGCGCGCAACATCGCTGGCGTTGATCGGGGCTCTTTTCCATCAGCTTCGCGACCATGTGTTTCATCGGCGCATCGCATGCCCCCCTGGAAAGAGTCCAGCAGATTGGTCTTGAAGAAGCTCGGGCAGAAACGCTGACGACGATGCCCTTGCCGATCAACTCTGCGCGCATGCCCTCGGAGAGGGCCACCACGGCGGCTTTGGACACCCCGTAGGCGCCCAGGCCCGGCGCCCCGGCCAGACCGGCGAAGGAGGCGACGTTGATCACCAACCCGTTGCCCTCCGGCTCCATCATCGGGACGAATTCGCGTACACCGCGGCCCACACCCATCAGATTGATGTTGAGTGTGCGTTGCCACTCGGCGGCACTGACGTGCGCGCATTCGCCGCCGCAGGCGATGCCGGCGTTGTTCACCAGCACGTCCAGGCCACCCCAGGCGCCCATGACCTGGCCCTTGAGCGCCGCCATGGCGGCATCCGAGCCCACGTCGGCGACCAGCGCCATGTGCCCGCCACCGGTCAGCAGCTTGCAGGTCTCCTGCGCGCGGTCGGCGTACATGTCTACGCAGGCGACCCGATCGCCGCGCTCGGCATAGCAACGGGCCAGTTCACGCCCGAGGCCGCTACCCGCCCCGGTAATCAGTACGCGCCGGCCGCTCATGTGCCTTTCCCCTTGGATTGCTCGGGCGCAAGCATGCAGACTCCGCGCCTACCGCTCAAGACTAAAGGAAGGCCTGGATATGTCCGCTGCGCTGTTTGATCTGACTGGCAAAACCGCCCTGGTCACCGGCGCCAGTCGCGGCATCGGCGAGGCCATCGCCCGCTTACTGGCCGCGCACGGCGCCCGGGTGATCGTCGGCAGCCGCAAACTGGATGCCTGCGCAGCTGTTGCCGCGAGGCATCCGCGAAGCGAACGGACAGCTGCGCTCGCGGTGGCCGCCCATATCGGCGAACCCGCAGCCATCGACGCCTTGTTCGCCGAACTCGACGCCAAGGGCCTGACGCCGCAGCTACTGGTCAACAACGCCGCGGCGAATCCGTATTTCGGGCCGATGCTGGACTGGGGCTCGATGCCTACCATAAGACCGTGGACGTCAATATCCGCGGGCTATTTCTACACCACGCAGCAGGCTGCCAAGCGCATGTCGACCGGCGGCGCGATCGTCAACATCGCTAGTGTCAACGGCGACGACCCGCTTTCGGCCAGGGCGTTTACTCCTTCTCCAGGCGGCCATCATCTCGATGACCCAGGCCTGGGCCAGAGAACTGGCGGGCTAGCAGATTCGCGTCAATCCGCGGTCTTGCCGGGCCTGACTGACACCAAGTTCGCGATCACCCAGTCGCCGGCGATCCTGAAGATGATCATGCCGCTGATTCCGCAGCGGCGCGCATGGCGCAACCGGAAAAAGTGCGCCGGGCCGTGCTCTATCTCGCTCAGTCCGGCGTCATCCTATGTCACCGGCGCGGTATTGCCGGTCGATGGCGGCTATCTGGCGTGGGAACCGGGAATCAGAATCGGGAATCGGGAATCAGGAATCGGGGATCGGAATCAGGAATCAGGACAGGCATCGCGCGCGAGCGCTCCCTTCGCCTGGCGGGTTGTAGGAGCGCGTTCGCGCGCGATGCTCTTCAACCGACAACCGACAACCCGACCAAGACCGACAACCGAAAGCCTTTACATTCCCGCCCAGCAGCCGATCCACCCGCGCGAACACCTCGGGCGCGAGAACGGCTTCTTCATGAAAATCGTCGGCGCCGATCTTCTGCGCCCAGAAATGTTCCGGTGGCTTGTCGTTGCCACTCATCGCGATGATCGGGATATCCGCGGTGAGCTGATCGCGTCGCAGTGCGCGCAGCGCCGCGAAGCCGTTCATGCCCGGCAGCACGATGTCCAGGAAGATCAGGCGTGGCAAACTCTCCTTGGCAATCTGAATGCCGCTCTCGGCATCGAAAGCCTCCAGCGGCCTGTACCCGTTCTGCTCCAGCATGTGCCGCAGCATGGTAACGACCGTGGTCGAGGTCGTCGATGATCAGAATCGCGTACCACGCTTGACTCGCCGGGCGATTCTTGAAGCGACGATCGTCCGCGGCTTTTGCCGCCGAAGATGCCGCGTATGAAATCGAACAGGCCCATGGTGTCCCCTTCCTAGCCCCAATTACCGCATTGCAGCCGATTTTGCCGGCGGCGCGAGCATGCGCGATCGACCCCGCGCATCCTGTGATGCAAAGCACGCCCGCCGCCCCAGCTCTGCGACCGGTCGGTGAAGCATCCGCCAAACAGGGGGCGATGCGCTAGCGGATGGTGGTGATCGGTTGTCGGTTGCTGGTTGAAGAGCATCGCGCGCGAGCGCGCTCCTACAAGTCTTGCGTGGATCTGCGGCAAGCTCGTGGGAGCGCGGTCGCGCGCGATCCCTTTTTCGACCGGCATTTGATCAATACCGCCCGCGCCAACACCCCTATGCTATCTGGCTGACCACCTGCAAATCCTGGAGCCCGCCATGAATTTTCTGCGCATGACTGATCTCGATCTCGCCGGCAAACGCGTGCTGATCCGCGAGGATCTGAACGTACCGATCGCGACGGGCGCATCACCAGCGAGCAGCGCTGGGCCGCGGCGTTGCCGACGATCAGGGCGGCAAATGACCGCCGGCGCGCGGGTGCTGGTGATGTCGCATCTGGGTCGGCCAAGGAAGGCGTGTTCGACGCCGCCGCGTCGCTGGCACCGGTCGCCGCGTGGCTGAGCGCGCACCTGGGACAGCCGGTGCCGCTGGTGCGCGATTGGCTGGATGGCGTCGACGTGGCGCCCGGTGCGGTCGCGCTGTGCGAGAACGTGCGCTTCAACGCCGGTGAGGAAAAGGACGATGAAGCCTTGTCGAAGCGGATGGCGGCACTGTGCGATGTAGAGCCGTGATGGACGCCTTCGGCACCGCCCACCGCGCCCAGGCCTCCACCCACGGCGTGGCGAAATTCGCGCCGATCGCCTGTGCCGGCCCGCTGCTGGCGGCGGAACTCGACGCACTGGCCAAGGCCCTGCTGCAGCCCAAGCGCCCGCTGCTGGCGATCGTCGCCGGCTCCAAGGTGTCGACCAAACTGGAACTGCTCGGCAACCTGGTCGACAAGGTCGATCAGCTGATCGTTGGTGGCGGCATCGCCAACACTTTCATCGCCGCAGCAGGCTTCGGCGTCGGCAAGTCGCTGTGCGAAGCCGATCTGCTCGACGCGGCGCGCGCCATCGTCGCCAAAGCCAGCGCGCGCGGGGCCAGCATCCCGCTGCCGCTCGATGTGGTCACCGCGCCGGCTTTCGCCGCCGATGCCAAGGCGACGGTCGAGGGCATCGACACGGTTTCCGCCGAGGAGATGATTCTCGACATCGGCCCGAAAACCGCCGCGCACTATGCCGAATTGATCGCCAGGGCCGGCACCGTGGTCTGGAATGGCCCGGTCGGCGTGTTCGAGTTCGACGCCTTCGGCGAAGGTACCAAGGCCATCGCGCAGGCGATCGCCAAGTCGCAGGCCTTCTCCATCGCCGGCGGCGGCGACACGCTGGCGGCGATCGAGAAGTACGGCATCGAGAAGGACATCGGCTACATCAGCACCGGCGGCGGTGCCTTCCTCGAATTCCTCGAGGGCAATACCTTGCCGGCGGTCGCGATGCTGCAGACGCGCGCGGCGCGTCAGCGAGGTGTCGCGCCATCTGGAGTGCGCCGGCTTGCCGGCGCTTTGGATCGACGCGATGGGCGCTAACGGCAATCTCGCGGCGGGCCACCGCACTCCAGGTTAACAGTCTGCACGCCTGCACAACCATCTACGACCGGGCATGCAGCGCGATGAGCCGAGTCTCCGCGCGGCCAACCCTACGGTTTCGGCGGCTCGGGGCGCAGCCATAGCCAGATCGCCACGACCGCGATCGATTCCGCAGCCGATCGCCGCCATCCACCAGCGCGGCGAGGTCAGGAAGAAGATCACGCCGCAGGCGACCATGCTCGATAGCGTCGCGGTCCACTTGGCGCGGCGACTGACCGCCTGATGGCGATCCCAGTCGCGCACCATCGGGCCGAAAATCGCGTGGCATGGAACCAGCGATGCAGCCGCCGACGCCTGCCGCTGCCGCCCAGGCGGGCAACCAGCACGAATGGCGTGGTCGGCAGTCCGGGCACGAAGATGCCGATGAAGCCGAGGCCGAGGCAAAGGTAGGCGATTGCGAGGTAGAGCCAGCGAGGCATGGAGCGGTTTAGGTCTTCGGCCGAGCTCAGCGGGTTGGATGGCGCTGGTGCGCGAGCATCGCGGCAAACGCCTTGCAGGGTCCCGGCGCGCCAACACCGCCACCAACAACCCACCCGCATCACCCCATGGGCAAGACCAACCCCTGCTCCCGTGCACATTCGCTGGCGATCTCATAGCCGGCATCGTGATGCCGATACACGCCCATCGCCGGATCGTTCCACAGCACGCGGGCGATGCGCCGGTCGGCGTCCGCGCTGCCATCGCAGACGATGACGATCCCCGAATGCTGCGAATAGCCCATGCCGACGCCGCCGCCGTGGTGCAGCGACACCCACGTCGCGCCGCCCGCGACCGCGCCCATCGCGTTCAGCAACGGCCAGTCGGAGACCGCGTCGGAACCGTCCTTCATTGCCTCGGTCTCACGGTTGGGTGAGGCCACCGAGCCCGAATCCAGATGATCGCGGCCGATCACGATCGGCGCCTTCAGCTCGCCGTTGCGCACCATCTCGTTGAAGGCCAGGCCCAGACGATGGCGCAGGCCGAGGCCGACCCAGCAGATGCGCGCCGGCAGACCCTGGAAGGCGATGCGCTGCGCGGCCATGTCCAGCCAGTTGTGCAGATGGGCGTCTCCGGGATCAGCTCCTGACCTTGGCGTCGGTCCTGGCGATGTCTTCCCGGATCGCCGCCCGACGCGACCCAGCGGAACGGGCCGACACCGCGACAGAACAGCGGGCGCACGTAGGCCGGCACGAAGCCGGGGAATCGAAAGCGTGCACCAGGCCCTGCTCTTTGGCCATCTGGCGGATATTGTTGCCGTAGTCGAAGGTGGGGATGCCCTGGGCGTGGAAGGCCAGCATGGCCTCGACGTGGTCGCGCATCGAGGCCTTGGCGGCGCGTGCAGTGCCATCGGGATCGGCTTTACGCCGCTGGAACCACTGATCGACGCTCCAGCCGATCGGCAGGTAGCCATTGACCGGATCGTGCGCGCTGGTCTGGTCGGTCACCGCGTCCGGCTTGACGCCGCGGCGCACCAGTTCGGGAAGAATCTCGGCGGCGTTGCCGAGCAGGCCGACGCTGATCGCACGTCCCGCGCCCGTGTGCGCCGCAATGCGCGCCAGCGCATCGTCGAGATCGCTCGCCTGTTCGTCGAGGTAGCGCGTGCGCAGACGCATGTCGATGCGGCTCTGCTGACACTCGATGTTCAGCGAGCAGGCGCCAGCCATCGCCGCCGCCAGCGGCTGCGCGCCACCCATGCCGCCCAAACCGGCCGTGAGGATCCACTTGCCTTTGAGATTGCCGCCAAAGTGCTGGCGACCCATCTCGACGAAGGTCTCGTAGGTCCCCTGGACGATGCCCTGCGAGCCGATGTAGATCCACGAGCCGGCAGTCATCTGGCCGTACATCATCAAGCCCTTGCGATCGAGCTCGTGGAAGTGCTCCCAGGTCGCCCAGTGCGGCACCAGATTGGAGTTCGCCAGCAGCACGCGCGGCGCGTCGCTGTGGGTGCGCAGCACGCCGACCGGCTTGCCCGACTGGATCAGCAGCGTTTCATCCTCGCCGAGCACGGTGAGCGCGCGCACGATCGCGTCGAAACACTCCCCAGTCGCGCGCGGCACGGCCGATGCCGCCATAGACGACCAGGTCCTTGGGGTTCTCGGCCACTTCGGGGTCGAGGTTGTTCATCAGCATGCGCAGCGCCGCTTCGGTGAGCCAGCTCTTGCAGGAAATCGCCGACCCGCGCGCGGCGCGAACCAGACGGGTGTGATCGATGCGGGTGCTCATGCGCGGGTCGCTCGCGGCGGGACAGGGCGCGGATGATAGGCGGCTCTGCCGACAGAGCATTGGTCCGCAAAGGGTGAGACGGGCTTTCGAGCGGCATGCCGCGAGCCGTCGAACGGCCACCAGCTTGCTGATGGGCCGGGACACGCAAAGAACGCGAAGGGAAGCCAAGAGCATTGAGGCGGGTTGGCGAAGGCCGCACGATGGGCCCAAGGCGGGGCGTGTTTAGGTGGCACCTTGGCCCAACCCGCCTTTGCTCTTCCTTTGCGTCCTTTGCGTCCTTTGCGTCCTTTGCGTCCTTTGCGGACAAAACGCTCTCTATCTCGTCAACAAATCCGCGGCAACTGCTCCCCATGCAGCCAATCGACCATGCGCCGGCCGCCGAAGATGGTGCGCACTTCCACGAAGTGCTGCGGATCGGCGGTGATATGGCCGATCTGCGCGGCGTCGCGGCCGAGCGGTGCGCGCGCATCGCGGCGAGGATGCGCGGCGCGTCGGCGTGGTTGCAAATGGCGATCAGCTTGCCTTCGTTGGCGACGTTCAGCGGGTCGAGGCCAAGCAGTTCGCAGGCGCCGCGCACCTCGGCCTTGAGTGGTATCGCGGCCTCTTCGAGGCGCATGCCGACGCCTGACTGTTGCGCGATCTCGTTGAGCGTAGCCGCGAGACCACCGCGAGTCGGGTCGCGTAGCGCGCGCAGCGCGCCGGGCGCGGCGGCGAGCATGGCCGCCACCAGCGTGTGCAGCGCGGCCGAGTCCGATCGGATGGTGGTGTCGAAGCTCAATCCGCTGCGACTGGCCATGATCGCCACGCCGTGGTCGCCGATCGAACCGGAGACCAGGATCGCATCGCCGGGACGCGCGCGATCGCCACCCAGATCCACGCCCTCGGGAATTGCGCCGATGCCGGCGGTATTGATGAACACCCCATCGCCCTTGCCGCGCTCGACCACCTTGGTGTCGCCGGTGACGATGGCCACGCCCGCGGCATGCGCCGCGGCGCCCATCGAGTTGGCAATGCGGACGAGGTCGGCGATCGGAAAACCCTCTTCGATGATGAATCCGGCCGACAAGTGCAAGGGCATCGCGCCGCCCATGGCCAGATCGTTGACGGTGCCGTGCACCGCCAGGCTGCCGATATCACCGCCGGGAAAAAACAGCGGCGAGATGACGTAGGAATCGGTACTGAAGGCATGGCGCCCGCCGGCCAGCGCGAACTGCGCCTGGTCATTGCCGCGTTTCAGGCAGGGATTGTCGAAGGCCGGCTTGAACACCGGTCGATCAGCTGCTGCATGGCGCGCCCGCCGCCACCGTGGCTGAGCTCGACGCGCGCACCGCTGTCGTAACGCCCGGCGCTCATGCGGCCGCCGAACCGCTGTGGCGTCCATAGGTGTAGTACGCCGCGCAGGCGCCCTCGGACGACACCATGCACGAGCCGATCGGGTTTTCCGGTGTGCACAGCGTGCCGAATACTCTGCAGTCGGTCGGCCGCTTGGCGCCACGCAGGATCGCCGGGCATTCGCAGGCGGCGTTCTCGCGCGCTGCGACCGGCTTGAAGCCAAAACGCCGTTCGGCATCGAATGCGGCATAGGCGTCGCGCACCTGCAGCGCCGAGAACGGCACCTCGCCGAGACCGCGCCACTCGAAGCTGTCGCGCACTTGAAGCACCTGTCCGACCAGCCCCTGCGCCTTCAGATTGCCGGCCGCGGTGACGGCGCGGCTGTACTGATTCTCGATCTGTGCCCGGCCGTCGTTCAGTTGCCGCAGCAGCATCAGGATCGATTGCAGCACGTCGAGCGGCTCGAAGCCGCTGATCACTACCGGCTTGCGATAGTGCTCGGCGAAGGCCTGGTAGGCGCCGGTGCCGATGACCACGCTGACGTGCGCCGGGCCGACGAAGCCGTCAATCGCGATCGGCGCTTGGTCCGCCGGATTGTGGCTCTCCAGCAGATGCACCAGCGCCGGCGGCGTCAGCACGTGATTGCAGTAGACCGAAAAATTGCTCAGGCCTTCGCTTTGCGCCTGCAGCACCGCCACCGCGGTCGGCGGTGTCGTGGTCTCGAAGCCGATGGCGAAAAACACCACCTGTTTGCCCGGATGGTCGCGCGCGATCGCCAGCGCGTCGGTCGCCGAATAGACCATGCGCACGTCAGCGCCTTCCGCCTTCGCGCGCATCAGACTCATCTTGCGCGAACCGGGCACGCGCAGCATGTCGGCGTAGCTGGTCAGGATGGTCCCCGGCTGGCGCGCGATGCGGATGGCCAGATCGAGCCGGCCGATCGGCAGCACGCACACCGGGCAACCCGGCCCGTGGATCATCTGCACATTGGCCGGCAACAGATCGGGAATGCCGTAGCGGAAGATCGCATGGGTGTGCCCACCGCAGAATTCCATCAGGCGGTACTGGCGGCCCGGGCGTGCTTCGCGGGCGATCGCAGCGGCGACCTTGCGCGCCAGCACGCCGTCACGGAATTCGTCGATGTACTTCATGGGCGCAATTCCGCGGCGAGTTCACCGCTGGCGGCGAGCAGGTCCCGCGTGCGCTGCGCCTCCTCGGCGTCGATCTTGCCGAGCGCGAAGCCGACATGCAGCAGCACGTAGTCGCCCACCGCGACGTCATCCCCCAGCGCCAGCGAGATGTCCTGGGTCACCCCGCCGACACTGACACGCGCACGGTCGCCATCCAGCAGGGCGATGACCTGCGCAGGTATCGCCAGACACATGGCTCACGCCCTCCCCGACCGTCGCCACAGGCGATTGTTGTACCGCCGTCGAACGCGGCGCACCTTGTTGCAGGTCAAGCTTTCGGCGCAAGGTGCGAGCGGGCTTATCCTGCGAAGGGGTGCTGGAAGCTCGCGACGCAAGGTCGCTCCCACAGACGCCGGTCGGTTGCGGATTCATCCAGGTCGATCAGCTGAGCAGTTTCTGGGCCAGGGGCTGCAGGCCGTGCCCAACCCTACTCGCTCAGCTGCGGGAGCGCTCACCGCATGGGCGCAGTGGCGCCGTCAGCCGGTCGGGAGCGGTGGCGTGCAGGCCCCGGCGCGCCTCGACATTGGCGCAATCGAATTCACTCAGCACGCGCTCGTACATGGCCGCCGCCTCCTCATGGTTCTCCATGCGCAGATGGGCGTTCCCTGCTGCAAGCAGGTCCTGAACACGCGACTGGTCCGCGGCGGACAGGGGAGGTGATCGAATTGCCGCCAGTTCCGGCCCGGCCGGTGGACGCGTCGCCAGCAGCACACCGCCGACACCGACGACCAGTCCAACGGCGAGTCCGCCGATGAACATGCGCAAGCTGTCGGTCTGGTCGGTCGGCATGGGCCTGATCGCGAGTCGCAGGTACTTGATCGAAACGGCGTGCGCCCCGTACTCGGGCCAGACCGGCAACCAATGCCGCGATCAGCGCGCTGCCGCTCCCGACACCTGCAGCGCACCGAGCAAAGCCCTGGTGAACGCGGCCACGTCCTTGCGATCGAGATGTGAGCCGTCCGGGCAGTCGACGCTGGCCAATTCCAGGCATCACCCGACAGGCACCAGTCGCCGGTCGCGGCGCGCATACAATCCGGCCAGCAGGTAGATGACCAGCGCCAGCATCGCCACCGCGCGCAGCCCGAGAATCATGGAGAGGTACTCCAGCAATCCTCCGAAAACCGCACCGCACAGGTTGGCTCCGAGGGCGGCCCCGGGCGATGTCGCTCTGGCCAGCCGAGTGGAGAAGATCATGCCGGCAAAAAACACCGGCAAGGCATACAGGACCGCAGCCGCCGTCCAGCGCACCGCCATCGGATACTGATTCAAAAAGCCGGCGTCGGCGAAAATCGGTAACAGCAGGGACAGCAGCAGGCACAGGAACGGGCCGGCGACGTTGAGCGAACGCCAACGACTGATCACCAGGTTGGGCCAACATTGCCATCGTCAGGATGCCGCCGAAGACAAAGGGGTTGACCACCCAAGTGGATCCGAAAAGCAGGCTCAGCTGGGTCACCAGCCGGGTTTGCAGCAACATGAAGCCGGCGCCGAGCAGGAACATGACCGGATCGAATCGACCGCGCTTGAAAGTATCCGCGCCGAACGCGCCGCGAATCGCAAGCACCGCGCTGAGCGCAATCAGGCCGAGGATTGCCAGATAGGCGGTTGGAAAGGTGTCCGGTCGCACGTACAGGAACGGCCAGTCGTCGGTTGCGATTCGTATGCGCGGGTTCACGCTTGCGAGTCCCGGACTGAACCGAGCCCAGTCCCGCGCAGCCCTTTCCAGCGCGACCGGATCGCCGACCAGAAAGGTCGTGCCGTGGTTAAGTCCGCCCGGCGCAACGTGGGCATAGGCTGCGCGAACGCCTTCGACGGTGTACACGAAGTTGTCGAGGCGCAGCGACGACATCGCCGAAAACATCGCGTGGAATCGAGCAGCCCGAAAGACACGACGTCGAAGCGCTCGTCGGGATAGCGCCTGGAAATAGGCGCGCGCGTCCTCGACCACCGCCTCCAGGCGCGGATCGGCGTAAGGGCGTTCGGGGAGGCGGTCGCGGCCGATTTCGATGATCCTGGCATCGATGTCGACACTGACCACGCGCTCGAACCCGGATCGCAGAGCCGCCGCTACGTCGTTGCCGGTGCCGGCACCGACCACCAGCGCGTCGCCCTTGCGCGTCGCCGCGGCGTACGGGCAACTCGTAGATACGGCGCACGAAACCGCGCGCCGGCGACTCCACGCCCTGGTCGGGGTCGGCGACCGACAGATCCAGCACATTCTGGTGGTAATCGCGGTTTACCGAGAGGTCGAGTTCGCCCGCCCGACGGTCCATCTGCGAATGCGCAAACTCCTTGATGTCGATGCGGTTGTACGGCGAGAAGATGGCGTCCCCTGCCGAGTAGTGCCCCACCAGGAGGATCACGGCAATCGCGATGAGCACGCGTACGCGCGGGCTGAGAATCAGCACACAGGCAGGAGTGCGGCTCCCAACCAGACCCAGGGCGGCGTTCCCAGCCAGGCGAGCATGGCCATCGCGAAAATGCCGCACAGCGACCCGAGCAGGTCAGCTGAGTACGCTCCGAGCGGGTTGCCCTGGTCGAACAGGGGGCCGAGAGGGCGCCGCCAATGCGGCGAAGACGCCGGCGATCAGCCAGAACAGCAGCAGCAGCACGGACACCGCGCGCAGGAATATCCACCACCCGAAACTCGACTCCGCGCCCCACAGACCTGAATCGACTGATCGGGAAACACGAGGTGGACGAAGCCGAGTTCCTCGGAAAAACCGAGGATGACGAGAGCACGAACAACAGCGGCAGGGCGAAGTTGGAAAGTCGCGGCCATGCAGGCCAAGGCGGATACCGAGCCCCATCCCCAGAAACGCCGCCAGCAACACCAGATTGGTGAAATATGCGACCAGCCGGATCTGGCTGGAGGCCCAGCGAATCAATGCCAGTTCCAGTGCCAGTATCCCGAGGGTGATCAGGAAAATGCGTACGGCAGGCGGCAACCGCGCGGCAGCGGCGTAAAGCTGAGAGTTCATGCGCAAGTCGATCGGAATTCTGAAAGTCGTTCAGATACAGGCCTCTGCCTCCTCCCCGATGTGCGGGGAGGGCTGGGAGGGGTTGGGCAAGAGACACCAGCACCGGTCATGGCGGGCGGGAACTTTCAGGTTCCGGCGTGGCGCGCCCGTCATGACCATTGGACAGAGAATATCCCAGAGGCGAGATTCCCTGACGGTGCGTCGTATGCTGTGTGTTGGCCACGTCCCGGCGACCGCCCTGAACGACATGACTGAAATGGAACACGACAGCGCCCTGCGCATCGAGGGCCTGCGCAAGACCTTCGGCAAGCAGACGGTACTCGACTACCTGGACTGGTCGCTGCCCACCGGGCGCGTGATCGGCCTGCTCGGGCGCAACGGCGCCGGCAAGTCGACCTTGATCCGTTGCGCGCTCGGTCTGTCGCCGATCGACGCCGGCAGCGTGGCGCTGTTCGGCGAACCGGTTGCGCGGTTGCCGGCGGCGACGCTGCACCGGATCGGCTACGCCGCAGAGTTTCGACCTGTTCCCGTGGATGAAGGTGCGCCAGTACCTGAACTTCCACGCTGCCTTTTACGCGCGCGGAACGGCGAGAGATGGTCGATGGCCTGCTCGGTCGCTGGGAGGTCGTGCCGCCAAGAAGATCGGCGAACTGTCCCAGGGCCAACGGCAGAAGCTGGCGATCATCCGCGCCATCGCCCCCGATTGACCTCGTTGCTGCTCGACGAGCCGGTGGCCAGCCGTCGATCCGCAGACGCGCCGGTTGTTTCTCGAAGAACTGCTCAGGATCACGCGGCGGCCGGGCAAGACCGTGGTGTTCTCGACCCGCATCACCACCGGTCTGGAACGCGCCGATGAGATCGCGCTGCTGAAATCCGGTCGCATCCAGTTTTCCTGCGATCTGCCGACGCTGAAGGCGCGCGTGCGTCGCATCGACTTCACCGATGCGCTGCCCGCGGACTTCCGCCATCCCGGCATCGTCCGCCACGCAGGAGAACGGCAGCGCCCGCAGCGAGAACCTTCGTGGCTGGATCGTCGATGGTCTCGACAATGACGCCGTGGCGGCGCTGGCCGGTCGCTTCGGCGCGACGTCCCGGTCGCAGCCGAGTCGCAAACAGGAAGACATCTTCATCGAGCTCGGCTCGATGCGCAGCCAGTCCGCGCTCGACACAAGGTCCTTCTGGCGCTCGGTCGGCACCTTGCTGTGGCTACCTGCACAACGCTATCCATTGGGCATGGCGCTGTTGGCGCTGCTGCTGATCGGCGGCTGGACCCTGCCGCTGATCCTGGCAAGCCCAGGGCGGTGGTCGCCAGTTTTGGCGGTGCATTCCTACGTGCTCACCCGCTCGGCATGCTGAGCGCGATGGTCTGGGTCTCGGTGTGCCGCCCGGAGTCGCAGACCCGCCCTGGTTCAAGCGCGCGCTGGCGAGCGTGTGGGGGATCCACGCCTTTGTATCTGGTCGCGCTGCCGACCGCGATCGCGCATGCCAGCGGGCTGGCCCGCCATGCTGATCGGCGGGCCATGTTGCTGCTTGTGGCCATCGGTCGCCAGCGGCAGCGGCGTCAAATCGGCGATGCTGGTGTGGTTCGCGCCGATGCTCTCGGCATCTGGGCCAGAGTTTGCCAAGGAGCTGTGCGGCGTTGCGCAACTCACCCTGGCGCCCTTGCTGCCGTTGGCCGTCGCCGCGGTGATCCTGCGTGGTCTGGCGCCGCCTGGATCATCAGCGCTGGCGCGCCAACGCTGTCACCCGCCGACATCAACGCCTCCGATTTCAGCGCCGCAGCCGGGATGCCGCGCTCCGTCGCCCGCCAGGCTGGCGGACTGGCCCAATGGATGCAGAAGCTGCTTCACCAGCTGTCCTCGCGCGGCCTTCGACGACGCGCTGGTCGCATTGCAGCCGCAGCGACCGGCGCCGAGCGCAGCACGCCGCGCATGGTGTTGCTGCCCAACGCGCACTGGCGCGGCGTTGGAACTGGTGTTCACCGTGGTCGGGATTGGCCTGCTGCTTCGGCATCCTGTCCCTGCAGCGCAGCGGACCGCCACCGATCGGCTGGCGGCCAGCTACATCGGCATGCTGACCGCCTTGCTTTCAGCAACCGCATCGGGCGACCCTGATGCTGCGGCCCAGCCTGATCGACGTGTATTTCTGGCGGCGCCCAACCCGCAGCTTGAATTCACCCGCGCGATCGTCGCGGCGCTGCGCTGGCTTCGCTGCTGCCGGCGCTGGCGTTCGCTGCGGTGCTGTTGCTGCTGGTCGGGACGATGTATCCCGCCGAGCAGCGCCTGCCGCTGCTGGCCGGCGGCTTCGTCGGCGCGTTCGCCGCCAGCCTGGCGGGCCTGGGCATGGTGCTGAGTGCTGCTCGATTCGGAACGCCCGCGCCTGTTGCTCGGGCTGATGGTGCTCGGCGTGCTCGGCTCGATCCCGGACGTCCTTGTGCGTGACGGCGGCGCTGCGCTCGCCGGCAGCCGCGGTGGTCGGGTGCCTGTGCGTTGGCCGGCGCCTTGGCTTCTACCTGCGCCCCGCGACTACGCCACCGCGCGGCCGATCCGCTTCGACGCGCCGGAGTGGCCGACTTTGCCCGCCGGTTCCGTAGCCCGGCACGCGGCTCCATCGCGTTCACTGGTACTTGCCGTAGGTGCCCCTCGCCGGTGAATCGCTGCGCGATACACCGGCCTACAGTGGCACCGTTGCCGGGCGGCTGACGTACTCCACCACCTCCAGCCCGAATCTGGCCAGACCCAGATATGGCCGTGGGGTGCCGAGCACGCGCAGGCCGCCGCAGGCCCAGATCGGCGAGGATCTGTGCGCCGATGCCGGGCCATCCGCCACGGCTGCGCCTGGTCTGCGCTGCTGGCACTGCCGGTCAGACGGGCGAGGTTGGTCTCGTTGTCCGGGCGATCGCCGATGACGATAAAGCACCGGCACCAGCCGCCGCGATTTCGCTCATGGCCCTTCGCAACGGCATGCCGAACGCTGCGCGCCACGCCGAGCACATCGACCAGAAATTCTGGTGTGCACGCGCACCAGGGTCGGCTGCCGGCGGTGGGTGGGCTCGCCGAACACCAGCGCGTGGTGTAACCCTTGGCCAGCAGATCGCGATAGACGATCAGGCGAAAAGCACCTGGTGTCGGTATCGACCGCCTGTTCCGGGCCACCCGCTCGATGGTCTTTTCGGTGGCCAGACGGTAGCGGATAAGATCGGCGATGCTGCCGATCTTCAGTCCGTGTTCGGCTGCAAAGACTTCAGCCGCGGCCGCCGCGCCATGTGGCCGTCGTCGCCCATGATCTCGACCAGCACGCCAGCGGGCTCCAGCCCGGCCAGGCAGGCCAGATCGACCGCGGTTAGGTGTGCCCGGCGCGCGAGCACGCCGCTGGGCTGCGCCATCAGCGGGAAAGATGTGCCCCGGCTGGACGATGTCGTCGGCGCTGGCATCGGGCGCTACTGCGGTGCGGATGGTGTGCGCGCGATCGTACGCGGAGATGCCTGTGGTGACGCCTTCCGCCGCCTCGATCGACACGGTGAAGTTGGTGCCCATGCGCGCGGTGTTGCGCGGCACCATCGGACCTATCCCGAGGCGCCTGCAGTGCAGCGCTCGCGCGTCAGCCCGAGGCAGAGATTGGTCCGGCGCGCGTGCGGCGCGCCGCGAACGGGACGTCCTTCCGGGCGCACTTTGCTCGCCGCCATGATCAGATCGCGCCTTCGTTCTCGCGGTCTTCGTCATCCAGGATGACGACCATGCGGCCAGCGGCGATGTCGGTGAGGATGTCGGGGATCGAGTGGAAGG
>JADKFD010000018.1 GCA_016717705.1 Rhodanobacteraceae bacterium | reverse complement strand
GCCAGAATACTAGCACATATTTGATTGCCGGGTTAATAATGAGCTACCGCGATCTCGGTGTTTGGAAGAGAGGGATGGATCTTGCAGAGGTGGTTTACGACGTCGCGCGCCAGCTGCCGGAGTCGGAACGCTTCGGATTGGCGCAGCAGATGCGGCGCTCTGCGGTTTCTATTCCGTCATTCATCGCTGAAGGACGAGCGAGACTGTCGACTCGGGAATTCGCTCGATTTATTGCGATGGCGCTGGGTTCGCTGGCGGAATTGGAGACCCAGCTGTTGCTCGCGGCTCGCCTGCGGCTGACCACTGCGGACGTCGATACCATACTGGCGACAGCCGACCAGTTGGGTCGAATGCTGCAAGCCCTGAGAAAGACGCTCGACCGCAAGCTGGTCGCTGGCGGTTGCCCCGCATCCGAGCGCCCCAATCGCTAGTTGCTGGTTGCCAATCGCCGGCTCCAAGGAAACTCGCCCTAATCGCTAGTTGCTAATTGCTAGTTGCTGATGGCGCCCGACCAAACTCCGATCACGAATTGCCCATGCCCGCCATCCTCATCATCGACGACAATCCCGCCATCGGCACCGCGCTCGAACTGCTGCTGGGCCTGGACGGCCACACGGTGAGCACGGCGCAGAGTCCGCGCGCCGGGCTCGAAATCCTGGCGCGCGAGCAGGTGGATCTGGTCATCCAGGACATGAACTTCTCGGCCGACACCACCTCGGGCGAGGAGGGCGTGGCGCTGTTCCGGCAGATTCGCGAACGCCATCCGGACCTGCCGGTGATCCTGCTGACCGCCTGGACGCACCTGGAACAGGCAGTCGATCTGGTCAAGGCCGGTGCCGCCGACTATCTGTCCAAGCCGTGGGACGACCAGCGCCTGCTGACCACCGTGCGCAACCTGCTGGAACTGGCGGAGAGCAATCGCCAGGTGCGCAAGCTGACCGTGCGTGAATCCGAGGGACGGCGCTCGCTGGCACGCGAGTACGATTTGCGCGGCATCGTCTATGCGTCGCCGTCGATGGAGCGCGTGCTGCGCCTGGCCTGCCAGGTGGCCAAGTCCGATGTGCCGATCCTGATCACCGGGCCGAACGGTGCCGGCAAGGAGCGCATCGCCGAGATCATCCACGCCAATTCGCGGGTCAAGGACGGCCCATTCATCGCCGTGAATTGCGGCGCGCTGCCGGCGGACCTGCTCGAGGCCGAGCTGTTCGGCGCCGAGGCCGGCGCCTACACCGGCGCCGGCAAGGCGCGCGAAGGCCGCTTCGAGGCGGCCGACAACGGCACCCTGTTTCTCGACGAGATCGGCAACCTGTCGTCCGCCGGCCAGATGAAGCTGCTGCGCGTACTCGAGACCGGGCGCTTCGAGCGCCTCGGCAGCAACCGCACGCGCGAGGTCAAGGTACGCGTGCTGTCGGCCACCAACGCCGATCTCGCCGCGATGATCCGCCGCGGCGATTTCCGCGAGGACCTGTTTTATCGCCTGAACGTGATCGAAGTGCGCCTGCCGCCACTGGCCGAGCGTCGCGAGGACATCGTGCCGCTGGCCGAGCATTTCCTCGGCCCCAGGCTGCGCTTGTCCGACGGCGCCCGCCGCGCACTGGAGGCGCACGCGTGGCCGGGCAATGTGCGCGAGCTGAAGAATGCGATCACCCGCGCCAGCCTGTTGTGTCGCGACGAGCTGGTAGCCGTCGACGATCTCGGGCTACCGCAGGCATTGGTCGCCAGCGCAGGCACCGACCCCACGCTGCGCGAACCCAGCCGCGACGAGATCGAGGCGGCGCTGGCGCGTGCCGGCGGCGTTGTCGCCGAAGCCGCCCACAGCCTCGGCCTGTCGCGCCAGGCCTTGTATCGGCGCATGGAGAAGTACGGGATCGATGTGCGGCGGGAGTAGGGTCGCGTCGTCGCGCTGTGCGGTGGTTCTTGCTGTGCGGCGGCATCGAGCTTGTCGTCGGTTGTTGGTTGTTGGTTGTTGGTTGTTGGTGGATGCGCGCGAGCCCCTGCATTTCCGCCGCAAATCCACGCAAGATGGGCCTCCGCCTGCGCGCCGCCAAAAGCCGACAACCGACAACCGTCGGCAAACTCACGTTCGCACGAATTGGCCGTCGCCCCTCTAACATCCCCCCCATGACCGACGACGTCCCCAACCGCCACTACGCCCGCCTGCGCCGCCTGCCCGGCTGGACGGTTTGCGGCGTGCTGCTGGTACTCGCGAGCGCCTGGGCTACGCGCGAACTCGATTGGGTCTCGACCCTGGCGCTGTCGCTGGCGCTGGGCCTGGCCTTCGCGCTCGTGGCCATCCGCCGCGAACGCACGCCGGCTGCCGACCACCTGCGCGCGCTGTCGACCCTGGTGGCGGCGTGGACCGATGCTGATTTCGCCACTTCGATCCGGGTGCCGGCAGATCCGGATCTGGCCGAGCTGACGCGCGCACTGAACGCACTCGGCGGGCAGCTGCGCGACGAGCGCCAGCGCCTGATCCAGCGCGAGCTGCTGCTCGACACCGTGGTGCAGAACACGCCGACGGCATTGGTGTTGACCGATCCGCGCGAGCGCGTGGTCTACGGCAACCTTGCCGCGCGCGAGTTGTTCGGAGTGCCGGGGAAGCTTGAAGGGTATGCCTTCGAGGAACTGGTCGCGCGCCTGCCCGAGGCACTCGCCGAGCCGCTGCGCGTGGGTCAGGACGGTCTGGTGACGCTGAGCGTCGAGGGCGAGGAGGATGTGTTCCACCTGACCCGGCGCAGCTTCGAGCTGCACGGTCGACGCCATCACCTGACCATGTTGCGGCGGCTGACGCGTGAACTGGCACGCCAGGAAGTGGCGACCTGGAAGAAGGTGATCCGCGTGATCAGCCATGAACTCAACAATGCACTCGGTCCGATCGCCTCGATGGCGCACACCGGGCGCGTGTATGCCGAGCGCGGCGACAAGGTCAGCCTGCAGAAGATCTTCAGCACCATCGACGAGCGCGCGCGGCATCTGGAGCAGTTCATCGGCGGCTATGCGCGCGTCGCCAAGCTGCCGAACCCGCGACTGATGCCGGTTCTGTGGGAAGCCCTGCTCGACAGTGTCACCCAATCCCAAGCGGTGCGGGTGGTCCGGCCACTGCCGGAAACGCCGGTCAACGTCGACCGCGCGCAAATCGAGCAGGTGCTGATCAACCTGGTCAAGAACGCCATCGAGGCGGGCTCGGAGCCGAACGAAGTCGAGATCCAGGTCAGCGACGTCGGCCCGCAGTTCCTGCTGCAGGTGCGCGATCGCGGCAGCGGCATGAGCGACACCGTGCTGGAGCAGGCACTGCTGCCGTTCTACTCGACCAAACGCGCCGGCACGGGCCTCGGCCTGGCACTGGCGCGCGAGATCGCCGAAGCGCACGGCGGGCGCATCCGCCTGGCCAATCGACCGGATGGCGGCCTGGTGGTCAGCATCTGGCTGCCCAAGCCGCAGCCAAGGGCGGCGTAGCGGGCTCTTGTGGAAGCGGGTTTATCCCGCGAGCTCTTGCCTTTCAAGCAAAGGCTCGCGGGTAAACCCGCTCCCACAGAAAAGCGATCAGGCGAAATCGGCAGCGAGCGCGCTGCGCGTGACGGCGGAGAGCACCGCCGCATGGCCATAGCGCTCATCGTCGACGCCGATGCTGACGCCGTTGCCGGCGCGCCAGGCGGCGATCATCGCGGGGCTGAGTTCGAAACGCATGAAGTGCACGGCCGAGGTCTTGCTGTCGTTGCTGCGATCGAGGTCTTCGTCGGCGTTCGCCGTGGCGCGTCCGGCGCCGCTGATCTCGATGTAGAACCGATTCTCGATGCCCTTCAGCCGCGCCAGCTCGCGGGCGCGCACTGTCGCGTCGGCATATTCGATCAGCAACGTGGCCTTGAGATTGCTGCCATCCGGAATCAGCGGGTTGTAGGCCAGGAGCTCATCCTCGATGCCCGCCGCTTCGAAAATGCGCTCGATGCGCAGCATTTCCTGCACCTGGTACTGCACCGTCAGCCGGTCCTCGAAGATCAGCGTCATGTGCGGCCCGATATGCACCGTGCGCAGCTTCTTGTGCGCCAGCACCTGGGTACGGAAAGCCGCCCGGCGGGTGGCGTATTGCTCCAGGGAATAGAGGTCGTCGCGGGTGAGTTCGGGCATGGGCGAAGTCTGCGTGGTCATGGAGTGGACGCTCTGCTGGTGCGCTTGTCGCTGACTTTTTGTGAATGGTGAGTAGTGAGTAGTGAGTAGTGATGGAGTAGTGCGCGGCATCGGCCTTCTTCATGCGCTCGACCACCGGCTTGGCGATCTTGCGGGCGAAGGCGTAGGTGTCGCGTTTGACGCCATAGGTGCCGTCGTGGCCGGAGCAACGTTCGATCATCTCCAGCGTGGTGTTGGGGATCAGCTTGAGGATGTCGCGGGTCTTCGGGCCGATGTTCTGCACCCGCTGGTGGCAGGGCACGTGGTAGGCGATCTTGCCAAGCTCATGCTTGAAGTCGGTGTTGAACAGTCCGGCCTGATGGCGGTGCATCAGATATTCGAAGGGGTCGAAGATCGCCCGCTTCACCTGCAGCAGCGCGCTGTCATCCGGGAACATCAATGGCAGCTCCTGCTTGAACATCAGCACGCACGAGGGAATCGGCGCGATGAGGTCGTAACCGGCTTGGACCGCCGCGTGCAGCACCGGCAGATTGGCTTCCTTGAAGCGCGCCACGGCGTCGAGATCGCCCAGTTCCAGCTTGGGCATGCCGCAGCATTGCTCGCGCACCAGGCGCTTGACCTCGATGCCGTTGTGCCGCAGCACGGCGGCCAGGTCCTCGACCACCTGCGGCATGTTGTAGTTGCCGTAGCAGGTGGTGAAGATGGCGACGCGCCCGCGGGTGGGGCCGGCGATCCTGGCGTCGACGGCACCCTCGAAGCGCTTCAGGCGTTTGCGCCCGGTATTGCTGCTGTAGGTCGGGATCACCGCATCAGGATGCACGCCGAGCGTCTTGTCGAGCACCTTGCGCATCGGCGCGGTGGCGTTCAGCGCATTGACCGCCTGAACCACCACCGGGATCGAGGCGATCTTGCCCACGGTCGTGGTCGACGACAGCAGCTTCGATTGCCAGCTGGTCTCGCCTTTTTTGTGCTTGATCGCCTTGGCGCGCAGCATCAGGTGCGGGAAATCCACATTCCACGCGTGCGGCGGCACGTAGGGGCATTTGGTCTGGTAGCAGAGGTCGCACAGATAGCACTGGTCGACCACTTTCATGTAATCGGCCTTGGCGATGCCGTCGACTTCCATGGTCGGCGACTCGTCGACCAGATCGAACAGCAGCGGGAAGGACTGGCACAGGCTGACGCAGCGACGACACCCATGGCAGATGTCGTAGACGCGTTCGAGTTCCTTGTTGAGCGATTCCTCGCTCCAGAAATCCGGATTGCGCCAGTCGAGCGCGTGCCGGGTGGGCGCTTCGAGGCTGCCTTCGCGGGCGGCGGGAGTGGGACTGGTGCTCATCGGACAAGTCTTCCGTAGGTCGGGATGCTGGAGCAGTCGGGGGAGCAGCAACTGGCAACTGGCAACTGGCAACTGGCAACTAGCGCGCGGGGTGCGGTTCTGCGGCCAGATCCAGGATTCGGAACCATCGACTAGCCGCACACCGCCGCACGCCCCAATCGCTAGTTGCTAACCGCTAGGTGCTCACCGCTTGTTGCTGACCGCTAGTAGCCATCTGCGCGCCGCGCGTGGCGAATGCCACGCGCGCGGCGCGCAGCTTCACGCATTCGCGCCCAGATCGTTCAGCGCCTTGGTGAAACGATTGGCGTGCGAGCGCTCGGCCTTGGCCAGGGTCTCGAACCAGTCGGCGATCTCGTCGAAGCCTTCATCGCGCGCGGTCTTGGCCATGCCCGGGTACATGTCGGTGTACTCGTGGGTCTCGCCGGCGATCGCGGTCTTCAGGTTGCTGGCGGTGTCGCCGAACGGCAGGCCGGTGGCCGGATCGCCGCAGGCTTCCAGGTATTCGAGGTGCCCGTGGGCGTGGCCGGTTTCGCCTTCGGCGGTCGACCGGAACACTGCGGCGACATCGTTGTAGCCCTCGACGTCGGCCTTCTGGGCGAAATACAGATAACGACGGTTGGCCTGCGACTCGCCGGCAAAGGCAGCCTTCAGGTTGTCTTCGGTCTTGGAACCTTTCAAGTTGGACATGCTGAAATCCTCACTGCACACGTGTGGTCAAACACCCGCACCGGCCGGACGCGGGTGGAACAAGCCGCCAAAACGGCAACCCGAGGCTAGCGCGCACGCCTGGGGGATGGAAATCGAATTCGGCCGTTTCGGGTGCGCTCTCAACGAGTTCTGCGGCCGCGAAGCTTGTTCACGAGCTTTCATTCTTCCCACTTGCGCGCAGAAGGAGTTGCGGCGCCAGGTCAGCGCATCCCCTGCAGCGCCTCGACGAAGCGCTCCACGCTGCCCTGCGCGAACGGAAAAAACAGCGAGGGCTCGGTCAACTCCAGTTCCAGCAGCACCGGCGCGCCTTGTGCGTCGCGCAGCAGATCGACACGTGCATACAACAGCGGCCCGGGGAATGGCAGCGCCGCCAGCACGCGCTGCGCCAGGGCGCGCTCCTCCGGCGCCGGGTCGCGCGCGACGATCTGCTCGGGGGCAAACAACGCCGCGGTGGCGTCGGCATTCGGCGCCAGCAGCGGCCCCTTGCGGATCGCGTGCGAGTAGCGCCCGCCGAGGTAAATCAGCGCGGTCTCCCCGGCCTGGTCCACGCGTCCCAGATACGGCTGCAGCAGGGTGTCGCGAGCGCCGGCCAACAAGCGCTGCGCATGCGCCGCAGCGCCCTCGGGGTCATCGCGAAAGCGTCGCGCGTCGCGCGAGCCGGCGCCAACCGCGGGCTTGATCACCCACTCTCCAGTAGCCATCGACGGTACGGCATCACCCGGCCGCAGCAACTGCGTAGGCACGATCGGAATGCCGAGCGCGGCCAGTTCGAGCAGATAGCCCTTGTGCGTGTTCCAGCGTACGACCTGGGCCGGGTTGAGCAGGCGCGTGCGGCCCTCGACGCGGTCGATCCAGGCGCTGAACTCGGCAAAACGGTCGATGTAGTCCCAGGTCGAGCGCAGCACAGCCGTGTCGAAACGCGACCAGTCGACGCCGGGTGCGTCCCAGTCGACCACTTCGAAGTCGATGCCGCGCGCAGTCGGTGCGGCGACCAGCGGCGGCAGGTCCTCGTCGAGGGGGCGGGCGGCGTGGGCGGTGATCAGGGCGAGCATGGGGATTCCCCGCGGGATTGAATCGGCAAGCATCGGGGCAATTGTTTGCGGGAGGAAGGGGCCAAGTTGCGCCAGAGGCATCGCGCGCAAGCGCGCTCCTGCATCCTCGCCGAAGAACTGCGCCAGACCGGTAGGAGCGCGCTTGCGCGCGATGCTCTCGATCGCGGGCCAAACCCGCTCCCACAGGAGCACGCCCGGCGTGCCGCGCGCGCAGCGCTGGACTATGCTTGGCGCCACGTATCGTGCTGGAGCGTACCGTGAGTGATCTGATCAGGCTCTACAGCTATTGGCGTTCGAGTGCCGCGTATCGGGTGCGTATCGCCTTGAATCTGAAGGCATTGCGCTACGACTATGTGGCGGTGGACCTGGCCGGCGCCGGCGGCCAGCAGCACGCGGCCGAGTTCCACAAGCTCAATCCGCAGGAGCTGCTGCCGGTGTTGATCGACGGCGAGCGCGTGGTGCGCCAGTCGATGAGCATCATCGAGTACCTGGCGGAGGTCTACCACACAGCAGGCTATGCGCTGATGCCGCCGACCGGGCGCGAGCGGGCCCGCGTGCGTTCGATCGCGCAGCTGATCGCCTGCGATATCCACCCGCTGAACAATCTGCGCGTACTGGGACAGTTGCAGCAGCAGTTCGGCGCTGATCAGGCGCAAAAGGAAGCGTGGATGCGACACTGGATCGGCGCCGGCTTTGTGGCACTCGAAGAGATGCTCGGCGGCAATCCCTCGACCGGCGAGTTCTGCGAAGGCGACGAACCGTCCATGGCCGACTGCTGCCTGGTGCCGCAGGTCTACAACGCCAAACGCTTCGGCGTCGACGTGAGCCGCTTCCCGACCATTGCGCGCATCGACGCCCACTGCCTGAGCATGCCCGAGTTCGATCTGGCGGCGCCGGAGAAGCAGCCGGATGCGCCGCGCTGAATTTCGGTGAGTAGTGAGTAGTCAGTAGTGAGTAACAGCCGGCGCATCCGCTGGCTTCTCACCTCAACGCGATCGCCGCAGATACCGACTCCGCCGGGTTTTACTCACTACTGACTACTCACTACTCACTGCTTCAACAGATGATCCCCACCTGGCTCCTGGCCGTCGTTGCCATCGGCTACCTGGTCGCGCTGTTCTCGGTGGCGGCCTGGGGCGACCGGCATGCCGCGATCAGCGGCCGGCCGCCGATGCGGGCCTGGGTCTACAGTCTGGCGCTGGGTGTCTACTGCACCACGTGGACCGTCTATGGCGCGGTGGGCACCGCGCAGAGCGGAGGCTGGGCTTTCCTGCCGATCTATCTCGGGCCGATCCTGGTATTCGTGTTCGGCGCCGGCCTGCTGGAACGCCTGGTGCTGGTCGCACGGCAGCAGAATGTCGGCTCGATCTCGCATCTGATTGCCGCGCGCTTTGGTCGCTCACGCCCGCTGGCGGCGCTGGTGACGGTGATCGCGTTGTTTGCGGCGGTGCCCTACATCGCGCTGCAATTCAAGGCGATCAGCGCCAGCATCGAAGTGCTCGCGCCGCCGATCAGCAGCCATGGACCGCATCTGCTTGGCGATACCGCATTGTATGTCGCCATCACCATGGCGCTGTTTGCGATGCTGTTTGGCACCCGCGAAGCCAGCGCCACGGCGCAGCGACGTGGCCTTCTGGTTGCGGTGGCGCTGGAATCGGTGGTCAAGCTCGCCGCGTTGGTCGCGGTGGCAGCGCTGGCGCTGGGTCTGGGCAGCGATCAGTGGACGCACGCGGTGGCGCGCACGGCTGGCGATCCGCTGTGGTCGGCGGAGAAGTTCGGCACCTTGAGTTTCCTGACGCAAACCTTGCTGGCGGCCTGCGCGATCGTCTGCCTGCCGCGGCAGTTCCACGTGGCGGTGGTCGAGTGCACCGATCCGGTCGATCTCAAGCTCGCGCGGCGGGTGTTCGTCGGCTACATGGTGCTGATTTCGGCCTGCGTGTTGCCGGTCGCATGGCTGGCGCGCGATCTGGTGGCCAGCGGCAATCCCGATCATCTGCTGCTGCGCCTGCCGCTGGAAAACGGCCACCCGGGGATCGCGCTCCTGGCCTTCGTCGGCGGCCTGTCGGCGGGCACGGCGATGGTGATCGTGGTCAGCGTGGCGCTGTCGACGATGATCAGCAACGATCTGCTGATGCCGGTGTTGATGCGCGTGCGCCGGCTCGGGCTGCAACAGCATGCCGACCTGTCGGCCTGGGTGCTGGGTTGCCGGCGCTTTTCCATCGGCCTGTTGGCGCTGCTGGCGTTTGCCTTCTATCGCGCCGGCGGCGGCAGCGACACGCTGGCAAGTTACGGCCTGCTGGCTTTCAGCGCCGTTGCCCAGTTCGCGCCGGCGATGCTCGCCTCGTTGTACTGGCGCAACGCCAGCCTGTCCGGGGTCAGCTGGGGCCTGATCGGCGGCTTTGTGGTCTGGCTGTACACACTGTTGCTGCCGCAACTGTCGCTGGCCGGCTGGTTCGGCGCCGAAGTCGTGGCCAACGGGCCGTTCGGATTTGCGCCGCTGATGCCACAGGCGCTGCTCGGCGTTGGCGGCCCGGATCCGCTGACCCACGGTACGCTGTGGTCGCTGCTGGTCAACTGCGCGTTGCTGATCGGCGTGTCCTTGCGGCGGCGCCCGCACTTGAGCGAGCGCTTGCAGGCCACCGCCTATCTTGACCCGTACGCGCTGCGCGCCAGCGCCACCGAGGACCTGGTGCCGCATGTGCATCAGCGCGATCTGATCGAGCTGGCGCAGCGGATCGTCGGTCGCGAGGCCGCCACCGCGGCGTTCGCCGACTTCAACGCGCGGCAGAATCGCAGCTTTCAGGCCGACGCGCCGGCCGATCGACGCGTGTTGCAGTTCACCGAGCGCCTGCTTGGCGGCGCCGTCGGCGCCGGATCGGCGCGCGTGATGCTGACCTCGGTGCTGCGCGGCAGCGGCCTGGAGCTCGGCGAAGTGGTGTCGGTGCTCGACGAGACCAGCCAGCAGCTGCGTTTCAACCGCGAACTGCTGCAGACCACCTTCGAGCACATGAGCCAGGGCATCAGCGTGGTCGATGGCCAGATGCAGCTGGTCGCGTGGAATCGGCGCTATGCCGAGTTGTTCGATTATCCGGACGGCCTGCTCAGCGTCGGCCGGCCGATCGCCGACCTGATCCGCTACAACGCCGAACGCGGACAGCTCGGACGCGGCGATGTCGACGAACAGGTCAATCGCCGCATCGGCTTCATGCGCGCCGGCAGCTCGCACCGCTACGTGCGCGAACGCGAGGATGGCCACGTCGTCGAGATGCGCGGCGAGCCCTTGCCGGGCGGCGGATTCGTGATGAGTTTCAACGACATCACCGAGTTCAAGCGCGCCGAAACCGCATTGCGCGAGGCCAACGAGAACCTCGAAGATCGCGTCGAGCAGCGCACCTTTGAGCTGAAGCAATCGCTGAAGGCGCAGGAGGATGCGCGCGCGCTGGCGCAGGCGGCGCAGGAGACGCGCACGCGCTTCATCGCCAGCGCCAGCCACGATCTGCTGCAGCCGCTGTCGGCGGCGCGCCTGTTCCTGTCCTCGCTGCGCAGCGAACCGGAGCTGGCGAGCGAGGCGCACACGCTGGTCGAGCGCGTCGACTCCTCACTGTCGGCCGCCGAAGAAATGCTCGACGGCCTGATCGATCTGGCGCGCCTGGACGCCGGCGTGCTGACGGCGGAAATGCAGCCGATGGCGCTTGGCGAGCTGTTTGCGTCGATGGAACAACAATTCGGGCCGATCGCGAAGAGCCGCGGCCTGCGCCTGCGCATCGTGCCGACCCGGCTGTGCGTGCTCAGCGACCGCAAGCTGCTGCGGCGTATCGTGCAGAACCTGGTGTCGAATGCGCTGCGCTACACCCGCAGCGGCGGTGTCATTGTGGGAACCCGGCGCCGTGGCGACGAGGTGCGCATCGAGGTCTGGGACAGCGGCCCGGGCATCACCGAGCAGGCGCATTCGCGCATCTTCCGTGATTTCGAACGCGGCCCGGATGCCTCGCCCTGGGGCGAGCGCGGCCTGGGCCTGGGTCTGGCCGGTTGCCTGCGGCTGGCGCGCCTGATGGGCGCGACGCTGGATCTGCGTTCGCAGGCTGGCCGCGGCAGCTTGTTCTTCGTCACCGCGCGCCGCGCGCAGCCGCTGCAGCTTGCGGGTCAAGCCGCCAGCAGCGAGCCGGCCGCAGCGCAGCCCGGCCTGCGCGTGCTGGTGGTCGACAACGAGCCCGATGTGCTCGACGCCACGCGCGGATTGCTGCAGCGTTGGGGCCACCAGCCGCAGACCGCCAGCAACGGCGCGCAGGCACTGGCGTTGCTGCAAGCAGGTCGCTTCGATCTGGCGCTGGTCGACCACCAGCTCGACGCCGGCGAGAACGGCATCGAGCTGATCGCCAATTGGCGCGAGCGCGGCCTGGCGCCGGCCGCGTTGGCCATGGTCAGCGCCGATCGCAACGAGGCCTTCCTCAAGGCCGCCGCGGCGGCCCGTCTGCCGGTGCTGCACAAGCCGGTCAAGCCGGCAGCATTGCGGGCGTTGATGGCGTCGCTGGCGCGGTAGGAGCGGTGTGGCGACAACGCTCATGTGGGAGCAGACGCCGCCGGCGATGCTTCTGGGACCGCGAAAAGCATCGCGCGCAAGCGCGCTCCTACAATTCTTGCGTGAACTTTCGGCAAATTTGCCACCGGGGCGCGCTTGCGCGCGATTCTCTTGACACAGCTGGAAGCAGTGCGGGCAGAGCCCGCTCCAGTGAAAAAGCCACACCATCAATCGTCGAGCAGCAGATTGCGGAAGGGCTGCTGGTTCTTGAAGCGGTAGGTCTGAAAGTCGCGACGATCGGTGCTGAGGATGCGGCCATCGCCCAGATGCTCGGCCAGCAGCAGCAACGAGGCATCGGCCAGATCCATCGGCAGATCGGCATACTTGCCCATCAATGCTGCCACGCGGCGCATCTGTGCCGGTTCAATCGCATGCACGGCGCAAAAACCATCGGCAACATTGCCGAGGAAACGCACGCTGACGGCAGGCGATAGACGCATGTTGAGCAGATGCGTGGTCTCGGTCAGCACCGGCCAGGTGGTGATCAGACCTTCGTTGAGACCTTCGAGGGTCGTCAGCGCGCGCGCGTGATGGCGGTCGCTGCGATCTGCCAACGCGTAGAAGAAGCCCGTGTCAGCGATCAGCACAGAGCTTGCTGGCGTAGGCCTTGGCCAGATCGGCCTTGTAGTTTTCCGACCCATCGGCGCGACCACTGTCACCCATCGCGAGGAAGTTCTCGGTGCGCTTGAGAATGTCGGCCGGGCGCGCGTGTTCGCGGCTGACCTTGTCGTACATCAACGCGATCGACGCGCGCAGCGCTTCGGTGACATTCATCTGCGTGTGCTCGGTGACGTAGCGCAACTGCTCCTCGGCGACCCGGTCTATGCGGGCGTTGACGCGGAACCTGATGGATTCTGGGTCTGTCATACGGCGTATGCTATTGCGAATGATCGAAGTGCGCAAGCCGCTTGCCGCACAACCGCGCCGGTGAATCGCTGCGCGATACACCGGCCGACCCGACCCGACGCGCCGCGCGGGATCAAAACGCCAGCGGCGCGGTAGTGCCGATCAGATAGCCCAGCGGAATGCTGCTGGCGCTGCCGAATGGCCCGAGAATGACCTGCTGGCCGTCGCTGCTGCGGATCACATAGAGCCTCTGATCGCTCGGGCGATAGACGGCGATATCGTTCTTGCGATCGAGATCGACGTTGATCGACACCGGAAAGTCCCCCGGCAAGCCCCACAGAGTGGGTACGCCATTGGGGAACAGGTACCACTCCCAGGCGCTGGCGGTCTGACGCGCCACCATCAGGCCAAACTGATTGCCGCTGCTGCCGGCGGTCCAGTTGCCGAGCACCAGGCGGTCGCCCAGCAAGCCCCAGGCTGGCCCGCCGAGACCGCTCACGGTCAGGCTCGCCGGGTCGACCACGAACTGGATCAATCGCATCAAGCCGCCGCTTAGCTGGGCATAGACGGTGATCTCATCGACGCCGTTCTGGTCCGCATCCTGACCCGCACCGAAGCCGATGTTGGCCGACACGTGATTGACCGGATCGTAGGCGCGCGGATCGATCAGGATGTCGCGCAAGGCGCCATCGCGACTGAACAGGATGCGCGCATAGAACCTCGGCTGGCCGCCGAAGTCGCCGAGAAAGGCCATCGCCAGGTCGGTGATGCCGTCGCCGTCGTAGTCGCCGGGGATCGGGAAATGCAGCGTGGTGCTCCAGTCGCCGGGCAGCAGCAGCGTGCGCGCGCCGGCGCCAGTGGTGAAGTTGAGCGTGCCGGTGCTTTCATCCCAGAAGCCGATGTTCATGCGCGAACGCCCGCCGAATCGTCCGGGGTAAGCCGGGGTGCTGGCGCCGATACCGAAGGGGATCGGGCCGAAATCCAGCGGCGGGTCGAACTGGCGGATGCTCCAGTCGGGCATGCCACTGTAGTCGAGCAAGGCCAGCGGGCTGCGCGTGGGGCTCTCGCTGCCGCCGTTGAGCACCACGTCGAAGCTCGGGCGCTGACACACCAGCGGCGGGTGGTTGGGCTCCTCCATGCCGCTGGCGAGTAGTTCGTCGGGCGCGCCGGTGTCGATGACCAGGCGCGCGCCGCTGATCGAACCTGCGCCACTGGCCGATCCCAGCCTGCTGATCTGCAAGGTCAGCGGCTGGCTGCGGTCGATGTCGAATTCGAGGTAGCGCGCCAGAAGGTTGATACAGGTGCCGCCCTGCCCGAACTGGAAGGCGCGCGCGGGGTAGGCGCCAGGCAGATTGCCGGTCGCCGGGGCCGCCAGCGCCCAGGTGGTGGCGGCGCCATCGCTGATCCGGTACCTGCCGTTCATGCTCACGGCGCTGGAAACGCCGCTCATCATCGCCAGCGGCAGCACCACCACGCCACTGCTGTCGACCAGCGACCAGTTGAGCTCACGCGCGCGGCTGTAGCTGATGTCGATCTGCAGCGTGGCGCTGACGACGGTATCGGGGATCGCGCTGAAATCGAAACTCGAGGTCGCGGCCGCTGCCGTCGACGGTGCCAGTGTTGCTGGCATCGACGTTGAAGCGTGCCGCGTCCAGCGGCGCGGCCACAGCCAAGGCCAGCAGCAACAGGAATCGGTACATGACGCGTACTCAGCGGGTGGGAATGCCCACACGTACGTTGCTTGGTCGATTGGGCTGACATGGGCGTGGATCAAAGGCATCGCGCGCGAGCGCGCTCCTACAAATTCGCCGAAAATCCACGCAGGAACTGTAGGAGCGCGCTTGCGCGCGATGCTTCTCGCTCTAGCGCGGTCGGACGCGCGTCAACAGCCCGGCGAAAGCGCGCTGCTCGACGCGATCGAGCAGATGGGCGGCCAGGCGCGGGGCGGAACGGCCGTCCTCCGACAATGGCTGCGCCGACAGGGTCTGGACGAGGGCGTGGTGCACGGCGTCAGCCAGCTGCGGCAACTTGACCTCGCCGCAGCCGCGCGGAGCCGGATTGGCGCCGACCCAGTACACCTGACGGCCGAGCCAGCGCGCTTCCAGCGCCAGCAGTGCATCGTCGGTGATCAGCACGCGCGCGCGGCGCAGCAGTGCCAGCGTGCGCCAGTGCGGCAGATGGCCGAGGCGGCGCAAACGCGGATGGATGTCGCGCTCGCCCAGGCCCGGCGCGGCGATCCAGTCGATGCGCGCCTGCGATTCACGCAGCAGCAGCGCTGCAGCCAGGCGCTCACCGTCGGCGTGCGCCAGGGCACTGGCGATGACCACGCGCGCGGCGGGGTCATGGCTGCCGCCGAGGGCATCGGACTGTTCGCGACAGAGATCGAACAAGGGATCACCGGTCTGCAGCGCGCGCCCGCGGGGCAATTCCAGCGGCGGCGCCTCGCGACCAAGGTAGAACCAGGTGCACAGGGCGGCCAACAGGCGCCAGCGCAGCTTGGGCGCGCTGTCGGCGCTGGAGGCGATCAGGGCGCTGCTGATGCCGGCGGCACGCGCACCGACGGCCGCCGCCAGACCGCTGCGCGAGGCACCGCCTGCAACGATCATCGACGGCTGCAGGCGCAGCGCCAGCCGCAACATGGCAAACGCCGCAGCGCTGGTGCCGCGCGTACCCGGCAGGCGCAGATCGGGCGCCAGGCCGTGCTCACGCAGTGCTTCACGTACCGCCGGGCCGGACTCGCCGGTGTCGACCAGCAACGCGCCCTCGCCCCGGCCCTGCGCGCGCAGGGCACGCAGCAGCGGCAACAGACGCAGCGCTTCCAATCGCGTGCCGGCGACCAGCAACAACGGCGATGGGGTGTCGGTCGCCAGCACCCGCGGTAGTCGGAAAGCGCGCATCGGATTCTCGTCCAGACCCGGCGGTTTGGACTGCAAAACTGTGCGCGAGTTCCGTGCCCGTACTGTGAAGCGCTCCGCATTGGCGAACTGCGCACCCAGGATCGACTGCCGCAAGCGCGGCGCTCGATTGCTGCGGGCGCGGCGGGTGCTCACGATTCGACAATCTCGCAGTAGGAGCGACGTGTACGTCGCGACCGCAGTTTGAACGACATGCATGACGGTCGCGACGTGCACGTCGCTGCTACGACAGCGCCGTGGTGCACGACACGTGAGCAGTTTCGACGCGACGCAGGGCGCTCGCAACGACGGTTCATGGTGCTATCGCTTGCCCTTCATCGCTTCACTCAACAAGTTGCCGAGTGTACCCATCGGCGCAGGTTTAGGCGTGTCCTGGGTCAAGCCTTTTCCGCCTGAAGGACGCCCGGCGCCGGGACCAGTGCGGCCCGGAGCGGTTTTGCGGTCGACCGCTCGGCGGTGCCGAATTGCTGCGGCGCTCGCCGCCGGCAGGCGCTTCGCGGGACGCGCTCAGTTTCAGGCTCAGGCTGATGCGTTTGCGCGGCGCGTCGACTTCGAGCACGCGCACCTTGACGATCTGGCCGGTCTTGACCACCTCGCGCGGGTCCTTGATGTACTTGTCGGACAGCTCGCTGACGTGAGCCAGGCCGTCCTGGTGCACGCCGATGTCGATGAAGGCGCCGAAGGCCGCGACATTGGTGACCACGCCCTCCAGGACCATGCCAGGCGTCAGATCGCTGATCTTGTGCACATCGGCGGAGAACTGCGCGGTCTTGAACTCCGGCCGCGGATCGCGCCCCGGCTTGATCAGTTCGCGCAGGATGTCCTGCACCGTCGGCAGGCCAAAGCGCTCGTCGACGAAAGCCTTCGGATCGAGCTTGGCCAACACTGCGCCGTTGCCGATCAGCTGCCCGACCGGCAAACCGGTGGCCTGGGCGATGCGATCGACCACCGGATAGGCCTCCGGATGCACCGAAGAGCCGTCCAGCGGCTGCTCGCCATCGCGGATGCGCAGGAAACCTGCTGCCTGCTCGTAGGTCTTCGGCCCGAGGCGCGGCACCTCCAGCAGCTTGCGCCGCGAGGTGAAGGCGCCATGCTCGTCGCGATAACGCACCACCGCCTCGGCGGTACCGCTGGACAGGCCCGATACGCGCGCCAGCAAAGGCGCCGATGCGGTGTTCAGATCGACGCCGACGGCGTTCACGCAGTCCTCGACCACATTCACCAGGCGCGCGCCAAGCTTCACCTGGTTGACGTCGTGCTGGTACTGGCCGACGCCGATGGCCTTGGGCTCGATCTTGACCAGTTCCGCCAGCGGATCCTGCAGCCGGCGCGCGATCGACACCGCGCCGCGCAAGGACACGTCCATGCCGGGAAATTCCTTGGCCGCCAGTTCGGAGGCCGAATACACCGAGGCGCCGGCTTCGGAGACAACGATGCGCGTCAACTTGAGCTCGGGGTGTTTGAGTGCCAGTTCGGCGACGAAGGCCTCGGTCTCGCGCGAGCCGGTGCCGTTGCCGATCGAGATCAGGCGCGCGCCGTGCTGCTCGGCCAGTTTGGCGATGGTCGCGGCAGAAGCCTCGTGCTGGTTCTTCGGTTGCAGCGGATAGATGGTGTCGACGCTGAGCACCTTGCCGGTGGCATCGACCACGGCAACCTTGACGCCGGTGCGCAGGCCGGGATCGAGGCCGATCACCGCTTTTGCGCCGGCCGGCGGCGCCAGCAGCAGGTCCTTCAGGTTGTCGCCGAAGATGCGGATCGCCTCTTCCTCGGCGCGCTCACGGATGCGCCCGAACAGATCCAGCGTCAGGCGCACATGCAGCTTGTAGCGCCAGGTCTGGCGGCAGGTCTCGACCAGCCAGGCATCCGCCGCGCGACCACGATCGGCAACCCCGGCACGCTGCGCGATGCGGCCTTGCGCACGCTGGTGGCCATGCTCGATGGCCTCGGCCTCGTCGCTGCCGCCGCGCGCATCGTTGCGCTTGACCGGCACCGGCTCCAGGTCGAGATCGAGAATGCCCTCGGAGCGCGCGCGGAACAGCGCCAGCGTGCGATGCGACGGGATCTGCACCAGGCTGTCGACGAAATCGAAGTAATCGCGGAACTTGGCGCCTTCGTTTTCCTTGCCGGGCACCAGGCGCGCGTGGATGCGGCCGTGCTCGAACAGCCACTCGCGCAGCTCGCCGACCAGCGCCGGATCTTCGCTGAAGCGCTCGGACAGGATCGAACGCGCGCCTTCCAGCGCGCCGGCGACATCGGCGACGCCCTTGTCGAGATCGACGAAAGCCAGCGCCGCATGCTCCGGCGCCTGGGTCGGGTCAGCCAGCAGCGAGTCGGCCAGCGGCTCCAGTCCGGCCTCGCGAGCGATCTGCGCCTTGGTGCGACGCTTGGGCTTGTACGGCAGGTACAGATCCTCCAGCCGCGCCTTGGTGTCCGCGTGCTCGATCTCGCCGCGCAGCGCGTCGCTGAGCTTGCCTTGTTCCTCGATGCTCGACAGCACCGCCGCGCGGCGCTCCTCCAGCTCGCGCAGGTAGCCCAGGCGCTCTTCCAGCGTACGCAGCTGGGTGTCATCCAGCGCGCCGGTGACCTCCTTGCGGTAGCGCGCGATGAACGGCACGGTCGCGCCCTCATCCAGCAGCCGCACCGCGGCAACGACCTGTTCACTGCGGGCACTGATTTCAGCGGCGATACGCGATTCGATCGAAGGCAAAGCCATAGCGGGCGGGCGGGTTCCAGTAGTTGAGTTGGGGCGGAGCATAGCTGCGGCGACCAGCGGCGTGGCAAAACACGCGAAAGCGGCCGCCCCGGCAGTGCCGCGAGCCAGTCGCCCTGTTTGGCGCGCCGATCCGATCGTCGCGAATTGAAACTTTTCCCGCCCAATGGGTTTCCAAGCCCTCGCTGTCAGCTCGACGGCGTGCTGCGGGAGCAGTTGCTGGCGCAACTGGATGCGGCGCGGGCGGCACCCTGAGACTGGCCACGGCGGTCCTCAAGCAGGCCCTTTGACGGCGGCCGCGCCAACACCGCGTCGGGCACAGACTCGACGGTCGGCGGAGGCCGGGACAACGTGGCCAGCGGGAACTCGACGAAGGCCGTAAACCTGCCCGAAGCCGGCTGCGATCCTGCGGCAGAATGGTTCGCCGATGGCTTCGAGGGCAACTCAGGCCAACGGCGGCGTGACCACCGCCGCGATCACCCGGGTCGCGGCGCGCTACCATGATGGCTGGGCCAAACGGGAGCGAAGCAATGCGCGGATTCCCGGGAATGATTGCGCTGTTCTGGTGCGCAGGCGCCGCCGGCCAGGGCTTCAACTGCGACACCCCGGCAACGCCACTGCTGCCCAATCCAGCAGTACTCGGCAACGGCGCCGCCGGCAGCGTCAGCCGCGCGCAGCTGCAGGCGGCGCTGGATGCCGGCGGCGATATCCGCCTGAACGTTGGCACATCGACGATTGCGCTCGACGCCACCCTGCAGATCACCCGCGCGGTGCGCCTGGATGGCAACGGCGCCACGCTGTCCGGTGCCAGCGCGCGTCGGGTCATCGAGATCCGCAATCCGACGCTGGCCACCTACGACATCCTGCTCAAGAACCTGATCCTGCGCGATGGCGATGCGCGCACGGCGGTCGGCAACGAGTTTGCGCGATCCGGCGGCGCCATCTTGAACGACCACGGCAGCGAACCCTGGCGCGCGGTCGGCCTGCAGGTCTTCGATGTGCAGTTCCTCGGCAATCGCGGCATTGACGTCGCCCAGGACGGCGGCGGTGGTGCGGTGTATCTCACCGGGCACCGCGAGTTCATCTGCGTGCGCTGTCGTTTCGAGAACAACCAGGGCGCCAACGGCGGCGGCGTCTACAACCTCGGCACACAGACGATCCGCTTGTACGACAGCGAATTCAGCGGCAACACCGCCAGCGGCGATGGCGGCAATCCGGGCAGCGGCGGCAATGGCGGCGCGCTGGCGGTGGACGGCGACACCCGCGAGCTCAGCCTGTGCCGCACGAATCTGACCGGCAACCACGCCAATGCCTTCGGTGCGGGCCTGTTCACCACCGTCTACGACCAGACCAGCGTGACGCGCATCTGGCAGTCGACGCTGCACGCCAACATCCAGGACGGCAGCGACCAGCACACCGGCGGCGCCTACATCCAGGGTGGTCCGGTGTCGATTCGCGACAGCACCTTCAGCGACAACTCGGCGGTGGGCTATGGTGGCTTGGCGCTGTTCGACCACGGCGCGGTGACGACGGGGGGCGAAATCGTCAACAGCAGCTTCAGCGGCAACATCGCGCGCAATGGCCTGGGCGGCGCGATGAATCTGCAGGGGACTGCGCCCCTGTTGCTGCAGAACCTGACCATCGCCGGGAACCGCGCGCCGTGCGCCGTGTGCTTCGCGGGCGGCATTGCCAACGCCGCCGGGCGCCCGATCACCTTGCGCAACACGGTGTTCTTCGACAACACCGGCGGCAATGCCTTCAACCCGTGGACCCTGCTGAACCCGGTTCAAGGCGGATCCAACAACATCCAGTTCCCGTTGGTCCGCCCCGGCAGCTTCGGCCAGCAGGAACTGCCGGTGACGCCGGGAGCGGTGTTCGCCGATGCACTGCTGGCCGCGCTGGCTGACAACGGCGGCCCGACACGCACCATGGCACTGCAGACCGGCTCACCGGCAATCGACGCCGGCACCCTGACCGGCGCCCCGGCCACCGACCAGCGCGGCTTGCCGCGGGTCGGGGCAGTCGATATCGGCGCTTTCGAGGTGCAGGGTGGCGGGCTGTTTGCCAACGGTTTCGAGTAATTCTTCGCTCACCGAACATCCCTTGGCGCGCTGATTCTTCTGTGGGAGCGGATTTACTCCGCGAGCTTCTCGCCAGGGCGCGCAAAGAGCTCGCGGGGTAAACCCGCTCCCACAACAGCAGGGTAATCCACCTCCCACCGGTTCGTTGCGCGAACAAGCGCACCGTCAGGCACGACCAGGACTCTCAGTAGTCTCAGCCGGTGAGACACGACCAGCCGCCAATGGCGCCACCACCGAAGCGGAGCGAGACCATGAAGAGCGGCCTGGGCGAGATCATCGGCAAGACCATCACCGACGTCATCGTCGCGCGCAACGACCGCGGCGACCCCGCCAACCAGGTCTTCCTGGTGTTCGACGACGGCACCTACTTCGAGTTCTGGGGCGCGCAGTTCAACTGCAACAGCGGCGTCGACCGTGGCGGCGTGGCGGAAGTCGTCAAATATCTCGGCTGCTGGCAGACGGCGAAAATCACCGACGTCTACCCGAAGCCGCCAGCGGGCTGAATCGGCGCCCCAGCCGAAGTCCCCGTTTACACCGGCGGCGCATCCATGAAGCCCAGGTCCGGCCCGGCGATGGCGGGTATTGCGCCGGTGAAGTACTGCAGGTTGGGGAAAATGCTGTCGCGATCCAGGTTCGACAAGCCATACCAGCGCGCGATGGTGGCCGCGTACTGGTCTGCCGACAGGGTCGGAATGATCTGACCCCAGCCGGCGTCGTCGGGATTGTTGCTCGCCGCCAGACTCGGGAACTTGCCGTAGATGCGCTGGCCGTTGACGCCGCCGCCGAACACCAGATGATGTCCGCCCCAGCCGTGGTCGGTGCCGTCGCCATTGTTGCTCAAGGTACGGCCGAACTCGGAGGCGGTAAATGCCGTCACCTTGTCCGCCAGATTGAAGGCCGGATTGGCCAGGACGTCGTAGAACGCCTTGACCGATTGCGAGAGCACGCGCAGCAGATTGGACTGATCCGGCAACTGGTTGTCGTGCGTGTCGAAGCCGCCCAGGCCAGCGAAGAACAGCTGGCGCTCCATCTGCAGTTCGCTGCGGGCGCGGATCACGCGGGCGATCATCAGCAACTGCGCGGCGAAATAAGGCAAGTCGGGCAGATTCGCCGGATTCCAGGTCAGCCCGAAGGCATCCCAGAACGGGCGGAATACCACGTCGCTCTCCGGATACAACGCGATGGCGGCCGCCACCTGCGCCGAGGTGTCCATCGCGCGCCGGGTCTTGGTCACATAGGCGCGCTCGAAGGGGTGGCCATAGTTCTGGTTCAACAGTGCGTTGAAGCTCAGGCAGCGGCGCCGATTCCAGCTGTTGGGGCCGTTGCAGTTCGCCCCTTCGGTGTTGACGAGGTCGATCTGTTCGACGCCGCCCGATGCCATGAAGTAGGGCGACACGCTATTGCCGGCCTGAAACACGTTGTCGCCGTCCAGCGACACGTTCATCGACAGCACCTGGTTCGGATTGGTGGCGGCGAAGATGTCCGCCAGGCGCCCGCCCCAACCGATGCGACTGCTGGCGTCGGCGCGCGGCGTCTGCCACAGCACCGACTGGTCCGAATGCGAGAACAGCTGCGCCGGCAAAATCGCACCAGGCTGCTGATACAGCGCCTTGGTCATCGGTCGCACCAGCGGACCCACATTGGCGACAATGGCCGCGTTGCCGGCATTGAACATCTGCTGGGTGCCGACCATCGACGGGTGCAAGCCATACAGCCCGCCGCCGGTGGGCGGGACAAGCGGATTCAGCGCCAGCAGCTGCGCCTGCGGAATCGCCAGTGAGCCACGCGTGGCCGCGTATACGCTGTGGCCGGCGTCGCGCGGGATCACCATGTTGAAGCAATCGTTGCCGCCGTACAGGTACAGGCAGACCAGGGCGCGGTAGTCATTGCCGAGCAGCCGGCGCGGCTGTGCCGCGGCTTGCGCCAGGGCCATCTTGCTGTAAAGGCTGGAGAAGGCGGCGCTGGCGGCGGTGGCGCACAGCGTGCGATGCAGAAACTCGCGGCGTTTCATCGCGCTCATCTCACTTCTCCACGACGTATTCGGGTGAGGTCAGGATCAACCACAGCGCATCCTGCAGGCGGTAGCGCTGCCAGTCGCTGCCACTGTTGTTCTGGTTGATGTCGCTGATGTGCGCGACCAGGGTGGTGCGCATGAAGTCCGACATGCGCCCGCTCATGAACAAGAGGTTGTAGCGCGCAATCAAGTCCGCCGGATTGGTGGCCAGTGGCAGATCGCGATTCAGATCCACCTGCACCGGATCCCAATCGCCGAGGCCGGTGTTGCCAAACCAGGCCCAGTAGATCTTGCCGCCGAGTTCGTTGGTCAGACGGTTGATGTAGGTGTCGGTGGTGATCTGGAACTCCGGCGAATACAAACCCAGCGTGGCGATCTCGCCCGGCAGCTGGTAACCCGGGAGGAAGAAATTGAACACCGTGGGCGAGCGCTGCACCGCCTGCGCGCTGTAGTACTCCGGCCAGCCTTCGCGAATGCCGCCATCGCGCGAGCGCCCATCGAGTGCGCGCCATAGCTGGGTGATGCGCAGCAAGGGTTCGCGCAGCTTGCCGAAGTTCGCGGGTGGCACGGTCGCGCGCGCTTCCGCATCAAGCAGGATCGCCCGGGCGACGGCCCCCAGGTCGCCGCGCACGCCGCTGCCGTTGTTGTTGAACACACTGGCGACGCGACCGACGTAGGCCGGCGAGGGATTGCTGGTGGTCAGACGCTGGATCAACAGGCGCGACAGGAAGGGGCCGACGTTCGGGTGGTTGAACACATTGTTCAATGCAGCCGTGAGATTGCTGCGCGCGGTGCCGCCGGCGGGCAACACACCGCCCGGCAGCGCCACGCCGGTGTAGTTCAGCAACTGCTTGCTGCCACTGCTGCCGTGATAGATGTCGCCGAATGCGGTGCCTTCGCCCCAGGGTTTCATCGGCGTGCGCCAACCGATGTGCTGGCGCCAGTCCTGCGCTTCCGGGCCGGACGGGCAATACTCCCAGTCCCACCAGTTCAGCGAACCGCCTTCCGGCGCGGATGGCGGCACGCAGGTCGAATAGTTCCACCCGGTGAACACCTGCGCGAAGCCGCTGATGACGTTCTGGTCGTAGGTCGCGATGGTCTGCACACCCGGCGTATTCGGGTCGCCGTCCTTGGGGCTACCATCGTTGTTCAGCTGGATCAGCCCGATCGAGAACAGTTGCATGATCTCGCGCGCGTAGTTTTCATCCGGGCGGATGTTCTGCGCCGGATCGGGTTTGCGATTTCTGAACATCGACAGGTACTGGCCCATCGTCGGATGCAGCGTCACCTGTTCCAGCAGCGTCCGGTAATTGCCCAGAGCGTTGGTCGACAGCAGATCGTAGTAATGCGCGATGGCGGTGGGATTGCCTTCCAGCGCGCCATTCTGATCCGAAGATCACCAGGATCTGGCTGAGCGCGAAGGCCATGCGCTGGCGCAACTGGTCGCTGTTCTGCAGCGCGTTCTTCCACCAGATTTCCTGGCGTTTGTCCTGCCACACCTCGATCGGCTGACCGGCCGCAATGGCCTGCTGGATCAGGGCATCGAGAAACGGCAACTGCAGCGAAATCGGCCGCGTCGATTGATCGCTGAGCCAGGCGTTGTAGCCGATGCGCGCCAGCCGGTCGATCTCGGACAAGGTCGGGCCGAAGCTGGCCTGGGTCAGAAAACGTGCGGCCTGTGCCTTGTTGTACGGGCCTTCGCTGGGCTCGTCGAAGCCGCTGGCGTAGATCTGCGTCTGCGCGCACAGCGGGCCGGAAAGGCACAGCGCCAGCGCACCCAGGGTCCAGGATCGAGCGCGACTGCCCATGGGTGGTCCTCAGCGGTGCGGATGTAACAGTTTAAGGGGTAGCTCCAAGCACTTGTGTGAACTTCGCTGGCAAAACCTATCAATGACCTTGCCAAGCCGGCAACGGTGGCTAATCTGTCCGGATGACACGATCCTCATTGCGCATGGCCGCGCTTGCGGCGACCTTGGCTGCCTTTTCGAGTCCAGCGGGCGCATTTTCGCTGGGCGCGCCGATCTGCGAAGTCAACACGCTGCCGCTGGTCGAGATGAGCAGCACGCTGGCCTCGCCGCCGCCGAGCGGCTGGGTGCTGCAGAGCCGCGCCTGGTACCAGCCCGGACAGCCGCAGACCCTGCGCGTGCGCAACAGTGTCGATGCCCAAAGGCGCGTGCGCGGCGTGCTGATCTGGGCCAAGACCGGCCAGTTCACCGGTGCCGGCAGCTTCGCCGTCGGACCCTTGTATCAGTACATTCCGGCGCCGGCAGTGTGCGGCGAGTGGGCGCTTTCGCATAACAGCCCGACGCCGAAGTCCCAGGCCGAGCTGGAATTCACCTGGACCGCGCCGGAGACGGGCACGCCGATCCTGCGCGCCTTCCTGATCGAAGACTGCGGCCTGGCCAGCGGCGACTGCCGCTCGTTCCAGGCGCTGACCCCGGTGAAGGCGCTGTACGAGGCAGTCTTCGTCGATGGTTTGGAAGAACCGGTGCCCTGAGCCCGGTTTCCACGAGGGCCGGGCGTGGCTTGGATCGATCATGGATTCACGGCCGCTCCACTCAAGCTTCGCGCACCTCAAACCGCTTGGCCAATCCTGTCGCCGACGCCGCTTTTTTGGCCCGATCGGCAAGCGTCATCGCCGTGCATGTCCGGTTTCCGCAGAAACCCCGTTATTGATCAGGGAATGCCCCTCTCGCCGACGCGAGGCACGCGGGTTGCCTGAAATCGACGAGGAGATGGTGGACATGACGATGGGTAAGCAGCTTTGGATGCTGGGTCTGGGATTGCTGGCGGCCAGCGCGGCCGGCGCCGTGGACTACGCCGGCAGCGGTGTGGGCGCGATACCGGACAACAATCCGAACGGGATCAACGTGAGCTTCAACACCACCGGCTTCCAGGGGCCGCTTGGGCATGTCCGCGTGACGCTCAACCTCACCCACACCTTCGTCGGTGATCTGCGCGCGACGCTGATTTCGCCGAACGGCCTGGCGCGACTGGTGCTGTTCGCGCGCACCGGTTACAAGCGCGCCGCCTCTCCCGGTGTGTCGGCGAACCTGGCTGGCGCCTATGTTTTCGATGACCTTCTCGGCGCCGACTTGTGGGCGTCGGTGGCGCCGCTGGCCACCTCACAAACCGTGCCGCCGGGGTCCTACCGCACCAGTACCGCAGGTTTCAGTGGCATCTCCGACGCCGGTGGCTGCTCGACGCACCTGGACCTCGCTTTCGGCGGCCTCGACCCGACGCAGGCCGGAGGCACCTGGACATTGAACGTGGCCGACGTCGGAGCGGGCGACAGCGGCACCGTGAACTCGGCGACGCTGACCCTGAATGCGACATCGACCATGTTCGCATCCGGCTTCGAATCGGGCGCCCCGGGACCCGCGCCCGTCGCCTCCAACGCGACCGGCACCTGCCGCAAGGCGCTTTTCGACTACACCGGCGACGGCCGCAGCGATTATCCGACCGTGCGCAACACCGGTGGCGGGCCCTCCGGCGCCATCACCTGGACGATCGTCGAGAGTCTCGCGGGCACGCTGCCGACCTTTGTTCACGGCGTCGCCTCGGACACTTTCATCGACGGCGACTTCGACGGCGACGGCATCGCCGATGCAGTGGCCTGGCGCCCGAGTAGTGGCAGCTTCCTGGTGCGCCGTTCTTCGCGCGTGCAGGACTCGTTGCTGGAAATTCCATTCGGACAGATAGGCGACGACCCTCAGCACGTCGGCGACTACGATGGCGACGGCGTCAGCGACGCCACCGTGTTCCGCGCGGGCGCCACGGCAGGCGCGCCTTCGGTGTTCCTGATCCGGCTGTCTTCAAGCGGGCAGACTCGCACAATCACGGCCGGCGAGAATGGCGCCTTTCCCTCGGGCGGCATCGACCTCAATGGCGACAACCGCGCCGACGTCGGCGTGCAGTCCAATGCGGGCGGCGGCATGGCTCGTTTCCGCCAGTACGACGGCAGCAGCAACTTCAATTTCACCGACACCACCTTCGGCACACCCACCGATCTCTACATCACCGGCAATCACGCGGGCAATCTGCGCGGCGACATCACCGTGGCGCGCGGGGTCGGCGGCATGATCAACTGGACCACCCGCGAGGCGATCGGCGGTGCGGCACAGCCGACCATCGTGCATGGCGCGAGTGCCACGGACTTCGCGCTCACCGGTGACTACGACGGCGACGGCCTCGATGACTACGCCGTCTGGCGTCCCAGCCCGATGCCCGCCCAGTCGAAATTCATCATCCGCCGCTCGACCAATACGGCCGTATTGCTGGAGGTGTTCGCCGGTGAGAATGGCGACTATCCGGTGGCCAACACGCGGGTGAACTGAAGCGCACGGGCTGCTGCTGGAGGGCCGCCACCCCGGCGGCCGTTGCCGCTCGATCGGCGGCCCGATTCTTCATGCGCGTGCGGCGAAGAAACATGGCGACCCGACCGGTCGCGCCGCCGAGTCGCGGATCGAGGAACTCGCCCGCGAAGCGCCTTCGAGGCCATTCGCCTCGAACCGATGGTGCTGACTGCGGAGACCAGCCGTCACCATCGGGACGATGGCACGGACAGAACGTGCCTCGCCGCGCGCTCGATCACCTTGGTTCGGCTCCGGGGGAAGCCTTGCCAACCGAAGCACCTGGGTTGCCGCCAGCGGGAGCCGGCGTTGCCAGGGCCTTGTCGCGTGCCGATCGGTCGCCATGGGTGCAGCATCGTTTTGCCGATGGAGCTGCGCCTTGATCGGGATCAGGTGTCAGCAAAATGGTTTGTGCACGGTGCGCCTGTGGGGCGGGTTCAACCCGCGGACGAGCATCGCGCGCAAGCGCGCTCCTACAAGGTACGAGGTTTCGTGGAGAATTTGTAGGAGCGCGCTTGCGCGCGATGCCTTTGTTGACCTTGGTCGCGATGCTCGCACGGTCCCAAAGGGATGCGCTTGTCCGTAGCATCGCCGCCATGAGCGCCGAACTGCATCCACCTCTCGATCCCGGCGAATTGTCGGCACTTGCCCTAGCTGTGCGTACTGCGCTGCTGGCCCTGCCACCAGAGCGGCCAGTTCTGACCTACCAGGAACTGGCGCGCACGCTGGGCCTGCGGCCGCCGCACACGATTTACCGCGTGATCCAGGCGCTGGAGCTGAGCATGCACGAGGATGCCGCGGCGGGTCGGGCGTTCATTGCCGCGCGCGTGATCAGCCGCATTCGCGGCGGGCTGCCGGCACCGGGATTTTTTGATCTGGCGACGCGCCTTGGGCGACATGACGGCAGCGAACATGGCGAGCGTGCGCGGGCGTTCCACCAGGGACAGCTGGATCAGCTCGTGTAGGCCGGTGTATCGCGAAGCGATTCACCGGCGCGGACCTGCCGCAAGCACCCGGTGAACGCGCTTGCGCGCGTACACCGGGCTACTTGCACCCGATTTGCTGCTTACTCGAAACCGTTCTTGAAGAAGGTGTCGGAGATATCGCAGTTCTCGATGCGCACGTCATCGACATACCAGCCGTGCGGCACGTTGCCGACCGAGGTGTCGGTGATCGCACGGAAGCGCAGCCGCACGCTCTGGCCGGCGTAGGCCGCCATGTCGAAGCTGGCCGTGGTGTACGGCTGGATGCCGCACCAGGCGCGCTCACCGGAAGCCAGCGGACCATCGTAGAAGTCTTCCAGCTGGGTCGCCGGATCCAGCACCGTCCAGGTGCTGCCGCCGTTGGTCGACACTTCGACGAAGCCGCCGTCGAAGCAGGAGGCGGCCGTGTTCGGCTCCATGCTGACGTCATGGCGGAAGCGCAGCGTCGGCGCGTTGCCGGTGGCCGGCACGTTGATGACCGGCGAGATCAGGCGCTGGTCGGATGCGGTGACCACGTCGACCGCGAGCCAGGCAAAACTGCCGCTGCTCGGACGCGCGTTGCTCAGGGTCCAGGTGGTGCCCGAGACCGGATCGGTGGTCCAGCCGTTGACGCCGTTCTCCATGTTGTCGGAGAAGCCGGTCTGGATCGCCTGGCCGACGCCGCAAGTGCCCGGCGCGAAGCGCGTGGTGAATGTGGAGGTGGCCGAATTGGTCCCCGGTCCGCACAGATTGGTGCCGCGCACGCGCCAGCGGTAGGTGGTGCCGGCGAGCAGTACCGTGGGCACCTGCACGCTGGTGGCGGTGGTCGCCGGGCTGGTGTAGACGATGTTGGTGAATGCGGCATCGGTCGCCACTTCGACCACGTAGTTGGCACTCTGCGCGGTTGCCGTCCAGCTCAGTGTCGGTCCCAGACCCAGGCCACTGGCTCCGCTCGCCGGAAGCAGTCCGGTCGGTGCCGCGGGGGCCGCGGTGAACAGCTGCAGGCCCACGGTGCGCGAGCGAGTTTGTGCCGGCGACGCGCTGGTGCCGGTGATGGTCAGCGTGTAATTGCCGGGTGTGGCGGCCGCCGTGTTGCCGATGGTCAGCGTCGAGTTGCCCGGCACCGGGTTGATCGGATTCACCGAGAAATTGCTCGTGGCCCCCGCCGGCACGCCGCTGACGCTCAAGTTGGTGGAACTGGCAAAGCCTTTGTAGCCATGCCCCTCGACGGTGTAGACGGCGTTGTCGGGCGCGCACACGGCGCGCGACAGCGGCACCGCGGCCACGCCCAGTGTGGGATTGCCGCACTCGGGGAACTTGAAAGAGCCGGCGCGCATCGTCCATTGGGTGCCGGACACGGCGAAAAACTCGTTGACGTACCAGAAGGTGCAGTCATCGGTCGAATCAACGGTCATCGAGGTGTAGTCGCCCCAGCGCCGGGTACCGGCTGTGTGGCCACCGGTGCCGGTGACGAAGATGCCTTCGCCCTGCGACATTTCATTCAGCGGATCGCCTTCCAGGCGACCGGTGTAGTGCACGCTGGGGAACAAGTTTGCGCTGCCGGCGCTGTAACCCAGGCCCATGTTGCCGTTGCTGTCCTGGGCGATCGAACCCATCCAGCGATGCGTACCATCGGTGATGCCCGGCGCGTAGGTGCTGTCCTGGTAGAGCACCGCATTGGCGCCCGGATTGCGGATTTCCCACCAGCGGATGCCAGCCATCACCGGCGCCGCCTCGACCGACTGGTTGGTGACGATCGACTGGTAGCTGCCGTAGTTGCGATAGGCCGCGCGGTGCATCGGCCGCTGCCGGTAGGACAGGATGTCGACCGCGCCCAGCGGCGCCGGCTGCGGAATGCAGGAGCGACCATTGCACGGGAAGATGGTGTCATAGGGCGCAATCGGAATCGTCGCCACCACCTGGAAGCTGGACGAAGCCGGCGTCACGAAATTGATGTTGAAGGCCCACAGGCTGAGCGCGTCCTGGGTGGCGCCATAGGGGCCGCCGTTGTCCATCGAGCCGACATAGAAGGCGGGCGAATTCGGCGGCGGCAGGTTGCTGCCATCGATGTCCGCGGGCAGCAGGCCATCGCCGGAGAACTGGTTGACCGGCACCGTGAACTGCACCAGCGAGGGGCTCGGGTTGCCGGCCAGCATCTGCGTGCGATCGACCGCGTAGGCGCCGATCAGGCTGGCGTCGACTTCGCGCGTGCTGATCAGATAGGCATTCGGCCACACGCCGTACTTCGGATAATCGGGGAAGGTGGCGGTGACGAAAGCCCAGCGATGGTAGGTGCCGAGCGGATCGGAAGTGGTCGACAGCGCCACGCAGTTGAAGAAACCGGGGCCGGCGCTGTCGGAGAACTGGGTCAGCAGCCAGCGATCGGCGAGCTGATCGTAAAGCACGATCGGATCACCGGCGTTTTCGGTTTCGCAGGCACCGCCGAAGCCGGTGAACAGCGTGTTGATGTTGGCCGGGCCGAAGACCGAGGTGCCGGTCTTGTTGAAGATCTGGAATGAGGCATTGGCCATGCGCACATAGTGATTCGGACCGACGTCGCCCACCGGATCGGGTGGATTGGCGGTGCCGGTGCCGACATTGAATGGCCACCGGCGGCGGCGCCAGCAGTGGGCCGACCGCGCGCGACTGCACCGCGCCGTCCCGATCCTGCGGGCCGTAGGTCAGCTTCCCTGGCGGATCGGGGTCGATCATCAGGGCGCCGAAGAAGTCGCCGAAGGTATCCGCCGGTGCGCGCACCGGGATATCGCGCAAGGGCGGCGAGATGTCGTGGTGGACCGCGGTGGACGCCGCGCGGAAGGTGCCATGGGGCGCTTCGGCGGCACTCGCTGCAAGAGGTAGCACCAGGGCGCAAGCCCACAGGCGCAGGCCACGGGGGAATCGTGAGGTCATTGTGGTACACCGCTGGGTGGAGAGGCGACAACATATCCTCAATCTCAGGTCGCAACAATTCCCCAAGTGTGACGGTCTGGTGTCGGCATGGGTGCTGCTGCCATGTTCCGGCCAGGCTGTCGCTGCCGCGGCCCGCCGGGTCGCGAGACGTCGATCGGACTACGCCGGGCTCTGCGCCCAGGCGCTGTGCGCGAGCAGCGGCAGGCCGGCATCGACCGGACCCATGCCGGCCGGCGCCAGCGCCAGATGCCAGGCGGCGCTGCTCAGGATTTCAACCTCGCCCTTGACCGTGACCGGTCGCAACTGCAGCGCGGCCAGCTGCTCCGGCAGCGCACTGGCGTGGTCGCGCTTGATCAGTGCTTCCTTGAGCACCCAGCGCTGCAGCAGCGCGTCGTTGTCCAGGCTTCCGCGAGCTTCGTCAGGATTGAGCAGCAGGTGCTGCAGCCGATCGAGCGCCGGACGCGGCGTACGCGGCTCCAGGTCGATGCCGACCGGCGCCGCCGACCAGGCCGCGGCAATCCAGTCGCCGCCGTGGCTCAGCGAGACCTCAAGCGCTGAACCGGCCACCGCGGGCGGCAGGTTCTCGCGTTCGACCAGGCTGACGGCGCGTGGATCGACCGCGTGATGCTCGGCGAGCAAGCGACGCAGCAACCAGTGACCCGCCAGATACTGGTCGCGACGCTCGACGACGCGCAGACGCAAGAGGCGGGTCTGTTCCGATGGCGACAACCATTCCCGTGTTTCCGGGGCGCTCGCCAGCACTTCTGCGACGCGACGTACGACGACCTGCGTCACTGCGCGTCGCCGGCGACGATGCGGACGCCAAGGCCGGTCGCTTCGTAGATGCGCTGGCCGTCGACCCACAGGCTGGCATCGGCGATGGCGTAAAGCCCGCGCTGGTCACGCCCGCGCCCGGTGACTTCGAGCGTGGTGTGCACCAGTCGGTGATGCGGCAACACCTGCCCGCGGTACTTCCAGCGATGCGTGCGGTCCAGCGCAATCGATTCGAAGCGCGGACTCTCCATCGTGTCGGTGCCTTCCTGCTGCAGCAGATACCACTGCAGAGTCTGCAGCATCGCCTCCAGACCCAGCGATCCCGGCTGCACCGGATCCTGGAAGAAATGCGCCTTGAAGAACCACTCGCCGGGATCGATGTCCTTGACCGCGCGCACTTGCCCCAGGCCCGCAGCGCCGGCATCCGGCCAGTAGCCTTCGATGCGGTCGAGCATGCGCAGCATGGCGTGTGGGAGCCGGAAGAGCCGGGACGCGGGACCCGGGACCCGGGACCCGGAAGGGCAAATCGGACGCTTGAGTGCGCGTAGTAATGCCAACGGCATCGTTTGTCGGTTTGACTGTGGTCTCCGGCGCTGTTCCCGGGTCCCGGGTCCCGGTCCCGCGTCCCGACCAAAAATCTCTCGCTGCCCCGCATCGACCGGCAATCCCACCTGCGCCGCCAACGCTTCGGGCGGAAAGAACCCGAACACCGTGCGCAGCCGGTACACCTCGCGCCCGCCGATGCGGCAGACCACGCTGAAGTTCTCGATGATCATGCCGGCGCTGGCCGAGACATCGGTCAGCTCGACCTCGGTGAGCAGAGTGCCGGCGCCGGGCGGCAGCTCGGCGACCACCGTGCCCTCGCCGTCGAGATTACGAAAACCGAGTTCGGTCTCGCAGGTCAGCGCCGAGCCGACATAGCTCGACAGCCAGCCGCAAGGTTGCAGCGCCGCTTCAAGCAGCACCGCGAAGGGCATGACCCGCGCGCCGTTGTCGTCGAAGTACCAGTCCGCGCCGGGGATGTCGTATTCGGCGACCACCCGCGCGCCGGCGCGCATCACGCCGATGGGGCCTTCGATCGACTGGATCCGGCTGATGAAGTGGTACGGCGGACTCGGCAGCCGCGCCACGCGCAGCGGACCGTCGAAGCGCGCGTACATCGGCCCGAAGGCCTGCGACGGTCGACCGAGGGCGCAGGCGAGCAGGCTTTGGCGGTCGAACGGGAAGCCGTCGACAACCGGCGCGCGTTCTTCGGTAGGTTGGGCCAAGGCGCAGCCGTGCCCAACGATTTGAGGCGACGAGTTGGGCACGCTGCGCTTAGCCCAACCTACGCCGGACTCTTCGGACTCCAACGGCCAGTCCGGCACCAGTTGCAGCGCGACCCGGCGCGCGTGAAAGGCCTTCAGGCCATCGACCGTGCACAAGAGGTCGGCGTAGACGGTGGGCTCGGGTCCGCCGATCAGCTCCTCGACGAAGACTTCGGTGACCAGCAGCCGCGAGCTGGGCGTCACCTGTCCGCGGCACTGCAGTTGATAGGGCAGCTCGGGCACCGGCTGGAAGCGCCAGCCGTCGCGTTTGAGCGTGTGGCCGGCGGCCGCCAGATAGATCGCCATCGCCTGCAGGCAGCCCTCGAACATCAGGGTGCCCGGCATGCACGGGTCGTTCTTGAAATGGCCGTCGAAGAACCACTGGTCGGGCCTGATGTCGAGTTCCGCACGCAGATAGCCGCGGCCCCACGGGCTGCCCGATCCGGCGTTTGCCGGCTTGCCGGCGCCGTGGACATGGCTCACCCGGTCCAGCAACAACATCCGCCCGCCATGGATCGATGGCGTGCGCGTGTGCGTGCGCGCCAGCTCGAAACCCGGGCCGAAGCAAGCGGCGGCATCGCCGGCCGCAAGCGCCTGCAATTGTTCGCGGCCAAGCTCGCTGGGCATCGACGCGACGGCGGGCGGATCCAGCCGGGGTGACTCGATGATCGCCTGCGTCTGCGGTGTCCACAGACAACCGGTCGACGCCGCCAGTTCGGCGTCGGTGAAGAAGCCGGCCTGGCCCTGGCGCACCGACAGCTGCGGCCGATCGCCGTTGACGCAGTCGTAATGGAAGAACATCAGGCGCACATCACCCTGGGCGGCGTGGCCGTCGAGGTGGATGTCGAAGCGCAGCGTGTCGACCAGCCGCGGCAGCTCGCCGTGGTAGGTCAGCTCACAGCCGAGCAATCGATAGACGCGCTCGCCGCGATTGAGCGCATCCACGCCCAGCCACGAGACCAGCATCAAATCGGCCTGCCCGGCCTCGATCATCACACCCGCCGGCAGCCTTCCGCACAGCGCCGCCCAGGCATGGTTGGCGACGTCGGTTTCGGTCTGGATGCGGCCCCTGCCCATGCTCCCCGGCGCGCCGTCGATGGCGGTCACGCGGTCGGCCAGCAACAGCGGCGGCCGCGGCATGCGCACCTGGCGCGCGTAGCCGTCCTGGCCGGCGAAGGCGGGGCCGAAGATCTCCGAAATGCGACCGTCGGCGTGGATTTCGAGTTGGGCGCGGGTGAAGCGGGGGCCGGAGGGTCGGTCCTCTGTAGGAGCGCGCTCGCGCGCGATCGAGGCTGCAGGTTGCGGCACCGAATGTGGGAGCGACCTTGTGTCGCGAGCTTTTCCGGCGGAGAGCTCGCGGGACAAGCCCGCTCCCACAGCATGGCGCAGCAGCACCTCCTGCGCCTGCACCCGCAGCGCCAGAAACTGCTGGTGGGCCGTGGCCTGGATGCGCATGAACCCCTGCTGTTGCTGCGCGACTGCGGTCAGATGCCGGCGCAGCAGCATCGCCGCCGCCGTCGTAGGAGCGACGTGTACGTCGCGAGCCGCATCGCCGGAATCCGCCCCAGAGGCGTCGCCGCGTGGAGCGAGTCGTCGCGACCGGCATCGCGGAGTGAATCCGCTCCCACAGAGGCCAGAGCAGGCTGCGCCGCTGGTGCAGGAGCGACGTGTGTGTCGCGCCTGCAGCCGAGAATGGGCGGCAATCTGGGGGCGGGCGCCATGATCTCGATCTGCGCCGGGATTCGGATTTCCGGCCAGTGCGCGGCAAAGCGCATCGGCCGCTGCGGCGGCGGGCTTGCGGGCACCGAAACCAGCGCGGCGTGCAAGACATCGACGTCCACGGTCACACCGGCGGCGATCAGCGCCGCGGCGCAGCCGAGCACACCGTCCAATCCCTGCCCCTTGCGATCGAGGCTGAGCACCAGGGCTTCGCGCTCGCCGAGGATGCTCCTGATGGCGCGCGCGAAGCTGCCGCCCGGGCCATGCTCGACGAACACGCGCACGCCGTCGGCCCAGGCCTGCAGCACCAGCGGCCGCAGGTCGAGCGTCTGATTGGCCTGGTCGAGGATCGCCTGCGCGCAGGCCTCGCGGTCGGGGACGTAGGCGCAGCCGACCGCGGTCGAATAGAGTCGGCCATGGCGCGGCGGACGCGTTTCACGTCGATGCAACTGCAGCCATTGCGGCGCCACGGCGTCGAGTTCGGGCACGTGCACGGCCAGCGGATAGACCAGCTCCAGGCAGCGATTGGCGCCGATGCGCCCGACCACGATGTCGCAGCCATCGCGATCGCCGGCGATCAGGCAGTCGCTGTCCGAGTTGATGATCGCCAGATGCACACGCTCGACGCCGGCGAGCGCGGCTTCCACCTCGGCCAGCGGCGCCAGCACGGTCCAGCTGGCCCAGCGCACCGGTCGACCCCATTGCGGCGCGACCGCGCTGAACGCGCCGCCGAGTGCATCGGTGACCAGACCGCTGGCTTCCATCTCGTCCATCAGCGCATCCGGGTCGTTCCACACCCCGGCCGCGACCAGCGCATTGGTCTCGCCGGAGGAATAGCCGAGCCAGGCGTCGGCCTTGAGGCCAAGCAGTCCCTCGCTGAATTCCAGGTGCAACTGCGACAGCGCCGAGGCGCCCCACAGTTGCTGCAGGGTGGTGGGCGATTGCGGAAGCAGGTCGCGTTGCTCGCGCAGCAGCCACAGACATCGTGGTGCGTCGCTACGGCCGTGACTCTGCGGCTCGGCTGGTCGAATGACCACTCCAGCGCCGTGACCAGTCGCTGGCTGCGTTGCGCCAGCCCGTCCAGCAACTGCGGCAGTTGTTCGAGCAACTCGCGGCCCATGCCGCGATATGAGGCACCGGCTCCGGCGAATACAAAGGCCAATTCACCGGCGATCGGTTGTTCGCGGAAATGCACCGCGGTGCCGGCCGGCGCGCCGTCGCGCAGATGCGCCAGCGCGCGCAGGCGCACGCTGTCGAAATCCGCGTCGGTGGCGACCAGGACCAGGCGGGCGGGATGCGGGGTGTCAGCTTGGTGCACAGCATCGCGGCGAAAGCCGCTCCCATTGGCTGCCGAGGATTCGAGGGCGGCAATGACCGCGGCCTTGTCGGCACCGGCATACACCTGCAGGCGCGGCAACGGGGATTCGCTGCGGCGCGGATGCGCTCGCGCCTCGACGAGCCGCAGCGGCGGCAAACCCAGGGTGGTGACGGGCAAGCTTCGCGCGCTGGCGCTCAGCCACGGTCGACCGTCTGCGTGCCGCCGGTGGTGCAGGCACAAGGCGGCGACGCTTGCGCGCAGCAGGCCAGCGGCGGCGCCGGCATCGCCGAAGCTCGCGTCCATCATTGGCTGATCGGCCTGAGCCCACTCGCCGTCGTCGATCAGCGCATGAATCCGATCGCCATCGCGCTGCGCGTCGCTCAAGCGCTTGAGCACCCAGGCGATGGCGGCATCCACCGGGACCGCGTTGCCGGCGGCGCGGTTGACCGGCTCGTGGCAAAAGTCGACGGCGCCGATCAGCGCGGCGTCGATCTCGCCGTGCAGCAAGGCGCGCCGCGCGATGTGCAGCGCGTGCAGCCCGGAATCGGCGCCAGCCTGCAGCGTGTAGGCCGGGCCGCCGAAATCGAACTGCGAGCTCAGGCGATTGGCCGGGATATTGGGCATGCAGCCGAGCACGCCGGCGGCTTCCAATGGCGCGATCACCGCGTCCTGCGCGGCCTGGCGCCACGCGGGCGAACCTTCGGCATCCGCCAGCCGCCAGCGCAGTCCGTAGCGCGCGACCTCGGCATCCGGCTCCATGCCGATCAGCACCGCCGTGCGTTCGCGCGGCAATGGCGCGAGCTCGGCCAGCGCCTCGCGCGCGACGCGCAGCAGCGCCAGTTGCTGCGGCAACGCCTGCGCCAGATCGCGCGGCGGGAAGCGCAGGCCGGCGAGGTCGAGTTCGATGTGTTCCATCGGCTGCTGCAGGAGCGAGGAGCACGTCGCGACCGCGTCCTGGCCAGCCGCTTCATCGGTCGCGACATGCACGTCGCTCCTACAATTGAACAGCGCCTCGCTGAACTGGCCGCGATCTGCGGCGCCGCCAACGCTGATGCCGAGCCCGACGATGGCGATTGGCTCGCCTTTTGTAGGCCGCGTGTGCGCAGCTTCATCGCGCTCACCGGCGCTTTCGTTGCGGGCGGAGAGCGCCGGTGAGCCGCTGCGCGGCACACGCGGCCTACCCTCGTCTTGCGACAAGATCAGATGCGCATTGTTACCGCCAAACCCGAAGGCCGAGATCGCGGCGATGCGCGGGATGTCGTCGGGCCACGGCTCGGCCTGCTGCAACAGCCGGAACGGCGTGCCATCGAGCGCCGCGGTGGGCGCATCGACCTGGCGATTGGGCGGCCGCACGCCATGGTGCAGCGCCTCGATCAGCTTGATCAGCCCGGCCGCACCGGCCACCGTAATCAGGTGACCGAGATTCGATTTCAACGAGCCGATCGGCAGCTCGCGCGCGCCGGCAAACACCGCCGCGCTACTGCGCAACTCCGCGCCATCGCCGACCGTGGTTCCGGTGGCATGGCATTCCAGCAGCGACACCTGCGCCGGATCGATGCCCGCCTGCGCATAGGCCGCGCGCATGGCCCGCTGCTGCCCGGCTTCGTCGGGGACCAGCAAGCCCTTGCCACGACCGTCGTTGGACAGGCCGATGCCGCGAATCACGGCATGGATGGTATCGCCGTCGCGGCGCGCGTCATCCAGTCGTTTCAATGCCAGGATCGCGCAGCCCTCGGCCGGCAGCAGGCCATCGGCGTCGCGATGGAAGGGTCGCGACTGGCCGCTCTGGCTGAGCGCGCCGAGCGCGGCAAAGCCCATCTGCAGGAACAGCGGATCGGCGCGCTGCACGGCGCCGGCGAGCATCAGATCGGCGTCACCGTCGATGAGCTGATCGCAGGCCAACTTGATCGCGTACAGCGAGCTGGCGCAGGCGGCATCGAGACAATAGCTGCCCGCATTCAGGCCCATGGCCTGAGCCAGGATTGCCGCGGTGCCGCCGCTCATGTGGCGATTGCGCGGATCGACATCGCCGCGGCCGGTCCACACCTGATCGGCGTAGGCGGCCATCGAGACGCTGGGAAAGCCGAGGTTGCCGAGTACGGCGCCGACTCGCGCTGGCCGCACCGTCGTCTGGGCCAGCGCCTCACGCGCGCAATGCAGCACCCAGTGCACCAGCGGGTCGAGGCCGGCGAGTTGTTCGGGCGGCAGCGCGAATCCGCGTGGGTCCCACAGCGCCTCGAAACCTTCGACATAACCGCCGCCGCGATGCAGGTCACGTTGCCCGCGCAGCGGCTCCCCGGCGCTTTCCGACGGACCAGGCGCCGGAGCGGCCGGCGCGCACCCAGCCCACGGGCGCAGGGTCCACCGACGTCGTCAGATCGCGACCCTCGACCACCGCCTGCCACAAGGCCTCGGGGCTCAGCGCGCCCGGCAATACGCAGGCGCGGCCGACGATCGCGATCTCCCTCATTGCGGCAATGCGTGGTTCTGCACGCCGATCATCTCGGCGAAGCGCCGGCCGCTGGCGTCGGTGTAGAGGATGTCGGTGGTGGTCGATGCCGGCCCGACGCGGCGGCTGTAGACCACCGCGTTGATCGGACCGGGTGCCGGCGCCGCGTGGCTGCGCAGCGCGCCAATGGAGGTCGGCAGGTTGGGTCCGCCGAGCATGCGCTGGCCGTACAGCACCGCCATCTGCAGGCCGCCGTCGAGTGCCGCGGCGTCCAGTTCCCAGCTGGCGCCGGGCCAGTTGGCCGCGCTGACGCCGCGCAGTTGCGCGGCGATGCCGGCGTCGGAAATGCCGCTCACCTGATCGATCAACTCGAACTGGCCGCGGTGGAACAACAGATCCTGGTACAGCGGGCCGCCGGCCCAGTCGTCGAGCGGCAGGTCCGCACCCATTTGTGGTGCGCTTGCCGCCTCGCTGCCGAGCTCGGCGCGTGCGCTGTAATGCAGTTCGCCGCGCGATCCCAGCACGCTCAACGCCAGTTCACGCGCGCCTGGAGGCCGCGCCTCGATGCGCAAGCGATCACCGCCGTTGCCAAAACCACCCAGGCGGATGCCCTTGAGTACCTTGAGATCGTGCAGCGCCGTCAGGTGTAGTCCGGGTCGCCAGCTGCGCACTGCCCGCGCCAGCCATTCGGCCACCAGCACCAGCGGCACCACCGGCATGCCGGCGACCGCATGGCCGGCGAGCCAGGCGTGACTGGCCTGGTCGACGCGCAGTTCCAGCGCATCCACGCGCGCATCGACGCCCGCCGACAGCAGCGCCTGCGGCCGCGGCTCGCCGCCCAGCACGAGTTCCAGCGCGCCGGCGTCATTCATTTCGTCGGCGAACATGCGCGCGCCGACATCCAGCGGAATCATCGGCACGCCGAGGCTGGCGAAGCGCTCGCGCAGCGCCGGCGTCACCATGCCACCCTCCCACGGACCCCAACCCAGCGACTTGACGCGCAGGCCCGGGCGTCGGCGCTGCTCGGCCGCGGCGACCTTCGCCAGCACCTCGTTGGCCATCGCGTAGTCGGCCTGGCCGGTATTGCCGCAACGCGCCGACACCGAGGAAAACACCACCAGCAAACTGAGCGGATCGTCGCGCGTGGCGTCGAGCAACGCGCGCAGGCCCGCGACCTTGGTGTCGAACACGTGGGCGAATTGCGCATCGGTCTTCTCCGCGATGCGCTTGTCGGCGAGCACGCCGGCGGCATGCACGAGGCCGCGGATGGGCCCCAGGCTCGCGCGGACCTGATCGAGGACGCGCTTCAGTGCCGGCGCATCGTCGACAGCTACCGCGTGATAGTGCGCATCGCTGCCGGCGGCGGTCAGCGCCGCCAGCGTCTGGCGAATTTCGCGCGCGGCCTGCACCTGCTGCACGCGCGCCTGCAGCTGGCTCGGGGTCAGCACTTCGCCGCTGGCGTGCGCGGCGCCCAGCAGCACGCGCTTGAGCGCGGCTTCGCCGTCGACGCCGGCGCAGATCGCCGGCTCGTCGACCAGTGCGGAGCGTCCAAGCAAGATGAAACGGGCGCGACAGGCGCTGGCCCATTCGAGCAGGCACGCCGCGGTGACCCCGCGCGCGCCGCCGGAGACGACCACGACATCGCCCTCTGCGATCAGCGGATCAGTCGCTCGCGCGGATCGTGGGGCGCTGCGCAGCGTCCGGCGCGCGCCGTCGGCGCCCAGCGCGATCTCGATTTCGCCGCCGCCGGTCAGCAGTTCGTCGGCGATGGCGCTGGCCAGGGTCGCCGCGTCACGGTCACCCGTTTCGATGTCGATCGCCTTGAGCGCCGCCTGCGGCCACTCCAGCGCGCAGGTCTTGACCAGCGCCGGCAGGCCGGCGCCCATGCGCGCAGTTCCGGCATCTCGGACAGGCCGAAGTCGCCGCCGGTGTCCTGCACCGTCACCAACAGTCCGGCCGACGACTGCAGGCGCGGCGCCAGCTGGCGCGCGAGGTCGAAGGCCTCGAAGTTCAGCTGCGCGGCGGCGTCGATGTCTGCAAAGTCCCGCAAGCCGCCGAGGAAGATGCAGGCGCTGGCGCCCTCGGGCAGCGTCGACACCGCTTGCGCGTGCACGCCGCGGCGTTGCAGTTCGCCGGCCAGGGCTACACCAACGGTCTCGTGGCCGACGATCCATAGCGGATCGCCACCGAGCAGGCCGGGCATGGCGAGGCCGGTGGCGGGCGCGGGGATCAGGTCGAGCTCGAAGCGGCCGAGAGGCGGGGCATGGGGCACGGGGCACGGGGCACGGGATTGCATCGAGGCAATGCTCGGACTCGGCGCCTCCATCGGATCAGGATCAAAGCGCGGGCTCCCGGTGCGCGCGCTCTTCCCGTGCCCCGTGCCCCGTGCCCCGTGTCCCGTCCCCCAGCGCCGCGACGATCTCCGCCAGCGTGCGCATCGCGCCCAGGCGGGCGCGATCGACCTTGGGCAAGTCCGGCGCGCGCTCGTCGACCGCCGCGAGAATTTCCACGCGCTTGATCGAATCGATGCCCAGATCGCCTTCGAGGTCCATGTCCAGATTCAGCATGTCGACCGGGTAGCCGGTCTTGTCGGCGACGATGGACAGCAGCAGCGCCGGCAGGTCAATCGGCCCGGGCATGGGGCGACGGGTATGCGGGGCTCGTGGCGTCATGGCGGCGGCGCGCGATCTGCGGACCCGCGGGCAGGCTCTGCCGGTGCCCCCCGCCCCGTGCAGGTGCCCCGTCCCCAGCGCGACCACGATCTCCGCCAGCGTGCGCATCGCCCCCAACCGTGCGCGATCGACTTTCGGCAGCTGCGGCGCGCGTTCGTCAACGGCGGCGAGGATCTCGACGCGCTTGATCGAATCGATGCCCAGATCGCCTTCCAGGTCCATGTCCAGGTTCAACATGTCGACCGGGTAGCCGGTCTTGTCGGCGACGATGGCGAGCAGCAGGGCCGGCAGATCGATCGCTGCGCAGGAGCGCCGTGCACGTCGCGACCCTGTGGAGCGGGCTCTGCCCGCGATCTTCGCCGGGTGATGGAAGGCTCGCGGGACCGCCCGCTCCCACACCGGCGTAGGCCGGGTCCGCGCGCGGCCGGGCTCGGCGGGCGTGTCGGTCCGCGCGGCGCCCGGCGCTTTCGGCGGAGCCGCGGCCGCCGGCGCGGCATGGGGCGGACCGCGCGCGCCGGGCCGGCGCCGCTGTGCGCGTGCGTGCAGCAAGGCACTCCAGCCGCCCAATGCGGTCTCCGCCAGTTTCAGATACGCCGTGTGGCTTTCCGCCATGGCGCGCTGGAAGCTCTCGTGCGCGGCCGCGGTCTGCGCTTGCATGTCCTGGAAGGCGAGCAACCAGTCGGCGGGGAGTTCGCGGCTTGCGGGCATCGATTCGGATCCAGGGTGGGCGGCAGTTTCAGGGGGAAGTAGGTCAGGTTGCCCGCGCGGCTTCGGCAGGCCTGGCATGGCCGGCAACCTCGCGTAGCTCGCCTTGCGGCAGCGTGACCGCACGATCCGACTCCGGGATCCAACACGCGCGGCGGATTCGGTCCCGGCAGCGCGCTGCCATCGACCGGCGGGTAGGGCTTGCCGACATTGCTGCCGGAGATGGCGATGGCGTGCTTGGGCTTGGCTGCCACCGTCGGCGCAAGGCGCACATCGGCAAACAGGCGCTGCGGCTGCATCGGCACGCCGGCGGCTGCCAGTCGCGCCAGGCCGATCAGCAGCGTTTCGACGCCGTCGCGGCCTTTGCGGTCAAGCGCGATGGCGCTGTGTGCGCGCTCGCCGAGGATCGCGCCAACCAGACCTGTCAGCACCTGCCCCGCGCCGACCTCGACGAACACGCGCGCGCCGTCGGCGTACATCGCTTCGATCATCTCGACGAAGCGCACCGGACGGGCGAGCTGCTGCGCCAGTTGCTGGCGCACCGTCTCAGCGTCGTCGGGATAGATTGCAGCGTTCGTGTTGGCATACACCGGCATCCGCGCCGGCCCGATCGCGATCGGCAGCAGCGCTTGCTCGAAGTCAGTGCTGGCTTCGGCGACGACGCTCGAATGAAAGGCGCTGGCGACCGGCAGTCGGGTGTGGCCGATGCGCGCGGCGGCAAGTTGCGCCTCGAAACGGGCGATGGCTTCCAGTGGCCCCGGAGACCACCACCTGGCGCGGGCCGTTGTGATTGGCGATCACCACATCGGGGTGCGCGGCGAGCAGTTCGCGCACGCGCTCGATCGGTTCGGACAGCGCGGTCATCGCACCTGGATGGCGCGCGGCATAGCGCGTCGCCTCGCCGCGGGCGCGGGCCAGGGCCAGCGTGTCGTTCGCATCGAACACGCCGCCAGCATGCAGTGCTGTGAGTTCGCCGAAGCTAAGGCCGGCGCACATGTCGGCATCGATGCCGAGTTCACGCAGCAGGGCCAGCAGGGCCATCGAGTGTGCCGCCAGCGCAGGCTGCGCCCATTCGGTGGCGGTCAGCGTGGCGCGGTTGGCGGCTTCGGCGTCGGGGTTGAAGGTGGGGCGTGGGAAGACGATGTGGTGCAGGTGCCGCGCGGTTTTTGTGGGAGCGACCTTGGTCGCGATGCCGTTTTCGCGCGCAAGCGCGCTCCTACATGTTTCCGTATCCGCGGCGCGATCCCACACCTGTCGCGCCGCATCGAACTGCATCGCCAGCGCCGCGCCCATCTCCAGGTACTGGCTGCCCTGTCCCGGGAACAGCAGCGCGACTTTGCCGGCTATGGCGCCGATGCCGTAGCTGCTGCCGTCGGCCAGCGCGAATGCCGTTTCCGGGGCGGAGCGGATGCGCGCGATGGCGTCGCGCAGGCGCGATTTCAGGACATCCAGATTTCCGGCGACCAGCGCCAGTCGGCGCGGCGCGGTGGCATCCCAGTCCTGGCGACTGGCATGCGCCAGATTCCCCAGTGGCAACTCGCTCTGCAACATTGCCTCGGCTTGCGCGATCAGTGGGTCCACGCTGCTCGCCCGCAGCAACACCAGCTCGCACGACTGCGTCGCCAGCCGCTGCGCGCGCGGCGCCGGGCCGGTGTATTCCTCCAGCGTGACGTGGAAGTTGGAGCCACCGAAACCGAAGGCGCTGACCGCGGCGCGACGCGGGTGGTCGCTGGCGCGGATCCACGGTCGCGCACGGGTATTGAGGTAAAACGGACTGGAGTCGATGTCGAGGCGCGGATCCGGCCGCTCGACCTTGATCGTCGGCGGCAGCACCTTGTGGTGCAGCGCCATCACGGCCTTGAAGAGGCCCGCGGCGCCGGCGGCGGCCTTGGTGTGGCCGATCTGGCTCTTCACCGAGCCGAGCGCGCACCACTGTTCGCGCCCGCCACCGGCGGGTGCGTAGACGCTGCGCAGGCCTTCGAACTCGGCGACGTCACCGGCCTTGGTGCCGGTGCCGTGCGCTTCGACCAATTCGATGGTCTCGGGTCCGTAACCGGCGGCGTCGTAGGCGCGGCGCAGGGCTTGCGCCTGGCCGGCGGACACCGGCGCGTAGACGCTCTTGGAGCGCCCGTCGCTGGCGGTGCCGATGCCGCGCAGCACCGCGTAGATGCGATCGCCATCGCGCTCGGCATCCGCCAGGCGCTTGAGCGCGACCATGCCCAGGCCCTCGCCGAGCATGGTGCCGTCGGCCTTGTCGCTGAACGGCCGGCAGTCGCCGCTCGGCGACAGCGCCGGCGTCTTCGAGAAGCACATGTACATGAAGATGTCGTTGAGCGTGTCGACGCCGCCGGCAATGGCCAGATCGCTGTGGCCGAGCTGCAGCTCGCTGACCGCCATCGCCAGCGCGCTCAACGAGGACGCGCAGGCCGCATCGGTGACGCAGTTGGTGCCACCCAGATTCAGCCGGTTGGCGATGCGCCCGGCGACCACATTGCCGAGCAGGCCGGGAAAACTCGCTTCCTGCCACGGCACGTAATGCGCGGCGATGCGCGCGCAGGCGGCCTGCACCTCGTCCTCGGGAATACCGGTCTCGCGCAGCGCCTTGACCCACACCGGCTTCTGCAGCCGCGACACCATCGAGAACAACAGCTCCTGCGCCGAGGTCACGCCGAGGATCACCGAAATGCGCGAGCGGTCCATGGTTTCGAACTGCTCGCGCGCGGCGTCCTGCAGCACCGCCTGGGCGACGATCAGCGCCAGCAGTTGCGAGGTGTCGGTCGCCGGCAAAGTGGAGGGCGGCACACCCCAGCCGAGCGCGTCGAAATCGACCGGGCTGAGGAAGCCACCGCGCCTGGCGTAGGTCTTGTCCGCTGCCGACGGATCGGCGTCGTAGTAGTCGTCGATGCGCCAGTGCGTCGCCGGCACATCGCCGATCAGATCGCGCCCCGCCAGGATGTCGCGCCAGAAGCCGCCTGCGTCGGAGGAGCCGGGGAACAGGGCGCTGACGCCGACGATGGCGATGGGCTGGCTTGCGGTTCTTCGGGTCTCGCGAGTCAGAGCGGCGCTCTGGTCATGCCGGCCGCGCTCAGGGCTCCGGACGAAGGGGGTCGGCGGGCGCCGAACCCGCTCGCCGGCCCCCGGGGCGGACCCTCACCCGAGCGCCCGCGGTCGGTAGTCGAACGCTTCCGCCGGCACCGGCGCACCGTAGCTGCGCAACTGCTGCGCGCGGGTGACCACGGCGGCGCCTTCCAGCAGGTTGCGGGCGACCTGCGCCACCGTGCGCTGCTCGGGGTCTTCGAGGAAGCTGCCCTTGGCCCAGGTGTTGAACGCGCCCATCGCCGGGCCGCACCAGATCTGGTAGTCCGACGCGCGCTCGGCAACGCCGTCGATGGCCCAGCGGCTGGCCAGGCCCAGGTAGCCGCGGAACACCAGCGCCATCTTGTGCTTGGGATCGCGCTCGGCGCGCTCGACCTGTTTCGGATCGCGGCCCATCCAGAAGGTGTGCGTCGAGGCCCACGCCTCGTCGAAGCTGGCGCGCAGCATGCCGCTCTCGACCTTTTCGCGATCCTCCGCCGGGATCGCGTCGAGCGAGGGATGCGCGCGATACAACTCGTAGAGCTTGCGCGCGCGCGGCGCGAACAAGGTGCCGCGACGCAGCACCTGCACATCGACGCCCATCTCGAACATGTCGGCGGCCGGCGCCATCGCGACATCGGCCATGTCTGCCTGTGCCAGCTGCGCGCGGGCGACGGCGCTCAAGCCCGACTCGACGCAGGCCTGGTTGACCGAGCCGGTCTGCACGTAGTCCGCGCCCAGTGCAAAGGCGGCGGCGACCGCAGCCGGCGTACCCAGACCACCGGCAGCGCCGATGCGGATGGCGCAGCGGTATCCGCGTTCAGCGACGATGCGCGTGCGCAGCCCGGCGATTTCCGGGATCAGCACCGCCAGCGGGCGATTGTCGGTATGGCCACCGGAATCGGACTCGCAGGTGAGGTCTTCGGCCAATGGGATCGTCGCCGCCAGCTCCGCTTCCAGCGGTGTCAGTTGACCACGCTCGACCAGCTTCTGCAGCAGCGCCGAGGGCGCCGGATTGAGGAACTGACGCGCCACTTCGGAACGCGAGATCTTGGCGATCACGCGGTTGCGGCGCACGACGCTGCCATCAGCCGCGCGCGTCAGGCCGCTGCAGGCGTAGCGCACCACCGCCTGGGTCAGGCGCAGATAGGCCGAGGCCTCGACGCAGCGCACGCCCCGGCGGAGCAACAGCTCGGCCACGGCTTCCTCGTGCGCCGGTTCGGCCGGGCTGTGGATCAGGTTGACGCCCCAGGGCAAGCCCGCCGGGTCGAGCGCCGCCTGCAACTCGTCGATGGCTTTCTCGATGCGCGCCAGCGACAGTCCAGCGGCGCCGAAAAAGCCCAGACAGCCGGTGCGCGCCAGTTCGATCACCATGCGCGTCGTGGCGATGCCGTTGGCCATGGCGCCGCCGATGTAAGCGAAGCGCGTGCCGTGGATTTCGGCAAAGCCGCGGTTGCCGAGCCATTCGGGGTACAGTGGCGGCAGCATGCCGATGACCTGGGGCACGGGGGACGGGGCACGGGGCACGGGGTCGAGGCTTACCGAGCCATCGAGGCCAACGCCGATGGCGCCGCTGTCCGGATCACGCAGCACAAAAGCAGTCGTGCGTGGTCGCGCGGCACAGGCGGCGATGGCGGCCGGCGTGAAGGCCGCAGCGGTGGTACCGGGCGACCAAAACAGCTCGGTCGCGGCAATTTCGACTTTGCGTAGCGCGGAATTTGGCACTGTGAGTAATTTGGCACTGAGTGGCGTTTTGCCCGAAGCGTCCTTATATGCTTGTGCCATGACGAAGTCACCCACACGCCTGCGCGAAACCAAGAAGGACGCCACCCGGCGCGCCCTGGTGCGCGCCGCCAACCGGCGTTTCCATCGCGACGGTTTCGACGCCACCACGCTCGACGACATCTGCGCCGACATCGACATCAGCCGGCGCACGTTTTTCCGCTATTTCGCCAACAAGGAGGCGCTCGCTTTTCCGCATCGCGCCGAGCGCCTGGAGCGCTTTCTGGAGCTGCTCGAAGGCGCGCCCGCGGGCGAAAGCCCGTTCGCATCGCTGCGCGCGATCGCCCAGCGGCTGGCGCGCGAGTACGCCGCCAATCGCGAGCAGCTGATCGCCCAGCAGCGGCTGATCCAGTCGGTGCCCTCGCTGATCGCGCGCGAGCACGAGATCGATCAGGACTGGGAACTGGCGATGGCGCAGGCCTTCGAACAGCGCTTCGCCGGCAGCCAACACACAGCTTTGCGCGCCCGCATGCTGGCGGGCGCGGCAATCGGCGTGATCCGCGCGACGATGCGCTACTGGTTCGAAAACGACGGCCAGCCGGATCTGGGCGCGCTCGGCATCCAGGCGCTGGATGCCTTGCAGGACGGGTTCGTCAGCGCGATTCCGGCTGCGAAATAGAGGCAAAGGCTCGCGCGCGAGCCGCCCCCGCGCGTGCACGTCGCAAATCCTGCGCCTGGACGCCTGGCAAGATGTGTAGGAGCGCGCTTGCGCGCGATCGCAGAAACGCGGTTCCGTCAGCACCGCTATCGTTCCTTCATGCGCGCTGCTCTAACCTGGACGCCTCGTTAACTGGCCTCCTTGCCCGATCTCGCCTTCGACAACCGCTTCCTCGCCGAACTCCCCGGCGACCCCGACCCCAGCACGCACACGCGCCAGGTGCTCGGCGCCGCGTACTCGCGCGTGCTGCCGACACCGGTGGCCGCGCCGAAGCTGCTGGCCTACTCGGCAGAGGTCGCGGCAGCAATCGGCCTCTCCGGGGCACAGGTCGAGTCTGAAGACTTCGCCCAGGTCTTTGCCGGCAACGCACAGTGGCCGGGCATGGACCCGTGGGCGAGCAATTACGGCGGCCACCAGTTCGGTCATTGGGCCGGACAGCTCGGCGATGGCCGCGCGATCAGCCTCGGCGAGGTGATCGGCGCCGACGGCCAGCGCCATGAACTGCAGCTCAAGGGTGCCGGGCGTACGCCGTATTCGCGCCACGCCGACGGCCGCGCGGTGCTGCGCTCCTCGCTGCGCGAGTTCGTCTGTTCCGAGGCGATGCATGCCTTGGGCGTGCCGACCACGCGCGCGCTGTCGCTGGTGGCCACCGGCGACGAGGTTGTGCGCGACATGTTCTACAACGGCAATGCGCGCGCCGAGCCCGGCGCCATCGTCTGTCGCGTCGCGCCCTCGTTCATCCGCTTCGGCCATTTCGAACTGCCGGCGTCGCGCAAGGACCTGCCACTGCTGGAGAAACTGGTCGACTTCACGCTGGCGCGCGACTATCCGCAGCTGACCGGGTCGATGGAGCAACGGCGCGCCGCGTGGTTCATCGAGGTCTGCGAGCGCACCGCGCGGCTGATCGCGCAGTGGATGCGCGTCGGCTTCGTGCACGGCGTGATGAATACCGACAACCTGTCGATCCTCGGGCTGACCATCGATTACGGCCCCTACGGCTGGCTGGAACCCTTCGACCCGCAGTGGACGCCGAACACCACCGATTTCGAAGGCCGGCGCTACGCCTATGGCCAGCAGCCGCAGATCGGCCAGTGGAACCTGTCCGCACTGGCCGGCGCGCTGGTGGCCCTGTTCCCCGACCAGGCGCCGCTGCACGAGGGCCTGAAGCGCTACGCCAGCGTGTTCGCCGCCGAACACGCGCGGCTGACCGCGGCGCGCTTCGGCTGGCCGACGCTGGGCGAGGTCGAGCTGGAACTGGCACAGGATTTCTTCCGCCTGCTGCAGCGCGACGAGGTCGACGTGACGCTGGCATTCCGTCATCTGGCCGATCTCGATCTGTCCGCGCCGGCCATGGGCACGCTGGCGCCGGCCTTCTACGCACCGGAGCGGATTGCCAAGGGCGCTGTCGACTGGAACGCCTGGCTGCAGGCCTATGCCGCGCGCTCCTTGGCCGACCCACGCCCGGCGAGCGAACGCCGCGCAGCGATGGACGCCATCAACCCGCTCTACGTGCCGCGCAACTATCTGGCGCAACTGGCGATCGACGCCGCCGAGCAGGGCGATGTCAGCGTGCTGCAGCAATGGATGGCCACGCTGCGCCAGCCGTACTGCGTGCAACCCGGCCGCGAACGCTTCGCCGCGCGCCGACCCGAGTGGGCGCGCGAGCGGGCGGGATGTTCGATGTTGTCCTGCAGTTCGTAGAAGGATGTGGTGAGCACAGCGAACCGCATCGATTGAGCAGCCGCCGGCGGTGTGTCGCGAAGAAGCATCGCGCGCGAGCGCGCTCCTACAAATCTTGCGTGGACTCACTGAGCATTTGTAGGAGCGCGCTCGCGCGCGAAAGCTCTCGCCGTCAATGCGCGTTCTGCGGCAAGCCGTCGGTGATCTCGTAGTAATCGCCCTTCTCGGCAACAAAGATGTGGATCTCGATGTGGGTGCCGGTCGGCGAATCGAAGGCGCCCATCGCCACGCCGGTCCAGTCGTGTGTCGCCGGCGGATCCCAGAACAGCGCGCAGCCGCACACCGAGCAGAAGCCGCGCCGGACCTTGGCCGAGGACTGGTACCAGGTGATGTGTTCGGCACCGTGAACCGTCAGCGCTGCGCGCGGCACATTGGTCGACACGAGGTAGTGTCCGGACTGTTTGCGACACTGCACGCAGTGGCAAGCGTCGGGCGCCTTTAGCTCGCCGGTGACTTCGAAGCTCACTCGGCCGCAGTTGCACGAGCCCTTCTTTGCTTCGGTCTTCGCTGCGGTCTTCGCTTCGGTCATCGCCGACCCCCGGTGCGCGACTGGACGCCGCAAATGATGACTGCAGCCGCGCCCGTGAGCCAGCGCAGCGAACCGCATCGATTGCTGCTCGATGGCACGCGATCAATGCGCATCGCCGCGATCGGGTCAGGCCGGCGGCTGTCCGAACAGCATGCCGCCCAATGCCGACAGCGCAATCGAGCCGAGAAACACCAGCACCGCCTTGAGCACGGCGATCTGGCCGTGCTGCCAGCCGCGCGAGCGGATCAGGTAGTACGGCACCGCAATGGCGGCAACCATGACGATGCTGACGTTCATGAACGCGCTGCGTTTGAAGCCGTGCTGATCGGCGTCGATGCGGTACCAGAGAAAGATCAGCGTGATCATCACGAACACCAGGCCGAGTTCGATCGGGCCGGCAACTTCGGTGACACCGCTGCTTGCCGCGTGCGCGCCGGAGACGAAGCTGACCACGGCAAAGGCCCACAGCACCTGGGTCTTGTGCTTTTCGTGCGACCCGGTCGCGGTTGCCGCAGCGGGTGCGTTGGGAGCGCGGGCGACATTCGGTCCGGGCGGCAGGTTTGGGCGGATCTGCTCGCGCGGCACGCCGTAGTTGGCCAGCAGCTCCTCAAAGTAGCCCACCGCCTGCAGCTCGCGGTTGGGCACCGCCGCCAGGCAGAGCAGCATGCGCGCCAGGATCATCGCCTTGTCGGTTGGCGATTGCGCCCCGCCGTTGGCATCCACCCAGGCCCACAGGCGGGCGTTGATGGCATCGAGATCGCTATCGGCCGAGGCGGTCCAGAAAGCACGCAGCGCCGGCAGGGTTTCGTCAGCGACCGGCAACGCCGGCCAGTCCAGGCGGTCGATCCATTGCAGCATGTAGGTGGCGTAGGCCAGGTCTTCGGCAGTTGCAGGCATCGGGCGGCGTCTTCGGGCTCAGTCCGGAAGCATGCACGCAAGCGGCGGGTGAATGTCGTGAATGGGGTTTGCTAGCCGAAAAACATCGCGCGCGAGCGCGCTCCTACACATCCTGCGCGGGATTCCTGCGAGCTTGTAGGAGCGCGCTTGCGCGCGATGCCCTGGATCTTTGGTCAACCGCTGAAAAGCTCGCGGGATGAACCCGCTCCAACGGCGAAATCAGGGGCGCAGGTACACCCGATATGCCCACGGCCCGAGATCGAGGCTGGTTTCCGCCGCCAGCTCCACGCGCTCGCCGGAGAAATGCTCGACATAGCTGCCCGGATACAGGCCTTCGTGCAGCCTGACCTGCTGCGGCTGCGCGGTGAAATTGATCACCACGAATACCTTGCTGCGCTCGTCCTGGCGCACGAAGCTCAATACCTTGTTGTTGTTGCTGTTGGGCACATGCACCATGCGCGCGCCCCACTTGCCGTTCCACAGCGCCGATTGCTGCTTTTTCAGTGCGAACAGGCTGGCGTAGAGCTCGCCGATCGGATGCGGCTGCCACACGATCGGATCGCGCTCGAAGAACTTCAGGCGCTTGCTCTCACCGGCCTCCTGGCTGTTGTAGATCAGCGGCATGCCCTCGCCGACCACGCTGAGCACCACCGCGGCCGGCAGCGCATCGCCGTAGCGCTCGGGCGCGGTGCCTTCCCAGGCATTGGCGTCGTGGTTGCTGGTGTAGGTCATGCGCAGCGCCTCCCTGGGGTAGGCGCTCTCGTTCCACGAGTAATAGACATAGAGCTTGTTGACGTCGGCCTTGCCGGCGGCAATGTTCTGCATCGCCTCGTTCCAGCTCCAGGCGTAGGTCATGTCGAAGGCGCGCGCGTGCATGTCGCGCATTTCCCACTCGGCGAGCATGAACACCGGCTTGATCGCGTCGAGTTCGGCGCGCGCGTTGTTCCAGAAGTCGAGCGGCACGAAGCCGGCGACGTCGCAGCGATAACCATCGACGTCGAACTCGCGCACCCAGTATTTGAGCGCTTCGGTCATGTACTTGCGCAGGCCCGGCTGGCGAAAATCCAGATCGATGATGTCCGACCAGTCCCACCACGGTGTCGGTCGCAGCGCGCCCTTCCAGTCGCGCTCGTACCAGTCCGGGTGCTCAGCAACCAGCGGGTTGTCCCAGGCGGTGTGGTTGGCGACCCAGTCGAGGATCACTTTCATGCCCAGGCCATGCGCGCTGGCGATGAAGGCGCGCAGGTCGGCCTCGGTGCCGAACTCCGGGTTGACGCTGAAATAGTCCTTGACCGAATACGGACTACCGAGCGTGCCCTTGCGATTCTTGACGCCGATGGCGTGGATCGGCATCAGCCAGATGATGTCGGCGCCGAGCGCCTTGAGGCGCGGCAGCTGCTTTTCGGCGGCGCGAAAGGTGCCCTCGGCGGTGAACTGGCGCGTATTGAGCTGGTAGATGGTCGCCGACTTCGCCCACTCCGGCGTCTTTATCTGCACGTAGGGCTGCGGCTGGTAGGGATCGACCGGCGCAACGCGGGTTGGCGCCTGGACGCAGGCCGCAAGCGCAGCCGTGAGCACGATGGGAAGCACGGATTCGATGCGGCGCATGGTCGGCGAGCCGGGTCGGGGCGGGACGTCGCCGATGGTAATGCGGCCGCGTGGCGGGCGTGAGCTGATTACGATTGCAGTCCGCTGCCGGGGACCCACCAGAGCCAGCACTGCACAGGATGTGCTGAGCGCAGCGGAGCTGCATCGATAGAATGAGGTCAACCGCCAGCGCGAACGATGCCCATCGCTGCGCTCGGCGCATCCTGCTCAGGTTAGCGTTCATGACTATCACTGCATCTGCCGACTGGCGCGATCCGCAGCCGCTGAACCAGGCCGTCGGCCTGCCCGGCTCGGTCTACACCGATCCTGAAATCCTCCGGATCGAGAGCGATGCCGTGCTCGCCCGCAGCTGGCAGTACGTCGCGCATGCATCGCGCCTGCCAACGCCGGGCGACCATATCGTCGTCGATGTCGCCGGCCGGCCGCTGCTGCTGCTGCGCGACGAGACCGGCGCGCTGCGCGCACTGTCCAACATCTGCCGTCATCTCGGCGGGCCGCTGGCGACTGCGGACGGCTGCGGCATCCAGCAGTTGCGCTGTCGTTACCACGGCTGGTCCTACGACCTGGCCGGCTGCCTGAAGTGCGGCCCGGAGCTGGACAGTATCGGCGGGATGCCGCTGTCCGGCGTGCGCTTGCCGTCGGCGCGGGTGGAACAGTGGCATGGCCTGGTGTTCGTCGCGCTGGATCCGGCCACGCCGCCCTTCGCCGAGTTCATTGACGGCATCGACGCGCAGCTGGTGGGCCATGATCTGGACAGTTACCTGTTGCACGGTCGCGTCGATTACGACGTCCACTGCAACTGGAAGGTCTACGTCGAGAATTTTCTCGAGGGCTACCATGTGCCGCATGTGCATCCGGCATTGAACGCGCTGATCGACTACAAGCGCTATGTCACCGCGACCGGCAGCTGGCATTCGCTGCAGCGCAGCCCGCTTCAGAGCAGCGCCAGTTTCTACGGTGCGGGCGACGTCCTGTATGTCTACCTGTGGCCGAACACCATGCTGGACGTGCTGCCCGGCGGTCTGCAGATCAACCGGGTGCGCGCAAACGGCGTCGACCGTTGCCGCATCGAATCCGAGCACTACTACGCACCGGGTACGGCGCAGCGCGAGGCGGCGCGCATCGCCCGGGACCTGGAATTGTCCGAAATCACCCAGCAGGAAGATTTCGCCATCTGCGTGCGCCTGCAACGCGCCTTTGCCAGCGGTGCCTACATCCCCGGCCGCCTGCACCCGACGCGCGAGAACTGCCTGCACCACTGGCAGGAGCTTTACCGGATGGCAATGCAATAGCGCAGACCCGGCGGCACCTTTGGTTGCATTTCAAGCGCTTGTGGCGTCCTGCACACGATTGCGAGTCATTCTCGGTGATGGCGCAGCGGGGGTGGATTTTCTATGCTGGGCAACGGGCGGATGTCCCCGGATTGCCCTCCAGGGACCCTCTGAACAAGTTCTGCGAGCCGCGAACTTGTTCAGAGGGTCCCTAGTTCGATACTGCTTCGATAGCGAAGCCGTCGATTCCACCCACCGAAATGCAGGGCCGATCTTCCATTGCCGAGCAGTCTTCGCCCGAGTTCTGTGACCGCCGAATGGTGGGAGCGCGCCGACCGTCATTACGATGCGGCGGGCGAGCTGTGGCTGGGTGGTCGAAAGGCCAGCGATCTGGCGCGCGAGACCGGCACGCCGGCCTACGTCTACAGCGCCTCGCGGGTCAGCCAGAACGTGGCCCGGTTGCGCTCGGCGCTGGCCGGTGTCGGCGTGCCAGTGCGCCTGCTGTACGCCATGAAGTCAAACCGCCATGCACCCTTGCTGGCGCATCTGCGCGGCCTGGGCATCGGCCTCGACGTCTGCTCCCCGGGCGAGATTCGCCATGCGCTGGGCTGCGGCTATCGCGAGTCTGACCTGTCCTTCACCTCGGGCTGCCTGAGCCGGGCCGATTACAGCGCCCTGGCCGATTGGCCGCAGGTCTGGGTGAATGCCGATTCGCTGACGGCGCTGCGACGCCTCGCCCAGGTGTCGCCAGGGCGCGAGGTCGGGCTGCGCATCAATCCGGCCAGCGGTCTGGGCTACAACTCGCTGGTGACTTACTCCGGCGCCAAGCCGAGCAAGTTCGGCGTCTATCTCGACCGTTTTGCCGAGGCGCTGGCGCTGGCGAACGCGCTCGGCCTCAAGCTGACCGGTCTGCATTGCCACGCCGGCTGCGGTTTTCTGACGCCGCAACTGGAGGCGCTGGATCAAGTCTGCACGCGCATCGGCGAATTCCTTGACGCTGCGCCGGGGATCACCGCGCTGAATCTCGGCGGCGGGCTCGGTATTCCGCTGGTGGCGGGCGACCAGGAGCTTGATCTGGCTGCATGGTCAGCGCTGGTGCGCCGACACTTCGCCCATCGGGGCCTCGTTCTGACGATCGAGCCTGGCGACTATCTGGTCAAGGATGCCGGCGCCCTGCTCACCGAGATCACCCAGGTCGAAACCAAGGGCGGGCGCTGCTTTGTCGGCGTGAACGCGGGATTCAACCTGCATCCGGAACCGGCGTTCTACCGGCTGCCATTGATCGCGGCGCCTGCTCGGCGTGAGCCTGGCGCCCCGCAGCAGGTTACTATCGCCGGCAACCTCAACGAAGCGCTGGATCTGTGGGCGGAGGACTGCGCGTTGCCGCCGGTCAGCGAGGGCGATCTCTTGTGTTTTCTCAACGCCGGCGGGTACGGTGCGTCGATGGCCAGCCAGCATTGCCTGCGAAACGAAATGACCGAACATCTGATCCCCGTTTCCCATCTGGCGCCCGGTGTCGACGCCGACCAGCTGGCCGACGCCAACATTCACGCCTGGGACCAGTTGTATGCGTCGACGCCGGAACTGGTCTGGGGCAGCGACCTGCTGCCCTTCCTCGGCGACTTCACCGACGCATTCAAGGAATCGCTGGTGGCGCCGTCGCGCCTGCTCGACGCCGGCGCCGGCGAAGGCCGCAATCTGCCCTTCCTGCTGGAGTGCGGAGCCAGCGAGGTGCACGCCGTCGATGCCTCCAGCCATGCGCTCGACAAGATCCCGGCGTCCTTGCGTCGCCGCGTGCATTGCCGCGTCGCCGACCTGACCGCAACCGGCTACTCGAGCGCCAGCTTCGATGGCATCACGATGCTCGATGTCTTCGAGACCCTGCCGAATGCCGAAGCGGTGCTGGCCGAGCTCTATCACATCCTGAAGCCCGGCGGCCTGCTGCTCTGCAACATCCCCGGCTTCGACGACGGTGTCGCCGGATTGGACATGCACGCACTCGGCAAGGATGCGTTTCTCTACCAGAGTTCCTATTTCTACCGCTTCGTCGAGCCGCAGGCCGCCGAGGAACTGCTCGTCGCCGCCGGCTTCGAACTGCTGCATTCGGGCCGTCGTGAATGGCTGGAGTCGGCACATCCGGGATACCGCAGCGAGGCGCACAACCATGTCAGTCACGTTCTGCTGGTGCGACGCCCAGCGGCACGTGTCGCCGGTTAGCGCAGACCCTCGATGCTGATTCAGTTCCGCCGCCTGTTCCAGGTACTGCCCGACGAGGGCAACAAGGTGCTGTGGTTCGCACTGCTCGCCGGCATGCTGCAGGCCGGCGTGGCGATCGGCATGGTCGCTGCCGACTCGCTGTTCCTGGCGGGTCTGGGCATCGAGATGCTGCCGCTGGTGTTCATCTTCATGCCGCTGGTGATGGCGGTGTACGCGCCGATCTACTCGCTGCTGATCGGCAAGCTCGGCACCCGCGCGGTGTTCCGCGTCACCCTGACGATGCTGGTGATCGGCGGACTCGCCATCGGCATCGGCGGCGACTACTTTGGCGCCGCGCCGTGGTTCCTGTTCGCCATCAAGTTCTACGCCGGCCTCTGGTTCATCGCGCTGTATTCGCTGTTCTGGAATTTCACCGACGACTATTTCAGCATCCTCGACGGCAAGCGCCTGTACGGTCTGATCGCGGCCGGCAGTTCGGCCGGAGCCATGCTCGGCGGTGGTCTGGTCACCGGCTTGTCGGGCATCGTGCCGGCGTCGAAATTGTTCCTGGTGTGGTCGGTGGTGGCCATCATCACCTTCCCGGTGTTCCTGATCGTGCTGCGCCGCTTCAGGCCGATCGCCACCGACGACGCCCAGTCCGACGAGGCGATGTCGTTGCCGCGGCTGGTCCGCTTCATTTTTGCCACCTTCCAGTCCTCGCCGTTTGCACTGGCCGTGGCGGTGATCTGTTTCGTGATGGTCTCGCTGACCAGCGGTCTCGAGTTCCTCACCCTGGGCGTGTTCTCGCTGGGTCGCAATGCCGACGGTCTGGCCTCATTGCTGGGCGGACTGTACGCCGTGGCCGGGGCGCTGACCCTGATCATCAACCTGTTCTTCTTCAACCGCATCGTCGGCCGCATCGGTGTCGGCAGCACCGCGCTGGTGGTGCCGCTGGCCTATCTGGGCGCCTTCGTCTTTTTCTACCTGTTCCACGGATTCGCGGCGGCGCTGGTGGCTTTCTATGCCTACCAGAGCCTGTTCGTCGCCATCGAGTTCAACAACATCAACCTGCTTTACAACGCGCTGCCGGCGGGCGTGAAGCGGCAGTTGCGCACCTTCATCGAAGCGATGGCCGAACCCGCGGCGAGCGCCAGCACCGGCTTGCTGCTGTATTACTCGGCCACCCACGTCGATCCGGACAACCTGGCACTGACCGGCCTGCTGGTTGCCTGTCTCGCGCTGGCGATCGCCGCCTTCATCCGCCAGAACTATGTGCGCGCGCTGGCGATCAACCTGCGTGGGGACTGGCTGGATTTCGCCAACCCGGAAGCGGCCTGGCGCCGCCAGCTGACTGCCGCCGACTTCACGCTGTTGCGCAACACGGCATTTTCCGGAGCGCGCGACCAGCAACTGCTGGCGGTCGAGTTGCTGTGGCGACTGCAGGACTCGGCGGCGCGTGCCGCCCTGCTGAATTTCCTGTCTACCGCGAATTCGAAGAAGCGGACAGCCTGCGCTACGAGATCTCCGGGCTACTGCGCCAGGGCGATACCGAGGCGCTCGCCGAGACGCTGCTGTGGCTGGAGAGCGATCAGGGTCCGGCGGAGCCGGATGTGCTCGACGAATTCACCTCGAGTGGCGCGTTTCCGGTGCGCCGCCTGCAGGCGTGGCGACGTTCCGAGCATCCCTCGCATCTTGCCGCGATCGCCGTGGCGCGCTGGAACGGCGGTCGTCTCGGCGAAGTCCTGCTGGCGGTGGACGAGATCCGCGGCCTGCTGCAGGGCGATCACGAATCGCGCCGCTATGCCATCCGCGCCATCGGCGATTGCCCGCATCCGCCGCACGCCAGCGAGTTGTTGCCCTTCCTGACCGAAGGTGATGCGGAGTTGCGCACCGAAGCCCTGCGCTCGTTGCGCAAGCTGGCCTCGCCAGACACGCTCTCGCTGTTGCCCTCGGTGCTGCCGCTGGTGCGCGAGGGCAACTCCGACGAGCGCATGCTGATCCTCGCCATCGTCGAGAAGATCGGCGATACCGCCGCCATTCCGCCGCTGCTGTGGGCCGCCGAGCACTTCTCGTCGGGCGAGAGTCGCCGGCTGGAGGCGATCATCAGCGGCATGGGGCTGAAGTCGATCCCGGCCGTGATCCACCTGTTGCGCAATGTCTCGGCGCCTTTCCACTCGCGCTCGGTAGCCTTGCGTGCGCTCAGTCGGCTGGCGATGCCGCAGTTGCTGCTGATCACCGAGGAGCTCATCGAAGATGAACTGCGACGCGCCCAGGCGGCGGTCGCGGCACATCGTGCGCTGCTCGCCGGTGGCGGCTCGGGCGTCGGCGAGACGGTGTTGATCCGCTACTACCGGGATGCCGCCTCCGAAGGTCTGGAGTTCGTGCTGGAAGTACTCAGCCTCACCGGTCGCCTGCCGGACTTCGACTTGATCCGCGCCTCGCTCGCATTTGCCAATCCGCGCGACCGCGCCAACGCCATCGAGACCATCCAGCAGAGCTGCACGCGCGTGCTGTTCCAGCGTATCTGCGAGCTGATCGAGGCGACCGTGCCATCGAGCGGCCTGCAGCAGTCGATCAGCACGGCGATGAGCGTCGAACAGGTATTGAAACAGGCGACCGACAGCAGCATCGCCCTGGAAGCGTCGGCCGGCTTCGTCGCCTTCCGCGAGCGTGGTCTGCCGGATGGCTTCGAGTTGCTGCGCGCGCGCGTCGACCGCTCCGACCCCGGCCAGATCAACGAATGGCTGATCGCGCTGCTGCCGCGCTTCGTCGACACCGAGGTCGACTTTGCGCTCGCCGCGCACCCGGTCGACCGCGTCGCAGCCCTGGTTCGCGCCGAGTTCTTCACCGACGCACGCATCCTGGCGCTGGATTACCTGGCCAATCACGCCGTCGATCACAGCTGGGCTCCCGGCGAGGTGGTCTACGACGAGGACGCGGCAACCGAAGAGTTGTTCATCATCACCGAGGGCAAAGTCGAGGTACAGCGCAGCAAGGGCAACTGGACGGCGTCGGCAGGCGCGACCTTTGGCCAGCGCGTGTTGATGGGTGACCAGCGGCGTCAGGAACGCGCGGTTTCCCGCGGCTGCCGCGCGCTGGTGCTGCCCGGTCGGGTGGTGATGCGGGCAATCGAGATTTTCCCGGCGATGGGCATCAGCCTGTATCAGTTCAAGACGATTTCGGCGGTCGCATGAAGCTGACCCTGAAATTCCAGACCCTGATCCTGCTGACGCTCACCGTGGTGCTGGCGGTGGCTACGGCTGTCTGGGGCGCGATCGTCTACAACTCCACCTACGACATCATCCTGCATGGTTTCGACCAGAAGCTGACCGCGCTCAGCGTCGGCGCCGGCGAATTCACCGACGGCGACGGCCATGCCGACTACCAGCGTCCACACCAGATCAACGCGCTGACCGCCGGGCGCGATGGCCAACTTTGGGGTTTCGACAGCACCCGGGGCAGCGTGGTGGCGATCGATCCGGCCGATGGTGGCGCGCTGTCCCTGACGCCGCCGCAGACCACGCCGGTGCGCTCGATCGCCTTCGACGCGCTGCAGGATCGGGTAGCGGTGCTGTCCGGGGACGGCCTGGCCGTGCATGCCGCGCTGGACCGGTCGTCGCTTCTGCCACTGGCGTTGCCGATGACCGCGCCGGTCGATGACCTGCTGTACGTCGATGGTGTGCTGATCGCCCGCCGTGGCCGCGAGCTGAGTTCGCTGCAGAGCGGTCTGCCGCTGCTGACGCTGGCAGAGGACGTTGCCTTGCTGGGCACGGCACCGCTGCCGGCGTGTTATGTCGGCCTGGCCACCAGCGATTCTGCAGTGGTGCTGTTCGACGCTGGCGGCAAGGTGTTGCGTCGGTTGCCACTGCAGCCATCCACGCACGAGGTTCTCGGACTGGCTTTTGTCGGCGATGCGCTTTACGCAGCCGCCGATTCGCTGTTGCGCATCGATCTTGAGAGCGGCGCGGTGACCGAGGACTTCGCCCCCGGCTACTTCAGCGAGCGTGATCCCTGGTTCGCCCGCTACCGGCCTATCTACATCAAGACCGGCGTGCTGGCCGGTCTGACCTTCCTTTACACTGACGTGTATCTGGGCGAGAACCAGATCCGCTACATCCTGGACGGTACTGAAGGCGACGACCATTCCCCACCGGGGGCGCTGGACGAGGTCCCGGCGGAGTCGATTTCCGATGTTCGCCTCGCCCAGCTTACCGGGCAGGCCTTCGTCTCCGACATTCGCGAATGGGAGGAATGGGGGCTGATCAAGGTCTCGGCCGCACCGATCTACGCCAGCGACGGGCGCGTGGTGGCGCTGGCCGGTGCCGACGTCGATATCGGCCTGATCCGCAACAAGACCCGCTTTGCGCTGTTCGCGGTGCTGTTCGTCGGCGCGGCGCTGCTGCTGCTGGCGAGTTCCGTGTCCTATCGTGTTTCGCAAGGGATGACCCGACCGTTGCGCGACATCAAGGACTCCGCGCTGCGCATCGCAGCCGGTTACCACGGCACCCGGGTCGCCCACGAATCGAGCGACGAAATCGGTCAGCTGGCGCAGAGCCTGAACGCACTGTCGACCCGGCTGGCGGCGCGCGCGCGGCAGTCGCAAACCTACCAGCAGGCACTCAACAGCGGACGCGAGCAGGTGGCGCTGCAGCATGCGGTGGCGGAATTGCTCGAATTCGGTGTCGGACATCTGCCGCCGGCGACGACCTTGGCGAACCCGCGCGATGACGTCGCGCTGTATGGCAACGGCAAGCTCGCCCTGCTGTGGCGTCTGGCGGTGTTGGACAATGAGGTGGTGGCCACGCAATTGCAGCAAGTGCGCTTGCAGCGACTGGCCGCGGCCCTGCTGGCAAGCCAGAATGGCAGCTCCGCGCTCGCCGTGCTGTACCAGACCATGCCGAACATTGCCGCGGTTGCTTGCTGGGACCCCGCGATCCATACCCTGAATATTCGCTGCCGCGAGCCATTGACCTTGGCGCGCGTCGATGCGGCGGGCAGCAGCCGGACGGTCGACGTGCACGACAGCATGACGCTGGTGCTGGCGGCAGGCGAGCGCCTCGACTGGCTGGGCGCGGTGACGCTCCACGGGCCCGATTTGCCGCAGGCGCCGCAATCATGATGACCCTCGCGGAAAAGCTGCTGGCGCTGAAGGCGGTGAAGCCTTTCGACCTGCTGCGCTCGGAGGAACTGCTGACCATCGCCACCGCCATGACCGTGCACAGCTTCAAACCGGATGCGGTGATCTGCGAGGCCGGCGGTGTCATCAACCGCCTCTATGTGCGGGTCCAGGGCGAGGCCGTCGGCATCGGCGGCACCGCCATGCAGCACGTGGTCGGTACCACCATCTTGCTCACCGGCAAGGCGGCGCCGTTCGCCATCAAGGCGGGCCCGGCCGGTTACGTGGCGCTGGCGTTGCCGCGCGGCAAGTTCTTCACCGTGATCAACGAGTGCCCGGCATTGCTGGCAGGATTCTTCCGCATGCCCTTGCTTGGCGTCGATTACGCGGGCATGCCGGCAGCCGCTCCATGAGCCTCAGGCTGCGCTACTACCTGGCGATCCTGCCGCTGTTCGCCGGCCTTGGTCTGGCCAACAGCCTGCTCGGCTACTATGTCGAGCGCAACGAAATCCACTGGGGCCTGCAGGAGCGCTCGCAGGGCGTAGCCGCCAGCATCGCCGGCTTCTGGGAAGTCATCGCCGCGCAGCCCGGTGGCGACCCCGCCCCCGCACTTGAGCGCTACAGCAATCGGCTCGGCGGCATCAGCGTCAGCTGGTTCGAGCCGACCGATCAGTCCTGGAGCGAGCGCCTGCTGCGCCATGACGACAGCATCCCCGCCGCCCCGATGCCGACGCCGGAGCTCAGCGCTGAGCTCAACGCCGGGCGCCTGGCCTGGCGCTTCGTCGAGAGCGCGCAGGCGCCGAGCGATCTGTCGATCGGCTACGCGCCGATCACCGACGCCGACGGCAAGCTGCGCGCGGTGGTCGCCGTCACCGAGCGCGACAGCTCCTTGCGCGAGGCCATTGCGGCACTGCAACGCCGCCTCAGCGTGCTGATGCTGGCGCTGCTGCTGATCGGTGTCGGCGCCGCCGAGCTGATCACGCGCATCGCCCGCCGCGAGTTGGGCGCGCTGACCAGCGCCGCCCGCGAGGCCGCCTATGGGCGCTATGCGCAGGCGTTGCGGGAAGGCCGCATCCGCGAACTGAACGATCTCGGTGGTACGCTGTTGACCATGATCAGCCTGCTCGCCGATGAAAGCCACCAGACCCGACGACGCTTTTTCCGGTCCGAACCGCTGCCCGACGACACCGAATTGGCGGCCAGCTATCGGGTCCACCTGGAGCGACCCCTGCCGGACGCGCTGGGGCCGGTACGCTTGTCATTCCGGCGCCTGGGCACGGCGGAACCGGAGGACTTCTGCGGCTGGCTGCAGACTGCGACCGGCTGGTATCTGGCGGTGGGCCGTTGCCGCCGTACCGCTGATTCGATGACGCAGCTCGAGCGCATCGTGCGCGGCGAGGCAGTGCGCGACTACCTGCTCGGCGTGGCCGCGAGTCGCCCCGAGGGGCCGACCTGGCCGCAGGCCCTGAAGCTATTCCCCTGCGAAGCGCTGCAAGTGGTATTCATACCGGCCTCCGGCAAGTCGCCGACCGGCTGGATACTCGATCCGGAGCGTGGCGTTCCGATGCCGTGGACACCCAGCGAGGAGCGCGAAATCATCGGCTCGCTGCCGGCCGAGGCGCTGCAGATTGGCCAGGCTTATGCTGACCAGTTTCGTAACCGTTCCGCCAATCAGATCGCTGCTGAACTGTGTGGCCTGATGGGCGCGCGCTTTCAGGGTCAATTGGTGATCTTCGACCTCAAGAACGACAAACTGACGGCGTGAACCCATGAGTGCATCCGAATCCTCCAAACGACTGACGCCGACACAACGGCGCATCCGTTTTGGCTTGCGCTTCAAGATCATCCTCGGACTGACCATCTTCAATATTCTCGGCACCGCGATTTTCGCGACGAATCATTATCGCGTGGAAAAGCAGGCCATCATTGGTGGTGTCGAACAAAAACTGGCGGCGGCGGCACGCGCGCTGTCGGATATGGTGCCACCCGGATATATGGACCGGGTCAAGAATCCCGACAGTTTCGACAAGACTGAATTCGACCGACTGATCGGCCAGTTGTCGCGCTATTGCAACGACATCGGCCTGATCTATCTCTACAGCTACCACAAGATCGACGATGGCAGCTTTCGCACGACGACGACCAGTGCAACTCCGGAGCAGTTGGTCGACGGCAGTTATTCCAAGTACTGGGAAGAGCCGGAAGCCTATCCCGAGCTGCTCAAGGCCTGGGAGACCGGACAGCCGCAGTATGGCGAGTCGGTCGACCAATGGGGTCATGTGTATTTCTTGTTTGCTCCATACACGACGCCCAACGGCACCCGCTATGTCGCGGGCGCGGATATTGCGATCAGTTATCTGTATACGCGTCTGGATGCCTCGCTGAAAGAATCCATACTGATCGGATTCTGCAGCTTCTTTGTGGTTTTTCTGTTCAGTTTCTATGCCGGTTCACGCGTCTCGCTGAAGATCACGCAATTGGCCGATTACACGCTGGAGTTGGCTGCGTCGGATTTCCAGCCGGTGGAAGACGTCGACCTCCGGCGCAAGATCGACGCGATGCCGGCGCAGAGCCGCGATGAGATCGCACAATTGGCCAGCTCCTTCATTGCGATGGAGCAGCGACTCAACAACTATCTGAATGAACTGACCGAGACCACGGCGACCAAGGAACGCCTGCGCAACGAGCTGAAGATCGCCGGCGATATCCAGCTCAGCATGTTGCCGCGCAGTTTCGACGATATCGGCCGCAGCGAGGAGCGTTCGCGCATCGATCTGTCGGCCGCGGTCAAACCGACCAAGGAAGCTGGCGGCGATCTCTACGATTTCTTCTACCTCGACGACGACCATCTGTGTTTCATGGTTGGCGACGTCTCCGACAAGGGCATGCCGGCGGCGCTGTTCATGACCGTGACGATCACCCTGTTGCGCGCCAAGGCGATGGTCGACCATGCCGGTGCGCCCAACGAAATCCTGCGTCAGACCAACGAGCTGTTGATCCCGCAGAACGCGATGTGCCAGTTCGTGACCATGTTCATCGGCATCATCAACGTGCGCACCGGCGCCGTGGTGTTTTCCGACGGCGGCCACAATCATCCCTTCATCCACCGCGCCAGCAGCGCGCCGCAAATGCTCGAATTCAGTGGCGGCGTTGCCCTGGGCATCATGCCGGGCATCAGCTACGACACCCACCAGTTGCAGCTCAACCCGGGCGACACCCTGTTCCTGTACACCGACGGCGTCACCGACGCGATCGCCGCCGATGAATCCTTCTACGGCGACGACCGGCTGCAGCGCGAGCTCGCCGCAATCCCGGAAGGCGCCGCGGCCTCGGTGTGGGTCGAAACCGCGATGCAGAGCGTGCACACCTTCGCCCGTGGTCATGCGCAAGCCGATGACATCACCGTGCTGGCCTTGCGCTTCCTGCCTGAGCAAGGCGCTGGATGAATTCCGCTGGGGTGGATCACGATCGCCTGCTGGCGCTGGCTGCTGGCGCTGATGGCGCGCGCCTTGCGCAGTTGCGCCAGCGCGTGGCGGCAGGCGAACCGGCGCCCTATGTGGCCGGATTCCTGGAGTTTCGTGGCCGCCGCTTCGCCAGCGACCGGCGTGCCTACATCACCGATCCCGAAGCCAGCCACCTGATCGACACGGTCAATGCCCAGGGACGCCGACTTGAGGCCGAGCTTGGCCGGCCGCTGCGGGTGCTCGAGTTCGGAGTCGGCGCCGGCACGCTCGCGATCACGCTCAAGCTGGAGAACCCGCAATGGTCGCTCGGCGGCCTCGACATCGATCCGCCTGCGCTGGAACTGGGCCGCGAGAACGCCCGGGCCCACGATGTCGCCATCGAACTTCTGGAGAGCGACTATCTGTCGGGCTGGCCAGCCAGTGCGCCGGCGCCAGACTTGATGTTCGCCGACCCGCCCTGGGGAGATGCGGAAGACCTGTACGATGAAGTCCGCGACGAGGCCTGGTACCGGCAGATGCCCGAGCGCTCGGCGTTTCCGACCGGCGGCGGGCGCACCACGATCCACGACGAACTGATCCGCCGCTTTGCCGCGCTGCGCTGGACGTCGCTGCTGATCCTCAACTACGGCATCCTGCCGCGCGAACTGATCGAGCGCTCGGTAGCACCGTTGTCGCGCTGGCAGATGCTGCATCCGCGCCCGGACATCAGCGTGGTCGCGGGTTACGCCTGAGGGGCTGCTCAGAGGGTCCCTAGATCAGCTTGGCCAGCCCGGCACCGCGACTGTCGGCAGTCGTCAGGATGCGATCGAACCCGGCAATCGCCATCACCTCGCGCACCAGCGGCTGCATGTTGCACAGCGCCAGCCGGCCACCGACGCGCTGCAGCTTCTTGCCGACCACCAGGAACACGCGCAGACCGGCGGAACTGACGTACTGCGTGCCGCCCAGGTCCAGCAGCAGGCGGCGTGCTCCGCGGGCGACATGCTCCTCGCAGGCGCTTTCCAACTCGGCCGCTGTGGTGGAGTCGATACGCCCGACCGGGCTGATGACGACCACATTGCCCTCCTGGATGTCGGTGATCTGCATGGTGTGCTTCCCTGGTCGCTAGCACTGGCACTTTGACACAAAGTACCCCTGTCACCCAATAGGCGCGACGCGACTCGACCCCATGAAAGCTGGCGAAGGTCGGCCAGACGCCGGTTCAGTCGCGCAGAAACACCGGCGGCGCCGGCTGCACGCCCGGCTGTTCCTGCATGCGTGCGCGCGCCAGCGCCAGGCGCTCGGCGACCTCGGCCGCCGCGGTGGCTTCCGCGGTTGGCGCGCCGACACCCTCCAACGAGGCCAGCACCAGCGGGAACGGCTGTCCGCCGCAGACGCCCTTGAGCGGCGCCTCGCCCACGTAGTGGAAGCGCAGGCCGCGTTGATCGCCCTCGACGGCAAAGGCCTCGGCCAGATTGGGCGACAGGATCAGTTCGCCGGGGCGCGAATGTCCGCTCAGACGGAAGCCGATATCGACGTCCGGGCCGAGAAAGTCGACGTAGGGCCGGTCGGAGCCGCCGAACATCTCGGGGATCTCGATGGCACGGTTGCGCGCGCCGATCTCGGCGCCCCAGCAGCAGCCGCGGATGCGCAGCGGCCAGCGCTGCGCAATGCGCTGGTCATAGTGGGCCACGGCGTCGCAGAACGCCGCCGCCACCCGCTGCGCATGCGCCACGGTTTCCGGCAGCACGGCGAACACGACTTCATCGCCCATCACTTTCCAGACCCCGCTCTGCGGCAAATCATCCTCATCGATGAAATGCTCGGCAAGCTTGCCGATGAAGATCAGCGGCAGCTCGCGAAACAGGGTCTCGAAAGCTTCCAGCCACAGCGCCTGACCATGTTCGCCGACGGTGCTCGCCTTGAACGCCGTGGAACCGACCACATCGGCCGACAGGAACATCACCAGACGGCGATCATCGAAGGTAGACGGATGCACGCCGGGCCCAGCTCGATTGCGGTCGATCGACGCATGATCCCGTAGCCCTACCGGCGGGTCAACGCAATACCGTCAGCCAGGCGACGGCAGGACCAGCGCGGCCGGTCGCCGGTTGTCCCACGATCAGGTTACCGAGTGTATTGTCCGAGACTTCGTGCCCGTCAATCGTCCCTGGCCGCAAGTGAACCGATGATTCTGGAAGATCTAGTCGCGCTGACCCGACGCCAGCTGATTCCGATTCGCGAGGACGAGCTGGAAACGCTCGAGCGCGACGGGCCGCGCGCGTTGAACTACATGATGTCGCGCGGGCTCGGGCGTGTGCGCGCGCGCGCGAAGGCGTTGCTGCGCACGCTAGTGTTCCTCGTATTCGCCTCGTATCTGCTGCGGTGGTCCGGCGCCGGATTGCTCGCGTTCGTCGTCTACGGCGCGGTATTGACGGTTGCGGTCGACGTCATGCGCCAGTGGCTCGCGGCGCGCTGGCTGTTCTACAGCCATTCGCGCGCTCATCGCGCTGAGGATGTATTGATGGTGGGCCGCTGCGTCGAAAGCGGCAGCACGCGGCGACCGCCGCCGAGCCCGCGACGATCCGTGGTGGTGACCCTGGGCCCGGCAATCGCCTGCACCGTGATCGGGCTGCCGCTGGTCTGGTTTACGCTCAGGAACCTCGGCTGGGCCAGCTGGGACACCGTGTTCGCGAACTTCTTCCTGCCGCTGTGCATGATGTTCATGGGCATCTGGCGTCTGGGGCGAGGCTTCATGGGAATCCAGTTTGCCAAAGGCTCATCCGTCGGCACGCGTGATCTGTTCCTTGACTCGGACGACGCGCTCGACATTTATGCGATCGCGCTTTTGCTGGGGCTGCTGCTGGGAGCGTTCGGGGCAGGCGCAATGGCCTGGGTTGCCTATCTGGTAGTGATCATCCGGCTGGCGTGGCTGGGCATGATCTGGCGGCAGCAACGGCAGTCGCTGGCTCTGTTGCAGCAACGCATCCGCCGCACGTCGCCGGGAACGGTGAGCGACTGGAGCGAAGAAGCGGCGACGGACGCGGCGAACAAGTCCGATGGATCGGCCGAGGCAGGCGCCACCCCCCGTTCCGCAGCAAGCAACCGCCAGCAATCAGCAAACCGGCTCACACGTCGCCGTCGGCGGGCCAACCCTCGCCGCTGCCGCGCTGGAACACGCGGTCCTGGTCCTGCACGTCACCGGCCGGGAAAGCCGATGCGCCTTTCAGTTCGTAGTAGATCGGGCCGAAATCCGGGTCGACCGTGGCGCGGAACAGCTGATCGAAGCTGTCGATGACGAAATAGGTCTTCTGGTAAGTGTCGATGCGGTAGCGCGTGCGCATCACCCGTTTCAGGTCGAAACCGATGCGGTTGGGCGCCGCGCTCTCCAGACTGTAGAGGCTCTCGCCCTTGCTGGAGACGATCCCCGAGCCGTAGATGCGCAAGCCCTGAGGCGTGTTCATCAGCCCGAACTCGACCGTGTACCAGTACAACCGGGTCAGCTCGGTCAGCGGTTCGTTGCCATAGCGCGCCGCCTTCAGCCCACCCTCGCCGTAGGCCTGCATGTAATCGGCAAACACCGGCAACAGCAGCAGGGGGACGTGTCCGAACAGGTCATGGAACAGGTCGGGTTCGCTGATGTAATCGATCTGCTCCGGCGTGCGGATCCACCAGGTCACCGGAAAGCGCCGATTGGCCAGATGTTCGAAGAACGCCAGTTCCGGCAGCAGGCCTTCGACGGCGATCAATTCCCAGCCGGTGGCGGCCTTGAGGATCGGATTCAGATCGGCGAAGCGCGGTATTGCCTGCGCGTTCATCTGCAGGCGCGCCAGACCGTCGAAGAACTCGTCGCAGGCGCGCCCCGGCAACAGCGCCATCTGGCGCTCGAACAGGGTCGCCCAGGTGGTGTGTTCGACGGCGCTGTAGTCGTTCCACGGCTGGTCCACCACGTTGGTGGTGTACACCGGCACGTAGCCCTTGTCGGTCAACTGGTGCTCGACGCGGCGCGGCTGTTCCATGATTTCCCTCCCGATGCGGGTGCCGGTCGCATGCAGTTTGCGACGGGTACCCGATGCGCCGGATTAGACACCATTCGACTGCAGGCGGAGCAGCATGCGCTGGCGTGCTGCTGCAACCCCGTCGCAAGGCCGCGCTGCGTCAACCCGATCACAATCCAAGGGCGATTGCGGGTGTTATCTTTGGTGACATGTGTCGTGCCACACGCCAGCGCGAATGATATCCGTCCGACCATCGAAACGATGGAAGCGGGTCGTGCCGGTGGGCGTCGTGCTGGCGTTCGCGATCAGCACGCCGCTGGCGGCGCAGAGCGGTTTCGTCGACGTGGCGCCGCACTGGACCATCGATGTCCTGTTGCTGGTCTTCGCGACGCTGGTGATCCTGCGCTACCGCAATCGCGTGCGTGAACTGGCTGCCGCACAGGCGGCACTCAAGCAACGCGACGAGCGCCTCAATCTGGCGCTGGCGGCCTCCAGCGACGGTTACTGGGACTTCGATCTGGTCAAGAACCTGATCTACCGCTCCGCGGCCGACCTCGAAGAGAGCCTGGTCGTCGAGCGCACGCTGTCGCCGGAAGAATTCCGCCAACGCCTGCATCGCGACGACCGCGCCAAGTTCGAGGCAGCGATTGCCCAGCATCTGGGTGGCCAGGATCGCCAGATCGAGGTCGAATTCCGCCTGCACAGCGGCGAGCGCATGCGCTGGTTCGTGCTGCGCGGGGCGGTGGTCGAGCGTGCAGCGGACGGCCGCCCGCTGCGCCTGGCCGGCACCTTCCGCGACGTCAGCGACGTGCGCAAGGCGCAACGCATCAGTCGCATCGCCGAGGAAGTCATCGAGTCGATGCACGAAGCAGTGGCCGTCACCAACGCCAGCCATGAGTTCGTCACCGTCAATCCGGCCTTCGAGAGCGTCACCGGTTTCAGCGCCGACGAGATCGCCGGCCAGTCCAACGCGCTGCTCAACTCCGATCGTCACGATCTGGAGCACTATCGCAGCGTGCGCCGCGCGCTCGAAGCCACCGGGCAGTGGGAAGGCGAGCTCTGGCAACGTCGCAAGAACGGCGAGGAGCGCCTGCTGGCCTTGCGCACCACGCGTATCGTGCTGGCCCCGGACCAGGAACGCCTGTACGTCTCGGTGCTCTCGGACATCACCGAACGGCGCCGCAACGAGCACCGCCTGCAGCGCCTGGCCAGCCACGACCCGCTGACCGGCGTCGCCAATCGCAATGCCTTCATGCTGCAACTGGACGCGCAGATCGCCGGCACCTCGACTGCCGACGGCTTGCTCGGCGTGTTGCTGATCGACCTCGATCGGCTCAAGCACGTCAACGAGACACTCGGCCACGACGCCGGCGACGAATTGCTGCAGGCGGTCTCGCTGCGCCTGGAGGCCTGTTTGTCGACCGGCGATCTGCTGGCGCGCCTGGGCAGCGATGAGTTCGTCATCGCGCCGGTCGGCGCGCGCTCGACCGAGGGTCTGGTGTGGTACGCGCAGTTCCTGATTTCGGCCTTCCACGAACCATTCAGCGTGCGCGGGCATGCGATCGGAGTCACCCCCAGCATCGGCATCAGCGTCTGGCCCGAACACGGATCGGATGCGCGCCACCTGGTGAATGCGGCCGATTCGGCGATGTACGAATCCAAGTCCGCCGGGCGCAACACCTTCCGCTTCTATTCGCCGGCGCGCGACCAGGCGATTCGCGAGCGCATGGAGCTGGAGCGCCGGATCCGCCTGGCGGTCGAGCGCAACGAATTCCTGCTGGTCTACCAGCCGCGCTATGCGGTCGCCTCTGCACGCATCACCGGCTTCGAGGCCTTGCTGCGCTGGCGCCATCCGGAGCGCGGCCTGGTCAGTCCGGACGAGTTCGTCGGCATCCTTGAAGAAACCGGTCTGGTGGTCCCGATCGGACGCTGGGTGCTCAGCGAAGCGCTCGCCCAGGTGCGCGAATGGCGTCAGCGCGGTCATCCCGACATCTCGGTGTCGGTGAATGTCTCGCAGCGCCAGCTGAAAGAGGGGACGCTGCACCAGTTCATCGCCATCTTGCTCAACGAACTCGGCTTGAGCGGCGACGCGCTGGAACTGGAGATCACCGAGAGCCAGTTGATGGACGATCCCGACGACGCCATCGCCCAGCTGAAAGACCTGCACCGGCTCGGCTTGCGCGTGGCGATCGACGACTTCGGCACCGGCTACTCGTCGCTGGCCTACTTGCGCAAGCTGCCGATCGACATCCTCAAGATCGATCGCGCCTTTGTCTGCGATTTGCCGGTTGACGCCGATTCGGGCGTGATCATCGAAACCATACTCGGCATGGCGCGCACCCTGAAACTCAAGGTCGTCGCCGAGGGTGTGGAGAACGAGGCGCAGGCGCGCTTCCTGTGCAACCTCGGCATCGATGAAATCCAGGGCTTCTGGTACTCGCGCCCGGTGCTGGTCGAAAACGCCATGGCCTTGCTCGAAGGCCGCGGCTCGCGCCACGCCAGTTTGCGGGCGATCAGCGGCAACGCGCCCTAGGGCATGAGGGCTGGGGGCGAGGGCATTAGTGCCGGGAGCTCCGGCAAGAGGCGCTCGGAGAAGGCCGCGTCTGCGCAGTCCACCGGCACGTTGGCCTCCTACGTGGGAGCGGATTTACTCCGCGAGCCCTGCGGGCAAACAGATCTCGTCGTGGATGCCCCTCAGGCCAGCAGTCGAGGCCGCTCGCACGCTCGCGGCCCTTCCGGAGCAAAGCGCTCCCGTCGCGCAACATCCCCACTACAATGCGCTGCTCCGCCACGCTGGAATTGAGATGCGCAAGATTGCAGCGTCACTCGCAGTCCTGGTTGCCACGACCACTCCCGCCAGTGCGCAGAACGCGGTCGACTGGTTCGGCGTCGACGGCCTGGAGTTTGCCAGTCCGGCGACAAGCTTCCGCTTCACCGATCTCGACTTGCGCGATCCGCACGTGTTCCTGCCGATCACCATCGCGCCGTTTCCGACCATCTGTTTCGATTTCACCGACAACGCGATCCCGACCACCACGGTGTCGTTCAACGGCAATATCCAGGCCAGCTACAACAGCGACAGCAGTCCGGCGGATGGCTTTCTCGATGCCAGCAGCCTGCTGTGGTTCCGCCCGCTGGCCCAGGACGGCCGCGTCGCGCGCGTCGACAATGGCGGCGCCGATTGCCTGGCGCCAGCGCCGACCAGTGGCTGCGCGCCATCGGCCACTGCGGTGGCGACTGCCTATGCCTATGCCAGCTTCGCCGCCGGCACCTGCCTGAGCTCGCTGCCCGGCACGCAGGGCTCACCCGCCTATGCACCGGCCATAGCCAGCCCCGCCGGCAGCTGCTTCGTGACCGCACCGAAGACCTTCGTGTTCGACAACAACGGCACGCCGCTCACGCTGATCGACGCGCAGATCGCCGCGAGCTTCAATGGGGTTCCGGCGACCGCCCTGAGCAATGGACTGTTGCGCGGCTTCCTGCGCGAGAGCGATGCCAACCAGATCGTCATCAGCGATCCGGCGCTGCCCGGGGGCAGCGTGACGCTGGCCGGTCCTGCTGGCCGGCGGCAACGGCAGTTGTTCCACGCGCAACGACAAGGACACGCACCAGGGCGAGAGCGGCTGGTGGTTCTATTTCAACTTCAGCGCGTCCCAGGTGACCTTCACCGGCCCTTGAGCGCGTTTGGCGATCATGTGCGTTTCACCGAGGACACGAGATGAAAACCGGGCATTGCGTGGCGTCACTGGCAGCCTTGGCGATACTGTGGCCTGGCGTTGTGCACGCCGAAACCATCACCGGCATGCGCAGTTACCTGAGTTATGACGGCACTGCGGTGGACAGTGAGGATGGTCGCGTGCTCTATCGCGAATCGCACTATCTGGCGATGGAGGGCGCGTCCGTGCTGGAGCGCCTGGTGCTGTACCGCTGCGCCGACGGGACGCCGTTCGCGCGCAAACGCGTGGCGCCGGTACTCGATTCGCCGTGGTTGCCCGAGTTCGATCTCACCGACGCCCGTCTGGGCTACCGCGAAGGGGTCGATGCCAAGGGCAAGCTGTTCGAAGTCTTCGTGCAGGAGTCGGCCAGTGACGCCGTCGAGCGCGAGACCTTGAAGGAGGCACCGCCCGATCTGGTCGGCGACGCCGGCTTCGATCGCTTCGTCCAGGACCACTGGGACGCCCTGGTTGCCGGCGAAACACTGCGCTTCAATTTCCTGGTGCCGAGCCGCCTCGATTACCTCGGCTTCAAGGTTCGACAGGTCGGTGAAGAACGCATCGGCGAGCGTCCGGTACGCGTGTTCCGACTGGCCCTCGGCGGCCTGTTGGGACTGGTCGTCTCCGGCATCGATGTGAGTTATGACGCCGACAGCCGATTGCTGATGCGCTTCTCCGGGCTGACCAATGTGCGCGATCCGAAGGGAGAGAACTACGTCGCGCGCATCGATTTTCCGCCGGATGCGCGGCGCAACGAGGCCGGCGCGGACGCGCTGGAGGCGGCGCGCAGTGCAACGCTGGTCAGCACCTGCGCGATGTAGGGGCTGTCGCAAGAGCATCGCGCGCAAGCGCGCTCCTACAACTTCGCCGAAGGTCCACGCAGGATTGTAGGAGCGCGCTTGCGCGCGATCCGGGCTCGACGCTAACCCACCGCCTCCGCCACAAAGCGCACGATCTCCATCGCCCCCATCGCACCCTGGGTGCGTGCGATCTCGCGGCCGCCGTGGAACAGGGCGAGGGTGGGGATGCTGCGGATGCCGAACTCGGCACCGACATCCTGGTGCGCCTGAACGTCGACCTTGACCACGCGGATCTGCGGTTCCAGCCGCCCGGTCGCCGCATTGAGTTGCGGCGCCATCTGCACGCACGGGCCGCACCACGGCGCCCAGAAATCCACCAGCACCGGCTGCTCCGAATGCTCGATCAGGCGCTTGAAGGCCGCGCTGTCGGCTTCCACCGGGTGCCCCTGGAACAACGCCGCCTTGCAGCGTCCGCAGCTGGGCTGCGACTCCAGCTTGGTGAGCGGCACACGGTTCTTGCTCTGACAGGCGGGACAGATGATGACCAGATCCTGGGACACGATGGCGCACTCACAAGTGTAGTCATCAGGATTTGGGGGCGCTCGGGGCGGCAATCAACACCCTGCCGACCTGCGCCGCCGATGTAGGAGCGACGTGCACGTCGCGACAGGCCTGGTTTTGCGGGCAGCAACCCCGAACGCGATCGAGTCTGCGGAGTGGCGGCGGTCTGATCGCGACGTGCACGTCGCTCCTACATTCAGTGCGCCTCATCCCAGTTGGCGCCGATCCCCACATCCACCACCAGCGGCACGGCCAGTTCGGCCGCGGCCGACATGCGCTCGGCTATACCGTCGCGGTAATGCGCCAGCCGATCCTCGCGGATCTCGAACACCAGTTCGTCGTGCACCTGCAGCAGCATGCGGATCTCGTCGGCGTGCGGCGCCAGCCAGCGGTCCATTTCGATCATCGCGCGCTTGATGATGTCGGCGGCGGTGCCCTGCATCGGTGCGTTGATCGCGGCGCGCTCGGCGCCCTGGCGCGCGGCGAAGCTCTTGCCGCGGATCTCCGGCAGGTACAGCCGGCGGCCGAACACGGTTTCGACATAGCCGTCGTCGCGCGCCTTGCGCCGGGTCGATTCCATGTACTCGCGCACGCCCGGGTAGCGCGAGAAGTACAGGTCGACATAGTCCTGCGCCTGGCCGCGGCCGATGCCGAGCTGGCGCCCGAGGCCGAAGGCGCTCATGCCGTAGATCAGGCCGAAGTTGATCGCCTTGGCGGCGCGCCGCTCGTTGCTGCTGACTTCTTCCGGCGTCTTGCCGAAGACTTCGGCGGCGGTGGCACGATGGATGTCCTGGCCCTGGCGGAACGCCGCCAGCAGGCCGGCATCGGCGGACAGGTGCGCCATGATGCGCAGCTCGATCTGCGAATAGTCGGCCGCCAGCACCAGCCAGCCCGGCGGCGCGACGAAGGCCTGGCGGATGCGCCGGCCCTCCGGCGTGCGGATCGGGATGTTCTGCAGGTTCGGATCGGACGAGGACAGCCGCCCGGTCGCCGCCACCGCCTGATGGAAACTGGTGTGCACGCGTCCGGTATTCGGGTTGATCAATTCGGGCAGCTTGTCGGTGTAGGTGCCCTTGAGCTTGGCCAGCGAGCGGTAGTCGAGAATCTTGCGCGGCAGTTCGTCGAGCTCGGCGAGTTCCTCCAGCGCCTCTTCGTTGGTCGAGGCCTGACCGCCCGGCGTGCGGTGCTTGATCGGCAGGCCGCGCTCCTCGAACAGCACCTGCGCCAACTGCTTGGGCGAGTCCAGGCTGAACGGGTGTCCGGCCAGCGTGTGCACCTCCTGCTGCAGCCGGATCATGGCGTGGCCGAGCTCGCTGCTCTGCTTGCGCAAGAGCGCCGCGTCGATCAGCACACCGCAGCGTTCCATGCGCGCCAGCACCGGCGCCAGCGGCATTTCGATTTCGCTGAAAACCCGCTGCAAACCGGGCTGCGCTTGCAGCTGCGGCCACAGCGCCTGGTGCAGGCGCAGCGTGATGTCGGCGTCCTCGGCGGCATAGCTGCAGGCCTCGTCGAGGCCGACCTGGGAGAAGCCGATCTGCTTGGCGCCCTTGCCGGCGACGTCGCTGTACAAGATGGTGTCGACGCCGAGGTACTTCTTCGCCAGCGCGTCCATGTTGTGCAGGGTCGCGGTGGAATTGAGCACATAGGATTCGAGCATGGTGTCGTAGGCAAAGCCGGCGATCTCAATGCCATAGCGCGTCAGCACATTGAGATCGTATTTGCCGTGCTGGGCGATCTTCGGACGCGCCGGGTCTTCCAGCAGCGGCTTGAGCGCGGCCAGTACGTCGGCCAGCGGCAGTTGCGGCGGTGTGCCGGGGTAGTCATGACCGACCGGCACATAGGCGGCGTGGCCGGGTTCCACGGCAAAGGACACGCCGACCAGTTCGGCGCGCTGGGCGTCGATGCTGGTGGTTTCGGTGTCGAAGGCGAATGCTTTCGCATTCGCCAGGGTGGAGACCCAACGCTCAAAGGCCTCTGGCGTGGTGACCAGTTCGTAGTGTTTTTCGATGGGCGCCGGGTGGTCGGGATTGGGTAGTGTCGGGGCCGAACTGGCGCTTGCGGCTGACGCGTCGGGCGCGGGCCCGCCGAGTTCCGCCAGCGCCTGCTTGAAGCCGTAGCGCGCGGACAGGCCGCGCAGGTTGTCGACGTCCGGCGGCGTCAGCGCCAGGTCATTCGGGCCGACCGGGAGCACGCAGTCAGTCTTCACGGTCACCAGTTCGCGGTTGAGCGGCAGACGCGGCAGCGCCGTGCGCAAGTTCTCGCCGACCTTGCCGCCGACCTCGGCGGCGTGCGCCATCACGCCCTCCAGCGTGTCGTACTGCGCCAGCCACTTGGCCGCCGTCTTCGGGCCGCATTTGTCGACGCCGGGGACGTTGTCGACGGCATCGCCCATCAAGGCCAGATAATCGATGATGCGGTCCGGCGGCACGCCGAACTTGGCCGCCACGCCGGCACTGTCGAGGCGCTCGCCGGTCATCGTGTTGAGCCAGACGATGCCCGGCTCGACCAGCTGGGTCAGGTCCTTGTCGCTGGTCGAAATCACCACGTTCATGCCGGCCGCCTTGCCTTGCCGCGCCAGCGTGCCGATCACATCGTCGGCCTCCACCCCCGGCTCGCGCAGGATCGGCACGCCGATCGCCTCGACGATCTTCAGCAGCGGATCGACCTGCCCGCGCAGATCCTCGGGCATCGGCGGCCGGTTGGCCTTGTACTCGACGAAGAGATCGTCGCGGAAGGTCTTGCCCGGCGCATCGAAAACGAAAGCCAGATGCTCCGGCCGATCCTCCTTCATCACCTTGCGCAGCATGTTGACCACGCCGAACAGCGCGCCGGTCGGCTCGCCGGCCGCATTGGTCAGCGGCGGCAGCGCGTGGAAGGCGCGGTAGAGGAAGCTGGAGCCGTCGATCAGGTAGAGCGTGGTCATGGCGGTGATGCGCGGGGGGCAGGCCCAAAGACTACCGCGAGCCGGACGCCGGCGGACCTTTGGAGTGCGCCGGCTTGCCGGCGCTTTGGATGCTCTTCGTGCCATCGAGCCGGTGCATCCAAAGCGGTGGCAAGCCACCGCACTCCAAACTGAGCCCGCCTCACCCGAACGGCGCAATCCCGATCAGGCGCACATGCGCCCACAGCGCCATACCGAGGTACAGGCCAATGCCCAGCACCACCGCGATGGCATCGTTGAAGCGCGACGGCGGCGCGCCCGGCAAGTTGCGCTGCGGCCGATGGCGCGCCGAGGCCCAGTCGGCCAGCGCCCAGCCAAGAAAGCTGCCGAACAGCAGGAGGTCGGCACGGGTGGTCGTTCCCAGCAGGTGCGCGCCGGCCCAGAGCGCCGTGGCGATCAACATCGGATGTCCGACTGCGCGCTTGATCGCGCCGGGAAAATAGGTGGCCAGCAGCAGCGGGAACACCGGCAGCAGGATCAGCGCTGCCAGATGGCGGGTCCAGCCGGGCGGACTGTAGATCAGTTCGGGCGTCTGGCGTGCCGCGCCATAGCCGATCAGGATCAGTGCGAAACCGGCAATCGACAGCAGCGAATAGGCCGCCTTCCAGCCGTTGGCGCCAAATCTGGCGAGCATGCTCTCGCGCCAGCCGGGCGCGATGATCGCCACCGAATGTACGCCAAGAAAGATCAGGATGCCGGCGAACAGCAGGTTCATGGTGGGCTCCAGCAGGGACGGAACGGGCTGCCAGCGTTGGCGCATGGCCCGCAGGCTGGCGCCGGCTGCCCCGCAGGTGGCGCGCAGGGGCCCGGGCCCCACCCCGCGGAGACCCAGATGAAAGTCGAACGCAAATCCGATCATGCGGTCAGCGAGGACAGCTGCAAGGCCGCCACCGGCAAGTCGCTGAGCGAGTGGTTTGCCTTGATGGACGCCCGCGGTGGGGTCGCCCTCGGCAGGCGTGAACTCGGCCAATACCTGTTCGCCGAGATGAAAGTCGATCCCTGGTGGTCGGCGACGATCAACTGCGAGTACGAGATCGCGCGCAACCAGGTCGAGAAGGACGGCAAGGCGCGCGGATACACCATCTGCGCGACCAAGACCATCAAGGCCGACCCGAACGCTTGCTACGCGCCGTTTTCCAGCGCGCAAGAGATGGATCGCTGGTTCGGCAGCGGCCACAGTCTTGACCTCGGCGACGGCGGCAAGCTCGCCAATGCCGACGGCAACCGCGCCACGATCAAGAAGGCCAACCCGGGCAAGACCATCCGCCTGATCTGGGAGGACTCGGACCTGACCATGCCGACGCCGGTCGAGATCAAGTTCGCCCCGGCCGGCGCCAAGACCACGGTGATGGTGACCATCGACCGCTTGCAGAACCGGGCCGAGGCCGACGGTTATCGCCGTGCCTGGGGCGAGGCACTGGATCGGTTGAAGGCGCTGGTGGAGGGGTGAGGTAGGGCAAAGGCGGGGCTGGGGGCTGGGGCGCGTTCCCGAAGTTTCACCCTGGCGAGTGACTGCCGAAAGCGCGCCCCAGCCCCCAGTCCCCAGCCCCGCCTTTCGGACGGCCGTTGGGCTAGCCTGTGCGCCTCCCTTCCGAGGATCAAACGATGCTCAACGTTGGCGACGCCGTACCCGATTTCACCCTCGAATCCGACAGCGCCGGTTTGATCAGCTCGAAGGCTCTGCGCGGCCAGCGCTACGTGATCTATTTTTATCCCAAGGACGACACGCCGGGTTGCACCAAGGAAGCGTGCTCCTTCCGCGACCACATGCCGGATTTCAAGGACCTGGGCGTGCCGGTATTCGGCGCCAGCGCCGACGATGCCAAGGCGCACGCCAAGTTCGTCGGCAAGTACCAGCTCAATTTCCCGCTGTTGATCGACCCGGAAAAGAAGCTGCTGGAAGCCTTCGGCGTGTGGACCGAGAAGAGCATGTACGGCCGCACCTACATGGGCGTGCTGCGCGCGACTTTCGTGGTCGGCGCCGATGGCAAGGTCGAGCAGGTGTGGCCCAAGGTCAAGCCGGAGGGCCATGGCGCGGAAGTGCTGGCTTGGTTGAAGAGCTGATGGGTCGACGCTGCGCTGATGGATCGCCGAGTTGCACTCGGCAGGCTCTGCGCCTTTTCGAGCTGACGCGCGGCAAAGCCGGAGCGCCGAGTTCAACTCGGCGATCCAGGTGACTGCAGCGGCACCGCCCTGGGCGATCATGAGCGGATGACTGATCCTGGACCCGCTCAACCCGCTCCAACGCCGCCAGGGCGGCCTTCGCTGCTGACGCGCTGGCGCCAGCTGCCGGGCGCAGAACGCTGGCTCGCGCTGCGCCTGCTTGTGCTGTTGCCGGTCATCGATTTGTCGTTGCGCGCGATCGGCTTTCAGCGCAGTCGGACGTGGCTGAGCCGTTTTGCGCCACCCGAGACTGCGATGGGTGCAGTGGATGCTGCCGCCGCGGCCGGCGCCGAGCGTCTGGCCTGGCTGGCCCGCGCGGTCGGCGCCCGCAGTCCCTGGCGCACCAGTTGTCTGCGCCAGGCGCTGGCGGTGTGGTGGTTGCTGCGCCGTCGGCGTCTTCCGGCGGAACTGAAGATTGGCGTGATTCGGCGCGATCCGCCGTTCCAGGCACACGCCTGGGTCGAACTCGATGGCGTCGCGCTCGACCCCGAGGCCGCGGCGCACGTGGCGTTTCCGCCGCTGCCGTAGGTTGGGCAGCGCTTCACCTGCCCAACAATGGGCCACGACGACGTTGGGCACGGGATTCCTGCCGAACCCCTCCCCAGCCCTCCCCGAACATCGGGGAGGGTGCAAAGCCCCGGACCTGAGCGACATTCACGGCAACCTGAGCTCCTCCCCACCGCAGTGCCAGAAGCGTTCGAACAAGGTTAAAGCGCGCAACGGCAAAGACCAAAGGCGCATTGCCGCGAAGCTCACAGCCTCTCGCGCAGAGCTATCATCAGCGGTCTACTTGAGGAGGAAAGCCATGAGTGTAGGAGCCCCCGTAGTCCCCGCTGACGGTGCCAAGATCACCATCGACGACGCCGGCAAGCTGACCGTGCCGAACAACCCGATCATCCCGTTCATCGAAGGCGACGGCACCGGCCCGGACATCTGGCGCGCCAGCGTGCGCGTGTTCGATGCGGCGGTCGCCAAGTGCTACGGCGGCGAGCGCAAGATCCACTGGATGGAGGTCTACGCCGGCCAGAAGTCGAACGACGAGTTCGGCACCTGGCTGCCGGACGCCACCGTGCAGGCCTGCCGCGACTACCTGGTGTCGATCAAGGGTCCGCTGACCACGCCGATCGGCGGCGGTATCCGCTCGCTGAACGTCGCGCTGCGCCAGATGCTCGATCTGTACGTCTGCCTGCGCCCGGTGCGCTGGTTCGTCGGCGTGCCGAGCCCGGTGAAGAACCCGGCCAAGGTCGACATGGTGATCTTCCGCGAGAACTGCGAAGACATCTACGCCGGCATCGAGTTCGAAACCGGCACCGAGGCCAACAAGAAGCTGCTGGCCTTCCTCAAGGAAGCTTTCCCGAAGGAATACGGCAAGATCCGCTTCCCGGAATCCTCCGGCATCGGCATCAAGCCGGTGTCCAAGGACGGCTCCGAGCGCCTGATCCGCGCCGCGCTGGAGTACTGCATCGCCAACAAGCGCAAGTCGCTGACGCTGGTGCACAAGGGCAACATCATGAAGTTCACCGAAGGCGCCTTCCGCAACTGGGGCTACGCCCTGGCCGAGCGCGAGTTCGCCGACAAGGTGTACACCTGGGACCAGTGGGAACGCACCAAGGCCAAGCAGGGCGAAGCCGCGGCCAATGCCGAGCAGAAGGCGGCGATCGCCGCCGGCAAGATCATCGTCAAGGACGCCATCGCCGACATCACGCTGCAGCAGGTGCTGACGCGTCCGGAAGAGTTCGATGTGATCGCGACGCTGAATCTCAACGGCGACTACCTGTCCGACGCGCTCGCCGCGCAGGTCGGCGGCATCGGCATCGCGCCGGGCGGCAACATCAACTACATGACCGGCCACGCGATGTTCGAAGCCACCCACGGCACCGCGCCGAAGTACGCCAACCTCGACAAGGTCAACCCGGGTTCGGTGATCCTGTCGGGCGAGATGATGCTGCGCTACATGGGCTGGACCGAAGCCGCCGATGCGCTGATCCGCGCGATGGACGTGGCGATCGGCAGCAAGGAAGTCACCTACGACTTCGCGCGCCTGATGGAAGGCGCCACCGAAGTGAAGTGCTCCGAGTTTGCCGATCGGCTGATCGCGGCGCTGTAGGTTGTCGCAGGGCGGATTCTTTGCCTGCGGCGAAGGATCCGCCCCACCCGGGCAAAAGCATCGCGCGCAAGCGCGCTCCTACACCTTGCCGGGGTCCCACGCAGGATTTGTAGGAGCGCGCTTGCGCGCGATGCTTCTGATCGCGGGCTAATCCGCCCCTTGCGCTCGCGCAAATCCGCGACGCCACGCGCAGGGTCATACTCCACGCATCAGCAGCAGCGGAGCCAGCCATGGCCAAGTCACTGAAAATCGTCGTCCTCGGCGGCACCGGATTCGTCGGTCGCGCGCTGGTGCATGCGCTGCAGGCCGCCGGCCACCGCGTCGATGTGCTTAGTCGCAACCGGGAAACACAGCGCGAGCTTGGCGTTTACGAGAACGTGCGCACGCTGTCCACCAAGGTCTACGACGCTGCCGACCTCACCCGGCATTTCTTCGCTGCCGACGCGGTGATCAACCTGGTCGGCGTGCTGCAGAACAATGGCTTCGGCGGCAAGGATTTCGAGCGCGCCCACGTGACCCTGACCGACACCGTGATCGCGGCCATGCGCAAGGCGGGCGTCAAGCGCTTGCTGCAGATGAGTTCGTTGCGCGCCGGCGAAGGCGACAGCCACTACCTGCGCACGCGCGGGCAGGCCGAAGCCCGCGTCAAGTCCTCGGGGCTGGACTGGACGCTGTTCCAGCCCTCGGTGATCTTCGGGCCCGGCGATGGCCTGTTCTGTCGTTTCGCGCCGGCGCTGAAGTTGCTGCCGGTATTGCCGCTGGCGCGCGCTGATGCGCGCTTCCAGCCGGTCTACGTCAAGGAAGTGGCGCAGGCCTTCGTGCTTGCGCTGGCCAACGCCCAGACCATCGGCAAGACCTATCCGCTGGTCGGGCCGAAGACCTACACGCTGGGCGAGCTGGTGAAGTACACCGCCAAGGTGCTCGGCGTCTCGCGCCTGGTACTGCCGCTGCCCAACGTCATTGGTCGACTGCAAGGTCTCGCCTTCGATGTACTGCCTGCCGCACTGAAACCCTTCTCCAGCGACAACTTCAAGTCGCTGGCGATCGACAGCGTCAGCGAACGCAACGGCCTGACCGAATTGGGCATCCGGCCCACACCGCTGGAACTGGTGGTGCCGGATTACATCGGCACCAGCGAGCATCAGCGGCAACTGGATGCGTACCGGGCAGATCGGTAGGTCGTCGCAACAGCGGCGCGGCGGGCGCCCGCACCGAACATGCCGCATCCGACTTTTGCGGTATAGAACGGGCCAGCAGGGCGGGCACCGCTCGCACCGTCCGACCTGACGGACTCTTCCCCGCCCCCGCCCCCGCCCCGCTTGGCCGAGATGCGCGGCCAGCGCACCGCAAGCGCCCCACCTCGCGCCGCACCCCATCCGCGCAGGTATGCTCCCGGCATCCACAACGGGAGCACGGCCATGGGCATATTCGATTTCGTCAAATCTGCGGGCGAGAAGGTGCTGGGCGCGGCGACTGCCGGCAACACTGCCGGTGCGCTGCTCGATCACCTGAAGAGCAAGGGCCTGGCCGGCCCCGACGTGAAGGTCGCCTTCGATCCGGCGACCGCCAAGGCCACCATCGTGGGTTCGACGCTGAGCCAGGCCGACAAGGAAAAGCTGATCCTCGCGCTCGGCAACGTCGAGGGCGTGGAAAAGGTCGAGGACGGACTGCTGGCGGAAAAGCCCGAAGCGGGCGCGAGCTTCTACACGGTGAAGAAGGGCGACACGCTGTCCACCATCGCCAAGGCGCTCTACGGCAAGGCCGGCGCCTACATGAAGATCTTCGAGGCCAACAAGCCGCTGCTCAAGGACCCGGATCACATCTATCCGGGTCAGGTGCTGCGCATTCCCGCGCACGATTGAGCCGCCGGGCATGATCGATCGCCGCGCGCTGGCGCTGTGCGCCATGCTGGCGCTGTCTGCGGCGGCGTTGGCCGATCCGCAGTGGGAGGCCTACGTCGATCCTTACAACCAGGTGTTTCCGAGCCTGGAAATTGCCACGGCGACGACCACCTGGGACACCGAGGACGACAGCGAGTCGGTGGTGGGCGATCAGCAGGGCCTGATCTATGTCGATGTCAGCGGTGCGCGCGCCGGTGCGCCGTTCGAACTGATCGTGCGCATTCCGGGCCTGGCGCCCGACAGCCGCTTGAGCGGCGTGGTCCCGGCGGTCGACGGACCGATCAGCCTGGCGCCGACCATCGGCTGGGATTACCAGGCGCTGGCGGCAATCAGGCAGCCGCGCCCGGCCAATGTCGAATTCGAGCTCAGCGTGGACGGCAAGCCGCTCGGCAAGCGCACCCAGCGCGTGCGCCTGCGCTCGGTCAACGACGCGCTGTACTACATCGACGAAGACGACGACGCCGCGGACCTGGATTTCAACTGGATGTTCGCCGCTTACGTCAACGAGGACCATCCGGCGGTCGACCAGATTCTCAAGGAGGCGCTGGATAGTGGCGTCGTCGACAGCTTCACCGGCTACCAGGACGAGGATTCGGATGCGGTGCTGAAGCAGGTCTACGCGATCTGGCATGTGCTGCAGTCGCGCGGCATCCGCTATTCGAGCATCACCCGCACCGCCAATGAGCACGCCAACGTGATGAGCCAGCATGTGCGCTTCATCGACGAGTCGCTGGCGATGACCCAGGCCAATTGCGTCGACGGCAGCGTGCTGATCGCCTCGGTGCTGCGCAAGATCGACATCGCGCCAGTGCTGGTGCTGGTGCCCGGCCACATGTTCCTCGGCTTTGCACTCGACGAGGAAGGCGAGGAAATGGCCTACCTGGAAACCACCATGCTCGGCGACGTCACGCCGGAGCGCGGCAAGAAGGCGAGCGTGCAACGGCGTTCGGAGGCCTTGGGCGTGGATATCGAGGCTTCGCTGGAGAGTTTCGAGGCCGCGCTGGAGTCCGGCCAGAGTCAGGTCGACGAAGCCGGCGATGCCTTCGAAGACGAGGACAATCTCGATTACCAGTTCATCGACATCCAGGAAGCCCGCGAGTACGGGGTGATGCCGATTACGCGCTAGGGCATCGCGCGCGAGCGCGCTCCTACACATGCGACGAGTCACAACGCAAGAATTGCAGGAGCGCGCTCGCGCGCGATCGACGTCGCGAAAAATTCCGGCATCACCGGCGCTACTCCCCGCCCCCGCCAGCGCCACGCCCTTCCCGCCGCCTGGTGCCAGGCGCTCTCGATGCGGTCGAAATCGCGGTTGCTTTCGGCGATCAGCACCAGTGCGCCGCTGGCGTAAGGCAGGGTGCGCACCGCCACCATCTCGTGGCGCACGTCCATGCGTTCGACCTTGGCTTCGCCGATCACGTACATCACCGTCACCGGGCCCTCCGGCAGCCGGCATCACCATGTGCACCGACCAGCGCCGTTCGAGCGGACAGCGATTCAGGTAGGACAGCGCCAGTCCGCTGGAATCGAGCTTGAGTCCGGCGTCGGTGAACATGCGGTTGATCAGGCGCTGTGGCACCGGATCGACGCGCGTCAGCGCATAGGGCTCGTGCGACAGATGTTCGACGCTGGCGGTGATCAGCGCGGTGGTGCCGCTGGGCGCGTGCATCACGCCGTTGGAAATCACCGCAGCAGCCGCCAGCGTCGCCGCCAGTGCCAGCGGCCACCAGCGCCGCGGCGAACTCGTCGGGCGGGCATCGGCTTCCGCCGGAATCGCCGCCAGGATGCGTTCGGCCAGATTCGCCGGGACGCTCACCGCCAGCGCCGCGTCGATGCGCGTCTCGAAAGCCAGCGCCTCGGCCAGTGCGCGGGCGCGTCGTCGCCCACGCGCGCCTTGGCGGCGTCGGCCAGTTCCGGCGAGCGCGGATCGATCAGCAATCGTCGCTGAAAGTCAGAGCAGTTCATGGACCTTCCCCTGGCTGCCGCGCAGCAGCGCCTTGAGTTTGGCGCGCGCGCGAAACAACTGCGTCATCACCGCCGACGCGCTGATACCGAGTTGCTCGGCAATCTCCTCGCAGCTGAAGCCGCCCACCAGTTGCAGCAGCAGCGGCTCGCGGTATTTGTCCTCGATGCGGCCGATGGCGTCACGCATTTCCTGGATTTCACTCATCTCGAATGCACTTGGCGTGTCTTGATCCTCGATCACCAGATCGGCGATATCGTCCAGCGGTGGCACCTTGCGTTCGAACATGCGGGCATGTTCACGACGCACGATGGTCATCAGCCAGGCTTTGGCCGCCTTCTCGTCGCGCAAGTCCGCCAGCGAGCGCCAGGCGCGCAGAAAGCTCTCCTGCACCAGATCCTGTGCGAGGGCCTGGTCGCGACTCAGCCAATAGGCAAAGCGATAGAGATCCGCGTTGAGGCGGCGGACCAGTTGATCGAAGGCGGCGCGTTTGGCTTCCATGTGATCACCAGACCGTCCGCAGGGGTGGATGCTTTCGTAGACTAATGAAACACGTCGCTGCGAGGTTCCCGACATGCGCCTGTTCATCCTCATCTTCGGCCTGGTGGGCATCGGCATGGGCGTCGGCGAGATCTTCATCCTGAAGAATCTCTACGATTTTCGCTCGCAGGCGCAAGTCACCGAAGGCGAGGTGGTCGACTTTGTCACCAGCCGCGGCCGCAAGGGCGGAACCATGTATGCGCCGCGCGTGCGCTACGCCATCCCGGCGCCGGAAGGCGGCGTCGGCGCCGAATACGAGATCGTCGGCCGCGTCAGTTCCTCCGGCCGCTCCTTTGATATCGGCGAACGCGTGGGTGTGCTGTACCGGCCCGACGAGCCGGCTGACGGTCGCGTCGACAGCTTCGCCGAAACCTGGCTGCTGCCGCTGATCTTCGGCGTGTTCTCGCTGGTCTTCGGCGGCATCGCCGCTGCCTTCCTGGCAGCGGAACTGCGCAAGCGGCGCCTGCACGCATGGCTGCAGCACAGTGGCATGACCGTGCAGGCGCGCATCAGCGAAGTCGCGCGGAACACCAGCCTGAAGGTCAACGGCCGCTCGCCGTGGGTGATCCGCGCCCAGTGGCAGCACCCGGTCACCCAGAAAATCCATGTGTTCGAGAGCGAGAACCTGTGGTACGACCCGAGCGAGTACGTCGACGGCCGCGACCAGTGCCCGGTGCGCGTCGATGCCGACGATCCCAGCCGCTACCGGGTCGACATCGAGTGGTTACCGAAGCAGGCGGGGTGAGGCGGTCGGGCACAGCATCGCGCGCAAGCGCGCTCCTACAATTCCTCCGTGAACCCTCGGCAAGGTGTAGGAGCGCGCTCGCGCGCGATGCCTTTGCCTCTACAAGCGCGACAGAATCTGTTCCGTCAGCATTTTCGCCGTGAGCTTGTGCGGTTGCTGCACGTTGTAATTGGTGGTGGTGATGACGACGACCACGCGCTCGGCCGGGAACACCTGGACACTGTTGCCGCCGGCGCCGTTCATCGCGTAGGACTTCCAGAGGTGCTCACTGACCGGAAACTGCATCAGCCACCAAGATAGCCGTATTCGACGCCCTCGTCGACGCGCGTGCGAGCCTTGATCGACTGCTGCACCCAGCATGCCGGCACCACCTGCATCTTTCCGGCCTTACCCTGCACCGAGATAGTTATTGCGAGCAGCAGATCGCGGCTACGCAGGCTGAGGCCGCCACCTGCTTGACCAGACCCAGCGGCGGGCGCTGCCAGGGTCGCCTTCGATACCCAGCGGTCTGAACAAGCGACGCTGCGCATGGTCCTCCGGGGTTCTCCGACGGCAGACTGCAGCGCCGCACCAAGCGTGGTCACACCTGCGGTGCAGTAGCGAGAATTGCGGCCGTAGGGAGAATCCGCGGCTTGGGCATCCATTCGGGGAAGCCCTGGATCGGCAGATCGATGAAGAATTGCACCCAGTCCTCGACCAGATACATGCGCTCCTCGTTGCCGCGCGAGAACGAATTCTCGTCGTGGCATTCGAGCAGGGACGACATCGTCATCAGTTCTTCGACGCTGATCTTCGCCTTGCGCGGGTCGTCGTAGGCGATCGGGTGGGCGAGTTTGAGGTACTTCAGGATCGGCGCCTGGGCGCTCGGCAGCTTGCCATCGGCGACCGCCAAGCCGACCAGCATGCCGGCGATGGTCTTGGTCGCCGAACGTGTATTGCGCCGCGCCTCACCGCCACCGTCGTCGAAATAGTGCTCGTAGATCAGTTCGCCATCACGGGCGATCAGCACGCTGGTAATCTGCTGGAAATCGCCCGCTTCAATCGCCTGGGTCAGCGGCGCAAAGTCCGGCTGCGGTGTGGATTTGGCCGCCGCGGGCAGCGCGCTGGAGAGCGGCAGCAACAGGCAGAGCAGCAGGCGTTGCAGGGTCATGACGAGGTCTCACGGCTGAGTCGATGCCAAGTTAGCAGGCGCGTCTGCCCGGACGCTTGTATGCGGGCAACCTTCGGGCTTCGACGCGCCGGGTACCTGGGTAGGGGATGCGGGTGAAACGAACCGCATCGATCGTGATCCCAGTGGAGCATCGATGCGGTTCGTTTCACTCACCGCATCCTACGCCGGCAAGTACGCACCCGAGCGCGCCCGAAATGTCGATGGCGTGCAACCGTAGCGCCGGCGAAAAGCGTGGGTGAAATGGCTGTGATCCGCGTAACCGCAGGCAGCGGCGATCGCGGTCAGGCTTGAATCCGCTCGCTGCAACATGTGCAGCGCCCGCTCCAGGCGGCAACGGCACGGTACTCGGCCGGCGAGCAGCCATAGCGCGACGGCGAAAGGCACGCGCCAGGTACACCGGATGCAATATCAGCAAATACGCGCCAGTTCGGCGATGTCCGGAAAACTGTCGTCGCTTCGTCCGCCAGACGCTCGCGTTTACCACTCAGCCACGCCGGGCCCGAGGGATGCTCCACGCGCGCGTCGATGCCAGCCTCGTCGAGCAGCAGTCGAAGACGGTTTGCACGGCGAGTGGCGAGAGCATCGTCCCAGCGCCGCAGTTCGCTGAGCAGCGTCGCCGCCTGTGCCTAGCGGGATGCGCCCAGGCGCAGCGCGCGCTCGGCAGTTGGCGCTGCTGGCACGCCTGGCGCCAGCGCTCGTGGGTCCAAGAGAGCGTGAAAAAGCGCCCAGCGAGGCCGCGGAAACGATCGCGGTGTTGGGTACCCGGTGGATTCAGCACCAGCGTGGCGCTGCGGCACACGTCCGGCATGCCCTGCGCGCTGCTGACGTAGTCGCCCCCGAGCAACAGCAGCAGGTGCGCATCGTCGTGCGTGTGTGTCTGCACCTCATGCTCCGGCACCGTCGGCTGCATTTCCGCCAGCACCAGTTCGCCCACCTGCCGGCGTGCCTGGTGGTGCCCGAAGAAGCTGTCCGTGCGCGAGTCTCACGGCTGTGGACGGTACGCAAAGCCGCTGCTGGATGCAGCGTGACTGATGGGTGGGGTTGATCGCAAAGGCGTCGCGCGCAACTGCTGGTTCACAAATTCGCCGCGGGTCCACGCAAGAATGATAGGCGAGCGACCCTGGTCGCCATCGCTTTCCTTGGGAGCGGGTTTATCCCGCGAGCTATTCGTAGTTCGCAGCCAAGAGCTCGCGGGATCAACCCACTCTCACAGCTACGGCTCACCCCCGCCGCCACGCGTGGAACTTCGCCAGCCACTTGAGCGCACCGGCCGGCGCGTGCGCGCGCCCAGTTGCCGGCGGCGTGCTTTGTTGGCTTCCATCATCGTCGGGTAGCTGTGGATGGTGCCGAGGATCTTGCGCAGGCCGAGGCCATGGCGCATTGCCAGCACGAACTCGGCAAGCAGATCGCCGGCATGCGCGCCGACGATGGTGGCGCCGAGGATCGTGTCCTTGCCGGGCACGGTGAGCACTTTTGACGTAACCTCGTCGTGGCCGTCGGCGATCCCCCGGTCCAGGTCGTCAAGGCCGTAGCGGTGACTTCGAACGGAATGCCCTGCGCCGTGGCTTCGGTTCCGACAGGCCGACGCGCGACTTCCGGATCGGTGAAGGTGGCCCACGGGATCACCCGGTAGTCGACCTTGAAGGTCCAGAACGGGCCGAACAGCGCGTTGACCGCGGCGTACCAGGCCTGGTGCGCGGCGACATGGGTGAACTGGAACGGGCCGGTGACATCGCCGCACACCAGGATGTTGGGCATCGTCGTGCGCATCAGCGGATCGGCCTCGACGGTGCCCTTGGCGGACACGCGTACCCCAAGTTCCTCCAGACCGAAGCCGGCGACATTGGCGGTGCGCCCGAGCGCGAGCAGCAGGCGGTCGAACTCGATGGCGCGTTCCTGGCCGTTCTGGCGCACGATCAGGCGGCCGCCGTCGCCGTCCTTCTCGACGCGGATGGCCTCGCTTCCGAGCGCCAGCGTGATGCCCTCGTGCTCGAAGGCGGCCTGCACCGCGGCGCTGGCATCGGGGTCTTCCTTGGGCAGCAGTCGCGGCGGCCGTTGCACGATGGTCACCTGACTGCCCAGGCGCGCAAAACACTGGCCGAGTTCGCAGCCGATCGGCCCGCCGCCGAGCACCAGCAGGCGCTTGGGCTGGACGCGGATGTTCCACACCGTGTCCGAGGTCAGGTAGTCGATGGTTTCGATGCCCGGCAGCTTCGGCACCGTCGGCCGCGCGCCGGTGGCGATGACGATGCTGCGCGCGGTCAGCCGGCGCCCGCCGACCTCGACGGTCCATGGATCGACCAGCCGCGCATCGCCGCTGATGCAGTCGACACCGAGGCCCTGGTAGCGCTCGACCGAATCGTGCGGCTCGACCTTGGCGATGACCCGCTGCACGCGCTCCATCGCCGCGGCGAAGTCGAACTCGGCGTGCAGCGCCTTGACGCCAAAATCTGACGCGCGGCGCGCATCGGCCAGCAGTCGTGCGGTGCGGATCAAGGCCTTGCTCGGCACGCAGCCGGTGTTGAGGCAATCGCCGCCCATCTTGTGGCGCTCGATCAGCGCGACCTTGGCTTTGACCGCCGCGCCGATGTAGGTGGTCACCAGCCCTGCCGAACCGGCGCCGATCGCGATCAGGTTGTAGTCGTAGCGCTTGGGCCGCGTGTGGCCCTGGTAGACGCGCCGCGCGCGCCAGGCGTCGAGGATCTTCTTGGTGATCAATGGCAGCAAACCGAGCAATGCGAAAGCACCGAGCAGCCCCGGCGAAATCAGGCCATTGAGCGAGGTCAGCTGGCCGATCTCGGTACCGGCGTACACGTAGACCGCGGTGGCCGGCAGCATGCCGAGCTGGCTGACCCAGAAGAAGGTGCGCGCCGGAAACGCAGCCAGGCCGAGCGCCAGGTTGATCACGAAGAACGGGAACACCGGCACCAGGCGCAGCGTGAACAGATAGAAAGCGCCCTCGCGCGCCAGGCCCTCGTCGATGCCCTTCAGGCGTGCACCGAAGCGCGCCTGCACCGCATCGCGGGCCAGCGTGCGCGCGATCAACATCGCCAGCGTGGCGCCGAGGGTGCTGGCAAAGGACACCAGCAGCAGTCCCGGACCAAAACCGAACAGGGCGCCACCGGCCAGCGTCAGCAGCGACGCCGCGGGCAGCGACAGCGCGGTGACGATCACATAGACGGCAAAGTAGATGCCCGCGCTCAACAAGGGCTGCGCGGCGATGGTCGAGGCCAGCGCGGTGCGCTGCGCGCGCAACGCGTCGAGCGTCAGCATCTGGTCCAGGTCGAACACGAAGAAAGCAACGATCGCCGCGGCGATCAGCGCCAGCAGCAGCCAGCGGCGGGTAGAGGCGGACATCGGCGGTGAACTCGCGGCGGTGGATGCCGGATCAGACCGGCGAGAGCGCGATCATCTCGCATTG
>JADKFD010000017.1 GCA_016717705.1 Rhodanobacteraceae bacterium | reverse complement strand
CAGACGCTCGGCGCCGGAGGCCAACACCAGCACATAGTCGTCGGTGAGGATTTCATCGAGCACCGCCACATCGCGATCGACGAATGCGCTGCATGCGTTGGTCGGTTGCGATCAGGTCTTGATGTCGGTAGCCATCGCGCTGGCGGCGTGCAGCAGCGTCGATGCAGCCAGGAGCAAACGTGGCAGCAGTTTCATCGCTGGTCTCCGAATCGGTCATGGGTCCGAGGATGCACTCTAGCGGCGTGAATTACCGGGCGAAGGTCCAATTGGGAAGCTGTCGATGGTACCAATGTGATGGAATCAGTCCGCTGGTCTGGCGCGGTCAAGCGGCAGATGGAGAGGCGGGCGACCGCAGCGATTGATATCGCCTGCTTGCGCAGTTGCGGCGGCGCGCTCGACGGCGGACGAGGATCCCTGGGCTCCGGTGCCCAGGCGCGGCCTATACATGAGTTGTGACGCAATTAATAAACGCTAAAGTATATATAGCTAATATTGATGTGAACCGAGCTGACAGGATCACATCATGCACCCAGCCACGCGTCTGGTATCGTGGCCATTGCGCGATCATGGGAAGTTTGAGTGGCGCCAACGCCGCCACGACCGCGCCGCACTGGACGGTGCTGGGCTGGAACGACCTGGGCATGCACTGCATGGACAGCGACTATTCGGTGTTCTCCATTCTGCCGCCGTTCAACAATGTGCGGGCGCAGGTGATTGATCCGGCAGGACATCTGGTCAGCGGCAGCAACGTCCACCTGAGCTACGAGGCGGTGGCCGATCCGGATGGATCGATCAACACCACGTCCATCGGCAAGAGCAACTTCTGGAGCTTCAGCCAGCCGCTGTTCGGTCTGCAACTGGCGCCCGATCAGGGTCTCGCTGGATGCAGCATGCCGGGGCCGGCGAACATCTGGCGCAGCCGATGAGCTTTCGATGTCGGGCGCCAGTGGTTTGCGGCCGAGGGCGTGCCGATCACGCCGTATGACGACAGCGGCCGCAAGAACCCCTACCCGCTGATGCGCCTGGTGGTGCGCGATGCACTGGGCACGCAGCTGGCGGCGACCTCGGTGGTGTTGCCGGTTTCCGATGAGATGGATTGCTCGAAGTGCCACGCCTCCAACACGGTGGCTGCAGCCCAGCCGGCAGCAGGCTGGGTCAACGATCCCAATGCGGCGCGCGACTTTCGGCTGAACATCCTGCGCCTGCATGACGACCGCGAGGGTGGCACTGCGATCTACAGCAGCGCGCTCAATCAGCTCGGGCTGAATTCCGCGGGGCTTTATCCCAGCGTGCAGACCAGCGGCCTGCCGGTGCTGTGCGCCGCTTGCCACGGCTCCAATGCCTTGCCGGGAACCGGACTTGCCGGCATATCCAAACTGACTTCTGCCATGCATCTGCTGCATGCCGCCGCCCATGATCCGATCACCGGCCTGACGCTGGATTCCAGCGGCCAATCGCGGGGCCTGCTACAGCTGCCATCCCGGATCCAGCACCAAGTGCCTGCGCGGCGCGATGGGCGCGGCGATTGCCGGCGACGGCAGCATGGCGATGCAGTGCCAGAGTTGCCATGGCAACATGAGCCAGGTCGGCGCCGTGAACCGGGTCGGCTGGCTGCAGCAGCCCAGTTGCCAGAACTGTCACACCGGAACGGCGGTGCAGAACGCCGGGCAGATTCGCTACAGCAATGCCTACACCGACGCCGGTGTGTTGCGCCCTGCGGTCAACCCGATCTTTGCCACCAATCCGAACCAGCCGGCGCCGGGCTTCGATCTGTATCGGTTCTCGACCGGTCATGGCGGTTTGTATTGCGAAGCCTGCCACGGCTCGACGCACGCCGAGTTCCCGTCCTCGCACCGCAACGACAATCTGCAGAGCATCCAGGTTCAGGGGCATGCGGGTGTGGTGTCCGAATGCACGGTCTGCCACACATCGCCGGAAATGGGCCTTGGTGGCCCGCACGGATTGCATCCTTTGGGTGCGCGCTGGGTCAGCGATCACGGCGATTTTGCCGAGGGCAACACGGCGGCCTGCCAGGCCTGTCATGGCGGCGACTATCGCGGCGGCGTTCTGAGCGCCTCGCAATCCGACTGGACTGCCAGCACGCGCTACGGCAACAAGATCTTCTGGCGCGGATTCCGCATCGGCTGTTACACCTGCCACAACGGTCCCAACAGTGACGATCCGAGCAGCAACCACGCGCCGACGGTGGTCGACGGCAGCATCAGCACCGCTTACGGCAGCAACGCCAGCCTGACCCTGGTCGCCAGTGACATCGACGGCAACACGCTGAGCTTGCGCATCGTCAGCCAGCCGGCGCATGGCGCGGTGGCGCTGGTCAATCGCGTCGCCACATACATCCCTGAGGTCGGTTTTTCGGGGGATGAGGAATTCACCTTTGCAGCTTCGGACAGCAAATCCGATTCCAATCTGGGTCGGGTACAGGTGCATGTGCCGGCAGGGGTAGCGCTGTTCAGTGATGGATTCGAGAACTGAGTGAGAAGCAGCGGAGCAAGCTCCGCTCTACAGGAGCGATGAGCACTCGCATGGCAATGCGCGGGCGCGGCAGATCTTGAGTTCCAAAGCCCGGTTCCCTGAGCACTCTGTCCACCTTCGTTTACGTATGCTCCGCGGGCGCAGATCCGGTGGGGAGCAGGCATGAGCGAAAGCGAGCGTTACGATCGCAAGACGCGGCAATTGCGCCTGCTGTCGGAAGCGCTGGCCAGCGGTCGGCTGGCACCGGTCAAGCGCATGCTGGATACGCTCACGCCGGGCGAGATTGCGCGCGTGCTGGAATCGCTGCCACCGGCCAAGCGCAGTGTGGTCTGGGGCTTGGTCGATCCGGATGACGATGGCGAGGTGCTGGTCCACGTCGCCGACGAGGTCCGCGACGGCCTGTTGGCGGAGATGGACAACGAGGAACTGCGCTCGGCGCTGAATACCCTCGAAGTCGACGATCTGGCCGATCTGGTCGACGATCTGCCGCAACAGTTGATCGAAGAGTTGCTGCGCGGCATGGACCGCGAGCACCGCGATCGCCTGGAGCATGTGCTGTCGTATCCGGAGGAAAGCGCCGGGCGACTGATGAACACCGATGTGGTCACGGTGCGTGCCGACGTCGCCATCGACGTCGTGCTGCGCTTTCTGCGCATGCGCGGCGAGATGCCGGAGCACACTGACCATCTGTTCGTGGTCAACCGCAATGGCCGCTACATCGGCCGGGTGGCGCTGACCGCGCTGCTGACCACCGATCCGGATCAGATCATTGCCGAGATCGTCGACGACTCGCAGCCGGCGATCCGCGCCACCACGACGCTCGACCACGTGGCCGAGGAGTTCGAGAACCATCGCTACGTGTCGGCCCCGGTGGTCGACGGCGACAATCGGCTGGTCGGTCGCATCACCGTCGACGACGTCATCGACCTGGTGCGCGACCGCGCCGAGCACGATCTGATGTCGATGGCCGGCCTGACCGAGGAAGAGGACATGTTCGCGCCGGTGGCCGCTGCCAGTCGCCGCCGCGCACTCTGGCTGGGCATCAACCTGCTGACGGCGTTTCTGGCGGCGGCGGTGATCGGCAAGTTCCAGGCGACCCTGGAACAGATCGTCGCCCTGGCGGTGTTGATGCCGGTGGTCGCCAGCATGGGCGGCGTGGCCGGCACGCAGACGCTGACGCTGATCGTGCGCGGTCTGGCGCTGGGTCAGGTGAGCTGGGACAACGCGCGCGACCTGGTCAAGCGCGAGGTGGCGATCGGTGGCCTGAATGGCTTGCTGTGGGCGGCGGTCATCGCGCTGGTGGCCTGGGCCTGGTTCGGCGACTGGCGCATCTCGGCGGTGATCGGGGCGGCGATCGTGATCAACCTGCTGGCGGCAGCGCTGTCGGGCGTGATGATTCCGTTGCTGCTCAAGCGCTTTGCGGTCGATCCGGCGCTGGCCGGTGGCGTGGTGCTGACCACGGTGACCGATGTCGTCGGGTTCCTGGCGTTTCTCGGCCTGGGGACGCTGTTTCTGCTGTAGGAGCCCAGGTTGTCTCGCGACCGCAGTCCTGGGGCGCCATTCCGGGTTCAACGCGCTGCGGGCAGTACCTGCGGGCTACCGGGCCCCCTAAAGCCGCTTGTAGGCCGGTTCGCCGGCGGGTCACCGGCCAGTGACCAACGCCAGGACCCGCCCACGACACCAGCCTGACGCCCTTGCCATCTTCCGGCCGCAGCACGCCGGGGCCGAGGTTGATGTCGGCGAGGCTCTTGTGGAAATGCGTGTCGGGGCCGGGAAACACGCCAAAGGCGCGATTGCGTCCATCCAGTTTGGCCAGGTAGGTGGCGGCGTCGGCCAGCGCGATGGCGAGGTGCTCGCCATGTGCCGGCGCCTGTCCGGTACTCGCTTCCACCATCCATGGCCAGGGCGTGAATCCGAGCGAGATGGTGACATGCAGTGGATCGCGCCCCGGCAATGCGACCGGGGTCTCGGCGACCGCGCGCAAGACGCGTCCCGCCAGCGCAATCGAACCGTCGGTGTCCAGTCCGCGCGCGACGATCAGGAATTCCTCGCCGCCCCAGCGCATGGCGGCATCGCTGGAACGCAGCGTGCGGCGCAAACGATGGGCGACCTCGACCAACACGCTGTCGCCGACGTCGTGGCCATAGCGATCATTGATCTGCTTGAAGTGGTCGAGGTCGAACTGCAGATAGGTCAGCTGTTCCGCTGGCTGCGGATGCCGCCGTTCACCCGGCGCGGGCCAGTTGATCGGCGCCGGCTCGCGGTCGAGGAAGACGCGCAGGAAGCGGCGGTTGCGCAAGCCGGTCAGGGCGTCGGACAGCGCCGAATCAGCCAGTTCCCGATTGACCGCCTCCAGTTGCACCGCCTGTGCCTGGAGCTGCGCCTTCTGCCGCTCGATTTCGGCCTGGCGCTGCTCCAGCGCCATGCGGCTTTCCAGCAGCGCCTGGAAGGCGAGTTCGCGCTGCCGGGCATTGTGGTAAGCGCGACCGTGGTGGCGGATGCGTGCGGCCAGTTCCAGTGCGCTCGGCAACTTGACCACGTAGTCGTTGGCGCCCCAGCGAAAGGCCTCGACCTTGGTTTCCGGATCGTCGGCCGCCGACAGCATGACCACCGGCACATCGGTCAGGCTCGGATGAGCCCGGTAGCGCTTGAGCAGGGTGATGCCATCCAGCCCGTCCATGACCAGATCCTGCAGGATGACGGCGGGTTCCACCGCCTGCGCCTGCGCGACCGCCTCGGTCGGATCGCTGACGCTGTAAAGTTCCAGATCGGATTCATTGGCCAGCATCTGCCGCAGCGCGGCGATGATCACCGGCTGGTCGTCGACCATCAGTACGCGGATGGTCGTCACCTGAGCACGCGTCCGCGGCCCGCGGCCAGGTGGCGGGCGAGTGCGGGACCGATCGCGCCTGGCGGCAGGGACTGCTGGGCGCCGCCGTTCTCGAGTGCCGCGCGTGGCATGCCGAACACCGCACAACTGCCTTCGTCCTGCGCCAGCGTGAACCAGCCTGCCTGACGCATCTGCAGCAGGCCGCGTGCGCCATCGCTACCCATGCCACTGAGCAAGGCTGCGGCGCCGGGTCGGGCGCGTTCTGCCAGGCTGGTGAACAGCGTGTCGATGCTGGGGACGTGCAGATCGCTGCGCTGCGCCGGCTGGTAGGTCAGTTGCTGCGAGGCCAGCAGGACCAGATGGCCCTGGCGGCGCCGACATAGACGCGCCGGCCCGCATCCAGGCTTTCCCGCGTTGCGCCAGGCTGCACCGGGAGCAGGGTATTCGATGCCAACCATTCGACCAGGCCGTTGGAGAACTCGCCATCGATGTGTTGCACCACGATGACCGCCGCATCGAGCCCGGCTGGCAAGCCGGCCAATACCTGCGCCAGCGCCTGCGGGCCGCCGGTCGAGGCGCCCAGCGCGATGATCGGCACTGACCCGGTTGCGCCTGGGCGCGGGTTCGGCGGTCGGCGCGCGCCGTTGGCCGATCAAGGATCTGCAGGCGACGGATGCGAGTCAGCAGCCGATTGGCACCGACCAGTTCGCCATCGGCCTCCAGTTGCGGTGGCTGCAGATGGCCGAGGGCGCCGGCGCTCAGGGCCTCGTAGACGCCGGCCGCGCCATCGTCGTCGGCAAGCACCAGCCACGGACAATCGTGCAGGGCGTGCTGCCCGGCATCGCCACTGACCAGCGTGGCATCCATCAACAGCAGATCAGGTGGATCGCGGCGCCGCATGCGATCGAGTTCGCGGCCATCAACGGCCGTCCAGATCAAGTGCCAGTTCGCCCTGCAACAGACTGCGTCGCACGGCCTCGCGGACCAGTCGCTGCGGATGCGCCAACGCGATCTTCATGCAAGCCCCTGGGGTGAGCCGATCAGTTGGTGCACCAGCTTGAGGAAGCCCTCGTCCTGGAAGTCGGATTTGGTCAGATAGCTGTCCGCGCGTGCTTCCAGACCGCGCCGACGGTCCTCCGGGCGGTCGCGATAGGACACGATGACCACCGGCAGTGAGCGCAAGCGCGGATCCTGCTTGATCGATCGGGTCAGCTCGATGCCGTTCATGCGCGGCATGTCGACATCGGTGATCAACAAATCGAAGCTCTCGTCGCGCAGCCGGGTCCAGGCATCGACGCCATCCACGGCGACCTCGACCTCAAAGCCGCGTCCGGCCAGCAACTGGCGTTCGAGTTCGCGCACCGAGATCGAGTCGTCGACGACCAGTACCCGCTTGCGGCGCGCGCCGCTGCCGTCGGCGGGCTGCGCCGAGGCCGCCAGCGTGGCGCGTTCGCGGCCGAGCGCGCTGCGCATCAGGTCGTCGACATCCAGCAGCACCACCGGCGTACCGTCGGTCAGCAGGGCAATGGCACCAACGTCGGCTACCCGTCCCAGGCGCGGATCGAGCGGTCGTGTGGCCAGATCGTACTCGCCGAGAAATTCGTCGACGACGAATCCCACCAGACGCCCCTGATGTTCCACCACGACCACATCCAGGCGCTCGCTCTGACTGCGGGTAACACCCAGATCGAGCAGCTCTGCCAGTGGCACCAGGCCGATGTTGCGACCCGCCAGCGGCAGGTACTGCAGGCCTTCCTCGGAAACGATGTCGCTGCGCTCGCCGCGGACCACACGGTCGATGCGCAGTGACGGGAAAGCGTACACCTCACTGGCGGTGCGCACCGCCAGCGCCCGCGTGACCGCGCGCGAGATCGGCACCAGCAGATGGAAGGTGGTGCCGTGGCCGATGCGCGTGGTCAGGCGCACGCTGCCTTCCAGGCGTTCGATGCTTTCGCGCACCACGTCCAGGCCGACGCCGCGGCCAGACACCTCGGTGACCTCGGTTCGGGTGGTGAAGCCCGGTGCGAACAGGTGCTCGCGCAGCGCCTGCTCGGACAAGGCGGCGGCAGCATCAGCACTCAAGCGGCCGTTCTCGACCAGGCGTGCGCGTACGCGCGCCAGATCGATGCCGGCGCCGTCTTCGCTGATGTCGATGGCCAGCATGCCGGCACGATGGGTGGCCCAGATGCGCAGCTGTCCTTCCTCGGGCTTGCCGGCGGCAAGGCGCGCGGCGGCGGGCTCGATGCCATGGTCGAGCGCGTTGCGCAACAGGTGCGTCAACGGCGCATCGAGCTTTTCCAGGACGTCGCGATCGACTTCGAGGTTCTCGCCGACGATGGTCAGTCGGGCGCGTTTGCCGAGCTGCCGCGCGAGATCGCGAACCATGCGCGGATAGCCGAGCACGAGATCGCGGAAGGGGCGCAGTCGGGTCAGCGAAGCCGCCTGAAAAATGCGCTCGTTGAGGTCGAAGGATTCGCGCGCATAGTCGGTGAAATCGTCGATCCAGCTCTGCGTGTGCTGGCGCGCGCTGGCCAGCTGCCGGCGCAACTCGCCCAGGTCGGCGCCGACCGCACTGGCGGGCGTTGGCGCGCCGAGGCGGTGGTGCAGATCGTCGACCAGCCGCCCGAGTTGAGCGACGGTCTGCCGCAGGCGCTGCTGGCGGTCGGCGAATGGCCGCAGCCGGTGCGCGCCGACCACGCCACTGCCGGCCAGCGCGATCAAGCGTCCGACCAGGCTGGCCTTGATGCGCAGCACCGGGTCACCGTCCTCGGCGGCGATGTAGGTGGGTGCGGGCGCTGCTGTGGGCGCCGGCGGCATGGAAGTCAGCGTCTCTGGCGGGAGTTGCGGCGCGACAGGCGACGGCGTCGCAGCCGCTACCGGTGCGGCCGCGCGCGACAGCAGGCGCTGCAGACGGGCCTCCAGCACCTCGTTGCTGCCCTGGCGCGCGAAGTCGCGCAACAGGTCGGTGGTCGCCAGGCAGTATTCGATCAGCGCTTCGTCGACGCCGTGCGGCTGACGCTGCGCCGCCGACAGCCGATCCTCCAGCGCGTGCGCCAGCGTGACCACCGGTTCCAGCCGCACCGCACGCGCGGCGCCCTTGATCGAATGCGCGGCACGCATCACCGGCGCAATCAGGTCGAGACGCTCGGGTTCCTGCTCCAGACGCAGCAGCAACTGGCTGATTCGGGTGCTCTGCTCGTCGACTTCCTGGCGAAACAGGCCAAGGATCGGATTGTCGCTGGCGATCGTCGGCGTGTGCTCGGCCACGCCCTGGGCGAGGTCTACGGCAGTGGCCGCGGCCTCCTCGGCGTGGGTGGCCAGCCACTGCGCGGCAGCGCCCTTGGGGGCATCGACGAACGCGCGCAGCAGGGCGAGGGCGCGTCCGACCCTGGCCGAGAGCAGCAGGGCAGCATCATCGCCACTGCCCAGCTGCTGCAGCGCCTGAGCCAGTTGCAGCCACTCGGGGTGGGTGACCACGGTGAACGCACCGGCCAGCGCATGCACCCGTCGGGCCCAGCGTGCCAGCGCGCCGGGCGCGGTCGCCGGGTCCGCCGCCAGCCGGACGCAATCGGCCAATTCTCCAGTCAGCTGGCGGATTTCACCCTGCAGCAGTTCGATCAGGGCGCTCACAGATACAGGGCCTCTTCGAGCGCCGCGAGCACCGCGGAGTCGTCGAGCAGCGCCATGCGCCCATGCTCGCCGCCAACCACGCCCGAGAGGCAGCGCGCGAGCGCGCTCGGCAAGGTGGCCGGCACTTCCTCGATTTCATGCGCATGGATGCTGCGCAACCCGGCTACTTCGGAGGCGCGAAAGGCGATCGGTGCCGCGTTGACCGGCTCCAGCAGCACCAGGCGGGCGCGCTCACCGGACAGTTCATGGCGCTCGCCCAACTGCAGCACTTCGATCAGTGCCACGCACAGGTGCAACTCGCCGCGCACCGGCACCAGTCCTTCGAGGCGGCCATTGCCACGGTGGGCGATGCGCCGTGGCAGGCGCGCCTCGGCGATCTCGGCGATGCGGTCGCAGCGCAGACCCAACCATTCGCGCCCGAGGCGAAATGCGAGCACCGAGTGTGAATCATGGGTCTTGCCGCCACTGAGGGCGGTTGCCAATGGCGGCAGCGGATCCGCCTCGCGCAGCAGCAGGCCGCGCGCGGCTTCGCGGAACACGCCGCAATTGCGACAGTGGATTTCGCTGCGCAACTGCGGGCAGCTGTGGTCGCCGCCGTAGACGCCGATCTTGCGCCAGCACTGGGCCATCGGCTCGCTCACGCGCGTACCCCGGAAGTCGTCATCCTGGCCATGCGCGAACGCAGCTTCGCTGCCTCCTGCGGCTGGCCCCGCCGCTCTGCCAGCGCGATTCGATACTGCATCGATTCGGCATCGTCGCGGTTGAGGTAACTGGCGCGGACCAGGGCCTGCTCGGCCTCGTCGAGGTCGTTTTCAGCCATGGCGATCAGTCCCCGCAGCAGCCAGGCAGATGCCGACTCCGGTTGCTGCTCCAGCAGTTGCAGGCACAACTCCCGCGCCCGCCCGAACTCCCCGGCGTCGGCTGCCTGGCGTGCCTGCGCCAGCGCATCGACAGGCGCTTGGGCGACCGCTGTCGCGACGGGCGGCTGCAGGCGTTCCCGGGGCCGCGCCGGCGGCGCGCTGTCGGCTGCCGTCGGGCGCGGCGTGCGACCGGCATTCGCTACCCTTGGCGCGGTCGCATCGGTGGCGCGTGCCGGGTGGCTGAAGCTCAGCGGTCCATAACCGCTCAAGGGCTGCAGCCGGGTATCGATGGCGGACAGGTTCTCGGCTTGCCCGGCGAGCACCAGTCCGGGTTTCTCCAGCACCCGGAGGATCTGGTCGAGCGCCAGACGGCGCGCATCGGCATCCAGGTAGATCAACAAATTGCGGAAGAACACCACGTCGAAGCGCTCGCCGGGCTGGAAACAATCCGGCTGCAGCAGATTGCCGCTGCGGAAACGCACACTGCGCTGCACCGCGCCCGTCGGTACCCAGAATTCGCCTTCGCGATCGAACCAGGTCGCGTCGACGCTGCGCCCGCGGGTTGCGCTGGCGCGAAAGCGCGCGCTGCGGGCGCTCGCTATCGCGCGCTGCGACACATCGATGCCGAGAATCTCGAAGGCGCCCGGGCCGAAGCCTTGTTCCAGCAGCGTGGCGGCAATCGAATAGGCTTCCTCGCCGGTGGCGCAGGGCATGCTCAGGATGCGCAGCGGGCGTCGCGTGGCTAGTTGCTCGCGTGCGAAGCGAACCAGATCGTCGAATTGTTCGGGCGAGCGGTACAGCCAGGTTTCCGGCACCACCATGCAGTCGACGAAGCGCTGCCATTCGCGCTCGTCGCCATCGATCCGCTGCAGCAGCGCCGCGGTGTCGGGGCAGTTCAGCGTCGCGCAGGCCTCGTCGATGGCGTGGTTCAGCGTGATCTCACCGATCGACTCCGGGTCGAGCCCGAGGCGCCGGCGCAAGCGTTCGATCACGGCGCTGCGGCTCATGCGTCGGCCCGGTCCGTGAACAGGGCGATGAGCGCGTCGGGCAGCAACTCGGACGGATCGACCAGTTGCGGCAGACCGGGTTGGTCGGCGACGTGCTCGCCCAGCCAGGCGTGTTCCGGCAGATGCAACCCGCGCGCAGTGCGCTCGCAGTCGATCAGTTCGCTGACCTGCTCGGCTTGCAGCCCTACCAGACGCTCTTTGTCGCCGCTGCCGATGCGCACGACGATGATGCGTGTCCCCAGTTGACGCGCCGACGGCCGGCCAGCGACCAGCAGACACAGATCCACCACCGGCGTCAGCGTGCCGCGGAAAGGCAGCAAGCCGATCACCGCCGCGGGTGCCAGAGACGGTGTCCGCAGTGGCACGCGCGGCAGCACCTCGACGATGTCGCGCGCGGCCAGCGCGAGCAGCGCATCGCCAGCACGGAAGGCGAGGGCTAGCACGTTGTCCGCTCCCAAGTGGAGTGCTTGGCCACTAACTACCCAGGTTGAACTTGGCGATTTCCTGCTTGAGCACGGTCACCGCGTCGCGCAGGCTCTCGGTGGCGGCGTTGAACTCGCGCAGCGACAGCGAGGTCTGGCGCGCGCCGTCGAGCAACTGGCCCATCGCCTCGCCGATCTGGCGCGCGCCCTGGGATTGGCTGCGCATGCCGTGGTTGACGGTGTCGAAGCGTTCCGACAGCGTCTTGACCTGGCTGATGATCTGCCCGAACTGGCCGCCGACGCGGTCGACGGTGCCGACGCCACTGCGCACTTCCTCGGCGAAGCGATCGATTTCCATGACGCCGGCGGACACCGCGGTCTGCATCTGCTTGACCATCTGCTCGATGTCCAGCGTCGCCACCGCGGTCTGGTCGGCCAGACGGCGGATTTCGCGCGCCAGCACCAGGAAGCCCAGGCCCTGTTCGCCGGCTTTCTCGGCCTCGATGGCGGCATTGATCGACAACAGATTGGTCTGGTCGGCGACCTTGGAAATGGTGGTGACCACGCCGGTGATCTCGGCGGCTTCCTCGCGGATCGCCGCCAGTCGTGCCGCCATCGCATTGGCCGCCTGCGCCAGCCGGTCCATCGTGCTGTCGAGGTTGGACAAGCCCGACTGACCCTGTTCGGCCAGATCAGCCGTCTGCCCGGACACCGCGTTCAGGCCTTCCATGGTCGCCAGCAGTTCCTGACTGGTGGCGGCGATCTGCTTGACCGCGGCGGCGATCTCGTTGGTCGAGGCGCCGAAGCCCTGCACGGTGGATTCCTGCTGGCGGCTGGTGGCGGCAAACTCGGTGGCGGTGCTCATCAGTTCGACCGAAGCCTGCTTCACCCGCGTCACCAGCCCGCGCAGGCTCTGGTTCATGCCGCTGATCGCGGTCAACAGGCGCCCGGTTTCGTCGCGATCGTCGGTGGTGGGCACGGTCGTGGTCAGATCGCCCTGGGCGACCCGATCGGCGATATCCGAGACCAGTTGCACGCGGTCGCTCAAGGTCGCTGCCGCGCGCCGCGCGAACCAGGCCATCACCACCACCACCAGCACGATACCCAGCGCCAGCAACGCCAGCGTGCGCGTCTGTCCCACAATCAGCTCGTCAGCCTGGGTCTCGAACTTGGCATTGCGCTGACGCGCCAGTTGCACCACTTCGAGGATGGCGTAGCGGTGCGCCTCGTAGCGCTGGCGCATCTGTTCGAGCACCTTGCGCGCCAGTTCGCGGTCGCCGGCGCGGATGGCATTGACGAAATCGCCGTCGCGCAGGCGGTAAAACTCCATCGCTGCGCGCGAGGAGGTGACCGTCATCAGGTCGCCCATGGTGTCTTTCGCCAGCACCCGCTTCCAGTGCTCCTGGCGATTCTCGTATTCGATGCGCAACTCGTTGCCGCGCTCGATCAGACGCGTGATCTCGGCCGGGTCCTTTTCCTCGACCAGCTGCAGCGTCAGCAAGTACGATTCGATGATGTATTGCGGCGGTGGCAGGATGTCGGCGATCAGATCGTTGCCGAGGATGATCTCGTCGTACAGCGCGCCCTTGACGCGCACTTGATCGAGGGTGCGCCAGGCGACCATGGCGAAACCGGCAAACAAGATCAGGAATACGCCGACGAAGATCGACAAACGTGACGCCAGTTGCGAATTGCGCTGCACTTCGAACTCCTGCGGCGGTCTGCCGGGATCATATCCAGAGAATCTGGCGCCTGCGCATCAATTTGAGCGCAGGTTCGGAACGGGTAGCTCGCCGCAAGCACCCGGTGAACGCGCTGACGCGCGTACATCGGGCTACCTCAAAACGCTGTGGTAGGCCGATGTACGGCGCAGCCGTTCACCGGCGCGGGCTTGCGGCAAGCACCCGGTGAACGCGCGCGCACATCGGGCTACCTGAGCCCGGTCTCGTTGCGCGCGATCACCATGCGCTGGATTTCGCTGGTGCCCTCGTAAATTTCGGTGATCTTGGCGTCGCGGAAATAGCGCTCCAGCGGCATTTCCTTGGAATAGCCCATGCCGCCGTGGATCTGGATCGCCTGGTGGGTGATGTGCATGGCGGTTTCCGAAGCGAACAGCTTGGCGCAGGAGGCCTCGGTGGAGAAACGTGCCCCGGTCTTCATCGATTCCTGCTTGGCCCATGCTGCGCGCATCGTCAGCAACCAGGCGGCGTCCAGGCGCATCTTCATCTCGGCGATCTTCGACTGGATCATCTGGAAAGAACCGATCGAATGGCCAAAAGCCTTGCGGTCGCGCGAATAGATGATGCTGGCGTCGTAGGCGGCGCGCGCCAGCCCGACCGCCTGCGAGGCGATGCCGATGCGACCGGCATCGAGCACGCCCATCGAGATCTTGAAGCCGTCGCCCTCGCGCGAAATGCGGTCTTCGGCCGGAATCTTGTAATCGGTGAACTCGATTTCGCAGGTGGCCGAGGCGCGGATGCCGAGCTTGGGCTCGGTCTTGCCGCGATGGAAACCTTCGCGCTCGGTGTCGACGATGAAGCCGCTGATGCCCTTGGCACCGCGGGTCGGGTCGGTCATCGCGAACAGCATGATGTACTTGGCGACCGGGCCGGAAGTGATCCAGCTCTTCTTGCCATTGACCGTGTAGTAGCTGCCGTCCGGCGAGGCTACCGCGCGGGTGCGCATCGACGCGGCGTCGGAACCGGACTGCGGCTCGGTCAGCGCGAAGGCGCCGATGGCCTGGCCGGTGGCGATCGGAGTGACATAGCGGTGCTTCTGCGCCTCCGAACCGTACTTCAACAAACCGTTGCAATACAAGGTGTTGTTGACGCTCATGATGGTCGAGTGGGCGCAATCGGCAGCGGCGATCTCGATCATCGCCAGCGCATAAGCGATCGAATCCATGCCGGCGCCGCCGTATTCGGCCGGCACCTCGATGCCCATCAGCCCGTTTTCGCCGAGCACCTTGATGGTTTCCATCGGAAACTCGCCGCTCTTGTCGAATTCGGCGGCGATCGGCGCGATGCGCTCGGCGGCAATGCGCCGGGCGATGTCCTGGATCATCAACTGCTCTTCAGTGAACTGAAAGTCCATGGGCGGATGCTCTTGGGGGCGGGAAGGGGAGGGAATCCGGTCGATTCTAGCCAATCGAAGATCATTGATCTGCAAAGGTCGCGGCGCGCAGCGCGGACCGTCTGACGCGCAATGGCATACGGAACGACGAACGGTAGGTCACGTTGGCGGTTGCGGAAGGATGGCCGTAGGTCACGTTGGCCGGTTTCCGGCCTACGTGACATCGCCGACCGCTGTCCACCCTGTAGGCCGATGTGCCCCGCGCGAAATCCCCCGATCTTCGCGACGCATGCTGACCGGGGCTCACCGGCGCTCTTGCTTCGCTTGCTGCTGAACACGGATGACGCCGCTGCCGCGCCCAACTGGCACGCCGACCGGAACATGCGTGCCGAAGCTCGGCGCTTGGGTTCTGCCGTGCCCAACGATGGAGGACGAGGTTCCAATCACCGATGCCAGCGGCCCAACGTTAGACGCCGCCGACCCTCGATTGGGTATCGCTGTACCCAACCTTGGACCGCGACGGTCGGCACTTGGGTAACCCGCGACCCAACCTTGGACACCGCTGATCGGCGCCTGGGTATCGCGGTACCCAACGTTGGGCCGCCACTGTCGGCGCGCCGACGCCGTGAGTGGCGCGCGGACTCGACGCCAAAGGCCCAGGCGGCGGTGGTTGAGCGTTTGTGTACTGGCGCGTCAGTTGCGCACACCCGGCGGTGGACGCCGCTGATTGGAACGCCAGCCAGCGCGGCTGGACGACGAGTGTTTGGACGCTGACGCGTCGGTCTCGCGACACTCGGCGATGGACGCCGCTGACTCGAACGCCAGCCAGCGCGGCTGGGTCACGAGCGTTTGTGCACTCACGCGTCAGTCACGCGACACTCGTCGACGAACGCCGAGGTGGCGTTCGAGGTCACACGGAACTCATCGCCGAGTTCCAGCGGTCGGCGCGCGAGTGTCGCGGAACTCGTCGGCGAGCGCCAGCCGTTGGCGCGCGAGTCTCAGCCGTCGGCAATCGAGACTCAGCCGTCGGCGGTCGAGTAGTTGCAGACTCACCGCCGAGTTCCAGCCGCTGGCGAGCGAGTCACAGCGGTCGGCGAGCGAGTCTCAGTCGTCGGCGCGCGAGTCTCAGCGCCCTGCATGAGGTGGATTCCCGGGTAGGGTGGTACGCGCACACGCTTCACCGCGCGGATGCGCTACGCGGGTGAAGCATCTCCACCGATAAGCGCACGGGATTCTGGACGGGATTCTGGACACCCAGAACGGGATTCTGGACACCCAGAAGATCACCTAGAAGATCTAGGGACTCGCCAGGTGCCAGCGGGCGCTAAGTGGGTGTCCCGGAACTCTGCCCACGCAACTTGTTGCGGGCCGGGGCCGAAGGTCATAGCTCTTCTATGGCGACGACGAGCAACGCAGCATGGCGGCGAAAGACGCGGAAATAGTTGAAGGTATTTGTGACACACCACACTAGCCTTGAACCCGGCGTGGACGCCAAGGCTGTCGACGCGCAGGTCCTGCAACCCGTGCGGTGCCCAAGATGTCTCAGGGTGTAACCTTTTTTTGGGCCGGTCGCTCTTCCGTGTTCGACATTTTTCGCAGCCGATTGGAATCCCCATGCGCACACTCAAGATTCTCTCGCTGTTCTCGGCGCTGCTGGCGTCGACGCTGGCCAGCGCATACGACGCGCGTTGGCCCGACTATGGTGTGCTCGCAAGCGAGGGTCGTGGCTCTGGCCCGGGAGAGTATTTCCAAGGCTTCGAGTCCTGCCTTTTGCGCCGCCACTGCAGCCGGCCAGCGCTGAAAACGACTGGATTCGCTTCTACGGGGGAACTGGTGAGGGTAGACACCGGCTTCGCTGGCATTTCTCGCCCGCGGGCTTCAATCATGCCGAAGGCGTCCGCCCTTGCCGATGCCCCCAGGACCACAAACGGGAGCGTTCACGCGACTGGGCGGTTACCGTACGAGCTTCGGCGACGGTTTTGTCGTCGAAATGGACGTGTACTTCGACTTGGCCGATCCACTCGTGACCAGCGGCAACAATGCCGCCTATGGCTGGGACGCAACCGTCGGCATCAACAACCAGGCCGGCGACCATCGACGTGATTTTGTTATCCACACCGCGAGCAATACGCTGGGACAGATCCTCGTCGGATCGAGCAATGCGACCAATCGTGCCGATCAGCAGCCTTGGGACCGGCCCGCATTTCGTCGTCTCGAGCACGGGCTGGTACACTCTGCAATGGGTGTTCCGCGAAAACCTTGCCGGCAGCCTCGCCGTCGATACCGTCTTGCGCAACGACCAGCAGCAGATGTTGTGGACCGGCACGTTGAACAATGCCTCCGATGTGATTGCCACCGAGATCGGCGGTAACCGCTATCTGTGGTTCCCGTACATGCAAAGCGGTCGATTGGCCATCGACAGCGTTCGCCTGGGCAGTGGTGCTGTGATGGCGAGGGCAGCTCCAAGGGCAGCACCGGCAGGTGAAATCTGCGATGCCATGTTTGCCAACGGCTTTGAACGGCCAGGCGGCTGATTGATGGGCTGAAGGCAATGACCGTTGGCCATTGCCTTGCGTTCACCTGGTGCTGGTCCAAGCCGGGAAAGGATTGATCCGCCATGTGCTGGAACGGCACCATCGGGTCGCTGCTCGTGCCGGGGCTGGCGCGAGATCCTGTCAACGCCTTTGCCGATTCGCTGCGCGGGACCCTGAATTGATGCGTACTGCGTTGCAGCGCGAAAAGACGTAAAAGACGAGATAAAAGACGAGTAAAAGACGACAGTAAAAGACGAGGACACGCACCTTACGACCGGCGCACACGCAGCTCAGTGAACCACAGCGCCTGGCAGCGTCTGTTGCCTATCGCATCTCAGCGAAAAAAGACGAGGACACGCACCTAACGACCGGCGCAAACGCGGTAGTCGAACCGCAGCGTCTGGCAGCGTCTGTTGCCTATCGCATCTCAGTGAAACTGCCCGTGCGGTAGTCGCGGCGCCAACGCCGGCAGACGCCCGCGGCGTCTAGTCGTCCTTGGCGGCTGCGCTCATCGCGCTTTCGCAAGCCACCGGGCGTAGCCGATGCCCTTCATCCAGTCCTGGTCGATGGCTTTGGCTTTCTCCACCATGGCCTCGACGCTGCCGACGATGCGCCAGTAAGCTGAGCCGATGCCTTTCACCTGTCCCGTCCAATGCGCAGGATCGAGCCCCAAGCGGCGCAAGGCGGGCGGCTGGGATGCTGCAATGGCGCCGCGCTTGTCGGGCCGGATCTGACGTCCCGTGTAATCAACGAGCTGGATGTACTGCGCCTCGGTCATCGGCAGGCGGAACACGCACAGGCCGACGATCGGCCGCAACGGTTCATGCGCCTTCTCGGGCGCGTCGCGCAGTGCGGTGACACGCGCCTGCACGCTGGTGTGATCCGAGGTTTCAACGTTCCTGGCGATTCCGGCGCGCACCGGATTCAGATCGACATAAGCCATCGCCGCTGCCAGCGCTCGCTCATCGGTCAGCAGTTGACACTTGAAGCGGCCTTCCCAGAATCGTCCGGTTACTCCGTCCTCCGCATTGGCGCGACGGGCGATGTGTTCATCCAGGCACTTCATGAACCAGGACAGGTCGGTCAGCCGTTCGCGGTACTGTCCAATCGTGGCCAACAGCGCCGACCGCCGCGCCTCGTATCGCTCAGCGTCGCGCACCGGAAACAGGCGCAGCCAGCGTTCGGCGACTTGGTCGTCCGACCAATGCGCTGCGGCTTCGGGCTCAACCGCAAGCACCACGTGCAAATGGTTGCTCATCACAGCGTAGGCGTAGATGCCAACCGCAAAGATCTCGCCCAATTGGCGAATGCGTGCCTCGACGGCTTGCTTGCGCTGTTCGTGATCGGCACCCGTCAGCGGATCAATCCCGCACAACCAGGCACGGCGCACGCAGCGCGTGACGCAGTGATACATCGCCTGCTGGCCTTTGCTGACAATGTGCGAGCGCGCTTGAGTCATGACCCCATGATCGCGAGCGCGGCAGGCCTTGTCTGTCGGCGGATTGCTCGTCGTTGCGTCGGAATTTTCCTACAAGGTGGTGCGTGTCCCGGTGTTCTCGGTGTTCCCGGTGTTCCGTGTCCCGGTGTTTCGCCGGTGTTCCGGTGTTCCGGTGTTCCTCTCCGGCGAAGGATTCGATGTGAGTTGAGCGTGTGCTTGTCAGCATGACTCAAGGGCCGCAGTTCAACCCCGCGGGCGTCGTCAGCCGTACGAGCGCGAGCGTCTGCCGGCCATCACGACCATCGAGAGTTGCAGTAGCGCTGCTGCAACTATCGAAGCGCAGCGTTAGGCGCCCCCAAGGATCGCGGTGCACCGCGGCCGGATTGAGGTCATTGAAGCGCCCGCCTTCGGTTACGGTGAGTTCGATCTGCAGGCTCTCGCCGAAACTCGGGACGCCCGCGCGCACGCCGGTCAGGAACAGATTGGCGCCGCTGTCGCGATGCCCGTAGAAGACCACGACCAGCTGATCGCCCTGTATCCATTGCAGATCGAGGCCCTGGCCGTCGGTCAGCGGGTCGTACCAGAGTCCTGACAATCCGCGCGGATCGGCAATGGTCGTCGTCGTGTTCGAAAAATCGATGCGGCTCAACATCATCGCGAGTTCGCCGTCGACTTGCGCGGTGTAGCTGGCATAGGCTGCATGTGTCGATACATCGATTCCCAGATAGTCGCCGATGAACTGCGAGCCGCCCGGCGCTGGCACGATCGGTGACCAGAAACTGCGCTCGGATTCGATCGGCTGATCGTTCAGGCGCTGGCTGCTCCAACTCAGGCCGCGATCCTCGCTGCGCGCGTACCAGGCGTCGATGCGTGCGTTCTGACTGGCATCGGTTGCACCGGTCCGCCGGCTGTCGTAAAAGGCAAGATGGAGCCGGCCGGCGTCATCGACGGCCAGCGCCGGCATGAACTGGTCGGTCTGCGCCGGCGCGTCGATCGCCACCGGACGCGGCCCGGTCCAATGCGCACCGCGATCGTCCGAGTGATACAGCAGCAGGTCGACATCGCGCTCGCTGCCGGCAACGGCGGTCTCGTCGGCGACGATGGCATACAGCCGTCCGTCGATCGGATCCTGCGCGAGCATGGTTGTCGGCGGCGCGCGGAAACTGCCGGGAATGGCATCCAGCAGATGGACATAACTGGTGCCGGCGAAGGCATGCACCGTCACCGGCGCTGTGAAGCTGAGGCCCTCATCGAGGCTGGTGGTGTAGCGCAGCAAATGCGAACCTATGTCGTAGAAGATCACGCCGAGCGTGCCGTCGGTGCTGACCAACGGCATAGGCAAGCTGGCCTGGCCTGAGATCAGCTGTGGCGCATTGAAACTGGCGCCGCCATCGAGGCTGCGCTGCACTCCGCGGCTGCAGGCCAGATACAGCGCGGCGCCCGCAGCACCGTTGCGGCGAGGGCCGGCGGCCAGCAGCCCTTTGTCAACTTGACCTAAGAAGGTGACGACTGGCGCCGAGAACTCGTCGCCACCGGGTGCTGGCTTCGACCCAGACCTGGCGCCCACCGACGATGGTGCTCATTGCGCCGCGGAAGACGCGTCCGGCTGGTGCGATCGGCAGTCAGCATCGGATCAAAATGGGACATTCGACCCGGGCGGCAAGGGTGCGAGAAAAGTCAGAAAGTCACGACCGCCATTCGTGCTGCTCGCTGCCGCGAGCCCGCTGGTGGTCAGAAACGGGGTGGGGGAGGGCTCGCCAGTCATCCACAGCAGCGTCAGTCGGTCGCTCTCGGCGCTCGCGCCACGATCGGTGACCGCGACGCTGACCTCCCAGTTCTGGCGGCCAGGCACGCCGGCATCGATTCTCCGGCTCAACACCGTGAATGGCCCAGTGCCAGCGGTGAGCTGCGGCATCGGCATTCCCGGCAGCGGGGCCGCGTTTGTCGAGCGCGCTGGGGAGGGACCGAAATCGGGCACGTCGGCAGCGCAGCCGAACAGCGCCAATAACAGGCTGATTACCAGCAGGCGCGGCGGCAGGTGACGCTTTGGGCCAAGGACCGCGTGCTGCGGCAAAGTCTCGGAGAGTTGATTCATACCAGGGACCCTATGAATGAGTTATGTGAGCCGCGTTGTGACCCACAAGCTTGCCGACGCGCGGACCAGAGGTCGTAGCATGGCCTTTGACACCGATGACCGAAACGACGCGGCAGCCAAAATGGAACATAACCCTTCGGGACGGGGCTGAAACGGCCGCCACCTGCGTCTGACACCTGGTCTCGGGCAACGGCGAAAGCGCCAACTTCAAAACCATCCCGCCGACCTGTTCAGTGCCTCCGTCTCTTCCGTCGTCGATTGGCGATCGAGCACCGCGTTCCGGTGAGGAAAGCGTACGAAACGATCGATGATCTCCTTGTGCTGGAGCGCGGAGCGGGTTCAGTTTTCGTTGTTCAGGGATCGCATCAGCCGGAGCGAAAGCGCTTGATCCTGGCGATCTTCGCTATGTTCGAAGGGCATGTAGAGAACAGACGTTCTCGCCCGCCCATGCGCACGCCAAAAACCACTGCGTTTCCAAAAGCTCCTGAAGCCAGAACTCGAGGACGCGGCCGACCCACTCGGGATCGGCAACTTCGGCGGTCGATGTGGTGATGGACATGACGACATTCGGCCCGCATTTGTCACAGCGGCGCGAAACGATGCCCGGATTCTCCCGTGAATGACGAACGCCATGACTTCAACTCTCAATGCCGACGGGCTATTCGGGCAAGCCGGCCATGCGCAGCGATTGCGCCTGATGCGCGGCATTAGCCGGGTTCTTGAACGGCTCCTTGCTCATGAACATCCGGACCGTGAAGTCAGGCTTCATCGACAGACATTCTCTTGCGCTGATCTTTGCGCCATCGATGTCTCCGAGTTGCGCCAGGCAACCCGCGTAAGATTCCCGGGTGGAACCCGCACACGCTTCACCGTGCGGATGCGCTCCGCGGGTGAAACGTCTCCACCGTCACGCGCACGGCACGACGGACGATGGTGTGTCGCGGGCCGGGCGGCGGAATCCGCGCGGGTGGACCGCGGCATGCTCATTGTCCGCGGCGCACGGGTTCCTACGTCAGGTTTTTCTGACATTTTGTCGCGGGGGATGCTGACTGACGGGCGTGGGTAGGGTGGGAATGCTGGTAGCCCGCGAAGCGCAGGATCTGAGTCCAGCCGAGCCATCTTCTGGCCCATGCCGCCGTCGCACGGCGCCACTACGATGCCGAAGTGACATGGACCGTTTGCTGGCGCCGAGCGTTCCAATGGGTCCTGCCACTGCCCTGAGGAGCCCCCGTCATGTTCTTGCTCGCCGGGCTTCTTCAATCTGGTGATCATCGACGGGTGCCGCCGCGGCAGCGCCGCCGATGACGCCGCGTGGAAAGTAGGGCTGAACTCGCGCGCCCATCACAACGAGCGTGCCTCAATCCACCCGCGCGGATTCCGCCGCCGGGCTCGCCCCACAGCCACGCCCGTCGTGCCGCCCGCGTCTCGGTGGCATCCCGCTCGGTGAAGCTGTGCGGGTTCCACACGGGATCACGCCTTACGCGGGCTGCCTGGGGCAGTACGTCAAGCAGGGCCGTGAATTGCGGATTGCATCGGCCGACCTGATGCGCGGTGGCGCGGTGCCAATCGGCCTTTGCCAGGAGTCGGCGAGCGCCGATCGACGTGCTTTGCGAGCGCCCCGTCGATCATGATCGACCGAACCCGTCGCGCAATCGCCGTCGCGAATGTGCAAGTCCGCTCGGGTGGGGCTGCAGGCCGCCGGCAGCCTCGCCATTTCCGGTGCCGGCTTATAGCAGCGAAGGTGAAGGCCCCAGTTGTCGCGGATCAAGGCTGCACTCGGCAAGAAGACGAGATTAGCCAGGTAGTTGCCGCCAGACCATAGCTTTTCAAGAACGGAGATGCAGGAGCAGCAAAAGTGCCTGTGCGAGCCTCAGGATCAGGCGATGTTTCACCACTCCCGATCCCACATGGACCCTCCCGACTCACCACCGTCTGACGGATTGACAGTCATGGGCTAACGAGTAGCCCACGGAGGAGAGCGCCATGAGAACACGTTCAATTACCATCATTGTCGGAGCGCTGATGCTGGCCGTCGCGGGGACAGCCACGGCGCAGATGTCGGCAGATGTCTTGCAGCCGAGCCAGCAGAGAGGCGGCGGCACCGAATGCCAGGCCGGCTACACCAGCATCCGCGCCAATACCCTCGATGGGGGAATGGTGTGCGTTCAGTGCCCAACTGGCTATAAGGCTCCGGAATACAACACCATGATTGTTACTCATGCCGTCAATGGCTACGCGGTATGCGTCGCGTGCCGCAAGGGAAGGCCGGACTTCAATCCCGATACCAAGGGATATGTCTGCCGCGAGTAGTTCGCCAACGCAGCGCTGCAAAACGCCGGCAAGCAGACACTGGTGAGACAAACCCGCGGAGGGCGTAGTTCGGCCTTTGTTGAGGTAACCATGTCTGGCTGGTCCGCAACATGGCATGGATGCTGAGCAGGAACGCGCCTTTGGCGCATTCCCGGGCAGGGTGGATTTCGCAAACGCTTCACCATGCGGAATCCACCGCCACGCCCAAAAGACGAAAGACGAAACGAAAGACGAGGACGAGAACGACGAGCGGTAAAGACGATGACACGCACCTAACGATCGGCGCGAACGAGACGAAAGACGAGGACACGCACCTGACGATCGGCGCGAACGCGGTAGTCGAACCGCAGCGCTTGGCAGCGTCTGTTGCCTGTCGCGTCTCAGTGAATCTGCCCTTGCGGCACCTGCAGACGCCCGCGGCGTCCAGTCGTCCCTGGCGGCTGCGCTCATCGCGCTTTGGAGCACGGCGTTGGGTGTCCCGAACTGCCGCCCGGCGTTGGTGTCCCGAACTGCCGCCCGGTGTCCGAACTCCCGCCGCAGGGCGTTGGGTGTCCCGAACTCCCGGGTGGCGTTGGGTGTCCCGAACTCCCGGGTGTCCCGAACTCCCGCCGCCAATGAGCCTCGTCGCGTCAACGAATCCACGCCACGCGCGTTCATCCCGTCGCTTGCAGCGTCCCCGGCGACAAGGCCATCGTTCCGGCCGATGGCGTCGCCTCGCCACCTCATGTCGACCGTACCCCGAGGATCCTCGATGTCGCACCGTATCGTGCTTGCACTTTCCTTGCTGCTCGGCGGCACTGGCACGCCGGCGGCAACACCCGGCAGCGAGCTCGCGAGTGCCGCCGCGCAGGACGTGCGCGCGTTTGTCACGCGGCGCGAAGCCTGCGACCATTTCCGCGGCGAACCGGTCGAAGGCGAAGGCGCAGAGGCACTGGCGCGACTGGAATACGTGCAGCGACAGATCTACGAGAACTGCCATGGCACCGATGCGGAACTGGCACGCCTGCGCGCGGCGCACGCGGGCGATCCGTTGCTGCGCGAGGCTCTGGCGGGATTCGAATATCCGATCGAGCAGGCGGGCGAAGTGGCCGGCCCGGACAGTGACATCGACCTTGCCGCCGAGCCGGCCCTGCACTCGGGCGTGTATGGCGCGCTCACGCTCGGCGTGGATGCCGCGAACGGCCGCTTCAGCGGCGTCTACCAGGCCGATGGCGATCCGGCTTGCAGCCTGCGCCTGCGCGGATTGCTCGACCGCACCGACGAGCCGCTGCGCGTGGTCGCACAGACGCGGCGCGAAGCCTTGCGGGATGCGCAAGCGCAACCCGGCGTGATCGGGGCGCGGCTGGTTGCGGGCCTGGACGGACGCGGCAAACCCACCGCGTGGCTGCGCCTGGATCAGGTTCCCGAGGGCTGTCCACAGCTGAGCGCCTTATCTGCCAGCAGCGAAGGGCCGGTCGCGCAGACACTTCCCGGCAGCTGGGTCAGCGTGCACTGGATCGCCGCCGAACGCGCCTATTTCCACGCCGCCGCCGACTCGAGCACCCGGCGCAAAGCCTATGTCACGCGCGGCGACACGCTGCGTGGCTACGCCGAGTCTGACGATTTCATCGAGCTCGAGTTTGTCGGGCCCAGCGGGCGCGCCACGCGTGGCTGGGTGGACTGGGGCGACGTGTTGCCCAGCCTGTCGCTCGGAGACGGCGCGGACATGTAAGGCCGCGATTGCACATGGACCGCGTCCGCGCGGCGGGGCCCGGTGGACCTACCCGTCATCCCACTTCCCGCCGCAGGAAATCGGCCAGTCCCAGCGCCGTCACGGCCAGCCCGCCCAGCAAGCCCGCCACCACGACGAAGGACGCGTGCTGGCCTTCACCGGCCAATACCTGTACCGGCATCGACCACGGATACCAGTGGCCGAAGCGCTCCGACTGGCCAACCAGGAATCCGATCACCGTGGCGCTCATGCCGACGGCGACCGCCACGGTGAAGCTGCGCCAGCGGATGGCAATCCAGGTCTGCAACGCGGCAATCAGACCGGATGCCGCGAGGCACTGCGCCGCCGTGGTCACCAGCTCTGCCCAGGGCGGTATTCCGCGCAAACCGAATGCCGGCTTCAGCAGCATCAACAGCCCGCCGCCGACCGGGATCAACAGCAGCAGGACCACGAACCCTGCCAGGATCATGCCGGCCACCAGCAGGGCCTTGGCCAGGTAGTGCACGCGACGCGGCAGCGGCAGCGCCAGCAGATGCTTCCACTGATTGTCGCCATGCTCCAGGCCCGCCAGCAGCGCCGATTGCAGGGTCACGAACAAGGGCAGCATCAGGAAGCACCATAGCGCCAGAATGCTCTGCGTGAAGAACGACCACGGCTCGGCGGGATCAGCCACCGTCTTCGGGTTGATCTTGCTGAAGCTCACCTGCAGCACGTAGAGCCCAACCACCGTTGCCGGTGCGATGAGGCACATCCACAGTGCCAGCGTGCCGCGCAGCTTGAGGCATTCGGCCGTGATCGCGCGCGCCAGCGGCGTCATGCCGTCCCCCGCAAGGATGGGTCGGCGGTGAGATCGAAGAACAGGGTTTCCAGCGAGGCCAGTTCGCGCGCCAAATGGTGCACCGCCACGCCATGGCCGACCAGCAGGCGGTTGATCTCGGCCTCGGACCGATGGGCAAGACTGATCACCAGCGTGTCGGCGTCGCCTCTGGCGACGATCTCGCCCGCCGCAAGCAGGAGTTCGGTGGCGCGCCGCGCGTCGTCGCAGCGCACCAGCAGCCGCGCTTGCACGCGTCCACGCAGCTCCGTCAGCCGGCCCTCGAAGCACAACCGACCCGCGTGCAGGACACCCACGTGACTGGCGATCTGCTCGATTTCGCTGAGCAGATGGCTGGAGACGAACACGGTGATGCCCTCGTCCGCCAGCTGGCGCAGCAGCGTGCGCATGTCGAGGATGCCGGCGGGATCGAGGCCGTTGCTGGGCTCGTCCAGGATCAGCAGGCGTGGCTGGCCGAGCAGCGCCAGCGCGATGGCCAGCCGCTGGCGCATGCCCAGGGAATATTCGCGCACGCGCCGGTCGGCCGAGTCGAGCAGGCCGACGCGCCGCAACACCGGATCGATCCGCGCGCGCGGCACATCGAGCAGGCAGCGCGTGATCTCCAGGTTCTGGCGGCCGCTCAGATGCGCATACAGCGAGGGCGACTCGACCAGCGCGCCGACCAGCGCCAGCGCCTCGCGATGGCTGCGGTCCAGCGGCCGGCCGAACAACTCGATCGCGCCGTGGTCGGGACGCAAAAGGTCGAGCAACAGGCGGATGGTGGTCGACTTGCCGGCGCCGTTCGGTCCCAGGAAGCCGTAGATGCTGCCCTGCGGTACATTCAGGTCGAGCCCGGAAATGCCGAATCCACCGGGAAACTGTCGCGTCAATCCGCGCGTTCGGATCGCTGGATGCATGAGGGCTCGCGGTCCGGGACCAGGCGCCAGCATGCGGCAGGCCGGCAGCCGTGGCCCGTGCCGGTGGTCATCGGAGTCCGATGCGACCGACCCGGGCGCGGCGAGTCTTCGCGCCCGGCCGCCTAGCCCAGCCTGGTGTGGTGTCCCGAAAATACTTTGAAGTATTTCCGCGTCTTTCGACCCGAATGCTGCGCCGCCGCCGGGCTCGCCCCACAGTCACTCCCGTCGTGCCGCCCGCGTCTCGGTGGCATCCGCACGGTGAAGCTGTGCGGGTTCCACCCCGCGCGGGATCACGCCTTACGCGGGTTGGCGTGCCGTCATCGCAGGCATTCAGAGCGCGCCGCGCAGGCGCGCTTCCCCGTTTGTTGCTTGTGGTTCGATGTCGCCCATCCTCGCGTCATCAGTCCCGCACAACTGCGATCAGCCCGATCTCACCAAAGCGAAACGGTCGCTCCTTTCCTTGCGCCAGTGACATCACGATGGCGCCGCCGATCGCACCGCCAACGAACGAGGCCGCGGTGCCGCCCCCGCTGCGACGCTTGGAGGTGGAGCCAACGAAGTCGCTGCGATAGAACTCTGCGCTGGTGTGTACCAACAGCCAGGAAGCGCCCGCCGGGCTGGATCGCAAGATTCGGGCAAGGGATTCGCCATCGCAAGACGCTGCTTGCCTTGCGACGCCGAGTGCGTTCGTAAAAGCGTCGCGCTTCAACTGAAGCCGGCGCGCTTGCACTTGATCCAGCCTCCGCAATTGATCAGCGAGACCAGTGGGTAGTGATTGCAGGTTCATCGTACTCAAAAGCCGGACTTCAAGCCATCGTCGCAGTCGGTGGGCTCACGACGCTGAGCACCGGCGGCCCCCAGCGGCAACCCGAGTAAGGCGTATTCCGGGTGAAGTCCGCACACGCTTCATCATCCGGAATCCACCGCCACGCCAATGGCACGAGGGACGTCGGTATCTCGCATTCCGAACGGCGGATTCCGCGCGGCGGGTTTGCGACGGCGCCGATGTCTTGGGCGCGCGGGATCTGTCCTGATCGATGAAGCTGCGTCGTCACCCCTGGGGCAGGAGGTCTGGGCAACTGGAGAACGTGCGCGTCGACGCATCCAGGCGACAGAGTTCCTGCAGGATCGGCCCCAGCTCATCGGGATCAGCACGTCGCGGATAGTGGCCTTGCAGGCAGATGCAGTAACCGACGGGCAAAGCCGGCAAGGCGAAGACCCGAATTCCATCGCCCCCGAAACGGGTGCCAAGGATGGAGAACAGGGCCTGATACTGGCTGATGGTCAGATGCGGCCCGCCCGATTCCTCGGTGCGCTTGGGGCAATACAGCCCTCTTTCGAGATTGTCGTCTTGCGCGCGAGCGTGCTCCGGCGGGCCCTGGATCGGCTGACCCAGGAAACAACTTCCACGTCGCTCCTGAAAAGCTTGCAGCGCTGCCGCATCGACGGATGGCGACGCCGGTTCGGCGGGTGCGGGCTGCGCGGGTGATGGCGGGCTGGCTGGCTCGGCGGGCGGATCAGCCGGCGTCTCCGGCGACGGCTGTTCCGCCGCCGTGGCCTCATCCGCATCATCGACCGCGCCGAGCGCCTCCTCGGCTTCCGTGAGTTCGGCAACGTCGGGGTCGTCCGCCGGCGATTCCTCGTCAACCGCTTCGTCATTGCCGCTGTCCGCAGGCTCGGACTCCGCCTCGGGCTCCTGCTCGTCGACGGGCGGCTCGTCGGCTTCGAATCCTTCGGACTCGGCGCCCTCCGCGGACACGGCCTCGGCCTCGTCGCTGCTGGAATCGTCCGCGTCCATTTCCGCGGCTGCCGCCGCCTCGTCGCTGCCCTCGCAGTCCGCTTCCTCGCAGTCATCCTGCGCGTAAACCGCCGACGCCGGCAGCGCCAGCGCCAGACAAACCGCGAAGAGCGTGATGCGCAAATCCATGGCGTTGGTCTGGTCCGGGGTCAGTATTGCCGTGACGGATCATAAGTGACCGTCGCGCGCCATTTGCGCTCTGCAACCGCAGACGGCCGAGAGGATCGCGCGGTTTGTGGTTTTCCATGTGCCGGTCGTCGCACAACCGGTCGCATGCGCCCCGCCTATACTGGATGTCGCATTTCCAGGCGGGATCGTGGCTGATGAATTTCAGGCAGTTGTTGGTAATCGGGTGCATCTGGGCGGGTTTGAGCGGATGCGCGACGGCCCCCACGCCCGCGGATCAGGCGCAATCGCAGCCATCGCCCGGTCAACAAGGTCAATTGATCGCCGACGGGCTTCCGCAACGCTCCGCAGCGCTGACGGAACAGCTGCGTCCTTACCAGAACACGCGCCCGTCCAGCCTGCTGGGTTGGCTTCCCGACGACGGCGGCGTGCTGATATCGGTGCGTTTCGGGGATGTGCCCCAATTGGCAAAGGTCACTGCGCCGGGTGGCATGCGCACCCAGCTGACGTTTTTCGACGAACCCGTCGTCCAGGCCTGGGTCAGCCCGAGCGCCAAGGTCAACGGCGCCATCTTTGCCAAGGATCGCGGTGGCGACGAGAATTTCCAGCTGTATTTCTTGAGTTTCGGCGACGCTACGACGCGCCAGCTGACCGATGGCAAGTCGCGCAACGACAACGTCGTGTTCGCTGCCGACGGCCACCATTTTGCCTATGCCAGCACGCGCCGCAACGGCCGCGATTTCGACATCTGGATGGGCGACACCGGCCTGCAGACGCCGCACCGCAATCTGCTGCAGTCCGGTGGCACCTGGTATCCGCTCGACTTTTCGCCGGATGGACGCAAGCTGCTGGTGCAGCAATGGTTTTCGATCAGCGATGCGCGACTGCACGTTTTCGACATCGAAACCGGCGAAATCCAGCGAGTTTCGATAGGGCGCGACAACAGTGCCGAATCGATGGCCCGCTTCGATCGCGACGGACAGCACCTGCTGGTGGTGACCGATGCGCTGGGCGAGTTCGCCAGCCTGGTCAGTGTCGATCTGGCCAGCGGTGTGGTTGCGCCGCTGTTCCCGTCGCAGCCCTGGGATGTCGAGAACTTCGACCTCAGCGACGATGGCAGCCGCATTGCGCTGGTGCGCAATGTCGACGGCAGCAGCCATATCAGCGTGCACGATCGCAACGATGGGCTGGCGGAGCTGAGTTCGATCAAGTTCGACCAGGGCGTGGTGCGTCTGGCGCGCTTCAATCACGCTGGCACCGAGATCGGTTTTGACGTCAGCGGCTCGCAGATACCTGGCGATGTGTTCTCGCGCGCTCTGAATTCCGGCTTGCTGACGCGCTGGACCACCGGTGAGACCGGTGGACTGAATGCCGACGCCTTCGTGTCGCCGACCACCATCCGTTTTGCTGCGCACGACACCGATCCGGCGATGATGAATCTGCCACGGCAGATTCCGGCCAATGTCTACACGCCGCCCGGCACCGGGCCGTTCCCGGTGTTGATCATGATCCACGGCGGTCCGGAATCGCAGGCGCGCCCGGCGTTCAGTGAGTTCATCCAGTTTCTGCTGCGCGAGCGCAAGATCGCGGTCGTGGTGCCCAACGTGCGCGGCTCGACCGGCTATGGCAATACCTATCGGGCGCTCGACAACGGCCGCAAGCGCGAGGATTCGGTGGCCGATATCGGTTCGCTGATCTCCTGGCTCGGCGTACAGCCGCAATTCGATCCGCAGCGGATCGCGGTGTATGGCGGCAGCTACGGTGGCTATATGGTGCTGGCCTCGTTGGTGCAGCACGGAGACCGGCTGCGCGGCGGCGTCGACCTCGTCGGCATCAGCAATTTCGTGACTTTCCTCGAGAACACCAGCCCCTACCGGGTGGACCTGAGGCGGCCGGAGTACGGCGATGAACGCGATCCGGACATGCGCAGGTTTCTGACCGAGATCTCGCCGTTGACGCGGGCCGGCGAGATTCGTCGGCCGCTGTTCGTGATCCAGGGCGCCAACGATCCGCGCGTCCCGCGCAGCGAGGCCGAGCAGATCCTCAAGGCGGTGCGCGGCAACGGACGCGATGCCTGGTACCTGCTGGCGCAGGACGAGGGCCATGGCTTCCGCAAGAAGGGCAATCGCGACCGCAGCACCGAAGCGGTGATCCAGTTCCTCGACCAGTACCTGCTGCCGACAGCGCCATGAAGCCATCGGGCTTGCCGGCAGATCCGACTGAGCTGGGCGCTGCCGCAGCTGCCCGCTGCGCTGCAGCAGGGGCAGTTCAGCGCAGCCGAGTTGACCGGCGCCTACCTGCGACGCATCGATCGCAGCAACGGAGCGATCAACGCCTACCTGCACGTCGATGTCGAAGGCGCGCTGGAACAGGCACGCGCCAGCGATGAACGGCGGGCGCAGGGCAGGGCGCACCATCCGCTCGATGGCATCCCGTTCGGCATCAAGGACAATATTGCCGTCGCCGGAATGCCGCTGACCGTCGGCATGCAAGTTCGGCGTGGACGAATTGCCGATGAAGATGCCTATTGCGTCACCAAGTTGCGCCGTGCCGGCGCGGTGATCCTCGGCAAGCTGCATCTGCACGAAGCGGCACTGGGCGCCGACAGCGACAATCCCTGGTACGGGCGCTGCCACAACCCGCATCGAACCGGATACACGCCAGGCGGATCCAGCGGTGGCTCCGCCGCGGCGCTGGCGGCGCATCTGTGCGCGCTCAGCCTGGGCAGCGACAGCATGGGCTCGGTGCGTATTCCGGCGGCCTATTGTGGTGTCGTCGGACTCAAGCCGAGTGCTGCGCGCGTATCCCAGCGCGGCCTGGTGACGGCCTCGCGCCGACTTGACCATGTCGGGCCGATGGCACGCAATGTCACCGACCTGGCCGCGGTATTCCAGCAGATCTCTGGCGTCGACGCCTTCGACCCGATGTCGCGCAGCGTGCCGCTGGCGCACACCGAGCGCGCGCGCGAGCGCCTGCGCATCGGCGTGCTGGCCGATGCGGCGGGGCATGGGGTCGATGCCGAGGTCGTCGCTTGTTTCGAGCGCAGCGTTGCAGCCCTGCAGCCGATGTTCCCACGCTGGCAGCGAGTGTCATTCGCCGATGTCGATTTCGGCGCCGCGCGCCGCGCCGGCCTGCTGCTGTGCGAGGCCGAGATGAACCTGGTACACGCGCAGGATCTGGCCGAGCACCCGGAATTGTTCTCGCCAAGCTTGCGCAAGATGCTCGGGTTTGCCGCCACGCGCAGCGCGATCGATCTGGTCGCCGCTGCCAATCTGCTCGACGAAGCGGTGCTCAAGGCGCGCCGGGTCTTCGCCGATGTCGATGTCTTGCTGACGCCAACGACACCGCAGCCGGCCTTTGCCTTCGGCACAGCAACCCCGGCCAACCAGGCTGACCTCACCAGTTTCGCCAACTTTGCCGGCGTGCCGGCGCTGAGCCTGCCCATGGGCGCGAATGCAGATGGGCTGCCGTTGGGCCTGCAATTGCTGGGGCCGATCGGCAGCGATCTGCAGTTGATGGCGCTGGGCGAGCAGATCGAGGCGGCGCTTGGCTATTCGGCGCATCCGCAAGTCCAGTAGCCGGTTGATAAGAAGGTCACGTTGGCCACAGGCCTACGTGACGTTGCGGTGCCTGTCACGTAGCCCTGCGGGCAACGTGACCTACATACGGTGGTCAAGCGGAACGCCTGGCGCTCCTGGGTCTGGCGCCAGGAGCCGCGGCCGCCGGCGCGAACAGCCCTGTCGCGATGTCTCTCACCCCGCGCGCCGGAGCCGCGCTACTTTGGGAGCCGAGGCGATCGCGCGACCGGCACAGCGAATCTGCTTCTGGCCGCGGGCGCGCATTCTGAGGCAGACTTCGCCCCGGTCGAATCCAGATCGAGCGAGGGCTACCCGATGGCCGGAAAATTCGTTGTCAGTACCCGCAGCAACGGCGAATTTCAGTTCGTCCTGTGCGCCAGCAACGGCCAGACGATACTCAGCAGCGAGGGCTACAGCTCTCGCGAAGGCTGTTTGAACGGCATCGAGTCGGTGCGCACCAATGCCGCCGATGCCACGCGTTTCGAAAAACGCGTGGCTGCGGATGGCCGGCCGTACTTTGTCCTCAAGGCGGGCAATCATCAGGTCATCGGCCAGAGCCAGATGTACTCGGGCGATGACACTTGCGACAACGGCATGGCCTCGGTGGGCAACCACGCGAGCGATGCGGTGATCGTCGAAGGGTGAGTGCTGACCCGCAGCGCATCGCGCTGGCGGATGCCGATGTGCGCTATCAACCAGACTGGCTGCCCGAAGCGGCAGCCGATGTGTTGCTGCGAGCGCTGATCGACGAGATACGCTGGACCCAGCATCACGTGCGAATTTTTGGCCGCGAGTTGCCGTCGCCGCGGTTGTCGGCGTGGATCGGCGATCCGGGCGCTAGCTATACCTATTCGCGGGTGCGCCACGAGCCGCTGCCGTGGACGCCGACGCTGGCGGTGCTGCGCGCACGCTTGCGCGCGGAGTCCGGGATCGACTTCAACAGTGTGCTCGCCAACCGCTACCGCGATGGCCGCGACAGCATGGGATGGCACGCGGACGATGAGCCGGAACTGGGCGCGGAGCCGGTGATTGCCTCGGTCAGCCTGGGCGCGACGCGGCAGATGCGCTTTCGCAGGCGCCGCGGGGATGGCAGCGCGCCAGTGGCCGTTGCACTGGAGCATGGTTCATTGTTGTGGATGGCGGGTCGTACGCAGCAGTTCTACCAGCACGCCATCCACAAGACCCGCACCGAAGTCGGCGAGCGCATCAATCTGACGTTTCGGGTGTTGTTCGCCTAGAAACATCGCGCGCAAGCGCGCTCCTACAAAGTGCCGTAGGTTCACGCCAGAATTGTAGGAGCGCGCTTGCGCGCGATGCCCTTGCCCGTTCCCTTGGTCACGGCCCCGCATGCCCGATGCCATTGGTGAAATAGGTGGCGTTCCACCACAGGTGCGTGAGGATGCTCAGCGCATAACCCAGCGCGATGGCCCAGCTCCAGCGCAGGTGTCCCATGAAGGTGTAGTGGCCTTTTGAGGCGCCCATCAGGGCAACACCGGCCGCCGAACCCACGCTGAGCATGCTGCCGCCCACGCCCGCGGTCAGCGTGATCAGCAGCCACTGGCCGTGATCCATCGGCGGGTTCATCTGCAGCACGGCGTACATGATCGGGATGTTGTCGACCACGGCCGACAGCGTGCCCATCGCCACATTGGCCCAGGTGTGGCCCCAGACGGTGTAAACGTGATCCGATGCCAGCGCCAGGATGCCCACCGCCTTGAGTCCACCCACGCACATCAGTACGCCGAAGAAGAACAGCAAGGTGTCCCATTCGGCCTTGGCGATGATCTGGAAGATGTTGAACGCCGAGTCGACGTTCGATTTGGTCTCGCGCCGCTTGATCTGGAAAGCGTAGGCGCCGAGCAGGGCGAGTCCGAACATCATGCCGAAGACCGTCGGCATGTGCAGGACCTGCTTGCCGGTCACGGTGATGGCGATGGTCACGCCGAACAGCACGCAGACGCCGATCGCCCCCGGTTTGAGGTCGGCATCGTCGCGCGCCGAGGGCGGGGTGCCAAGCGGCACGGCGAAATACATGATCGCCGCGGGGACCAGGAAATTGACGACCGAGGGAACGAATATCCGGAAAAACTCGAAGAACTCGACTCGGTGTGCCTGCCACACCATCAGCGTGGTGATGTCGCCAAAGGCGCACCAGGCGCCGCCGGCATTGGCCGCGATCACCAGGTTGATGAAGGCCAGCGTGACGAAGCGTGTGTTCCCTGCGGCGCAGGCGAGGATGACCGCGCTCATGATCAGCGCCGTGGTCAGGTTGTCGAGGACCGCCGACAGGAAGAAGCTGATGACTCCGGTGAGCCAGAACAGGGCGCGGTAGGACAGTCCGCGCGAGACCAGCTCGGCGCGCAGCGATTCGAAGACATTGCGCTCGGTCATCGCCGAGACGAAGGTCATCGCGACGATCAGAAAGAAGAACAACTGGGTGAATTCCAGAAACACCGCTTCAAAAGCGTGCTTTGCCGCATCCTCCGGAAAGCCACCGGCCGCTGTGAGATAGCCGGCGATCAGCAGCCAGATGGTGCCTGCGCCGAGCAGCACCGGTTTGCTCTTGGGCAGGTGCAGCTTCTCCTCGAAGACCACCAGGGTGTAGGCGATCAGGAAGACCGCCACGGTGGCCCAGCCCACCCAGGTTCCCGCGAGTCCGAAGTGCTCGGCGGTGGCGCTGGCCGTGGTGGACGCCAAGAGTGGCGAACTCGCCAGCAACAGCGCGACCAGGACCAGAACACGCCTGCACGACATCAGCATGGATACACGACTCCGGAGCACCGACGACGGCCGGGGCTGGCCGAACGCAACGGGCCGCGAATGATGACGCTCAAACATGACAGCGGCAATGCGAGCGACAGAGCTCGGTCCTGCACTGGGGATGCCGATTTCGCAGCCGATTCTTCCGGTCGGGCGAGCAGAAATCGGGGGTGTCGCGGATGGATCTTTATTGGGCGCAAGGCCCAGCCAATCCCAGCCTGGGGCGCAGCCCCAGGTAGCAGCCGAGGTTTGTCGATTCTCGAATTGAAATGGGCTCCCACATGTGGCGTCGCTGTTTGCTGCGCGACCCGGCGCACGGCGCTAGCATGCATCGCCACCCTCAAAGGCGAACCCCCATGCGCTGGCTGTTGATCCTGTTTGTGACTCTGGCCGCGACGACCGCCTGTACCCACGCTGCGGTGACCGTGACCCTGCGCGATCAGACCTTCAATGTGGAAATCGCCGCCGACGACAGTGAGCGCGCGCGCGGCCTGATGTACCGCGATCAGATGGCCGCCGATGCCGGCATGCTGTTCCTGTTCGAGCGCCAGGAAGCGCAGGCGTTCTGGATGAAGAACACCAAGATTCCGCTCGATATCCTGTATTTCGACAACGCCTGGACCCTGGTCGGCTGGAGTCTGAACACGCCGCCATGCTCGCTGGGCGATCGTTGCCCGAGCTATCCCAGTCAGGCGCCTGCGCGTTACGTGCTGGAGCTCAATGCGGGCACTACCGAGCGCATCGGCGCCAAACTGGGCGATCAGCTCAGCGTTCAGGGATTGTCCCAGTAGCAGCCGTCACGCGCCGGGAGCTTGCTGGCTCTCGCGTCGGCGTCCCTTGGCCGCATGCGCGCGGGCCAGCAACATGCCGTTCACCGGCGCCGTGACCAGCACCAGCAGACACACCAGCACTTCGCGCCCATCGACAGCGCCGTGCCACAGGCGAACTGCGATCAGCGCCAGCGCGATGCAGCCGATACCCAGCGTGGTGACCTTGGTCGGGCCATGCAGGCGCTGCATGAAATCGCCAAAGCGCAGCAGGCCCAGGCTGCCGAGCAGCGCAAACAGCGCCCCCAGCGTCAACAATGCTGCAACCAGCAGATCCAGCCAGAGCGGCATCATCATCCGGCGCCTCGCCTTCGATGAAGCGCGCGAAGGCCACCGTGGCGACGAAGCCCAGCAGGGCAATCACCAGCGCGGCCTCGAACAACACGGTCGAGCCGCTCACCAGGCCATGCAGCAACAGTCCGGCCATTGCCAGCACGTAGGCGGTATCCAGCGCCAGCACGCGGTCGGGCAGGCTCGGGCCACGCAGCAGCCGCCATAGCGCAATGACGAAGGCAGCGCCCAGCAGCATCCAGACCCAGGGCAGCACGGTCAGCGTGATCACGTCGTTTCTCCAAAAATCTGTCGCAACGGCCGCTCGTAGCGTTCCTCGATGGTGGCCACCACCGCTGCCGGGTCATCGCAGTCGAGTATGTGCAGGCGCAAGGAGCGCTGGTCGTCGCGAAAGGCGCTGGCGAGCGTTCCCGGGGTCATGCTGATCAACAGCGCGAGCAGACTCAATCCCAGCGGCTCTTGCAACTGCAGCGGAAACCAGACGTCGACGCTGCGCACCGGTCGGCGCACATCGATCACCAGTCGCGCCACCTGCAGGTTTGCGATCACCACGTCGATGGCGAAATGCGCCAGCAACCGCAGCATCAACCACGGACGGCCCGGACGTTGCGAGGTCGGCAAACTGGCGCGCAGTAGTATGGGAATGAGCCCGCCCAGCGCTGCCGCCAGCAGCAGCTGGGCCGGGTGCAGCGAGGCGTTCAAGGCACACCAGCTGATCGCCAGCGCCAGGCTCAACCACGGATGTGGCAACAGACGGCTCATGGCGCCACCGGTGGACGCGGCAGGATTGTCGCGCGCTGCTGGGCGTTGGCGATGGCGCTGGGGTCGAGCGCGGATTGCGCCGCCATTTCCGCGATTCGATACAGCGGTGCCATGGCCACGCTCATGCCGGCGATGATCGCGATCAGCAGCACGGGCGCCAGCCAGCCGCCACGGAGCCCGTCAGGCGCGACGCCCGGCGGCGGCGCGCTGCGCTTCCAGGCGATCATGGCAAAGCCGCGCATCGACGCCAGCAGCAGCACCAGACTGGCGCCGAGCAGGATCGGCCACACGACAATCGCCGCAGATGCGTTCAGCAACAGCGCCTTGGCCAGAAAGCCGGGGAAGGGCGGCACGCTGCTGACCGCCAGCAAGGCCACGAACAGCATGACCTTCAGCGCGGCCGCAGGCGCAGGCGCGCCGAAGGCCTGCAACCGGTCGCTGCCGCCGCGCATGTTCCGCAGCTGATCGGCCAGCAGGAACAGCAGGGCCGAGGCCAGGCTGGACGGCAACAGGTAGCTGATTCCTGCAGCCACCGAGGCCTCGCTGCCGATGGCAAAAGCCACCATGCCGGTGCCCGCCGAGGTGATCACCGTGTGCGCCGCGAAGCGACCGAGGTCCGGCGCGGCCAGCGCCCCGAGCGCGCCGAGCGCCAGCGTGGCCAGCCCGACCGGCAACAGCAGGGCGAAGGCGTCGTCGGCGGCGCTGCCATAGACCGTGGAGCCGACCCGCAGCAGCGCGTACAAGCCAACCTTGGTCAGCACCGCAAACAGCGCGGCGACCGCCCCGCTGGCCGCCGCGTAACCGCCAGGCAGCCAGAAACACAGCGGCAACAGGGCTGCCTTGATCGCAAACACCAGCATCAGCAATGCGCCGGCGACCTGCATCAAAGCCTGTTGCTTTGGCGACATCTGGCCGAGCGCGGCGCCCAGGTCCGCCATGTTCAGCGTGCCGGCGCAGCCGTAGACCAGTGCCAGCGCCACCAGGAACACGCTCGATCCGGCGAGGTTGATCAGCACATAGCCGACACCCGCGCGGATGGAACTGCGGCCGGTGCTGGCCAGCAGCAGTCCATAGGAAGAAATCAGCAGGACCTCGAAGCTGACGAACAGGTTGAACAGATCGCCGGTCAGGAAGGCGCCGTTCAATCCCATCAGCTGGAACTGCAGCAGACCATGCCAGCGGGCGCCGTCATGGTCGGCGTTTACGCCGTGCAGTGCAGCCACGCAGCCGAGAACACCGGTCAGGCACAACATCAGCGCAGCCAGCGGATCGAGCACCAGCACGATGCCGATCCGGGTGGGCCAATTGCCCATCGCCGACACCACGGTGCCAGCCTCGAGTGCGTGATCCAGCAGGCGCAGCGCGAGCAGCAGGCCGCAGGCGCTGGCGAGCAGCGACAGGCGTCGACGCGTGCTCGCATGCAGCCGCTCGCTGCCCAGCAGCAAGGCGCCAGCCAGCAGCGGCAGCGCAATCGGCAAGGCCAGCAGGTGCGAATTCATCGGTCGCCGGCCTCATCGTCGCCGGCATCGACCCGATCCGAGCCCAGTTGCGCGTGCGCGCGCATGGCCAGCACGATCAGCACCGCGGTCATCGCAAAACTGATGACGATCGCCGTCAGCACCAGCGCCTGCGGCAGCGGATCGGCGTAGTTGGCGAGGGTCGGCGCCACTCCGTCGCGCAGGATCGGGGCGCGATCGACGCTGAGCCGGCCCATCGCGAAGATCAAAAGGTTGATCGCGTAGGACAACAGGGTCAGGCCCAGCACCACCTCGAAGCTGCGCGGACGCAGCAGCAGATAGACGCCGCCGGCGGCAAGCGTGCCGACGCACAGGGAGATCAGTAGTTCCATGGCGCCTCCCGGCCGTGCTCGACGCTACCCGCCAGTGCCGACAGGGCGTACACGGTGCCCGCGGCCACCACCAGATAGACCCCGAGGTCAAACAGGAACACGCTGGCCAAGGGCAACTTGCCGATCAGCGGCAGCTGCGCATATTGGTAATAGCTGGTCAGGAACGGGTAGTCGAAGGCCCAGGCAGCGGCGGCCGTCGCCACCGCCAGCAGAAGACCGCTGACCAGCAGTGCCTTCCACGGCCAGCGTAACTGGCGATCAAACTCCGCCCGGCCGCGCGCCAGGATCTGCAGCACGATGGCGCCGGCGGCGGTCAGGCCGCCGATGAAGCCGCCGCCCGGTTGATTGTGCCCGCGCAGCAACAGGTACACCGAGATCAGCAGCGCGAAGGGCAGCAGCCAGGTGGCCAAGGTGCGCAGCAGCAGTGGGTGCGCAGACTCAAGCAGAGCCGCGTGTCCCGATTGCGCCGGCGCGGAGCGGGGCAGCAATCCGGCCACGACAATCGCGGCAATCGCAAAAACCGTCATCTCTCCCAGCGTATCGAGACCGCGAAAGTCGACGATGATGACGTTGACCGCATTGGTGCCGCCGGCCAGCGGCAACGCCTGCTGCAGAAAATAGTCGGAGATGCTGATTGCCGGTTGCGTCAGGACCCGATGGCAGAGCAGGGCGACGCCACCGCCGACGCTCAGGGCGATCAGCGCGTCCAGACTGCGCCTGGGCGCGTCGTGTTCCGCAGGTGCCTGCAGCGGCAGCCGGCGCAGGGCCAGCAGCAGCAAGAGCACGCTGGCCACCTCCACCAGCAACTGGGTCAAGGCCAGATCGGGCGCGGACAGCAGCGCGAAACTGACGCTGACCAGAAGGCCGATGGCGCCCAGCAGCACCAGGGCGCGCACCCGCTGGCGATGCATGGCGACCACGGCGATCGTCAGCACGACGATGCCGACTGCGATCAGCCAAAGCCGGCCATGGGGCGTCGAGGCGAAACTCCGGCGTGGGCCACGTCGCCGGACTCAACAGCGATGCGCTCAGCGCCAGCGCGAGTCCGCTCACCAGCAGCACGCGCAATTGCATGGTCAGGCCGAGTTCTGTCGCGCGGCGGGCGCGTTGCGCGAGGGTCGTCAGCCCGGCCATCGCCCGCTGAAAAATTGCGCTCGCCAGCGCGCGAGTCTGGTGGCGATGCAGCCCGCCGCCGCGATAGATCGCAAAGTACAAGGCCAGCCCGCCGACAAAAGCGATGCCGCTCATCAGCAAGGGCAGGTTGAAGCCATGCCACAGTCGCAGGCTGTAGGCCGGCATCGGCGCGCCAGCGGCGGCAGCCGCCGCGGCGTCGAGAATGCCGCTGATGGTCCAGGCCGGGAAAGTGCCGACCGCGATGCACAGCAGCACCAGAACCTCGACCGGCCAGCGCATCCAGCGCAGTGGTTCGTGCGGCTCATGGGCGAGTGGCGTCAGCGCCTGGCCGAAGAAGACGTCGTGGATGAAGCGCGTGCTGTAGGCCACGCCGAACATGCCGGCGAGCAGCGCACCCAGCGGCACGACGACATTGAACATGCCCAGGCCCGTCACCGCCAGGGATTCGGTGAAGAACATCTCCTTGGACAAGAAGCCGTTCAGCAGCGGCACGCCGGCCATTGCCGCGGCCGCGAAGACGGCGAGCACGCCGGTCCACGGCAGAAACTTCATCAAGCCGTGCAGGCGGCGCATGTCGCGGGTGCCGCATTCGTGGTCGATGATGCCGGCGGCCATGAACAGCGAGGCCTTGAAGGTGGCGTGGTTGATCATGTGGAACACCGCCGCGACCGTGGTCAGCGGCGATTCCAGGCCCAGCAGCAGCGTGATCAGCCCCAGGTGCGAGATCGTCGAGTACGCCAGCAGGCCCTTGATGTCGTGCTGGAAAATGGCCTTCCAGGAACCGATCAGCAGGGTCAGCAGGCCGGTTCCGGCCACCAGATACAGCCACTCCGGTGTGCCCGAGAGCGCCGGGTACAGGCGCGCCAGCAGAAAGACGCCGGCCTTGACCAGCGTCGCCGAGTGCAGCAGGGCCGAGACCGGGGTCGGTGCGGCCATCGCCTGCGGCAGCCAGAAATGAAACGGAAACTGCGCCGATTTGGTGAAGGCGCCGAGCAGCACCAGACCGAGGATCCACGGGTAGCGCGGATCGGCGCGCAACAGATCGCCGGCGCCGAGCACCACATCCAGATCCAGACTGCCGACTACCTGTCCGATCAGCAGCACGCCGGCCAGCAGCGCCAGGCCGCCGCCCGCGGTGACGGTCAAGGCCATGCTCGCGCCCGCCCGTGCCTCGGGCTTGTCACTCCAGAAGCTGATCAACAGGAATGAACTCAGGCTGGTGAATTCCCAGAACACCACCAGCAACAGCAAGTTGCCGGCCGTGACCACGCCGAGCATCGCGGCGGCGAACGCCAGCAGACCGGCGTAGAAGCGCGGCGTGTCTTCGTCCTTGCCCAGGTAATAGTTCGCATAGACCACCACGAGCGTGCCGATTCCGCTGATCAGCAGCACGAACAGCCAGGCCAGCGCATCCAGACGCAGCTTGAAGTCCAGGCCCAGCGCGGGAAACCAGTCGACGGACCAACGCAGTACTTGCCCGTGCAACATCGGACTGACCTGGGTCAGCGCCAGCAACAGCACGCAGATCAGCGCTGCGGCCGAGACCAGCGTGGCAGTCGAGCGCCGACGTACCCGGCCACTGCCCAGCAGACCGGCGATCGCAGCCGGTATGGCCAGCATCAGCGGGAGCAGTAGTTGCGCACTCATCGGGGCATCAGGGGCCTGCCGGACGGGTGCGCGAGTAGATCGCAATCCTCGGATGTATGCGTGAAGGCCAATTCAGCATCGTCGGAATATCCCGCGCAGTCCGCGCCTGCGGGCTGCGATTGCGCATGGACATCATGCGATCATTGTGTAAACAACCCTGACAGGCAAATGCCGATGCGACTTGCACGACTGCTCCTGATGCTGTTCATCCTGACGATTTTCGCCGCCTGTTCGGATGAAAAGTCACCGACATCGAAAGTCGCCAGCGCCGACGATAGCGCGCAGAAGGCCGCCTTTTCCGAAGCGCCATGGCTGCGCGACCGGCTTCCCGCCGACACCATTGCCTACGTCCGCCTGCCCAGTCCCTGGCGCAGCGCCCTGGGTCCGGCCGGCAAGACCAACGATCGCATGTTCCAGAGCCAGGCCTATGTCGACGCGGTGCTCAAACTGCGTGCCGATCTGGCCAAGGACCCGCTGTCGGGCGAAGCGGCGTTGCCATTTGCGGGTTTGCTTTACCGCCTGGGCTCGCCCGTGGAGATTGCCGTGATCGCCGCGGGGCGCATGGCCTCGCCGGCGGCGAATGTCTACCTCACGCTGACCCTCGACTATGCCGACGCAGCCGCGCTGGGCAAGGTGCTCGGCGAAGCGACCGGCGGCGCGGCATTGGTGTTCGATGCCGAGGGCTATGCGTCGTTGCCCAACGCTGGCGCACCGGGCTTCCTGCATTTCGACGTGGCCAGCAAGCGTCTTTCCGCGCTCGGCGGCATGTATGCCAACCTCGATTCGCTGAAAGCCATGCGCAAGGCGATCGCCGACGGCAAGGTCGAGCCGCGCGCCGAACTGGCCCTGGAGCGCGAGATCGACGCGCACGGCGACGGCCTGGTGATCTGGGCCGATGTCGAGGCCATGCGCCCGATTCTGGCTGCCGCCGTCACCGACGAGGCGGCGCGCAAGCTGCTCGACCAGACCAAGCGCATTGCGCTCGGCTGGGGCAGCGTCGACGGTCACGGCCGGCTGGGATTGCGCGCCGAGATCAGCGGCGCGGCGTGGACCAGCTATCTGCCGCAGGCCCCGCGCAAGCTGGATCTGAAAGCCTCCGGGAGCACGCGAATGCTGGTCAGCGCCGGCTGGTACAGCGGTGATGACGTGACGCGAATCATCGCCGCGGTCCAGCAGGATGCGGAGCTTTCCAAGGGTTGGAACGAGGCCGAGGCGAAGCTGGTCGAGTTGACCGGGCTGCACACCGTCGATCTGTTCGCGCCGTTTGGCCCGGACGTGGTGGCATTCGCCGACGATGCCGGCGAATTCGCGGCCATCCGCCTGCACGATGCCGCCGCGTTCAAGCGCCTGCTCGGCGTACTCCAGGAGAAGTTCAAGGCCCGGAGCGTCGTTTTCGATCATGCCGGAGGGCAGATCCATCACCTGCGCCTGCCGAGTTTCCTCGAGATCGGCCGCACCTTGGGGGCGGATGCGGAAAAACTCGACGATGAGCTGGCGGCGAAGATCTACGCCCGCGCCGGCAGCCATCTGTACTGGATCGAGCAGGATGGCTGGCTGGTCATTGCCGGCGTGCCGCAGCCCTTGATGGATCGGCTGGCGTTGGGTGCGGATCAGCCGCTGGATGCCTATCTTGCCGGTGCCGGTGCCGACGCGACGGCTCTGCTCAGTGGCGCGGCGGTGGTCAATGATGCTGCGCGACGCACCTATCATGGCTGGCTCGGCCTGCTGGCCAGCCTTGGCGACGTCGGTGGCGTCGAGGTGGACCTGATGGCACTGCCCAGCGCACGGCAATTGGCGCTGCCGGCTGAGTCGGCACTCGGCGCCAGCCTGCAGCTGAGCCCAACGCGGCTGCAGTTGGAGCTCGACTACGCCCAGCACCCGCTGGAGTGGGTCAACGGCAGCGACGGACTGACCGCGGCCGCCGCGGCTGGCGTTCTCGCCGCCATCGCCATGCCCGCCTATCAGGACTTCACCCTGCGAGCCGAAGTTGCGCAGGCGCTGGCCGAGACCAGCGCGCTGAAGACGGCGATCACCGAGCACTACGCCAGCAGCGGCGAACTACCGACGGACGCGGCGTCGCTGGGCATGGATTTGCCACAGGCGAGTAGCAACGGGCACGCGCAGATCGATCTCGACAACGGCACCATTCTGATCCATTTCACCGACCAGGCAGCGATCCGGATAGCCGGCAAGTACCTGTATCTGGTCCCCGCGCAGGTCAGCGATGACAGTGTCGAATGGCGTTGTGGATATGCGGCCGCCGGCGCCGAGGATCTGTTGGTGGCCTTTGAAGAGGGTGTGGAAATGAGCGACATCGACCAGCGCTACTTGCCGACGCAGTGTCGGGCGCAGTAGCGACGCTGTTTCGGGTCCGGACCTTGTCCGGACGCCTCTGGCCGGAATGTGGAAACAGCGTCTGGACAGGGTCCGGACCCAAGGAACGCCCGTGCCGTACCCCGGCCTAACTTGAAGCCGGTAGCCCGGTGTACGCGCAACGCGGGTTCACCGGGGAAGAGCTATCGCGCGCGAGCGCGCTCCTGCAAATTCTGCGTGGACTTTCGGAGAATGTGCAGGAGCGCGCTCGCGCGCGATGCTTTTGCTCAATGCTTGCGCTCAGCGTCCCCGCGGCCGCATCAATATCGATTCTTCACGCTCCTGTTCCTCGAACATCAGCGTCATTTCGTCGACATCGTGATCGAGTTCCGGCAGCAAGACGCCGTCGAGTGCCCGCGCGCGCCGCGAGGTGCGCCGGTACTCGTACAGCAATCGCTCCAGATTGGCCCCCGCGGCGGCCAGCTCGGCGGCCTTGCGCAGCAAGACTGCGTGGGCGATGGCGCAGGCATCCGCTTCGGGTGTGCGCAGCAGCGGCTCGGCTACCGCCGGCGGTGTCAGCTTGCTGCTCGCATCCAGCAGCGGTACCCCCATGACCGAGCGGTGTTCGATGTTCAGTACCCAGCCCGGCTCGGCGCGGTCCTGCGCCAGCGGATAGATCGCCAGGCCCTCCAGGCCGTGCCGGCCGAGGGCCGCGCGCAAGGTCTCGTCGGCGTCCGCGATGAGCTCGTTGAGTTCCCGCCACAGCGCGTCGTAGCGGCTCAGTTCGCGCAGCAGTGCGCCGGCCAGCAACAGGCACTTCTCGTCGAGGAAGGTGAATCCCTCGCGCATCGAGCTGCGCTCTTCGCGCAACTCCAGCAACACGCTGCGGGTGGCGACGCGTTCGCTCATGCCGGCGCCGTGCTCAGGTGTTCTGCAATCTGCGCGTCGGACAGTCGCGTGAGTTCCTGCGGTGGCAAGCTCGCCAGCACGCGCCAGCCGAGCGCCATGCTCTGTTCCAGCGTGCGTGGGCCGTCCTGATGCAGGAACTGGGTCTCGAACGCCTGGCCGAAGCTGAGGTAACGCCGGTCGGTGCCGGCCAGGCCTTCTTCGCCAACCACGCTGGCGAGTACCCGCGTCTGCACGGCGCGCGCATACGCGGCATACAACTGACTGGCCAGCGCCGGATGATCGGGATGCGTGTAGTCACCACCGGTGCCGTCCTTGGCCAGCCGCGACAGGCTCGGCAGTACGCTGATCGGCGGCGAGATTCCGCGCCGGTTGAGTTCGCGCGACAGCACGATCTGGCCCTCGGTGATGTAGCCGGTCAGGTCCGGGATCGGGTGGCCGATGTCGTCGGCCGGCATGGTCAGTATCGACAGTTGCGTCAATGTCCCCGGTCGTCCGCGCAGGCAACCGGCGCGCTCGTAGAGCGTCGCCAGATCCGAATACAGATAGCCCGGATAGCCCTTGCGCGCCGGAATCTCGCCCTTGCTCGACGACACCTCGCGCAGCGCCTCGCAGTAGTTGGTCATGTCGGTCATGATCACCAGCACGTGCTTGCCCTCGACGAAGGCCAGGTACTCGGCGGCGGTGAGTGCATAGCGCGGCGTCAGCAGTCGCTGGGTGCTGGAATCGCTGGCCAGATTGAGGAACATGGCGCAGCGTTCGAGCGCGCCGCTTTGTTCCAGCACGCGACGGAAGTGCTCGGCGCTGTCGTGCGGCAGGCCGATGCCGCAGAACACGATGGCGAACTCGCCGCTGGCGCCGGAGCGCAGCCGCGCGTGACTGGCAATGGCGCTGGCGAGTCGATCATGGGGCAGGCCGCCGCCCGAGAAGATCGGCAATTTCTGCCCGCGCACCAGGCTGTTCAGCACATCGATGGCGCTGATGCCGGTTTCGATGAAGTCGCGCGGCAACGCGCGTGCGACCGGATTCATCGGCAGGCCGTCGATCGGATAGCGCGATTGCGCGGCGATCGGCGGGCCGCCGTCGATCACCTGGCCGACGCCGTTGAAGACGCGACCGAGCACGCCCGGGCCCAACTGAAACGACAGCGGCTCGCCGCGAAAGCGCACGACCGTGTGCGGCAGGTCGAGGCCCGCGGTCGACTCCAGCACCTCGATCGTCAGCAGGTCCTGATCGATGGCCGCAATCCGCCCGAAGCGCGCGCGGCCGTCGCGCCCGCGGATGTCCACGGCGTCGCCCAGGCCCACGTCGAGCGTGCGCTGGAGAAACAACAGCGGCCCGTCCAGCTTGCGGGCGGCGTGCTCAACCAGCAGCAGTGGACGCATGGTTGTCTCCGGTAGGAGCGACGTGCACGTCGCGATCGTCTGCGGCTGACCCTGTCGCGACATACACGTCGCTCCTACCCGGCGGACCGCCCGCGGCGGTAGCAGGAGCGACGTGCGCGTCGCGACCACCGCGCGTCGCAGTCAACGCCGCAAACTCCGCCTCCATCCGCGTTTGCAACTGGCGAAAGCGCAGCAAGTCGTCGTTGGCGATTTCCTCACCCATGCGCGCCAGCGGGCGCAGGCATGGCAGCTCGGCGATGCGGGTGAGTTCCACGCCGTCGCTCAGTGCGTTCAGCGACAGATCCATCCAGCGGGCCAGCATGCGCATCATCGCGCCTTGTTTGGCCGGTACTGCGACGCGATCGACTGCGGAAAAGGCCGACTGGCGCAGGAAGGACTCGTTCATGAGTTCGGCATTGAACAGGGTCAGCTGCTGTCGCGCGGGCAGTGCATCCTTGCCGATGATCCGCGCCATGCGCTCCAGGCGCGCCTGCTCTTCCAGCAAGGCCAGAAAGCGCTGGCGCAGGGTCCACCAGGTATCGCAGCCTTCGGCCGCCCACCAGGCGACAAAGTCCTGGGCATCTTCGGCATAGGAGTGCAGCGGATGCACCGCCGGATAGAAGCGCGCCTGCGCACGCTTGGAATCGAGCATCCAGAAGGCCTTGACGTAGCGCTTGGTGTGATTGGTCACCGGTTCGGAGAAATCGCCGGATGGCGGACTGATGGCGCCGATCAGGGTGACCGACCCGGTGTCGCCGCCGAGCGTCTCGACCAGCGCCGCACGCTCATAGAAATCAGCCAGACGGCTGGCGAGGTAGGCCGGATAGCCGCCTTCGCCCGGCAGTTCGCCGAAGCGCCCGGACACCTCGCGCAAGGCCTCGGCCCAGCGACTGGTGGAATCGGCCATCAGCGCGACATGCAAGCCCTGGTCGCGGAAGTACTCGGCGACGGTGACGGCGCTGTAAATGCTGGCTTCACGCGCAGCGACCGGCATGTTCGAGGTGTTGGCGATGATCACCATGCGTTCCATCAGCGGCCGACCGTTGCGCGGGTCGATCAGCGTCGGGAACTCCTCCAGGACGCCGGCGATTTCGTTGCCGCGCTCGCCGCAACCAAGATAGATGACGACATCGGCGCTACAGCCCCGCGCCAGCGCTTCCAGCAGCACGGTCTTGCCGGTGCCAAAGCCGCCGGGAATCGCCGCCTTGCCACCCAGCGCCACCGGGAACAGCGAATCGATGATGCGTTGGCCGGTGAGCATCGGCGCGGTGGTCTGCAGACGCCGGCCGACCGGGCGCGGCGTGCGCACCGGCCAGGCCTGGCGCATGGCAATCCGGTACTCGCTGCCATCGGCAGCACGCAAGCGGCAGATGATGGCGTCGTCGAGATAGCGGCCCGCTGTGGCGATCGCGATGACCTCGCCGGCAGCATCGGGCGGACTGAAGACGCGCTGGTGCGGGAAATCGGCACGCCAGACTTCGGCGATCAGTTGCCCGCCGAGGATGTTGCTGCCGATCGAGACGCGCGGCAGCAATTCGAACTCGACGGCCGTTCCGGCGTGCTGCGACCCCGGCTGCACGTAGGCGACGTCGCGACCACCCAGCGGGCGCAGCAATCCATCGAACATGCCGCCCAGCAAGGCCGGACCCAGTTGCACCGCCAGCGGCAGTCCGCTGCCGATCACCTCGATTCCGGGCCGCAAGCCGGTGGTGTCCTCGTAAACCTGGACCAGGATGTCGTCGCCGTCGATGCGTACGACCTCGCCGAGCAATCCGTGCGCGCCGACGCTGACCGATTCGCGCAGCGCAAACGGGCCTTCGCAGCGCGCGCGCAGCACCGGGCCGGCGATCCACTGGATCAGCGCGCGGGCGCTCATGGCGTCTGTTCCCAGGCCTGCAACAGGGCCGCCGCGAGGTTTTCGCGATCGCTGAGCAGGCCAGGCAGGCTGGCGTCGATGCAATTGCCGTTGCCGAAAATGCGCAGACCGGCGACCAGTTGCGCGTTGAGCTGGAAGCGCTTGTTTGCCGCGTCGCCGGCATCTGCCCCGAGGGCGCTGATGTCTTCGGCTTGCAGGCCGTCCGCGTGCTCGATGCGCCATGGACCCGCCGGCAGACTCTGCTGTGCCTGCGCCAGCGCCATCTGCACCCAGCGCCGGCGTTCGCAAGCTTGCCGCCAGCGCTGCGTCAGCGCCGCGGGCAGCCGTTGCAGCGCGTGGGTCAGGAACTCGCTGGCGGAACTCTGCTGCGCCAGCCGCGCGCGGGTCTGGCGTTGTGCGATGGCGCCGGCCACCCGCTGGCGAGCGCGTTCGCGGGCTTCATTCAGCGCCTGGCGCAGGCGCTCGCGGGCATGCCGGTGCGCCTCGTGCAACAGCTCATCGGACTGGCGCTGGGCGGTTTGCAGGATCTCGCTGCAGCGTCGCGCACGATCGGCGGCAATCAGATCCAGCAGGGCCTGTTCCTGGGCGCTTGCGTTCACGATTCCATCCCCAGTTGACTGCGTACGCGCTGCGCCAGTTCCGAGCCACCCACGACCGCGGCGGTCCCGGGCAACACCAGCAACAAGGGAGACAGTGCGCGTTGTGCCTGGTTGAGTCGCGCGGCGGACAGGCGTGCGGCGCTGGCCGCGGACATGAGCAGCAGATCGGCGTCGGCAGCGGCGGAGTCGAACAGCGCGTCGATGTCGCTGTCCGCCGCGACGACGCGCACTTCGATGCCCGCCAGCCGCCAGCCAGCGGCATGCGTCTCGTCGCCGATGTACAGCGCGCGGCTCACGCTCAGCCACTTCCGAGTCGGTTGAGGATCAGGATCGACACGATCAGCCCGTAGATCGCAATGCCCTCGGCCAGTCCGACGAAGATCAGCAGGCGGCCGAACAGCTCGGGTTTTTCGGCCAGCGCACCGACGGCGGCCGTGCCGACGCGCGCCACCGCGATGCCCGCGCCGATCGCCGACGCGGCGGTAGCCAGTGCTGCGGCCATGAAAGCGTAACTGAGCGCCGCCGGGTCAATCGCGGCGGGCCCGGTGAGCGCCTCCTGGGCCAGCGCCGCCGGCATCGCCAGAAGCACCAGGCTGCCGAGGACGGCGAAGATCAACACGGCGCCGAGCGCCAGACGCAGGCGCGGGCTGGCGACGGGTAATTCGGTGGATTGGGACATCAGGACCTCCCGGTCATCGATGGCGGCGGTGGCAGCGGCGCAAACACGCGTCCGGCACCAGTGAGAAAGCGAGTGAAGAACTCGAAGAGCACCAGGCGCGTGGTCTGGATCGACACCACCATCGCCTCGAGGACGAGCATCACCACATTGCCCAGGATCAGCACCAGCAGTCCGCCCAGGCCATGCCCGGCGATCTGCGCCAGAGCGATCACGGCACTCGACAATCCGGCATGCGCCAGTGCAAACGCGCCCACACGGGCAAAGGACAGCGTGTTCACCGCCAGTTGCAGGGTGCGTTCGAGCAGTTCGCCGAGCGCGGCGGCCAGCGCAATCGCCAGGCCCGCTCTTGCAGGCTGGGTACTCGCGTCGACCGGGCCCGACGTCGGGCGACGGTGGTTAGGGGAGTTCCCGGCGTTTTGCGCACTCTCGGCGGTCCCCGCGGCCGCCGGCGCGATCGCCGCTCCGCGCGGCGAGGCCGAGCTACGGCCGCTCACGGACTGGTGCACGATCTCCGCAGTGAGCGTCCAGACCACCCCGCACGCAGCCAGCCACAGTCCGGCGCGGTGGAACGGGGACAGCAGCAATCCCAGATACACCACGATGCCGCCCGCGTCGCGCCGCAGCCATTCGCTCAGCTTGCCGCTCCACCAGGCGCCAAGGCCGTTGAGTGCCAAGCCGAGCAGCAACAGCACGGCACCGCCAGCCAGCGGCGCCGCCAATACGGCCAGCGGCTGCTGCAAGGGGCGCAGCCACAATGGCTGGATCAGGTGTTCCATGGCGAACACACTGCCGTAGACCCAGCCGAACAGCATCGAGGCCAGACCGGCGCTGATCGCCAGGCGCGCCAGCGGATAGCGTCGCTGCAGCCAGAAGCCGGCAGCCACGATGAGCGCACCCTGGCCGATGTCGCCGAACATGTAGCCAAACAGCAGGGGCGCCACCAGGGCGACCACCGGAGTGGGGTCGGCCTCATTGCGACCGGGTACGCCGAAGGCGCGACTGAAGATCTCGAAGGGGCGTGCCCAGCGCGGGTTGCTGAGCAGCAAGGGCGGCGTCGCCTGCGCCGGCGGCGTCGGGAAATGCAGCAGGGCGCGAGCGCCACTGGACGACACGGCGCCCTCGATGGCGGCGCCGCTGGCATCCGAGGTCCAGCCGCTGATGAACGCCAGCAACGCGCTGGTGCGCAGCGCGTGCACGCTGCGCGCGATCCAGTCCAGGCGCATCAGGTCGGCGAGTGCCTGCGCCAATCCGGTTTGCGCTGCCACTGCCTGCAGATGCGATCGATGCTGCAAGGTGCGCGTGTCGAGCGCAGCCTGCTGCGCGGCGCCGACCGCGTCCACGCCGACCAGCGGCTGCGGCAGCCAGCGCGGGCAGGGCAGCAGTGTGCCGTGCGCGGCCGCCAGCGCGGCCTTGAGCGTGCTGATGCGTCCATGATCGGCCAGCAACAGCCAGAGCTTGCGGCCGTCAGCCAGCTCCAGTTCGCGCGCCAGACCGTACTCATCCAGCGTCAATGTGGCTGCGCCAGGTTCGACCAGCCAACTGCCGATCAACGCACTGGCACCTTCGGTCAGCACCGGTGTCTGCGTTGCCTGCGCTTGCCAGGCCTGGATGGCCGCCAGCCACAGCGTGAGTTCGCGACGCTCGCGGGCCAATTGCTGCAGCGCCGCGATGTCCGCTTCGCAACTGCGTCCCCAGCTCTGCACGGCGGCCAGCGCCCGTTGCAGTGTGCGCTGCGGCGTGTCCGGACAGGTCGACGCTGCGCTCGCCGGCGGCCAGAACTCGCCGCAGCGCGCCTGCCAGCCATGGAACTCGGCGAGCCCGGGCGACAAGGCTGCCCATTCCGCGGGCATGCCGATGCCGTCAGTGGCTTCGAGTTCCACCGCAGCGGTTTTCCCGAGCGCTTCGAGCAGCAGCGAGACATCGTCGCGCGCGCACAACACCTCGAACCAGCGCGCCGGTGCGGGACGCATCATGCGTGTGACTCCGGTGGCAGCGCGGCCCATCGCAGCAGTTCGCCGCGCACGCGTTCGTAGTCGAGCAAGGACAGCGCCACCGCGGTCAAAAGGTGCACCGGGCTGAGCGGATTGCGCCGCATGCGGCTCAGCAGTTGTCGCTCGAATGCCGCCCGCTCAGGCCAGCCATTGCCCGCCGCCAGGCGTGAAAAGCGCAGCCGATGCTGCTGCGCAGTTCGCTGCAAACGCGACAGTTCGTCGGCGGCGTCGGCGTCGAGGACGGGTAGTCGACGCATCAGTTCCGCCTCCCAAGCCGCCTCCAGCGGCAACGCGCTGTCGCCACCGACGCCGGCGAAGTGCCGCAAGTCTGTTGCCGGCCAGTCGGGCAGATCCGCGCTGGCGGTGGACTTCACCTGGCGCAGCGCGGGCAGCTGGACCAGGCGCGCGCACCACGACAGGGCCGGTTGCCATTGCGGATCGGCCCAGCGGCCAAGTGCTTCAAGCTGGGCCTGAAAGCGCCGGCGCAGGCCGGCCTCGATGGCGTGAGCGTCGCTGGCGCTGCCGATGCCCTCGACCCAGCTTGCCGCGTTGCCCGCACGCAGTTGTTCGAGCACCGCAGGCAAGCTGCGTGCGCTGCTGATCTGGCGCCAGCCCTCGCCATCCAGGCGCCGGCCGGTGCGCGCCCTGAGGCGCGTCAGCGCGTAGTCGGTGGCGCCATGGATCATCCCTGGCCCCCGGTGAGATCCGCGGCAAGGACGGCGACAACCCGGTTCAGTCGCTCGACGTCGTGCTCGAAGTCGACAGCGACTTCCGCTGCGGTCGCTGAAATCTGTGCAATCTCGCGCGCGCAGTTGGCCTCGATGCGCAAGCAAATCCGCTGCAGGCGCTCGCTGGTGTGCTCGGAAATCCGGCGGGCGCGGGCGCGGGTGGCTTCAAGGTACTGCTGCGCTTCGATCTCGCTGCTGCGCACGGCAAGCACGGCGGCGGCTTCGGCGGCCAGCACCCGCGCGATCGCCGCTTCCACGTCACTGTGCGCAGGGTCGCGGCTGTTCACCGCTGGTCCTCCTGCGCGCGCGGGTTCGTTGCGCGCGCTTGCCGCAACAGCCTAGTGGATTGATCCGACGGGGCGTTGATGGCGATCAAGTGCCCCGGAGATGGCGCAGATGCGGAATTGGCAGTATGGAGCTGCGCGTGGCGACGTCGCCGCAGCCATTGAGCAACTGCTGAACACGCGCAACGTGGTGCTCAATCGGCCGGCTGTCGAGGCGGGCCTGTCGCAGCTGCTGGCTGGCGGCGACTTCGCTGATGGCGTCATCGCCTACGAAGGGCGATGGCTTGGCGGCGACACCTTTGTTTCATTCGATAAGCAGGCAGTGGCGCTGCTCAAGGCCGAAGGGCATGCCGCCCGCCTGTTGTGAGCGCAGCGCGGCAGTATGAAGCCAAGGACTATGGCGAGACGAACCCTGAACCTCAACTCTCGCTGAGAAATCGCAGTCGCGCCGAGTCGATCAGCGGTTGCATTTCATGACCCGCCGCCAGCGCCACGAACACGGTGTCGTCGCCAGCGATGGTGCCGGCCTGTCCCGGCAAAGGCTGATGATCAAGCACGGCGGCGACCGCATTGGCAAAGCCCGGCCGGGTACGCAACACGATCAGATTTGGCGGCGCGGCGATCACCGCAAGCGCGGTCGGGCTGCCATCGCCCGGCGGTGCATAGCGTCCGCCGCGCTTGGCAATTCCCAGCCGCGTCAGGTGGCGCGACAGGGTAGGCTGGCTGACCACCTTGCCGGCGCGCGCCAGTGCGGCCTGCAGTTCGAACTGATCGGCGATGCGTTCATTGCTGATCAGCTCCAGCAGGGTCTGATCGAGATCCTTGGGCGTGCGCGACATGGGCTTGTGCTCTCCGTAGATTCTGCATAATATGCGATGACTTCGCATTTTATGCAAATCGAATCATGCCCGCGCTGCTTGAGACCTACGCTGCCTTTCCCTTCGTGCTCGATCGTGGCAGCGGCGATCGCGTGCATGCCGAAGACGGCACCGAGTACTTCGACTGGTACGGTGGCCATTGCGTCACTTCGACCGGGCATTCGCATCCGCGCCTGGTTGCCGCAATCGCCGAGCAGGCCGGGAAACTGCTGTTCTATTCCGCTGCCGCCCGACTGCGCGTTCGCGAGCAGGCCGCGCAAGCGCTGATCGACTATCTGGCAGGCTGCGGTGCGGCCGGCGTGTTCTTCTGCAACTCGGGCGCCGAGGCGAACGAGAACGCGCTCAAGCTGGCGATCAAGCAAACCGGTCGGACTGGCCTGGTCAGTTTTGACGGCGGCTGGCACGGTCGCACCCTGCTGGCCTTGTCGGTCACCGACGATCCGAAAATCACCGAGCCCTATGCAGGCATTCTGCCGCCGTCACAGCGGCTGCCGTTTGGCGACCTGGCGGCAGTGGAGCAATTCGATTTCACCAAGACGGCAGCGGTAATTGTCGAACCGATCCAGAGCATGAGCGGCATCCGCACCGCCTCGGCCGCGTGGTTCCAGCGCCTGCGCGAACGCACGGCCGCCGCCGGTTGCTGGCTGATCTTCGACGAGATCCAGACCGGCATGAGCCGCATGGGTGTGGCGACCGCTGCCGAGTTCTACGGCGTGCAGCCGGATGCGATCAGCCTGGCCAAAGGTCTGGCCTCGGGCGTGCCGATCGGCGCCACCGTGCTCAGCGCCGAGCGCGCCGCGGCGGTCAAGTCCGGCGATCTGGGCAGCACCTTCGGTGGTGGCCCGCTGGCGATGGCGGCAATGTTGGCGACGCTGCGCGTCATCGCCGACGAGCAGCTGGCGCGGCGCGCACGGGAAGTGGCCGAGCGTCTGCGTGCCTCCTTGCCGGGAGCAGCCGTGCAAACGGTCATCGGCGAGGGCCTGCTGCTTGGCCTGCGCACACCGGGACCGGCCGCAGCGCTCAAGCGACACCTGTTCGAACGTAGACTGCTGGTCGGCGCCTCCGGCGATCCGTCGGTGCTGCGCCTGATGCCCTGTCTGAATGTCTCCGAGGCTGCCATCGTGGCGCTGGAGACGGCCGTTCACGAATTCAAAGGATAAGTCCGATGCGCCATTTCACTCATCTGAAGGACCTCGGCCCCAAGGGTCAGGCGGCGTTGATCAAGCTCGCCGCCGAATACAAGCGCAACGAGCCGGGCGCACTGCTCAAGGGCAAGGTGCTCGGCATGCTGTTCTTCAACCCCTCGCTGCGCACGCGCACCAGCTTTGAAGTCGCCATGCACAAGCTCGGTGGCATGTCGGTGGCGCTGGAAGAGGGCAGCGGTGTGTGGAAGCTGGAGACCGAAGACGGCGCCGTGATGAGCGGCGACAAGGCCGAACACGTGCGCGAAGCCGCGCCGGTACTGTCGCGCTATGTGGACGTGCTCGGCGTGCGTGCTTTTTCGCGCGGCATGGGCCAGGCCGACGATGATGCCGACGGTGTCATCAATGCCTTCCGCCGCCACGCCAAGGTGCCGATGATCAGCCTGGAGTCGGCGCGCGAGCATCCGTGCCAGGGCCTCGCCGACATGCTGACGGTGCAGGAGAGTTTCGGCCAGACGCAAGGGGTCAAGGTGGTGCTGAGCTGGGCTCCGCATGTGCGTCCGCTGCCCAAGGCGGTGCCCAACTCGGTGTTGCTGCATGCCGCGGCCGCCGGCTGCGATGTGACGGTGGTGCATCCCCCCGGATTCGAACTCGGCGAGGCCGTGCGCGCTGAAGCGCAGAAGTACGCCGGCGAATCGGGTGGCAAGATCCGCTATTCCAACGACCAGCGCGCCGCGCTCGAAGGCGCCCACGTGGTCTACGCCAAGGCCTGGGGCCCGGAACCACGCGCCAGCGAAGATGGCATCGTCGCCTCGCCGGCACTGCGCGGCTGGATGCCGACACTCAAGCACTTCGAAAACGCCACCGAGGAGGCGATTTTCCTGCACTGCCTGCCAGTACGCCGCAACGTCGAAGTCAGCGACGAAGTGCTCGACTCCGAATTCGCCCGCGTCGTCGACGAAGCCGAAAACCGCATGTGGGTGCAGATGGCGGCGCTGGCCTGGCTGTTTGGCAAGGCTTGAGATGAAGTAGCGGGAATTGGGAATGGGGAATGGGGAATCGGTTCGTGCCGTGCGCCCCGGACCCGACGTTTAGGAGTTGACTCGAACTTCCAGATCGAGCACCCGATTCCCGATTCCCGATTCCCGATTCCCGATTCCCGATTCCCGATTCCCGATTCCCGATTCCCGAGGTAACCCAACCATGCCCTTCGCCGCAAACCCCTACGATGCCCTCAAGGGTCTGTCCAAATATCTGCGCCAGTTCCGCGGCAAGACCTTCGTGGTCAAGCTGGGCGGCGAGGTGCTCGATGAGCCGGAAAGCCGCCGCAAGGTGGTCGAGCAGATCGGCGTGCTGTGGACGCTGTCGATCCGCGTGGTCGTCGTCCATGGCGGCGGCGCGCGGCTCGACCAGTTGTGCACGCAGCTGAATCTGCCGGTCGAAAAGCACGCCGGTCGCCGGGTGACCACGCCGGAAGTGCTGGAAGCCGCGAAGATGGTCTTCAATGGCGTCAACACCGATTTGCTCGCCGAAATGAACCGCGTGGGCGTGCCCGGCGTGGGCCTGTCTGGCGTTGATGCGGGCATGATCAAGGCACGCAAGCGCGCGCCGATCTACATGGGCGAGGACAACGGCACGCCGCGCCTGTTCGACTACGGCCAGGTGGGTGATATCGAGCAGATCGACCCGACCCTGCTCAAGCATCTGCTTGAATCCGACTACGTGCCGGTGATCGCGCCGCTGTCGGGTTCCCCGGATGGCAGCATCTACAACACCAATGCCGACACCATCGCCTCGCATGTGGCGGCCGTGCTCGGCGCCGAGAAGCTGTTCTTCGTGCTCAAGGTTCCGGGTCTGCTCAAGGACGTCAAGAACCCGTCCTCGCTGATCACTTTCGCCACGCTGGCGCGCCTCGACGAGATGGAGGCACGCGGCGAACTGGCTGGCGGCATGCTGCCCAAGGTCGCGGCGATCCGTCACGCGATCAATCAGGGCGTGCACGCAGCGCATCTGGTGTCCGGCGTCACTGCCGATGCTCTGCTGGTGGAGATTTTCACCAATGAAGGCGCCGGCACGATGATCGTGAAGGATGGGGAGTGAGCGAGACGATGGAGCGGGGCGCGGGGCACGGGGCACGGGGCACGGGGAGCTACGGGCACTCTGAAACTCTGCGCTCTGTGTTCCTGGACTCCGTCGAGTGCCGCGCGCCGCTTTTCCCGTGCCCCGTGCCCCGTGCCCCGCGCCCCGCAGTTTGTTTTCTGGAAGGCACGCAGCTGTGACCGCCTCTACCCCCCTCTGGGCCAAAGGCCTTCCCCTCGACGAAGCGATCCACCGCTTCACCGTCGGCGAGGACCCGCAACTCGATCTGGCGCTGCTGCCTTTCGATGTGCAGGGCTCGGCCGCACATGCGCGCATGCTTGGCGAGGTGGGGTTGCTGTCGGCCACCGACAGCGGTGCATTGATTGCGGCGCTGGCCGAGCTGAAACCGGTCACCGAGCGCCGCGAGCTGAGCATTTCGGCGGCGCAGGAAGATGGCCACACGGCGCTCGAACATGCGCTGATCGCGCGCGTCGGCGAGGCCGGCAAGCGCATCCACCTGGGGCGTTCGCGCAACGATCAGGTGTTGCTGGCGCTGCGCCTGTTGCTGCGCTCGCGGCTGCTCGGCCTGACCGCCCAGGTGCGTGCCCTGGCCAGCGCACTACTCGATTTCGCGCGTACCCACGAAGCGGTGCCGCTACCCGGCTATACCCATCTGCGCCGGGCCATGCCATCCAGCCTGGGCCAATGGGGCGTCGGCTACGTCGAGGGTCTGATCGAGGAGTTGGAAGCCGCCGATGGCTTGTGGCGTCGCCTGGACCGTTGCCCATTGGGCGCCGCGGCAGGCTTTGGTGTGCCGCTGCCGCTGAATCGAGAGCGCGTCGCCCAACTGCTCGGCTTCAGTCGCGTGCAGCGCTCGCCGGTCGACGCAATGAACTCGCGCGGCCGCCATGAGCAGGCGATGCTCGACTGGACGGTGTCGCTTGCCGGCACTCTGGAAAAACTCTGCTGGGACTTGTCGCTGTACTCGACCGAAGAATTCGGCTTCGTGCGGTTGCCCGACGCCTTCACCACCGGCTCGTCGATCATGCCGCAGAAGCGCAATCCCGATGTGCTGGAACTGGCGCGCGGGCGCTGCCGCGAGCTGCGCGGGATCGCCGACTGGCATCGGCAGATCGTCAGCGGGCTGCCCGGCAGCTATCACCGCGATTTCCAGTTGCACAAGCGGCCGCTGCTGGCTGGCATGGATGCGGCAGCGGCGACGCTCGACGTGCTGACGCGACTGGTGCCGGTGCTGCAAGTGAATACGGCGCGCTGCGCAGCCGCGATGAGCGACGAGCTTTACGCCGCGCACCAGGCCTATGTGCTGGTGGCCTCGGGCCAGACCTTTCGCGACGCCTATCGGCAGATCGGCGAGGCGGTGATGGCCGGCCGATTTGTGCCCGATCGCGCGGCGTTGTCGGCGACGCATACCGGCGGGTTGGGAGCGTTGGGGCTGGATAGCGCCGCTAGTGAATTGAAGGCGGTCGAGAGCTGGATCGACGAGCGCCGAAAGCAGTTGGATGCGGTCGACGCACGGGTGTTTGCGTCGTGAGCCAGATGTCCGAGTCCGTTGTAGGAGCGCGCTTGCGCGCTATCAGCACTCGGCGGCTCGGGATCGCGCGCAAGCGCGCTCCTACAAAAGCCCGTGGACTGGCTGGTCCATTTTCCATTTTCCTTTTCCCCTTTTCCTGACCACTCCCAATGTCCAACCCCCTCTGCGTACTTGCATTCTCCGGCGGCCTCGATACCTCGTTCTGCGTACTGCATCTGCGCGAGCGTGGTTTCGATGTGGCCACGGTCACCGTCAACACCGGTGGCTTTGACGCTGCCGAGGTCGAGCGGATCGAAGCCGCGGCGCGTCGCCTGGGCGTCACCCAGCACCGCACCATCGACGCGCGCCAGGAACTCTGGGACGACTACCTGAGCTACCTGCTGGCGGGCAATGTGCTGCGCGGCCAGTTGTATCCCTTGTCGGTGTCGGCTGAACGCGTATGCCAGGCCAAGCGCGTGGCGCAAGTTGCGAACGAACTCGGCGCCAGCGCCATTGCGCATGGTTCGACCGGTGCCGGCAACGACCAGGTGCGTTTCGACGTGGCCTTCCGTGCGTTGTGCCCGGGCAAGCAGCTGATCACGCCGATCCGCGAGCTGCAGCTGTCGCGCGAGGACGAAACCCGCTGGCTGGCCGAACGCGGCGTGATCATCCCGGCCAAGACCACCGCGTACTCGGTCAACGAGGGCATGTGGGGCACGTCGGTCGGCGGCAAGGAGACGCATGATTCCTGGCAGCACCTGCCGGAGTCGGCGTATCCCGGTGGTGCCATCAGCGCCGACCTGCCGCCGAAAACCATCGTGCTCGGCTTCGAGCGCGGTTGTCCGGTGGCGCTGGATGGTGCGGCGATCGGTGCAGTCGCCATCGTCGAGGCCCTGAACGCGCTCGGCGACCAGTACGGCATCGGCCGCGGCATCCACCTCGGCGATACCATTCTCGGCATCAAGGGCCGCGTCGGCTTCTCGGCGCCGGCCGCGCATCTGTTGATCCAGGCGCATCGCGAGCTGGAAAAGCTGGTGCTTTCCGGCAAGCAGCTGTTCTGGAAGGAATCGCTGGGCAATCTCTACGGCAGCCTGCTGCACGAAGGCCATTACTTCGACCCTATCGGCCGCGACCTCGAAGCCTTCCTGGCGTCCTCCCAGGCCACCGTCACCGGCGAGGTGCGCATGACCCTGTACCCGCGCGTCGCCCAGGTCGAAGGCGTCCGCTCCGCCTACAGCCTGATGCAGTCCAAAGTCGCCAGCTACGGCGAAGGCGCCAAGGCCTGGACCGGCGAGGAGGCGAGGGGGTATTGCAAGTTGTTTGGGGTGGGGCAGCAGGTGGCTTTGAGCGCGCGGAGCGCTCGTGATTGGCGAGTGTGCGGGGCGCTGAGTAGGAGTGGTGAGTGGTGAGTGGGAGTGAGTGAGTGAGTAAAACCCGGCAAGGACTGGCTATGTCACTAAAGCCAAAGCACTATGACCTTGAGGCTTGGAAAGAGGCGATGCGTCTCGCCAGGCAACTCTACGAAGCTACCCAGGCGATGCCGGAATCGGAACGATTCGGGCTTTGTCTGCAGATGCGACGCAGCGCTGTCTCGATTGCCAGCAATATCGCGGAAGGAGCGGGCAGGGGAACCAAGGCCGAGTTTCGCCGTTACGCGCAAATTGCGCGGGGTTCCCTCACCGAACTCGATACACAGATCTGGATTGCATCTGACATGAAACTGATTGAACGTACACCGCAGATAGTCGATCGACTCACGCTGGTCTTTCGACTTCTGAACGGGCTAATTTCGCAAAAGTCTGCAAAGAGCAAGCTCTGACCGCGGCAGCCTCCATTCGTGCCGGCTGTTACTCACTATTCACTACTCACTACTCACCAACTCCCATGCGCCTGACCGTCGACAAAATCGCCAGCGTCACCCGAAACCTCAAGTTGTCACGCACGCTGACCTTGAGCGACACCATTCTCTGCGAGGAGGGCTCTGCGGTGGCCGTGCGTGTGCACGGCGAGAAGAGCACCTACAACCAGCTCGAAGATGTGCATGGCCGCTGGATGACGCTGCACGACGGTGATCTGGTCGTCGGCGCGCTGGGCAAGCGCAACGCGCTGCATGGCTACGAGGGCGTGATGCCGACGTCGCTGAAGGTCGGCGACAGCATCAACATGCTCAACATCGGCGGCGTCATGGGCCACTGCGTGTCCTACAACCCGGATGTCGGCAAGCCTTTCGTGCTCGAGGTGCTCGGCCAGGTGCTGATTTTCCCCGAGTTCCAGTCGCGTCAGGGCATCCCGGCGCACATCCGTCACGACGCGCTGAAGGGTGTGCCGACGGCGCCCAAGGTGCCGATCATCTTCATCCTCGGCACCTGCATGAACTCGGGCAAGACGCTGGCCGGTTCGGCGATGGTGCGCGCGCTGCATCAGGCCGGGTACAAGGTCGGCGGCGCCAAGCTCACCGGCATCTCGCTGATGCGCGACACGCTGCATCTGTATGACCATGGCGCCGAGGTCATCGCCGATTTCACCGATGCGGGCATCGTCTGTTCCGGGCCGGAATCGGCGGCGCAGACGGCGCACAAGGTACTCAGCGAGATCGCCGCCAAGGGCGTCGATGTGATCGTCGCCGAGACCGGTGACGGCGTGATGGGCGAGTACGGCGTGCAGGCGATCCTGGCCGACGAAGCTCTGCGCGCGCAATGCGCCTGCTACGTGTTCTGCGCCAACGATCCGGTCGGCGTGGCTGGCGGCGTCGACTACCTGCGCGAGAACTACGGCATCGATGTCGATATCGTCGCTGGCCCGGCGACCGACAACGCCGTCGGCCAGCGCTTCGTCGAGCGCCTTGGCATCCCGGCACGCAACGCGCGCGTCGATCCGCGCGCGCTGGGTGATCTGGCGCTGGAACTGGTGCGCAAGTACCGGGCGCCTTGATCACGACCGGACCCGTGCCTGTGTAGGAGCGCTCGGTCCGCAGCGACTCGGCTAACGGCGTGCCCCAGATGGGATTGTCACCTAGCCTGCCCTGCAGGCAACGTGACCTACGAACGGAGCTTTCATGAAACCCGACATGGACGTCGTCATCCTCGGTGCCTCCGGCTACGGCGGTGGCGAACTGTTGCGCCTGCTGGCGGGTCATCCGCACCTGCACAGCGTGGTGGGTGCCTCGCGCCAGCATGTCGGCAAGGACATCGGCAGCGTGCATCCGAATCTGCGTGGCGTAATCCGCGGCAGTTTCGTGGAAGCTCCTGACTGGATTCGGCTGGCCGAGAGCGACTGCCCGGTACTGTTCGCCGCGATGCCGCACGGCGAGTTTGCGCGCCAGTTGCCGCATCTGGAGCAGCAGTGGCACGCGGCAGGTTTGACCGAGCGACTGACGGTCATCGATCTGTCTGGTGATTTCCGGCTCGCCGACGGCGCCGGATTCACCCAGTCCTACGGTGGCGAGCATCCCTGCGTCGATCGCCTCGGCAGCTTTGTTTATGGCCTCAGCGAATGGCGCCGGACACCGCTGGCGGGTGCGCGCCGCATCGCCAACCCCGGCTGTTTCGCCACCGCGCTGCAACTGGCGCTGTTGCCGCTGGCGGATCTCGGTGACGCGTGTCCCGGCTGGGTCGCCGTGTCGGCGATCACCGGTTCGTCGGGTTCCGGCGCCAGCGCCAGCGACACCACGCATCATCCAACTCGCGCAAACGACTTTCGCGCCTACAAGATGCTGGCGCACCAGCATGAAGGCGAGGTGCGTCGCACCCTGGCGGAGGAGGGCGCGGCGATCGAGTTTGCCTTCGTGCCGCATTCGGCGCCGCTGGTCCGCGGAATCTTCGCCACGCTGACCTTCCCAGCACCAGGGCTATCGCGGAACACATTGCGGGATGCCTATGTCGCGCGTTACGACGCAGCCCGATTCATCCGGCTCGTCGACGGCACGCCGCGTGTGGCGGCGGTGGTGGGCAGCAATTTCGCCGACATTGCCGTCGAGGCGAAAGCCGGCAGCGCTTGCGTGATGATCGCCATCGACAACCTGGTCAAGGGCATGGCCGGTCAGGCTGTCCAGAATCTGAACATCGCCCGCGGCTGGTCGGAGGATCTGGGACTGGCGATCGCCGGTGCCTTTCCCTGAGTACGAGCTGCGCTTGTACTCGGCAAGTGCAAGCAACTACTTGTATTCAAACGAATTGAATTGGTTTTTCATGGGTTTCCGAGCGCCCGGTCGGCGCGCGGCATCGCCCTTCGACCAAAGTATGAGCCCAATTCGCTGTTAACTTGGGTCGCGCGGCGTGCGACCTTGACGATTGTCAAGATTCCGTTTGTTCGCTCGGGCAGATTGGCGCCATCCAATCCCAACCTGGAGCAACACGATGACCAAGAACCTTCTCGCACTCGCCCTGGCAACTGCAGCCTGCGTCGCCTATGCCCCGTCGGCGGATGCCGCATACCAGGCCGGAGACTGGGTAGCGCGCATCGGTCTTGGCAGTGTCGAGCCGAAGTCCGACAACGGCACGCTGGCGGGCACGCTCGATCTCGAAATCGAAAACGACTGGAAGCCGACGCTCGCGCTGAGCTACTTCCTGACCGATCACATTGCCGCCCAGGTGCTGGCCGCATGGCCGTTCGAGCATGACTACAAGCTCAATGGCGCCGACTCGGGCAATTTCACGCACCTGCCGCCGACGGTGACTTTCCAGTACCACTTCAATCCGGCTGGCCCGTTCAATTTCTATGTCGGCGCGGGCTTGAACTACACCTTCGTCTATGACGAAGAGATCGCGATTCCGGGTGCCGATTTGAGCTTGGACAACTCCTTCGGCTTCGCCGCCGAGATCGGTGCGGAGTACTTCCTCAACGACAACTGGAGCCTCGGCGCGCAGATCTGGTGGGTGGACATCGATAGCGACGCCGAGCTGGATGGCGCCGACATCGGCACCGCCAACGTCGACCCGATCGTCTACGGCATTGATCTGGCTTACAAGTTCTGAGTTTTGCCTTGGCGACCACCGCGGGAGCGGTGTTTGCGCACTCTCCAGCCGGCGCTTCATGGTGCCGGCTTTTTGTGCCCCCACGCACCCGGCAGTTGCTGTGGGTCCGGACCTTGCCGGACGCCTTTCGCTGGGTCCGCACACGAGCATCCGGACAAGGTCCGGACCCACCGGAGTCCACAGCGGCCACCCGGCGCATGAGCCTTTCACGAAATTCGCTCGCGGCTTTTTCCGGGCAGTTGTGCGCCGCAGCATGACGCCTGATGCCAAAGTCGCTGCCGGCCTTCCGGCGCCCGCGTGTATGCTTCCGGGCTTGATTGATTGGAGATGATCGATGCCGCAGTTGGCTGAACGAATGAGCCGGGCCGTCCCGAGCGCGATCATGGCGGTCGCCGAGAAGGCCAAGCGCCTGAAGGCCGCAGGTCGCGACATCATCAGTTTCTCGATCGGCGTGCCCAACTTCCTGCCGGGTGAGCACGTCTATGCCGCCGCGCGCGAGTCGTTGACCCACGATTCGGGCCAGTACGGCAGCAATCGCGGACCCGACGCGCTGCTCGATGCCTTTCTGGCGCACCTCAAGCGCAACGGTTTCGAGGGCTTCGAGCGCAAGCATCTGTGCGTAGGTGTCGGTGCCAAGCACGTGATATTCAACGTGCTCTATGCATTGATCGAAGAGGGCGATGAACTGATTCTGCCGGCGCCGTACTGGACCAGCCACATCGACATCGCGCGCATCATGGGCGCTGAGGTCAAGATCGCCCATTGCGGCGCAGATCAGGACTACAAACTGCATCCGGACCAGCTGGAGGCGATGATCGGGCCGAAGACCAAGCTCCTGGTGTTCAACAACCCGAGTAACCCGACCGGCATGGTCTACACCAAGGACGAGATTCGCGCGCTTGGCGATGTGCTGGTCAAGCACGACATCTGGATCCTGTCCGATGACATCTACAACCAGATGATTTTCGACGGCATCGGCTGGCACCATCTGCTCGAAACCCATCCGGAACTGCGCAACCGCCTGATCCTGCTGGATTCGCTGTCGAAGACCTATGGCATGCCCGGCTGGCGTGTCGGATTCGCCGCAGCGCCGGAAGCTCTCGCCCAGGCGCTGGTCACGCTGAATTCCAACCACATCACCAATCTGCCGGAAGTGGTCTGTGCGGCCGCGGTTGCCGCGTTGACCGGCCCGCAGGACATCCCGCAGCGCATGTGCGTGGAGTTTTCGCACAAGCGAGATGAAGTGATGGCGACTTTTGCGCGCATTCCCGGGCTCAGCTGCCCGCGGCCGCAGGGCGCGTTCTATGCGTTCCCGGATGTTTCCTTTGCATACGGCAAGCGCCATGGCGACACGCTGATCAGCAATGATGTCGATTTCTGCAACGCGCTGCTGGATGCCCACGGGGTCGCCTGCGTGCCGGGCAGTGCCTTCGGCGAACCCAACGGGCTGCGGATTTCATACACTTGCAAGCCGGCAGAACTGACCGAAGGCCTGCGTCGTTTCGAGGCCTTCTGCACCGAGCTCGCTTGACCGAATCACAGCCACCATGTCAACCGGCCGCATCCTGATTGTGATTGCCGCGCTGTTCGGCGGCTTGCATCTGTACGCAACGCGCGACGGTTCGGCGAATGATCCGCGCAAGGGAACCGGTGCCAACGGGATTGTCATGCTGTCGGCAAGCTGGTGCGGCTATTGCGACGCGCTGCGCCAGGATCTGGACCGAATGGGCGTCGCCTACAGCGAGTTGGATATCGACGATGAAGCCCAGGGCAGCGCGGCCTTCGACGCCGTCAATGCCCGCGGCGTGCCGGTGCTGGTGATCGGCCAGGACATCGTCTACGGCTACGATCCGGATCGCGCGCGCGAGCTCATCGCGGCGGCCGGTTACCGTGTGATTGCTCATTGATCTCATTCATTCAAATTGTTTCCGCAACCCGTCAGAGGAACTCACCCATGAAACCCCCGGTTCGCGTCGTAGTCACTGGTGCAGCAGGACAGATCGGCTATGCCCTGCTGTTCCGTATCGCTTCAGGCGACATGCTCGGCAAGGATCAGCCGGTGATCCTGCAGTTGCTGGAAATCACGCCCGCGCTGCCGGGCCTGGCCGGCGTGGTCATGGAATTGAACGACTGTGCGTTTCCGCTGCTGCACGGCGTGGTCGCTACCGACGATCCGAATGTCGCCTTCAAGGACGCCGATTACGCGCTGCTGGTCGGCGCGCGTCCACGCGGACCGGGCATGGAGCGCAAGGATCTGCTGGAAGCCAATGCGGCGATCTTCTCGGTGCAGGGCAAGGCGATCAATGCGCACGCCAGCCGCAGCATCAAGGTGCTGGTGGTCGGCAATCCGGCGAATACCAACTCCCTGATCGCGCAGCAGAACGCGCCGGACATCAACCCGGGCCAATTCACCGCGATGATGCGTCTGGATCACAATCGCGCGATCAGCCAGCTGGCCGAGAAGACCGGTGCGCTGACCACCGATATCGCACGCATGATCATCTGGGGCAATCATTCGGCCACCCAGTATCCGGACATCCACCACGCCACCATCAAGGGCCAGCCGGCCACCGCGCAGGTCGATTCGGCCTGGTATCGCGAAACTTTCATCCCGACCGTGCAGCAGCGCGGCGCGGCGATCATCAAGGCGCGCGGCGCGTCGTCGGCGGCTTCCGCGGCGGGCGCTGCGATCGACCATATGCGCAGCTGGGCGTTGGGTACAGCGCCGGGCGACTGGGTGACCATGGCGATACCGTCGGACGGCAGCTACGGCGTGGCCCCGGGCGTCATCTACGGTTATCCGGTGACCTGCGCGGATGGCAGCTACAGCATCGTCCAGGGCCTGTCGATCGACGAGTTCTCGCAGGCGCGCATGAGCGCCACCGAGAAGGAACTGCGCGAAGAGCGCGCGGCGGTCGAACACCTGTTCCCGGCGAAGGGCTGAAGCCTGCCTTGGCGTGCCCCGGTGAACGCGCTGACGCGCACCCGCCGGGCTGACGTTTCCTTTTCCTGCCAGCTTACTTGCCACTACTCACTACTCACTATTCACTGCTCTCATGTCCGAAAGCTTCTACATCAACCTCGAACAGAACCTCGATGAGATCGACATCATGCCGGCCGGCAAGGCCATGGCAAAGATGATGGACCGTCTCGACGAAATCACCGACGAGATCGGTGTCACGCGGCTGGCGGATTTCATCGCCAATGACGGCGAGGACATGTCCGAGCTGGTCGAACAGGAAGGCTGGGACCTCGGTGGCTTCGCAGCTACCGCCGGTGGCGCGCACTGGTTCGATGCCAGCGATGGCCTGGACACCGTGCGCGCTTTGGCCGGCTACATCGAATCCGACCCGGACTCGATCAAGCGCGCCAAGGCGCTGCTGGAGGAGCTCAAGGAGTTCGAGAAGGTGCTGGAAATCGCGCAGACCAACAATGTGCGCTTCCGGCTGGAAGCGGACTACTGAAAAGCGGCAACTGGCAAATAGCAACTAGCAACTAGCGATTGGGGCGTGCTTGCGTGGCCTCGTCGCTGGTTGTCTAGCGTCGATCTCAAACTTGCAGCAAGGCACGGTTTTCGCGCCCTAATCGCTACCCGCTAGTTGCCAGTTGCTGCTCCGAAGGAGCAACCCAATGTCCCACCATTCCGCTGGCGCCCGCATGCGCGCCGCCATGCTCGCCGAGAAGCCGCTGCAACTGCCCGGCGCCATCAACGCATTTGCCGCGATGCAGGCCGAGCGTGCCGGTTTCAAGGCGCTGTACGTCTCCGGCGCCGGCATCGCCAATGCCAGTTATGGCTTGCCGGACCTGGGCATGACCAGCCTCGACAATGTCTGCGAGGACATCCGTCGCATCAGCGGTGCCACCGCGTTGCCGCTGCTGGTGGACGCCGACACCGGTTGGGGCGCGGTGTTCAACATCCAGCGCACGGTCAAGGAGTTCATCCGTGCCGGCGCGGCCGCCTGTCACATCGAAGATCAGGTCCAGGCCAAGCGCTGCGGCCATCGCCCAGGCAAGGCGGTGGTGGCCAGGGAAGACTTTGCCGATCGCATCAAGGCGGCGGTGGATGGTCGTATCGACGAGCAATTCCTGATCGTTGCGCGTACGGACGCGCTCGCGGTCGAAGGCATTGATTCGGCCATCGATCGCTCAGTCGCCGCCCAGGAAGCCGGTGCCGACGTGATCTTTGCCGAGGCCTGCACCACCATTCCCGAGTACCAACGCTTCATCGCTGCGCTGAAGATTCCGGTGCTGGCCAATCTGACCGAGTTCGGCAAGACGCCGTATTTCACTGTCGACGAACTCGGCGCCATCGGCATCGCGATGATCATCTACCCGTTGTCGGCTTTCCGCGCGATGGCCAAGGCAGCCGAAGGCATCTACGGCGCCATCCGGCAGGAGCGCACGCAGAGCAGCGTGGTCGACCGCATGCAGACGCGCATGGAGTTGTACGACGTGCTCGGCTATCACCAGTACGAGCAGAAGATCGACAGTCTGTTCGGCAAGGGATGAGGCTGCCCGCGATCAAGCGCATCGCGTGCAAGCGCGTTCCTACAAAAGTAGCGTCAATCCACGCAGGAATTGTAGGAGCGCGCTCGCGCGCGATGCTTCCGGCGGCATACGCCTATCGGCCAAGTTCATGCCGCTTCGCGCATGGCTAGAATCACCGGTTACCTGCATGCGCCGAGGCGGTGCAGGGCACCTCGAAACAACGTGGGGAGTCCCCGATGAGCGACACCGAAGCCCAAGTCCTGCCCAAGGCGAAGAAGTCCGTTGCGCTGTCCGGCGTAGCTGCCGGCAACACCGCCCTGTGCACCGTAGGACGTTCCGGTAACGACCTGCATTATCGCGGCTATGACATTCATGACCTGGCGCGGCACGCCGGTTTCGAAGAGGTGGCTCACCTGCTGGTCTACGGACACCTGCCGACAGCCGCCGAGCTGAAGGCCTACAAAACCAAGCTCAAGCGGCTGCGCGGGCTGCCGGCGATCGTGCAGGACGCCCTGGAGATGCTGCCGCCTTCGACCCACCCGATGGACGTGATGCGCACCGGAGCATCCGTGCTCGGCGCCGTGCTGCCGGAGAAGGAAGCGCACCCGCTGGCCGAGGCGCGCGACATTGCCGATCGGCTGATGGCGAGCTTTGGTTCGATGCTGCTGTACTGGTATCACTTCAGCCATTCCGGTTCGCGCATCGATGTCGAAACCGATGACGACAGTATCGCCGCGCATTTCCTGCACCTGCTGCACAGCCGCCGTCCGAGCGATCTGCACACGCGCGCGCTGGACCAGTCGCTGGTCCTGTATGCCGAGCACGAGTTCAATGCCAGCACCTTTGCCGCGCGGGTCATCGCCGGGACCGGTTCGGACATGTACTCGGCCGTCACCGGCGCCATCGGCGCGCTGCGCGGTCCCAAGCACGGCGGCGCCAATGAAGTCGCCATGGAGATCATCGCGCGCTACCGCGACGCCGACGAGGCCGAGGCCGACATCCGCGCCCGCGTCGAGCGCAAGGAAATCGTCATCGGCTTCGGCCATCCGGTGTACACGGTGTCCGATCCGCGCAATGTGATCATCAAGGACATCAGCCGTCGCCTTTGCGAGGACGGCGGCAACCGGCGCCTGTTCGCGGTGTCCGAGCGCATCGAGAGCCTGATGTGGGAGCTGAAGAAGATGTTCCCCAACCTCGATTGGTACAGCGCGTCCAGCTACCACATGATGGGTGTGCCCACGGCGATGTTCACGCCGCTGTTCGTGATCTCGCGCACCAGTGGCTGGACCGCGCACGTGATCGAACAGCGCCAGGATGGGAAGATCATTCGCCCGAGCGCCAACTACAACGGCCCCGACGAACGCGCCTGGGATCCCATTGATCAGCGCGGGTGACGCCGCACATTCGACACGCGTGTCAGTCAACGCGTTGATAAACAAAGTTTTTCTGTCCGCAAAGAACGCAAAGGACGCAAAGAAAGCAATGACTGCGAGGGAAACTCCAGGTTTGGCTTTCCTTTGCGTCCTTTGCGTTCTTTGCGGACCTGATGCCTTTTTTCGATTGGCCGATGCGCAGACCCCCGGCGTGCTCGATCGTGGAACCGTCGAGATTGGCATCAGCGCCAGCGAACTCGGTGGCACGGTCGGCATCGATGGCAGTGCCGGTTCGCTCGGGACCGACATCGATCTCAGTCGCGACCTCGATGTCGCCGGGCGCGACAGCAGCCGCTTGCTGGCGCTGCGCTGGCGGCCTTTCGAACGTCATGAATTCGGTGCGCGGGCGCAACGCTACGGGCGCCAGGGCGACAAAACCATCAATCGCGACATCGTGTTCGACGATGAGGTGTTCACGATCAACTCGCGGATCACCGGCGAGATCAACCTGGATGTGTGGTCGGTCGAGTACATCGGCTGGGTGTTGGCCAACGAACAGCGGGCGCTGGGGCTCAGCGTCGGCGCATTGCAGTACCGACTGGGGCTGAAACTGGCCGTGGAGAACCTGCCCGGCGGCGCACAAACGGAGCCGGTCGACGCGCAGGTACGCGGTGATCTGCCGGTGGCGGTGCTCGGCGCCGAGTATCGTGAGCGACTGGGGGAGCACTGGCGACTGGTCATGCGCGCCGCGGTATTCAAGGCCAAGATCAATCACATCGACGGCACCGTCTATGACTTCAATGCCGGCATCGAGTACGGGCTGACCGAGCACGCGACGCTTGCGCTGCGCTACGCGGGAGCCCGGCTCGACGCGCAAACCACGCGCGACGATCTGACCGGTCGCTTGCACCTGGACCTGACCGGCCTGCAGGCAGCGTTGATCTGGCGTTGGTGACGTGCTGATCGTCCCGCTGCATCAGCGTTTGACCCTGGCCCGTTTTCCCTGGGTCACGGCGCTGCTGATCGTGCTCAACGTCCTCATCCACTTCGGCTTCCAGTCGCGTGACGAATCCGCTTACCGCAATGCGGCCGAGATCTATCGCCGCAGCGGACTGATCGAACTGGAAATGCCGGTGCTGCAGCAGCATCTGCTCGCGCGCAGTCGCGCCGATCTGGCGGCGAGCCTGCCGCACTGGCCCGAGCCGCAACGCTCGCGCACTGCGGTCGAGTTGCAGGCCATGGATCCTTTGCTGACCACCCGGCTGGGCAGGAATCCGCCCGTCGAAACCAGCGACAGCGCGCTGATGCAGCGCTGGCGCAGCGATCGCGCGCAAGTCGAGCGGCAATTGGCGTTCGCCTTTACGCCGAAGTACATGCTGCTGTTCCATGAACCGTCGGTGCTGCGCCACATGGCGTCGATGTTCCTGCATGCCGACGGCGGTCATCTGCTCGGCAACATGCTGTTCCTGGCGGTGCTCGGTCTGATGACCGAGGCGGCGCTCGGGCCCTGGTTGTTCCTCGGGGTCTATCTGCTGGCCGGATTTGGCGGCGGCATGCTCAGTGTGTTGCGACACTTCGGCGAATTCGGCAGCGCGCTGGGTGCATCGGGCGCGATCGCCGGCCTGATGGGCGCCTGCTGTGTCATCTGGGGCATGCGCAAGATCCGCGTGTTCTATTGGGCCTTCGTGTATTTCGATTATGTGCGCGTGCCGGCGTTGGCCCTGCTGCCGTTCTGGTTGGGCTGGGAACTCTGGCACATGTGGTCGAGTCCGGATGCCGGAATCGGATTCGATGCGCATGCTGGCGGCATCATGACCGGCGCCCTGGCGTGTTTCGCCATTCGCAAGCTCGGATGGGAACGCCGCGAGGTGCTGGACGAGGAGGTCGAAGCGGAACAGGGTGTCGACTGGTTCGCGCAGGCGCGGCTGGCCCTGGGCAAGCTCGAATTTTCGGCGGCGCGCGAGATGACTGGTCGTCTGGTCGAGAAATTCCCCAGGGACCGCGAGGCCTGGCGCCTGCGTCTGCGCGCCTGGCGCGACCGCCCCAGCGACGAAAATTGGCATGCCGCCGCGCGCCAGTTGCTGCTCGGGCAGCTGAAGCCGCTGGCGAGCCTGGACGAGGACATTGCGTTGTTCGGCGAGTACTCGATCGCGAGCGGCGGCAAGCCTCAATTGACCGAGGCGGAACTGGCGGCATTGGGGGCGCGCTGGGTGCAGGGCGGTCGACTGGCGGCAGCCGAGCGCATGACACTGTCATTGCTGGATGCCGCCGAACCGGGCGAAGACGCGCGGCGCCTCGCGCTGCGAGTGGCCTTGGCGTGCCACGAAGCGGGCGATCACGCCGGCTTTCAACGCATCGGTGGCCGTCTGTATGTCAGCTGTCCGGGCAGTGCCGAAACCGCGCGACTGCAGCGGTTGCTCGGAGAGCCTTGATTCGGTACCGGGCGCTGGCGCGCAAGCCCTTGCCGAACGCTGCTGGGCGCTCAGCCCTTGGCCTTGTCCTTGTCCTCAGGCTCGGTCTTCGGCGCCTCAGGCATCGCACCCTTTGCCTTGACGCCCTTGCCCGGCTCGTAATCGCCTTCGATGCGGACCAGGACATCGTTTTCGAAGATCACCGTCAGTCGCTTGAGATCTACCGTGCCATCGCCATCCTTGTAGCTGGAGACATAGTCCCAGCGATCTTCGCGAAACGGGCTGGACAACGCGGGAGAGCCCAGTACCAGGGAGACCTGACGCTTGGTCATGCCGGGTTTCAAGGCATCGACCTGGTCGTCCTCGAGCAGGTTGCCCTGCTGTACCGGTTGTTTGTACAGCACGCCGCAGCCAGACAGCGCCACGGCCAGGGTCAGCGCAAAAAGTACTCGCATCAGAATTCCACGTCAGCTGCTCGAAGCGGTGGATAATACAGACGCAGGGATCAACCCGACCCCAACGAACGAGAAGGTGGACAACATGCCCGAGCGCGCAGAGCGAACCGTGGAGAGCCAGGACTTGCGCAAGGTCGGGCTCAAGGTGACGCATCCGCGCATGCGCATCCTGGACATTCTGAGCAATGCGCAGAAGAAGCACATGACCGCCGAGGACTGCTACCGGGAGTTGCTGGATCAGGGCGATGACATTGGTCTGGCGACGGTTTACCGCGTGCTGAACCAGTTCGAGGCGGCTGGAATCGTCGTTCGCCATCACTTCGAGGGTGGCCAGTCGGTGTACGAACTGGATGCGGATGGCCATCACGACCACATGGTCTGCGTCGAAACCGGCAAGGTGATCGAGTTCCAGAACGTCGAGATCGAGCGGCTGCAGCGGGAAATCGCCGACCGGGCCGGCTACGATCTGGTCGACCACAGTCTGGTGTTGTACGTACGGCCGAAGAAGGTGTAGCCGGGTGTCTGTTGTGAAAGGCATCGCGCGCAAGCGCGCTCCTACAACTTCGTAGCGAGTCCACGGAGAAATTGTAGGAGCGCGCTTGCGCGCGATGCCTTTCTCACGCACCCAACCGCTGCAACAGATCCGCCGCTGCCGCGGTTGTGGCTGCCGTGATGTCGACTCCGCCGAGCATGCGCGCCAGTTCCGCGACGCGACCGGCGTCGTCCAGCGCTTCGACCTGCGATTCGGTGCGGTCCTCGCTCTTGAGCTTGCTGACCCGATACTGGTGGTGCGCGCAGGCGGCCACCTGCGGCAGGTGGGTCACGCAGAGCACCTGACGACGTTGTCCGAGCTGGCGCAACTTGCGCCCGACAATCTCGGCGACGGCGCCGCCGATACCCGAATCGACCTCGTCGAAGACCAGCACCGGCGTGTCGTCGAGCGCGATGGTGGCGACCTTGATCGCCAGGCTGATGCGCGCGAGTTCGCCGCCGGAGGCCACCTTGCGCAAGGGTCGCGGCGGCATGCCGGGATTGGCCGTCACCAGAAATTCGACTTCGTCGTCGCCGTTGGGCGTCGGGTCGGCGGCTTTGGACTCAAGGCTGCAGACAAAGCTGCCGCCGGCCATGCCGAGTTCCTGCATCAACAGGGTGACTTGCGTGGACAGGCGTTGCGCGGCAGCGGTTCGGCGTTGGCCGAGAACCCGTGCCGCGGCCTGATACTCACGCAGGCACTGCGCCTGCTCGCGCTCCAGCTCGTCCAGTCGGGCACCGGCGCCCTGCGCACTGGCCAGCCGGGTCTGAAGGTCGGCACGCACGCCATCCAGTCCGTCCATGCCAACCCGATGCTTGCGTGCCAGCGCATGCAGGCGGCCAAGGTCGCGTTCGAGTTCGGCCAGGCGCGCCGGGTCCAGGTCGATGGCCTCGCGGCGACGGCGGAGCAGCGACATGGCCTCGCTCAACTGCACCGACGCCGAATCGATCAGAGCGGCGGCTTCGCCGAGTTCGCTGTCGAAGGCAAGCAATCGGCCGATTTCATGCTGGGCCTGGCCTATCTGGCGTTCAACGCTGGCGCCATCGTCGCCGGCCAGGCTCTCTTCCAGCCGCGACAGACCCTCGATCAGTTCGCCGGCATGCGCCAGTCGCCGGTGATCCTGTTCCAGTTCGGCCAGTCGCTCCGGGCGCGGGTCGGCCTGATTGAGCTCGCCGAGCGCATGGCTCAGGAAATCGACCAGGTCGCTGCCGTCCCGGTTGTTGCGCCGCAGTGCATCGATTTCCGCCGTGAGTTGGCGCCAGCGGCTCGCTGCCGCGCTCACCTGCTGACACGATTCGCGGTTTTGCGCGTACTGGTCGAGCAAGTCGAGCTGATGCGAACGCGAAAGCAGTGCCTGGTGCTCATGCTGGCCGTGTATCTCGACCAGCAGACCGGCGAGTTCGCGCAGTTGCAGCAAAGTCGCGGCGCGGCCGTTGATGAATCCGCGCGAACCGCCATCGGCGCGCACCACGCGCCGCAGCAGGCAGTTGCGATCGTCGTCGAGAGCCTGGTCCAGCAGCCATTGCCGGGCCGCGGGCAACTGGCTGAGGTCAAACTCGGCGGCGATTTCGGTGCGCTCGGCGCCGGTGCGCACCGCACCACTGTCGCCGCGACCACCTCCAACCAGCGACAGGGCATCGACCAGAATCGACTTGCCCGCCCCGGTTTCGCCAGTGATCACGCTCATGCCCGTGGCGATCGACAGATCGACCCTGCCGACGACTGCCAGGTCGCGAATGCTGAGGCTTTGCAGCATGAGTACAGTGGGCTCCGGGCGATCAATCGCGACCGGCACTATCGCCGGGGCAGGATGGGGGATGCAACAGGGTGCTTGCGTGAGCCTGAGTAGCTGGAAGCATCGCGCGCAAGCGCGCTCCTACGATGCTGGCGAAGACTGACGCAGGAATTGTAGGAGCGCGCTGGCGCGATGCTCCAATCCAACAACCGACAACCCGGCCTTGACCCCAGCCAGTTCGCCCCCAATTCTTGGCTGGCAGCGGCGTGAGTGCTGTCGACCACTTTCCAGACAGTGATGTTCCGGTGCAATCCCTCGATCCCCGCGCCCGCAAGCTGCTGCACGACCTGATTGCCCGCTATATCGAAGCGGGCGAGCCGGTCGCGTCTGCGCGACTGGCGCGCGAGTGCGGGCTGGACCTGAGTCCGGCGACCATTCGCAACATCCTTGCCGATCTTGAGGCAGGTGGCCTGATCCGCTCGCCACACACGTCCGCCGGGCGCGTGCCGACGCCACGCGGATATCGGCTGTTCGTCGATTCGCTGATCGAGGTCGAGGCGCCGGCGACGCCATTGGTCGACGTGATCCAGGCGCGCCTGCCGGTCGACGGCGCGCCGGAGCAGGTGTTGCGCTGCGCCAGCCGCTTGCTGTCGGAACTGACCGGTTGCGCCGGCATCGTGTCGGTGCCGCGGCGCGAGCGCTTGCCGTTGCGACAGATCGATTTTGTGCAATTGGCGCCGCGTCGCTTGCTGGTGATCCTCGTTTTCGATGACGGCCAGGTGCAGAACCGCCTGGTGCAGACCGAGCACTGCTTTGATGTTGCGCAACTGGAACGTGCTGCCCAAGTGCTCAACGAGCGCTTCGCCGGCCAGTTGTTGCCGGCGATCCAGGAGAGTCTGGCCAGCGATCTGCTCGCGGCCAAGGCGGCGCTCGACGCCGCCAGCGGCGCCGTGGTCGATGCGGCCGCGGCGGCGCTGAGCGTTCCCAGCGAGGACCAGTTGCTGATTTCCGGTGAAGGCCGTCTGGCAGCGCACGCCGAACTGGCCGACGTACAGCGGTTGCGCGGGTTGTTCGAGGCCTTCGAGCGCCAACGCGATCTGCTGGAACTGGTCGAAAATGCGGTGCGTGCCGACGATGTGCGCCTGTTCATCGGCGAGGAATCCGGATTTGAGCCGTTTGCCTCGTGCGCGGTGATCACCGCACCCTATCGCCGCGACGGGCGGCCGATCGGCGTGCTTGGCGTGATCGGCCCGACGCGGCTGGATTACCAACGCGTGATTCCGGTGGTGCGGGCGACCGCGCAGGCGGTCGGTACTGCCTTGAATCTCGCTTGACCGCCCCAACTACGCTTTCCTTGTCGATCTGATGTAGGGAGTTTCATCCGATGCATGCATCCCCCGAGCAAGAACGCCCGGACGCGGCGTCTGCGGCTGACGCCGAGGGCTTCGGTCCGGCGGACACCATCGAAACCTTGCGCCAGCGCGTCGCCGAGTTGGAAGCCGAACAATTGCGCGAGCGCGCCGAGGCCGAGAACCAGCGCAAGCGTTGGCTGCGTGAGTTCGAGCAGGCGCGCAAATTTGGTGTCGAGCGTCTGCTGAACGATCTGCTGCCGGTGATCGACAGTCTGGAGCAGGGCATCAAGGCCGCGGACGCCAATGGCGCCGGCATCGACAGCTTGAAGCAGGGCTCGGAAATGACGTTGCGCATGCTGCAGAAAGCCGCCGACTCGCATGGACTGACCGCCGTGGACCCGCAGGGCTTGCCGTTCAATCCGGATCAACACCAGGCGATTGGCATGCAGCCGTCGTCCGAGATTCCTGCGGATCACGTGCTTGCGGTGCTGCAGAAGGGTTATCGCCTGCACGATCGCCTGGTGCGGCCGGCGCTGGTGATGGTGAGTCAGGGCTGAGCGACGGGGCACGGGAAACGGGGCACGGGGCACGGGAGAAGCTGGAAATCCGCTGCGAGACCGCTTTTCCCGTGCCCCGTGCCCCGTGCCTCGTGCCCCACCCTTGGACACGCGAATTTCGTCCCCATCTAGTGCGTCAGTCGGGGCTCGTCCCCAGAATGAATCGAATCAGGAGTTAGACCCATGGGCAGAATCATCGGTATCGATCTCGGGACGACCAATTCCTGCGTCGCCATCATCGAGGGCGGCACGGTCAAGGTCATCGAGAATTCAGAGGGCGATCGCACGACGCCGTCCGTGGTGGCTTTCACCAAGGATGGTGAGGTGCTGGTCGGTGCTGCAGCCAAGCGCCAGGCAGTCACCAATGCCAAGAACACCCTGTATGCCGTCAAGCGCCTGATCGGCCGCAAGTTCGGCGAGCAGGTGGTGCAGAAAGACATCGGTATGGTGCCGTACGTGATCATGGAAGCCGACAACGGCGACGCCTGGATCGACGCGGCGGGCAAGAAGATGGCGCCGCCGGAGATTTCCGCGCGCGTGCTGATGAAAATGAAGAAGACCGCCGAGGATTATCTCGGCGAGCCGGTCACCGAAGCGGTGATCACGGTTCCGGCCTACTTCAACGACAGCCAGCGCCAGGCGACCAAGGATGCCGGGCGCATCGCCGGTCTCGAGGTCAAGCGCATCATCAACGAGCCGACCGCGGCCGCGCTGGCCTATGGCCTGGACAAGAAGGGCGCCGGTGATCGCAAGATCGCCGTGTATGACCTGGGCGGCGGTACCTTCGACGTCTCGATCATCGAAATCGCCGAAGTCGATGGCGAGAAGCAGTTCGAGGTGCTCGCCACCAATGGCGACACCTTCCTCGGTGGCGAAGATTTCGACATGCGCGTGATCGACTTTCTGGTCGACGAGTTCCGCAAGGAGCAGGGCATCGATCTGCGCAACGATCCGCTGGCGCTGCAGCGCCTGAAGGACGCCGCCGAGCGCGCCAAGATCGAGCTGTCCTCGTCGATGCAGACTGACGTCAACCTGCCGTACGTGACCATGGATGCCTCCGGTCCGAAGCACCTCAACGTCAAGCTGACGCGCGCCAAGCTGGAATCGATCGTCGATGACCTGGTCAAGCGCACCATCGAGCCGTGCCGCACGGCGCTGAAGGACGCTGGCCTGCGTGTCGGTGACATCGCCGAGGTGATCCTCGTCGGTGGCCAGACGCGCATGCCCAAGGTGCAGGAAGCGGTCAAGGAGTTCTTCGGCAAGGAGCCGCGCAAGGACGTCAACCCGGATGAGGCGGTCGCCATGGGCGCCGCGATCCAGGGCGGCGTGCTCGCCGGTACCGTCAAGGACGTGCTGCTGCTCGACGTGACGCCGCTGTCGCTCGGCATCGAGACGCTCGGTGGCGTGATGACCAAGCTGATCGAGAAGAACACCACCATTCCGACGCGTGCGGCGCAGGTGTTCTCGACCGCCGAAGACAGCCAGACCGCGGTGACCGTGCATGTGCTGCAGGGTGAACGCGAGCAGGCCCGCTACAACAAGTCGCTGGCCAAGTTCGATCTGGCTGGCATCGAGCCGGCGCCGCGTGGCATGCCGCAGGTCGAGGTGACCTTCGACATCGACGCCAACGGCATCCTGCACGTCTCGGCCAAGGACAAGAAGACCGGCAAGGAACAGCGCATCGAGATCAAGGCCGGTTCGGGTCTGTCCGAGGAAGAGATCCAGCAGATGGTCAAGGACGCCGAGGCGCACCGCGACGAGGACAAGAAGTTCCACGAGCTGGTCAGTGCCCGCAACCAGGCCGACGCGCTGCTGCACGAAACGCGCAAGGCGATCAAGGATGCCGGCGACAAGGTCGATGGCGCGCAGATCGCCAAGATCGAAACCGCGATCGCCGAACTCGACACGGCGATGAAGGGCGACAACAAGACCGCGATCGAAGCCAAGACCCAGGCGCTGGTGGAAGCTTCGCAGAGTCTGCGGGCGGCGGCGGCCGGTGGCCAGGGTGGCCCGGCGCCGGGCGGTGAAGCACCGGCCCAGGGCAAGGCGCACGACGATGTGGTCGATGCCGAGTTCACCGAAGTGGATGGGGACAAGCGCTAACCGAATCTCCGGCGCCATCGACGAGCGTCGATGGCGCCGGATTTTCGGCACGAAAGTGATGAAGCAGGTGAAACGTGAAATGTTAAACGTGAAGAAGAGCACCGCTCCTTTTCACGTTTGACGTTTCACGTTTTACTTTCCACCAGATATCCACGAAACACCCAGCCAAACGAAACCCATGTCGAAGCGCGACTACTACGAAGTCCTCGGTGTCCAGAAGACCGCCACCGACGACGAACTGAAGAAGGCGTTTCGGCGTCTGGCGATGAAGCTGCATCCGGATCGAAATCCGGACGATCCGCAGACGCAGGACAAGTTCAAGGAGGCCAAGGAGGCCTACGAAGTACTGTCGAACGCCGAACAGCGCGCAGTCTATGACCGTCATGGCCATGCGGGTCTGAGCGGCGGCGGTGGGCGTGGTGCGCCTGGCGGCCCGGATCTGGGCGATATTTTCGGCGACATTTTCGGCGATATCTTTGGCGGTGGACGCGGTGGCGGCGGCCAACGCCAGCGCCGTGGTTCCGATCTGCGCTACGTGATGGAGCTGGAACTGGAAGAGGCCGTCAACGGTGTCGAGCGCGAAATCCGTGTGCCGACCCTGGTGGGTTGCCACCATTGCAACAGCTCGGGCTCCGCAGATGGCAAGACCGGCACCTGCAAGACCTGCGCCGGTCACGGCCGGGTGCGCATGCAAAATGGCATTTTCTCGATCCAGCAGGCCTGTCCGACTTGCGGTGGCGCTGGCAAGACAGTGACCAACCCGTGCAACCATTGCCACGGCGAGGGCCGGCTCGAAGAAGAGAAGCTGGTACGCGTCAAGGTGCCGGCCGGCGTCGATCAGGGCGATCGCATCCGCTTGACCGGCGAGGGCGAGGCTGGGCCTGCCGGCAGTTCGCCCGGCGACCTTTACGTCGAGATGGCGGTGCGCGCGCACCCGATCTTCAAGCGCGAAGGCGACGACCTGCATTGCGAGATCCCGATCCGCGTGACCACCGCTTCACTCGGCGGCGAATTGAAGATTCCGACGCTGGACGGCAGTGCGGTGCTGAAGATTCCCGATGGCACGCAGACTGGCAAGATCTTCCGTTTGCGCGGCAAGGGCGTGCAGTCGGTGCGCAGCCACAGCAAGGGCGATCTTCTGGCGCGGGTGGTCGTCGAAACACCGGTCAAGCTCACTGCCGAACAACGCGAACTGCTGGCGCAGCTGGAAACCAGTTTCACCGGGGCATCCGCCGACAACAGCCCACGCTCCAGTTCCTGGCTGGACAGCGTCAAGGACTTCTTCAGTCGTATCGGCGCCTGAGAGGGCGCCGGCAGGCCGGCGCCCACCTGGAGTGCGGTGGCTTGCCACCGCTTTGGATGCTCCTGCTGGAGAGCATCCAGAGCGCCGGCAAGCCGGCGCACTCCAGATGCCGGCAAGCCGGCGCACTCCAAAGATGCATAATCGGCCATCGAAGGCACCGACGAGATTGGCCGGATGACCCCACAGATACCCGTTCGCCTTGCGATTCACGGCGCTTCCGGCCGCATGGGCCTTGCCGCATTGCGCGCCGCCGGCCAACGTTCGGACTGTACCGTTGCGGCCGCATTGGTGCGCGCGGCTTCGGGCTGGGTCGGCGAATCGCTGAGCCTGGCCCTGGGTGCAGGCGCACCGGATCTCGATTTCGTTGCTGCCCTCGACCCGGACACCGGCGTCGACGCGATCATCGATTTTTCCACGCCAGACGCGCTGGAAACGCCGTTGTCGATCGCGCTGGAACGGCGTATCGGATTCGTCTGCGGCACCACCGGCCTGTCGCTTGAACAGACCGAACGGCTGAAGGACGCGGCGTCCAGAATTCCAGTGCTGTGGAGCGCCAACTTCAGCCTCGGCGTGGCTTTGCTCAAGCGCATGGCCGCGGCCGCTGCAGCCCAGTTGGGGCCGGAATTCGACGTCGAGATTCTCGAGGTTCATCACCGGCACAAGAAGGACGCGCCTTCGGGCACCGCGTTGGCACTTGGAAAGGCGGTTGCCGAGGCCCGCCGACATGCTTTCGAGGATGTCGCCCGCTACACGCGGCAGGGTTTGACCGAGGCGCGTGCTCCGCATGAGATCGGTTTTGCCGTCATGCGTGCGGCTGACGTGGTGGGCGAGCACACCGTCATGTTTGCCTCCGAAGGCGAGCGCCTGGAACTGACCCACCGCGCCAATTCGCGCTCGATCTTCGCCAGTGGCGCGGTGCGCAGCGCGGTGTGGCTGGCGGGGCAGGGCGCCGGTTGGTACGACATTGCAGATGTGCTGGGCTAATCCGCCGTTTCGCGCAGCGCCAGCACATCGGCCGCATCCGCCTTCAGGCGCAACTGTTGCAGTCGCTGCTTGAAGCGGCGCGCCTCCCAGGCCAGTGCGCGCCAGGTCATGTCGGCAAAAAACGCGAATAGCAGCCCCACGACGATGCCGCCGATGAACAGCGCGTTGGTATAAAAGAGGGCGGTTGGCAATTCGCTGCCGAGGCCGAAGTAGCGCATCAATGTGGCACCAAGCCAACCGGTCGCCGCATAGATCGGGACTACCGTGAGCGGGTTGGTCAGGAACTGCAGGGCGACCATCACGGTCAGGTTGGCACGGAAGATCAACGCCGCAGCGAATGCCAGCAGAATCTGGATTCCGTAGACCGGCGCCAGCGAGATCACCGATCCAACATACAGGGCCGGAATGATCTGGGCGCGCTTGAAGGACCACAGGAAAGGGTGTCGCCGCGCGCGTTCGGCGAACCACTTGACCACCGGATAGCGATGCAGGTTGCTGCGCCGAGGCAAGGGACGCAGCAGGCGTCGCAGGCGCGTGCGGCGCAACAGCCATTCCTTGAAGTGTCGATCATATTCGTGGCGCATCATGCAAGTGTACGCGCCCGCGGTCTTGCCCGTGCTGAGCTTGCCTCACAGTTCCAGCACGAAGTGCACGCCGCGCGGGTCGTAACCCAGCCGCTGGTAGAAGGCACGCGCACCCGCATTCACGGCGTAGGCGTCCAGCGTGATCTTGTTGCAGCCGCGCTCGCGAGCCAACGCCTCAATCCAGCGCATCAGGCGCACGCCGATGCCATGCGCGCGCCAGTCGGGAAGTACGGCGACGTTTTCGACGTACATCACCGGACCGGAAAACAGGTGGTGGCGGACGCCAAAACCAGCCATGGCGACCAGTTCATCGTCGGCAAACGCGCCGACGCAACGCCAGCCCTGCGCCAGCATCGCCGGTACGCGGGCGGCGACCGTGGTCGCCGGAAGTTCGGGCTCCAGCCAGGAGAACATGTCGGGCAGGCGCGAATAGTCGGCGGCGACGAACTCGAGAATCTCCACCTCGCTGGATGCTTGGGAAGCCATGGTTCTGCACTTTTTTGCGGCGCACTACACTAGCATTCGTCTCCGTTCATGGATCAGAGCCGCGTCTTCATGCGCCTGCAAAGCAAGCTCCCCAAGGTCGGCACGACCATATTCACCGTGATGTCGCAGCTGGCAGCGCAACACAAGGCCGTCAATCTGGGGCAAGGCTTCCCCGATTTCGAAGGACCTGCGGCCCTGCACGAGGCTTTGCACCGGCATACGCTGGAAGGCCGCAACCAGTACGCCCCGATGGCGGGAATTCCCGCATTGCGGCAGGCCATCGCAGCCAAGACCGAGGCGCTTTACGGACGCCGTGTCGATGCCGATACCGAGATCACCGTGACCAGTGGCGCCACCGAGGCGCTGTTCGCCGCGATCCACGCGGTGGTTTCGCCCGGCGACGAAGTCATCGTGCTGGATCCCTGCTACGACTGTTACGAGCCGGCGATCGAGCTGGCTGGTGGGCGCGCCGTGCATGTGCCGTTGCCGGCGCCCAACTTCAGTGTCGACTGGCAGCGCGTCAAGGATGCGATCACGCCGCGCACGCGCCTTTTGATGATCAACTCGCCGCACAACCCGACCGGGGCGACCTTGACGCGCTTCGATCTCGACACGCTGGCCGATCTGTTGCGCGACACCGATATCCTGGTGCTGTCGGATGAGGTCTACGAGCACATCATCTTCGATGGCCGACGGCACGAGAGCGTGCTGGGACATGCCGAACTGGCCGAGCGCAGCTTCGCGGTGTCCAGCTTCGGCAAGACTTACCACATCACCGGCTGGAAGATCGGCTATTGCGTGGCGCCGCCGACCCTGTCGGCCGAGTTCCGCAAGGTGCACCAGTTCCTGACCTTCTGCACCTTCCATGCTGCCCAATGGGCGCTGGCGGACTGCCTGGTGGCCGATCCGCAGCACTACCTCGACCTGCCGAATTTCTACCAGAACAAGCGGGATCATTTTGCGCGGGCCCTGTCGGCCTCGCGTTTCCAGTTGCTTCCGGTGGAAGGCGCTTATTTCCAGTTGGCCGACTACTCGGCCATCAGCGACGAAGACGATCAGAGCTTCTGCCGCCGTCTGATCGTCGAACATGGCGTGGCCGGCATTCCGGTGTCGGCATTCTACGAATTGCCGCCTGAGCAGCGGCTGGTGCGCTTCTGTTTCGCCAAGACCGAAGCCACGCTGGATGCCGCTGCGGAAAAGCTATGCGCGATCTGACCGTTGCGCTGGTGCAGGCCGCCACGGTTTGGCATGACGCGCGCGCCAATCGCGAAATGTATGGCACCCAGGTGCTGGGGCTCGCCGGTCGCGCCGACCTGATCGTGCTGCCGGAGACCTTTCTGTCAGGTTTCTCCAACGACGCCGTCAGCGACGCGGAGACCATGGACGGAACCGGCGTGCGCTGGCTGCGCGAACTGGCGTGCGAGGTGGGCGCGGTGGTATCCGGCAGTCTGGTGATTCGCGACGGCGATGCGGTTTTCAACCGCCTGGTCTGGGCACGCCCGGACGGCACGCTGGCCTGCTACGACAAACGTCATCTGTTCCGCATGGCCGGTGAACATCAGCGCTATGCCGCCGGCAGCGAGCGTCTGGTCGTCGAGATCCATGGCTGGCGCGTGTGTCCGCAGGTCTGCTACGACCTGCGCTTCCCGGCTTTTGTCCGCAATCGCTTCGACGCGACGAACCAGCTGCTGGATTACGATCTGCTGCTGTTCGTTGCCAACTGGCCGAGTCCGCGGCGACACGCGTGGCGCACCTTGCTGCGTGCGCGTGCCATCGAGAATCTCAGCTATTGCGTAGGGGTCAACCGCGTGGGTGTCGACGGCAACCAGTTGCACTATGCCGGCGACAGCGTCGCCCTGAACTACCTGGGCGAGCCGCTCGTCGAACTCGGCGGCGAGCCCGGCGTGGTGACCGCGCTGCTGTCCGCCGAGGGGCTGAAAGCACACCGCGAGCGCTTCCCCGCCTGGCTCGATGCCGATGATTTCGAACTCAGGGGCGAATCTTGAACGGCGGGTTGCCGTTCACCGTGCCGTCCTCCTCGATGACCGCATAGTTCTTGCGGTCGGCGTCGACAACGATCGGTACCGCGGCCTGGAACAGCGGCTTGCGCACGAATGTAAGTTGCCAGCCGAAGTGCTCGAGACTGCGCAGCGATTCGACCTGGGTCGCGTTCAGCAAGCGCTCCAGTACTCGCCCCGCTGGTGGCTCGGGCTTGCGCCGTTCTCTGTCTGGCATTTGGCCCTCCGGTTTCGCGATCTGAAACGGCGCGATCGCCGCATGTTCTGTCACTCGGGCAAACAATTCAATGCTCGCACAGCTGCGCCAATGCCAGCGCGCGCCGTGCCAGCAAGCGTTCGCGTTCGGCGGGCGCCAGCGGGCCCAGGGCCCACCAGCGCAAATCGAGCGCCGCACGTTCTTCGCGTGGCGAGCGCGATTGCCCGGTGGACATGCGCAGCGCCAGCTTTTCCACCTGCAAGTTCAGGCGTGCGGACTGCGACGAAGCGGGCGACTCGACGCCGGCGAGGAATTCGTATTCCAGGGTCAGGCGTTCGCCGAGTGCGAGTTGCTCGGCATGCATGCGCTCGCGTGCGACCGCGTCGGTCGGTCGCAGTCGCAGCAGTCGGCCGGCGAAAGCCGCGGAAACAGCTGAATCCAGCGTGCGTGCGCGGGCTTCCAGCTCTGCCAGCAGCGCGTCGTCGGCATCCGCGAGATTGGCCTCGAGGCGATCGATCTCGGCGGCCAGTTCTCCGACCTTGTTCTGTCGTTTTGCGGATTCGCCGTGGCGGCGTTCAACCAGTGCTGCCTGCGCCTGCGCGGTGGCCTGATCGAACACGCGCTCGAGATCGCGCGGCCGCTCTGCGTCGCCGCGCCAGAGATTCTCGATGCGCGCGATCTCGGCTTCCAGGCGAGTGGAATCGAGTTCGCTGGCGGGCAGCGCGCGCAGCTCGTCGATCAACGCCTGCGCCGCCGCGCGACCGGCATCGCGCTGCGCGTCGACCGCCTTGAGTTCGTCGTTGCGCTTTTCGAACAGCGGATCGATCAGTTCACGCAGTTCCTGCCACAGGGCCTGATCGGTCTTCTGCGAGCCCTTGCCGAGGGTCTGCCAGCGCTTCTGCGCAGACTTGGCCAGGTCGAGTGCCGCGTCCAGCTCCGCGTGGGTCAACTGTCGACGCAGTTGCGCGATCAATTTCTGCTTTTCCTCGGCGATGGCGTTGAAACGCGCATCGATCAGTGCGGAGCAGGCCTCGATCAACTGCTTCAGCTGCTTGCCGATGTCGCCGCGCTGGCGCGGATCGACTTCATCGACGCGGCGCAGGCGCTCGCCGACTTCCCGCTTCAGCGCGATCAGGGCACTGGTTTCGGTGCCTTCGGCGGCCAGCTCCGTGCGCACACGCTCGATGAAGCTGCCAAGCTCGTCGCTGCGTTTGCCGCGAACTTCCTTGCGCTTCTCGAAGTAACCGCGCGCCGGTTCGAGCGCCTTGTGGCAGACAAAGCGGAAGCGTCGCGACAAACCCGACTCCGGCGCCGGCGCGCCCGGCTCGGACTCGCTGTCATCGATGCGCTTCCACGCGGCCTTCAGCTCGGCAATCTTGTTGGCCAGACCGTCGGGATGCATGCCGCTGCCGATCAAGGCCTCGGCTTCTGCGCACAGGCGTGTACGGACCTTGTTGTCGGACCAGCGCTGCCATTGCGCGAGCTTGTCGATCTTCGGGTCGAGCCCGGCCAGCTTGCGGCCAAGGGCCTTGGCGCTGTGCTCATCCAGGCCTTCGACGGCACTCCTGGCCAGCGCGCGCGCCGCGCGTGCGCCCGAGAGTTGTCCGGCTTCGATTGCCGTGTCGACCGCGGCGATGGCGCTGTCGACCAGCTGGCGCGCGTGCTCGATCTTTGCGGCGCGCAGTTCTGCTGATGCCTTCAGCGCCTCGATGCGGCTGGCGAAGCGTGCCGCCAGCGCCTGATCGGCATCGCCGCGATCACCCGGAGTGCGAAGTGTTGCTGCCAGCGGCGTTGCAGGGCGTCGCGTTCGAAAGCTGGCGACATCGTCGGACAGTTCCTCGGCGCGCTGCAGCAGTTCGGCCAGTGCCGGATCGGGACCATCGATGACTGGCGCCTGCGCGGCTTCCTCGGACGTGGCGCTCTCGACCATGGCGACCGTCTCGACGGGCGCTGACGCGACCGTTGACGCGACCGTTGACGCGATCGGTTCTGCTGCTTCTTCGCCGATGCGGGCGATTGCGCCGATGGTCGCCTTGAGCGTCTGCAGGGCGCCCTCGAAGCGTTTGTCGAAGCGGTCGTCGATGCGCGCGCGCAGCGTCGCCCATTCCGATTCGGCATTGGCCAGGGCAGCGGCCGCGTCGGCGCCGGGGCGCCGCAGATGTGTTTCCAGTGCCCCGCAAAGGGATTCGGCGTGCGCCAGCAGGGTGTCGTTTTCGCCCGCGGCGAGCTTGCCGGCATCCAGGCGTTCGCGGATCGCCCGGAACAATCGCTTGTCCTTGGTGCGCGCCTGCTGCGCCAGCCGCTCCAGCGTCGGCGTCTGCTCGACCCGGGTCAAGAGTTCGATGCGCAGATCGGCGTCGGCATCCTCGAGCACGCGTTCGGCGATGAAGCCCACGCGCTTGCAGCGCTCCAGCGCGGCGCGGCGGAGTTCGACCTCGGGGGCGCGTTTGGCGATCTGTTCCAGCAGGCCCTGGTCCTCGACCAGACCCAGCGCGCGACGTCGTTCGGCGACCGGCGCCTTGCCGGCCAGCAGGTCGACCAGACGCGCGCGGGCGCGTTCGCGAATGCCGGCGTCGGCGTCGTTGCTCATGCGATCGGCAACCAGGGTCAGATCGTCGATCCGTTCCAGCGCCGCGCGGCGCACGCTGGCTTCCGGATCATTGCGGACGAGTTGCGGCAGTTCTGCGACCAGGGCGGCTTCGCGGCCGGTGGCGACCGCGGCGGCGCGTTTGGTGGTGTCGCGTGACTGCCACGCGGGACGGGACATCCAGGAAAAAATGCTCATCAACTCAACCTGCGAAAAAATTCGATACCGGTGAGATAGACACCAATGCCGGTGCAGGCATTGGTCAGGAAAAATACCAACAGGGTGCGCGCGACGCGGTTCTTCCACCAGCCACGCCACTGCTTCAGGTCGTCGCGCAGGGCCTCGAAATCGGCTACCCGCGGCTTGCGGATCCACACTTCGGCGCCGGCGCTGAACATGCCCGCGGCGAGCGCCGGGTGCAACACGGTCAGCGGCGCGGACAGGAACGCAGCAACGATGCTGAGCGGATGGCCACCCGCAATCAGGGCGCCCAGCGCGGCGAAACCACCGGTGGCGAAAACATAGAAGGACACCAGATCGCGACCGACATCGACACCCTGAGCGAATGCCCAGACGAAGCCGCCGATCAGCAGCGCGATCACCAGATAGCCGAACAGCTTGGGCCAGATGCTCGGCGCGGGCAGGGCGCCCAGGGTTTCCAGCGTCTCGGTATCGCCCGGATCGCGACCTTCGAGCGCCCGCGCCAGACCCGCCAGGTGCCCGGCGCCGACCACCACCAGCACGCGCTGGCCCGGTTTGCTGGACTCGCGCAGTCGCGCCGCCATGTAGCGGTCGCGCTCGACGATCAGCGCGTGGTGCAGCGGCTTGCTCTGGCGTGCGAACTCGTCGAAGGTATTGGTCAGGATGTCGCCTTCCTTCAGCTTCTCGACGTCCGCTTCGGTGATCTCGTCGCTGCTGATGGCGCTGGCAATCAGCCCGCCGACGATCGTCATCTTGTCGAAGAACCCGACCGCGGCATACGCACGCTTCAGGGTGACGCCGACATCGCGATCGATCAGTTCCACCGGAATGTTGCGCGGCCCCGCTTCCAGGCACGCCGTCTTGAGCTCGGCGCCGGGTTCGACGCCGAACTGCTCGGCCAGACGGCGTTGATAGGCACCCAGCGCCAGGTTGGCCGCCAGCATGCCCGCCTTGCCATCCTTGACAATCTTGAACAGATCGACGTTGCGCCAGTCGTCCGGGCGCAGCAGCGAGTGGTGGCGGTGCTCGTCCAGTTCGACCGCGATCAGGTCGAAGCTGCGCGTCGCGATCAGATGGCGGACTGCATCGACGCTGGCTTTGGACACATGGGCAGTGCCGAGCAGCGTGTATTCGATGTCGCCGACGCGTGTCTCGATCAGCGGCTGGCCGTCGAAAGCGGCGTAGGGTGCGGGCGCCGGAGGGACAAGTGTTTCGGCGGTCCCAGTCCACCGTTCAGCGGGAGTATTCTACGACGGTCGGCTCAAGCCCCACCATTGGGACCAGAGCGTTTGGTCCGCGAATCTGGTGCCGGCTGCAACGGACGCGCGAAAGGGCAGAGGGAAACGCCGACGAAGACTAGCGGAGGCGGGAATCGACTGCGACGCAAATGATTCAGCAACGTGCGCACATGTCGAGGTCGCTGGTCGCTTCGCCGTTGCGTCCTTTGCGGAAAAATGCTCTTAGCTTCAGGTCATGGCAACCGAAACCGCCGGGTCAGATCCCCGTACGCATCGATGCGCCGATCGCGCAGGAAAGGCCAGATGCGGCGCACGTTTTCGCTGCGCTGCAAGTCGACATCGGCGATCAGCAATTCGTCATCGCTGTCGCCGGCGCGCGCCAGCAGCTCGCCCTGCGGGCCGGCGACGAAACTGCTGCCCCAGAACTGGATGCCGGCACCCAGGCCAGTCGGATCGGCCTCGAAACCGACCCGGTTGCAGCTCAGCACCGGCAGACCGTTGGCAACCGCATGGCCGCGCTGGCTGATCACCCAGGCGTCCTGCTGGCGCAGTTTCTCGGCGCTCTCGTCGCGCGGATCCCAACCGATGGCGGTGGGGTAGAGCAGCAGATCGGCACCAGCGAGTGCCATCAGGCGCGCAGCTTCCGGGTACCACTGGTCCCAGCACACGAGCACGCCGAGGCGTCCGACCGCGGTGTCGATCGGCTCGAAACCCAAGTCCCCCGGCGTGAAGTAGAACTTCTCCATGAAGCCGGGGTCGTCGGGGATGTGCATCTTGCGATAGCGGCCGGCGATGCGGCCATCGGCATCGAACACCACCGCCGTGTTGTGATACAGGCCGGCGGCGCGGCGTTCGAACAGCGAGGCCACCAGCACGACATTGTGAACAGCGGCGAGCGCCGACAGCCGTTCACTGCTGGGTCCGGGTATCGCTTCGGCGCGATCGAACTCGGCCACATCCTGGTGCTGGCAGAAATAGGCGCCGTTGTGCAGTTCCTGCAGCAGCACCAGACGCACGCCCGCTGCCGCGGCCTGCGCTACCTGTTGCTCGATTCGGGTGAGATTGGCATCGACGCTGCCGCGGTCGCGATCCTGGACCAGGGCTACCCTCAGGCTGGAACTCAAGCCGCAACTCCTTCCGGCAACTGCATGGTCACGCAATGCAGGCTGCCATTCTGTTCGATCAGCGCCCGGCACGGCACGATCACGACGTCGTGGTCGGGAAACGCGGCCTGGAGCACTTCGAAAGCGTCCAGATCGGTGTCGACGTCATAGCCGGGCATCAACACGCCGCCGTTGACGATCAGGAAATTGGCATAGGAAGCGGCCAGGCGGCGGCCGTCTTCGGCAAAAATCGGTGGTGCGAACGGCAGCGGGAACAGCTCGAAGGGCCGTCGTTGGCGCGTCTGGAATAGCGCCAATTCTTCGGCCATTGCCTCCAGCGCGGCAAAATGCGGATCGGACGGTGACTCGCACGCCTGGTAAACGATACGGTCCGGCGCGGCGAAGCGCGCCAGCGTGTCGATATGCGCATCGGTGTCGTCGCCCGCCAGTTCCCCGTGCGCCAGCCACAGGAAGCGATCGATGGCCAGCGTGTCGGCCAGGATGCGTTCGACCTCGGCGCGCGATTTGCCCGGATGCCGGCGCGACAGGCAGGTCCAGGTCGCCAGCAAGGTACCGGCACCATCGGTTTCGACGGCGCCGCCTTCCAGCGCGAAGTCAACGCGCTGGCGCGGCATGTGCGTGAACAGCGGGTGAGCGGCCAGACCGGCAGGGATGGCGTCATCCAGACTGGCCTCGAACTTGTCGCCCCAGCCGGTGAAACGGAAATCGAGCCAGCGCGGCTTGCGGCCGTCGAGCAGGGTGATCGGACCAGAATCGCGCAGCCAGGTGTCGTTGTATGGCAACTCGATCCAGTGGAGCTGATTTTCAAATGTGCCGATGGCAGATCCCAGCACCTCGAGCGCGCGCTTCCTGACCGCCTCATCAGAGACGATCAGATAGACGTCCTCGAAACCAAGGATGCTGTGGATCAGCTCGCGATAGCAGCCCTCGACCGCCGCAAGATTGGCGGCCCAGTCGGTATCGCCATGCGGCCACGCCAGCAGAATTCCGGCCTGTGCTTCCCACTCGGCCGGCCAGCGAGGCGCCGCCGTCATCCCTGGTGTTGCCCGGTCGCGACGGGCTTGGGCCCGATCTCTTCGGGGCTGGATTTCTTGACTACCGCGTTGACCACGTGGTCGTACTCGAAATAGACCGTGAATGCAGGGTAGTTCCAGCGCGTGATCGGCGGCTTGCCAACCGCGTCCAGCTTGCTTTCGGGTGCGCCGTATTGCGCTTCGACCGCGGCCATGGACGTGCCGGCGCGCGGCAGAGCCGAAGCCTTGGCGCGCTCCACCCGCTGCACCAGCAAGGTTTCGGCCGACACCGACGTCGTGGCCAGAGCTGCAACCAGCGCTATCGGGATCCACAGGACTCGGATTTTGGACATGGCACACCTCCTTGGGTTCATGCGCAGGACACCGCCTAGATTAGCGTCTGTGCGCAAGGCACAGAAGAGGCGTGGCAACATAATGTGAACTGAGGAACGCTTGGCGCCGGTTTCGCCCGTGCTTTTGCCGCAGAGCATCGCGCGCGAGCGCGCTCCTACAATTCTTGCGTGGACTCTCGGCATTTTGTAGGAGCGCGCTCGCGCGCGATGCTCCTGCTTCAGATCCCAGAAACACAAAGGCCGCCCCGAAGGCGGCCTCTGCTACATCCCGTGAGGGCAAAGCTCAACGCTGACGCGCCTTGAAACGCGGGTTGCTCTTGCAGATCACGAATACTTTGCCACGGCGGCGAACCACCTTGCAGTCACGATGGCGCGACTTGGCAGACTTGAGCGAGGAAAGAACCTTCATGGCGCACCATCCCTGATGACTTGTAACGTTAGCCGCCGATTTTAGACGGGGAAACCCCGATCACGCAAGCTCTTGCAAGCGGGCAGCCCGTACCCTGGGCTGCCCGGTCGCACAATCGGCTTATTCGAAGCCGTTCTGGAACAAGTTGTCGGTGACCGTGCCACGAATGGCGACGCTCATCCGTGCATCCGGCAAGGTGGTTGCCGCGTCACGGAAGATCAGATGGCCGAAGGAGGTCGTCGCGATCGTATTGGCCAAGGTGACCGTGATGGTGACCGTCTGCGTCTGCGCCAGATTGCCGGTGAAGCTGAAGGACGGACCGGGCGCGCTGATGGTGGTGCCCGGCGGCGCATCGCTGACGATGGCGTTCCAGGTCACTGGCGTCGTCTTGGTGTTGCGGAAGGTGCGCGTGAACGTGCACGAGTTGGCGCAGGTGGTGTGGCGCAGGCTCGGCAGGTTGAGATCACGCGGCTGGCCGCCGGTGGCCGGATTGGCGGCCAGGAAGTTCGCGAAGGTCTCATTCATCACCAAGCCCGTGCGGACTGCCGCTCCGACGTTGACGCGCCCATTGCCGACATCATCGGCGTCCCACTGGGTCAGGCCGGTCTGCTTCAAGCCATTGCGCGAGGCAGTCAATTGCAGCGCGCTCTTGACCTCTTGCGGTGTCCAGGTCGGATGCGCCGCGCGAACCAGCGCGCCGGAGCCGGCCAGATGCGGCGAGGACATCGAGGTGCCGGTCAGGAAGCCGAACTGGCCAGCGGCATCCGATACCGCAGCATAGATATTGGTGCCCGGGCCGGTAATGTCCGGCTTGGTGACGTCGAAGCTGTTGTTGGGACCGCGCAAGCTGCTGGCGTTGAGGACGTCGGGAAAGCTCGGGTCGGTGATGCGCACCGCCGGGAAATTCACCGTCATCTGGGCGGCCGGATTGGCGATCAGGAAATCGCGCAGACCAATGCCGGCGCTAAGGCCGACCATGGTGCTCGGCAGCGACACGGCCGCCATCGAAATCGGCGGACCGCCCGCATTGTTGTAGAGCACCAGCGCGATGGCGCCAGCCGCCTGGGCGTTGAGGGACTTCTCGGTGAAATTGCAGGTTCCGCGCGAGATCAGTGCGATCTTGCCGGTCATGGAGCCGGCGGCATATGGCGAAGTTGCACCGCAGCCCAATTCGCTGCCCAGCGCTGCGCCCACGGCAACCTGAGCGGTCACCGCGGTCGTGAACGGCGTGGCGCCCGACTGACTCGCAACGTTTTGCGGACCGCCGACGACATCGATCTCGTAACCTTCGATGCGGTCGTGCGTGGAATTGGCAACCGTCATCACCCAGGGCCCGCGATGATTGACCGCGGCGATCGGGTCGACGATCGTCGCACTGGTGTTGCCCGCAGACGCCGCGACAAAAATGTCGGCATTGACCATGTCGAGGAAGCCGCGGTCGTTGTCGCTCCACGGCGTATTGCCGCCGGAGATCGAGAAGTTGACCACGTCGACCTGGTCGGTGATGGCCGCCTGGATGCCGGCCAGGATGTCGGCGCCGGGGCAGCTGTTGGTCGGGCACACCTTGTAATGGCGAATGCGGGCGCACGGCGCGACACCCGAAATATTGAACTTGAGGTCCACGCCCACCACGTTGAGCGGGGTGCTCAGCGCATTGCCGCCGGCGGTGCTCGAGGTATGCACGCCGTGACCGGTGGTGCCGGTGTCCTCGGCGTGCCGCCGACGCCCAAGGGCTGCCCGCAATCGACCGCGCTGATCTGCTTGGGCAGCATGGCGCTGAAGCCGCAATTTGGATCATTCGCAAAGGACGGATGGTCGCTGTTGGCACCGCCGTCGAGCACGCCGATGACCACGTTCTCGCCCTTGTTGGGCAAGCCATTGGGCATGCTGGCACCGCTCCACACGCCCGGCGCGCCGATCAGGGTCGGGCCGGCGTCGGTGTCGATCTCGTAGGTCTGCGACTTTTCGATGGACGCGACTTCCGGCAACGTACGCAGGCGCTCGGCTTCGTCCGCGCTGACGTCCACGGCCACGCCATTGAAGGTGACGTGATAGCTGTGGCGCAGCACGACTTCGCGCTGCAGCATGCCCTCGAAGCGCGCAAGGCGCTGCCGCTGCAGGTCCTGCAGATAGCCGCTGTAGGCGAGCGATGCGTCCGACCGTGCATTCAAGCGGCGCTCGCCGGTGCTGGCCGGAGCGGTCGGCGCCAGACGGCCGTTGTCGCCGGTGTAGTACAGCAATCCGGGTTCACGGAAATGCACGATGTAGGTGTCGACGCTCGATTGTCGACTGCCGGTTGGATCGGTGGCCTGGGCCGCGTTTATGGGAAGCACAAGTGCAGCGCAAACAGCAAGCGCAAGGAAACGAATTGACTTCATTTAACCCACCCCGGACAGTGAAAAGACGGCGCCGCCTGGCGGCGCATTGGCAGCCGGAATGTATAACATGAGTTGGCCGGCAACAATGCGGAGGGCGTTTTGGCGGGGCACTTGCTGACGA
>JADKFD010000016.1 GCA_016717705.1 Rhodanobacteraceae bacterium | reverse complement strand
GCGCGCCCTTGCTGCGGCTGACGCCGTTCCGCGAGCGTTGCGAACGCATCCGCAGCTTCGGCATCGATCGCCTGCTCAGCTTGCGTTTCGATGACGATCTGGCCGGCACCTCGGCCGAGGACTTCATCGCGCAGGTGCTGGTCCAGCGCCTGCAGGCGCGTGAAGTCTGGGTGGGTCCCGGTTTTCGCTTCGGCAAGAGCCGCGTCGGTGACCTGGAACTGCTGCAAGCGGCAGGCCTGCAGTCTGGATTCGAAGCCCGCGAGGTCGCTGCGCGCACCGCCGACGGCGAGCGCATCAGCAGCTCGCGCATCCGTGAAGAACTGCTGGCCTCGGAGTTCGACGCCGCGCAGCACGCGCTCGGTCGGCGTTACAGTTACTGCGGACGCGTCGTGCGCGGCCAGCAACTCGGCCGCCAACTCGGGCTTCCCGACGGCCAATCTGCGCTGGCCGCAGAACTCGCTGGGCTTCGGCGGCATCTTTGCCGTGCGCGTCGATGGCGCTGGTTTGCACCAGCATCCGGGTGTTGCCAGCCTCGGCTATCGGCCGGTGGTCCGCGGCAAGGAACTGCTGCTGGAAGTCCATCTGTTCGATTTCGATGGCGATCTCTACGGAAAGCGCCTCACTATCGACTTCATTGCGAAGCAGCGGGACGAGTGGCATTTTCCTGATCTCGCTTCCCTCGTTGAACAGATTCGTCGCGATGCCGACGAAGCACTGCGTTTGCTTGGAGTACGGCCCGCGTGACTGACTACAGAAACACCATCCAACTGCCGACCACGGATTTTGCGATGAAGGCGGATCTCGCCAATCGCGAGCCGTCGATGCTGGCAGCCTGGGAGCAGGCCGGGCGCTATGCCGCCCTGCAAGCCGCCACCGCCGAGCGTCCGGCCTTCGTGCTGCACGATGGCCCGCCGTATGCCAATGGCGACATCCACATCGGCCACGCGGTCAACAAGATCCTGAAGGACATCGTGGTCAAGTCCAGGTTGCTGTCCGGCTACCGCGCGCCCTATGTGCCGGGCTGGGATTGCCATGGATTGCCGATTGAAGTCGCCGTCGAGAAGAAGGTCGGCAAGGTCGGCCACAAGGTCGATGCGCGCCAGTTCCGCGCCGAGTGCCGCAAGTACGCCGCCGAGCAGATCGATCGCCAGCGCGCCGATTTCAAGCGCCTCGGCGTACTCGGCGCGTGGGAGCAGCCGTACCGGACGATGGACTTCAAGTACGAAGCCGACATGCTGCGTTCGCTGGCGCAGATCTACTCGCGCGGTCATGTGGTGCGCGGCTTCAAGCCAGTGCACTGGTGTTTCGACTGCCGCAGCGCACTGGCCGAAGCGGAGATCGAGTACGCCAACAAGGTCGATCCGGCCATCGATGTGATGCTGCCTTTCGCCGATGGCGCCGCGCTGGCGACGGCTTTTGGCCTCGCCGAAGCGGTCGACGACGGCTATGCGGTGATCTGGACCACCACGCCGTGGACGCTGCCGTCCAATCAGGCGGTGTCGGTCAATCCGCAGCTCGAGTACGCGCTGGTGCGCACCGCGCGCGGCCATCTGGTGATCGCCGATGCGCTGGTCGAGCGTTGCCTGAAGCGCTTCAAGCTCGAAGGCGAGGTCGTCGCCCGTTGTGCCGGCGCGGCACTGGAGCGTGTCGATGCGCGTCATCCCTTCTACGATCGGGTGTCGCTGCTGATCACCGGCGAACATGTCAGCGCCGAGGACGGTACCGGCCTGGTGCACACCTCGCCCGCTTACGGCGTCGAGGATTTCAATGCCCTCAAGCCGTACACCGACGAAGTGATCAATCCGGTGCAGGGCGACGGACGTTTCGCCGCCGACCTGCCGCTGTTCGGCGGCATGAAGATCACCGAGGCCAATCCGCAGATCGTCGAGCATTTGCGGACCTTGGGCCGTTTGCTGGCCAGTTTCGACTACGACCATAGCGTCGCCCATTGCTGGCGCCACAAGACGCCGACCATCTTCCGCGCCACGCCGCAGTGGTTCATCAGCATGTCGGTCGCCAAGCTACGGGATGACGCGCTCGCGGCGATCGACACCGTGCGCTGGGTCCCGGATTGGGGCAAGGAACGCATCCAGGGCATGATCGCCGGCCGCCCGACTGGTGCATCTCGCGCCAGCGCACCTGGGGCGTGCCGATCGCGCTGTTCATCGACAAGGTCAATCAGGCGCCGCACCCGCGCTCGGTCGAATTGATGCTGCAAGTGGCGACGCGCATCGAGAAGGGCGGCGTCGACGTCTGGTTTGACCTCGACCCGCGCGAACTGCTCGGCGACGAGGCCGATCAGTACGACAAGGTCAGCGACATTCTCGATGTCTGGTTCGATTCCGGCGTCAGTCACGCCTGCGTGGTCGATGCGCGGCCGGAACTGGCCGGCGTCCCGGCCGACCTGTACCTGGAAGGCTCCGATCAGCATCGCGGCTGGTTCCAGTCGGCGTTGCTGACCGGTACCGCGATGCGCGGCGAGGCGCCGTATCGCCAGGTGCTGACGCACGGCTTCACTGTCGATGCCGATGGCAAGAAGATGAGCAAGTCGGCCGGCAATGTGGTCGCGCCGCAGCAGGTGATGAAGACGCTCGGCGCCGACGTGCTGCGCCTGTGGGTGGCGGCGACCGACTATCGCGCCGAAATGAGCGTGTCCGACGAGATCTTGAAGCGCGTTTCCGAGTCCTATCGGCGCATCCGCAACACCTGTCGCTATCTGCTGGCCAACTTGAGTGGCTTCGACCCGGCGCGTGATGCCGTGGCGCATGCCGAGCTTTTGCCCTTCGATCAGTGGATCGTCGACCAGGCCTGGCAACTGCAGCAGCGCGTCATCAAGAATTACGATGACTACCAGTTCCACCTGATCTACCAGGACCTACATGGTTTCTGCAGCGTGCAACTCGGCGCCTTCTACCTGGACGCGCTGAAGGACCGCATGTACACGCTGCCGGCGGGTTCGCAAGCGCGCCGTTCCGGCCAGACCGCGATGTTCCACGTGGCCGAAGCGATGGTGCGCTGGATGGCGCCGATCCTGAGCTTCACCGCCGACGAAATCTGGAGCTTCCTGCCCGCGCGCGACGAGACCTCGCCTTTGTTTGCCACCTGGTATCAGGGCCTGGTGCCGTTGCCGGCCGATAGCCGCGTCAGCGCAGCGCAATGGGATCGGCTGCTGTCGCTGCGCGAGGCGATCACCCAGGCGCTGGAACCGATGCGCAAGGACAAGCGCATCGGCTCGGGCCTGGATGCGGAAATCGATCTGCACGTCAGCGCCACCGCGATGGGTGGCTTGTCGCATGCCGTCGACGAGTTGCGTTTCCTGTTCCTGGTGTCAGCTGTCCATGTCCATCCGACGCCCGCTCCGACGGATGCCGTGATGCTGGAAGGCGGTGCAATCGGACTGGTCGCCCGCGTCAGCGATGCCGCCAAGTGCGCGCGCTGCTGGCACCATCGTGACGATGTCGGCGCCCATGCTACGCATCCGGAGTTGTGCGGTCGCTGCGTGGACAACATCGAGGGGCCCGGTGAAAACCGCCGCTGGTTCTGAGGCCGTGCCGCGCAACGGCTGGCTGTGGCTGGCGCTGTCGGCCTTGCTGATCGTGCTGGATCAATGGACCAAGTCGGTGGCCGTCGGCGCGCTGGAATATCTGACGCCGGTTCCGGTGCTGCCGGGGCTCAACTGGACCCTGGTACACAACCTCGGCGGCGCCTTCAGTTTCCTCAGCAACCACGACGGCTGGCAACGCTGGTTCTTCCTGATCGTCTCCAGCGTCGTCACCGTGGTGCTGGTCGAATGGTTGCGACGCACCGCGGCGCGCCATTGGCTGCTGTGCCTGCCGCTGGCATTGCTGATCGGCGGCGCCATCGGCAACCTGATCGACCGCGCACGACTCGGTTATGTCATTGATTTTGTGGATGTGTACTACGGGACTTGGCACTGGCCGGCGTTCAATGTGGCGGATTCCGGCATCACTGTTGGAATCGTCATGCTGATTGCCTATGAGTTGTTTGGGAAAGGTCGGGACGCGGGACTCGACCTACCCGAAGCTCTTGCCACACTACCGCTACCTTCCCCCCTTACCGCTTACTCACCACTCACCATCATTCCAGATGGAAGTCTCTCGCCAATCCCCGCGGTTTCTGCGCTGGCGTCGACCGCGCCATCGACATCGTCGAACGCGCGCTCGACCTCTTCGGCGCGCCGATCTACGTGCGCCACGAGGTGGTGCACAACCGTTTCGTGGTCGAATCCTTGCGCGCGCGCGGCGCCGTGTTCATCGAAGAGCTGTCCGAGGTCCCGCGTGACGCCACGGTGATCTTCAGCGCCCACGGCGTTTCGCAGGCGGTGCGCGCGGAAGCTGACGCGCGTGGATTCCGCGTTTTTGACGCCACCTGCCCGTTGGTGACCAAGGTGCATATGGAAGTGTCGCGGCATTGCCGGGCAGGCCGCGACATGATTCTCATTGGCCACGCCGGACATCCCGAAGTGGAAGGCACGCTGGGCCAGTGGGACCGCGAAGCCGGTCGTGGTGCGATCCAACTGGTGGAAACGGTCGTCGACGTGTGGAACATCAAGGTCGAACAACCGCAGCATCTCGCCTACACCACGCAGACCACGCTGTCGGTGGACGAAACGCTGGAGATCATCGCCGCGCTGCGCCAGCGCTTTCCGGAGATCCAGGGGCCGCGCCACGATGATATTTGTTACGCCACGCAGAATCGCCAGGATGCCGTGCGCGAACTCGCGCAGCGCTGCGATCGCGTGCTGGTGGTGGGCTCGCCGAACAGTTCCAATTCCAACCGCTTGCGCGAACTGGCCGAGCGCAATGGCATCCCGGCCTATCTGATCGACGGCGCCGAGGACATCCAGCCGGCCTGGCTCGAAGGCGCGCGTTGCGTTGGCGTCACCGCAGGCGCCTCGGCGCCGGAAAGCCTGGTTCAGGGCGTAGTTGAACGGCTGGCTGAGCTAGGCCACGGTCAGGTGCGCGAAATCAGCGGCGTTCGTGAGAGTATGGTGTTCGCCCTGCCGCGCGAGTTGCGGGTAGTGGTTCAGAGCTGACGGTAGCCGGACTTGGTGGGAGCGACGACTGTGCGACGGGTCCGGGCGCGACGCGACGCCCGGTCGCTGCTACACCACCGCCGCGCCTGAACGAAGCGCAATAGGGCAAACTTTTCTGCTCGCACCCGTTGACAAACCTAGGGTGTCGAAAACACAATAGTGGGCTCCGTCGCGGAGGGATACCCAAGCGGCCAAAGGGGGCTGACTGTAAATCAGCTGGCTATGCCTTCGGTGGTTCGAATCCACCTCCCTCCACCAGGTTCGGTTGTTGTAGCAGGAAGCAAGGCGGGAGTAGTTCAATGGTAGAACCTCAGCCTTCCAAGCTAATGACACGGGTTCGATTCCCGTTTCCCGCTCCAGCCGCGTAACTGAGCCGGAAGAATAATTACCGTTTACGCCCGTGTAGCTCAGTCGGTAGAGCACCTCCTTGGTAAGGAGGAGGTCGCTGGTTCGATTCCAGTCGCGGGCACCATCTCCAAGCACCAGTCACTTTAGCGCACGTATCAGAGGCCGCACATGTCCAAGAGCAAGTTTGAGCGCACCAAGCCGCACGTGAACGTCGGCACGATCGGTCACGTCGATCACGGCAAGACGACTCTGACGGCGGCGCTGACGAAGGTCGGAGCGGAGCGCTTTGGTGGCGAGTTCAAGGCCTACGACCAGATCGACAAGGCGCCGGAAGAGAAGGCGCGCGGCATCACGATTTCGACGGCGCACGTCGAATACGAATCGCCGAACCGCCACTACGCGCACGTCGATTGCCCGGGCCACGCCGACTACGTGAAGAACATGATCACGGGTGCCGCGCAGATGGACGGCGCGATCCTGGTGTGTTCGGCCGCTGACGGCCCGATGCCGCAGACGCGCGAGCACATCCTGCTGTCGCGCCAGGTCGGCGTGCCGTACATCGTGGTCTACCTGAACAAGGCGGACATGGTGGACGACGCCGAGCTGCTGGAACTGGTCGAGATGGAAGTTCGCGAGCTGCTGAGCAAGTACGATTTCCCGGGCGACGACACCCCGATCATCATTGGCTCCGCGCTGATGGCGCTGGAGGGTGATCAGAGCGAGATCGGCGTGCCGTCGATCATCAAGCTGGTCGAAGCGCTGGACACCTACATTCCGGAGCCGGTGCGCGTGATCGACAAGCCGTTCCTGATGCCGGTCGAAGACGTGTTCTCGATCTCGGGTCGTGGCACGGTGGTGACCGGTCGCGTCGAGCGCGGCATCGTCAAGGTGGGCGAGGAAATCGAGATCGTGGGCCTGAAGCCGACGATCAAGACGATCGTGACCGGCGTCGAGATGTTCCGCAAGCTGCTGGATCAGGGCCAGGCGGGCGACAACGTGGGTCTGTTGCTGCGCGGCACCAAGCGCGACGACGTCGAGCGCGGCCAGGTGATCTGCAAGCCGGGTTCGATCAATCCGCACACGACCTTTGAAGCCGAAGTGTACGTGCTGAGCAAGGAAGAGGGCGGTCGTCACACGCCGTTCTTCAAGGGCTACCGCCCGCAGTTCTACTTCCGCACGACCGACGTGACGGGTAACTGCGAGCTGCCGGAAGGCGTCGAGATGGTGATGCCGGGCGACAACATCAAGATGGTGGTGTCGCTGATCGCACCGATCGCGATGGAAGAAGGCCTGCGCTTCGCGATTCGCGAAGGCGGCCGTACCGTCGGCGCCGGCGTGGTGGCCAAGGTCATCAAGTAAGCGGCTGGAGTCGGTAAGCACGCAAAGGACAGTACGCCAGTAGCTCAACTGGCAGAGCAGCGGTCTCCAAAACCGCAGGTTGGGGGTTCGATTCCCTCCTGGCGTGCCATTACCAGTCCAGCGTGTGCCGATAGGCCAAATGAACAATCGCCGCGTCCCGCAAGGGGCGCGGCGCTGGCGTCCAGGGAATTCATGAGCGCAAAAGTCGATGTACCCAACGAGAGCGACAGCAGCAAGTCGCTCGATATCGTCAAACTGGTTGTCGCGGGCGTGCTCGCCATTGGTAGTGCGGTCGCGTTCTATTGGTTTGCCGACCAGTGGCCGACTTGGGCGCGCGTGCTGATGGTGCTGGCGGGCGTGGGAATTGGCGCTGCGGTTGGACTCAGCAGCGGACCGGGGATTCTGTTCCGGAAGTTCCTGCGCGACGCTCAGATCGAAGTTCGCAAGGTGGTGTGGCCGACTCGTCAGGAAACCTGGCAGACCACGCTCATCGTCGCAGTGGCTGTACTCATCATTGGCATCATGATCTGGGTCATCGACGTGATCCTGTCGTGGGCCGTTCGCTTGATGATGGGCTGAGAGGGCGAACCGGATGTCCAAGCGCTGGTATGTGGTGCACGCCTACTCGGGTTTCGAGAATCAGGTGCGGCGTTCCCTGGAGGACCGCGTTCAACGTTCGGGCCTGCAGGAGCGTTTCGGTCAGGTGCTGGTGCCGACCGAAGAAGTGATCGAGATGCGCCACGGACAAAAGCGCAAGTCCGAACGCAAGTTTTTCCCGGGCTACGTGTTGGTGCAGATCGAGACCGTGGTTGACGGTCGCTCGATGCGCATCGACGACGAATGCTGGCACATGGTCAAGGAAACCCCGAAGGTCATGGGTTTCATCGGTGGCACGGCGGATCGCCCGTTGCCGATCAGCGACAAGGAAGCCGATGCGATTCTGCAGCGGGTTCAGGACGGCGTCGACAAGCCCAAGCCCAAGGTGCTGTTCGAGCCCGGGGAAATGGTGCGCGTCACCGAAGGCCCGTTCAACGATTTCAATGCCGTGGTTGAAGAAGTCAACTACGACAAGAACCGCCTGAAAGTGGCGGTGTTGATTTTTGGTCGCTCCACGCCGGTCGAACTCGAGTTCGGGCAGGTGGAGAAGGCGTAAGAGGCGGAAACGGGAAACGGACCCGGAATGGGCAACGGCGTCACTGATTGACGTTTCCCGTCCCAGGTTTCCCTAACACACAACGGGGAGCCGCAGGCCGAGCGCCCAGACGCGTCCGAACCCGAGGAGCAAACAGCATGGCAAAGAAAGTCACAGGCTACATCAAGCTGCAGGTCAAGGCCGGTGAGGCCAATCCGTCGCCGCCAGTCGGCCCGGCGCTCGGCCAGCGCGGCGTCAACATCATGGAGTTCTGCAAGCAGTTCAACGCTGCCACGCAGAAGACCGAGAAGGGTACTCCGCTGCCGGTGATCATCACCGTGTACAGCGACCGCTCGTTCACCTTCATCACCAAGACGCCGCCGGCAACCATCCTGATCAAGAAGGCGATCGGTCTGGCGAAGGGCAGCAGCCGCCCGAACACCGAGAAGGTCGGCAAGATCAGCCGCAAGCAGCTCGAAGATGTTGCCAATACCAAGATGCCCGACCTGACTGCCGCCGATCTGGATGCCGCCGTGCGAACCATCGCCGGCAGCGCGCGCAGCATGGGTCTGGTGGTGGAGATCTGATGCCATGACGACGATGACCAAGCGATTCAAAGCTCTCCAGGGTCTGGTAGTTCCGGGCAAGGCCTATGCCGTTGACGATGCACTGCGCATCCTCAAGGACAATTCCAAGGTCAAGTTTGTCGAGGCTGTGGACGTCGCCGTGCGTCTGGGTATCGACGCCAAGAAGTCGGACCAGGGTGTGCGTGGCTCCTCGCTGCTGCCGAACGGTACCGGCAAGACCGTGCGCGTCGCGGTGTTCTGCCCGGCTGGCGAAAAGGCTGAAGCGGCCAAGGCCGCCGGCGCCGACATCGTGGGCATGGACGACCTCGCCGAGAAGATGCAGGCTGGCGATCTCAACTATGACCGCGTGATTGCCACGCCCGATGCCATGCGCGTCGTCGGCAAGCTCGGCCAGTTGCTCGGCCCGCGCGGTTTGATGCCGAATCCGAAAGACGGTTCGGTGACCCCGGACGTGGTCACGGCGGTCAAGAACGCCAAGGCCGGCCAGGTCAAGTTCCGCAACGACAAGGGCGGCATCGTGCATTGCACGATCGGCAAGGTGAACTTCGAAGTTGACGCATTGCGCGAAAATCTGAACGCGCTGCTGGTCGATTTGCTGCGCCTGAAGCCGGCCAGTTCCAAGGGTCAGTATCTGTTGAAGATCAGTCTGTCGACCACGATGGGCCTCGGCGTGATCGTCGACCCGTCGACCTTGCAGACGCGCTAACAAAGAATTTTGAGGGCGCTCGGCCTGGCCGGGCCGCCGTCAAAGACCGCGGGTGTGGTGGTGTCAGTCGCGCCGATTCATTGGCAACGCTGGCCGACTGCTTAATCGCTGCACTGGCCCGCGCAGATGGTGCCGCCCGATCCGAGTTGTTGGGAAACGGCAGTACCGCAGTCCCAGGATCCAATCTTGGATCCGACGTCAACGCCCTTCGTGGTTGACGTAGTCGATGCAGGCGCAGGCGGCACTACCGTCGGCGCCTGATGCTGGAGGAAAGCAATGGCACTCAATCTAGAGCAGAAGAAAGAGGTCGTTGCCGAACTCGCCGAGGTGGCGTCCAGTGCAATGTCATTGGTCGCTGCAAAGTACGACGGCCTGACCGTCGCCCATCTCACCGATCTTCGCGTGAAGGCGCGCAAGAACGGCGTTTACCTGCGTGTCGTCAAGAACACGCTGGCGCGCCGTGCCGTCAAGGGTACCGAATTCGAGTGCGTTTCCGACGCCCTCACCGGTCCCTTGCTGTATGCCTTCTCGAAGGAAGATCCCGGTGCGGCTGGGCGTCTGATCAAGGATTTCGCGAAGACCAACGACAAGCTCGTCGCCAAGGTCGTGTCCGTGGGCGGAAAGCTCTACGGCGCCACCGAACTGGAACGATTGGCGAGTCTGCCGACGCGCGATCAGGCCCTGTCCATGCTGCTCGGATTGCTCACGCAACCCGCTACCCAGCTGGTCCGCGTGCTGGCCGAACCTGCCGCAAGCCTGGCGCGCGCTATTCGCGCCGTCGGCGAGCGCCAACAGGCCGCTTGAGCGAGTTCAGCAATCGAACTGCATTACCCGTTTTTCAATCAGGAGTTTCAAGTCATGTCGCTTAGCAATGATCAGATCCTCGAAGCCATCGCTTCGAAGAGCCTCATGGAGATCATGGATCTCGTGAAGGCCATGGAAGAGAAGTTCGGCGTGTCCGCCGCTGCCCCGGTTGCTGCTGCTGCCGGTCCGGCCGCTGCTGCTGCCCCGGTGGAAGAGCAGACCGAGTTCACCGTGCTGCTCGCCGCCATCGGCGAGAAGAAAGTGGAAGTCATCAAGGCCGTCCGTGCCATCACCAACCTCGGCCTGAAAGAAGCCAAGGATCTGGTCGAAGGCGCGCCGTCGACCGTCAAGGACGGTGTCAGCAAGGATGATGCTGCCAAGTTCAAGAAGTTGCTGGAAGACGCCGGCGCCAAGGTCGAAGTCAAGTAATCGACTCCTGGTCCGACTGTTGCACGCGGGGCTGGGGGCCGAAAGGTCCCCGGCCCTTTGCTGTTCTCAGTGAAATGTGAAATGTGAAACGTGAAACCCGGAGCCGCCCAGCGGGGCTCCTGAATCGCTTTTACCTTTCACGTTTCACCTTTCACGTTTAACCGCTGCCGCAAGGCAGCCCAAGGCGAGAGTACACCCATGAGCTACTCGTTCACCGAAAAGAAGCGCATCCGCAAGGACTTCGGCAAGACCCCGGCAGTGTTGGCCGTGCCGCCGTTGCTGGCGATCCAGGTCAATTCCTACCGTGATTTTCTGCAGGCGGAGACCTCGCCGTCGAGCTATCGCGACGTGGGCTTGCATGCCGCGCTCAAGTCGGTGTTCCCGATCAGCAGCTATTCCGGCAGCGCCTCGCTCGAATACGTGAGCTATCGCCTGGGAGATCCGCCCTTCGACGTGCGCGAATGCAAGTCGCGCGGCCTTTCGTACGGCGCGCCGCTGCGCGTCACCGTGCGCCTCGTGGTGTACGACCGCGAGAGTTCGAACAAGGCGATCAAGTACGTCAAGGAGCAGGAAGTGTACATGGGCGAATTGCCGCTCATGACCGACACCGGCACCTTCATCGTCAATGGCACCGAGCGCGTCATCGTCTCGCAGTTGCACCGCTCGCCCGGCGTGTTCTTTGACCACGATCGCGGCAAGACCCACAGCTCGGGCAAGCTCCTGTACTCGGCGCGCGTGATTCCCTACCGCGGTTCCTGGCTGGATTTCGAGTTTGACCCGAAAGACTGCCTGTTCACGCGTATCGATCGTCGCCGCAAGCTGCCGGTGACCATCCTGCTGCGTGGCCTGGGTTACACCAACACCCAGATCCTGCAGATGTTCTTCGAGATCAACCGCTTCGACCTCAAGACCACCGGCGCGATGCTGGAACTGGTGCCGGACCGCCTGCGTGGCGAGACCGCCAGCTTCGACATCCGGGTCGGCAAGGAACTGATCGTCGAGTCGGGCAAGCGCATCACCTCGCGTCACGTGCGTCAGCTGGAGAACCTCAAGAGCAAGAGCCTCGAGGTGCCCGATGAGTACCTGATCGGCCGCGTGCTGTCCGAAGACGTGGTTGATCCGAAGACCGGCGAAGTCCTGGCTCTGGCCAACGACGAGTTGACCGATGAGCATCTGACGGCGTTCCGGCGTGCCAAGATCGAGTCGATCGGCACCATCTTCGTCAACGATCTCGATCGCGGTCCATACATCTCAAATACGCTGCGAATCGATCCTTCGCGCTCGCCGCTGGAAGCGCTGGTCGAAATCTATCGGATGATGCGTCCGGGCGAGCCGCCGACCAAGGAAGCCGCGCAGAACCTGTTCCAGAATCTGTTCTTCGCCGCCGATCGTTACGATCTGTCGGCGGTCGGCCGCATGAAGTTCAACCGTCGTGTTGGCCGCAAGGAAACCACCGGTTCGGGCGTGCTCTCGCACGACGACATCATGTCGGTGCTCAAGGTCCTGATCGACATCCGCAACGGCAAGGGCACGGTCGATGACATCGACCACCTGGGCAATCGCCGCGTGCGCAGCGTTGGTGAAATGGCCGAGAACGTGTTCCGCATTGGCCTGGTGCGCGTCGAGCGCGCGGTCAAGGAGCGCTTGTCGCTGGCCGAGTCGGAAGGCCTGACGCCGCAGGAACTGATCAACGCCAAGCCGGTGGCCGCGGCGATCAAGGAGTTCTTCGGCTCCTCGCAGCTCAGCCAGTTCATGGATCAGAACAACCCGCTGTCGGAAGTGACGCACAAGCGTCGCGTTTCGGCGCTCGGCCCGGGCGGTTTGACGCGCGAGCGCGCCGGCTTCGAAGTGCGCGACGTGCATCCGACCCATTACGGCCGCGTCTGCCCGATCGAAACGCCGGAAGGCCCGAACATCGGCCTGATCAACTCGCTGTCGGTCTATGCCCGCACCAACGACTACGGCTTCATCGAGACGCCGTTCCGTCGGGTCATTGACTCCAAGGTCACCGATCAGGTCGATTACCTGTCGGCGATCGAGGAAAACGAGTTCGTCGTGGCGCAGGCCAATGTCGTGCTCGACAAGAACGGCAACATGACCGAGGACCTGGTCACCATCCGTGAACGTGGCGACATCCTGCTGAAGTCGCCGGCAGAAGTGCATTACATGGACGTTTCGCCGATGCAGATCGTGTCGGTGGCGGCCGCACTGGTGCCCTTCCTCGAACACAACGACGCCAACCGCGCACTGATGGGCGCCAACATGCAACGTCAGGCCGTGCCGACGCTGCGTGCCGAGTGCCCGGTGGTGGGTACCGGCATCGAGCGCAAGGTGGCCAGCGATTCCGGCGTGACCGTGATCGCCCGTCGCGGCGGTATCGTCGATCAGATCGACGCCGGTCGCGTCGTGGTCAAGGCCAACGAGTCGGAAGTCGGCGAGAACGATGCCGGCGTCGATATCTACAGCCTGATCAAGTACACCCGCAGCAACCAGAACACCTGCATCAACCAGCGTCCGCTGGTGCAGGTCGGTGACCGCGTGGCTCCTGGCGACGTGCTCGCCGACGGCCCGTCCACCGACCTCGGTGAGCTGGCGCTGGGCCAGAACATGCTGGTCGCGTTCATGCCGTGGAATGGCTACAACTTCGAAGACTCGATCCTGGTTTCCGAGCGCGTGGTCAAGGAAGACCGCTACACCACCATCCATATCGAAGAACTGACCGCCGTCGCGCGCGACACCAAGCTCGGGCCGGAAGAGATCACCGCCGACATCCCGAACGTCGGTGAGCAGGCGCTGTCACGTCTGGACGAGAGCGGCATCGTCTACATCGGCGCCGAAGTCAACGCCGGCGACATCCTGGTCGGCAAGGTCACGCCCAAGGGCGAGACCCAGCTGACGCCGGAAGAGAAGCTGCTGCGTGCGATCTTCGGCGAGAAAGCGTCCGACGTGAAGGACAGCAGCTTGCGCGTGCCGCCGGGCATGGACGGCACCGTCATCGACGTGCAGGTGTTCACCCGCGATGGCCTGGAGAAGGACAAGCGCGCGCAACAGATCGAGCAGGCCGAAGTCAAGCGCGTGCGCAAGGACTTCGACGACCAGTTCCGCATCCTCGAGGCGGCGATCTACGACCGTCTGGCCGACGCGCTGATCGGCAAGATCGTCAACGGCGGTCCGCAGGGTCTGAAGAAGGGCGAAGCGGTCACCCGCGACTACCTCGGCAAGCTCAAGCGCGACGAGTGGTTCGCCATTCGCATGAAGGACGACTCGGCGGCGGAAGCCATCGAGCGCGCTCAGGAGCAGATCGAGCGCCACAAGGCCGAGTTCGACAAGCGTTTCGAGCACAAGCGCAGCAAGATCACCGCGGGCGATGATCTCGCTCCCGGCGTGCTGAAGATGGTCAAGGTCTACCTGGCCGTGAAGCGTCGCATCCAGCCGGGCGACAAGATGGCCGGTCGCCACGGCAACAAGGGCGTGATCTCCAACATCGTGCCGGTCGAGGACATGCCGTTCATGGCCGATGGCACCTCGGTGGACATCGTGCTCAACCCGCTCGGCGTGCCTTCGCGCATGAACATCGGTCAGGTGCTGGAAACCCATCTGGGCTGGGCCGCCAAGGGTCTGGGCAAGCGCATCGGCGAGATGATGGAAGCCAAGGCGAAGGTCGCCGATCTGCGCAAGTTCCTGGATGAGATCTACAACCAGAACATGATTCGCGAGCAGGTCGACCTGAAGGAATTCACCGACGAAGAGCTGATGGGTCTGGCGAAGAACCTGACCAAGGGCGTGCCGATGGCGACCCCGGTGTTCGACGGTGCCACCGAGGCCGAAATCAAGCGCATGTTGAAGCTCGCCGGCCTGCCGGATTCCGGCCAGACGCCGCTGTTCGATGGCCGTACCGGTGACGCCTTCGAGCGCCCGGTGACCGTGGGCTACATGTACATGCTGAAGTTGAACCATTTGGTCGACGACAAGATGCACGCGCGTTCGACCGGTCCGTACTCGCTGGTCACGCAGCAGCCGCTGGGCGGCAAGGCGCAGTTCGGCGGTCAGCGCTTCGGCGAAATGGAAGTGTGGGCGCTGGAAGCCTACGGCGCGGCGTACACGTTGCAGGAGCTGCTGACGGTGAAGTCGGACGACGTGCAGGGCCGCAACCAGATGTACAAGAACATCGTCGATGGCGACCACCAGATGGTCGCGGGCATGCCCGAATCGTTCAACGTGCTGGTCAAGGAGATCCGTTCGTTGGCGATCCACATCGAGCTCGAGAACGAAGCGCAGTAACAGTCGAAGTCATTGGAGCAAAGCACCATGAAAGACCTGTTGAACCTATTCAACCAGCAGCGTCCGGCCCAGGACTTCGACTCGATCCGTATCGGGTTGTCATCGCCCGATTTGATCCGTTCCTGGTCGTACGGCGAAGTCAAGAAGCCGGAGACGATCAACTACCGCACCTTCAAGCCGGAACGCGACGGCTTGTTCTGCGCGGCGATCTTCGGACCGATCAAGGACTACGAGTGCCTGTGCGGCAAGTACAAGCGCATGAAGCACCGTGGCGTGGTCTGCGAGAAGTGCGGCGTCGAAGTGACGCTGGCCAAGGTGCGCCGCGAGCGCATGGGCCACATCGAGCTGGCCAGCCCGACCGCGCACATCTGGTTCCTGAAGTCGCTGCCCTCGCGCATCGGCCTGATGCTGGACATGACCCTGCGTGACATCGAGCGCATCCTCTACTTCGAAGCCTATGTGGTCGTCGATCCGGGCCTGACCGCGCTGACGCGTGGCCAGTTGCTGACCGAAGAGCAGTTCCTGATCGCCGTCGAGGAGCACGGCGACGAGTTCGACGCGCGCATGGGCGCCGAAGCGGTCTACGAGCTGCTGCGCACGATCGACCTCAACGCCGAAATGGTGCGTCTGAAGGAAGAGATCGCCAGCACCAACTCCGAGACCAAGCTCAAGCGCCTGTCCAAGCGCATCAAGCTGATGGAAGCGTTTGTGGAGTCCGGCAACCGTCCCGAGTGGATGGTGATGACCGTGCTGCCGGTGCTGCCGCCGGATCTGCGTCCGCTGGTGCCGCTCGATGGTGGCCGCTTCGCGACCTCGGATCTGAATGATCTGTATCGCCGCGTCATCAACCGCAACAACCGCCTGAAGCGCCTGCTCGAACTCAATGCGCCGGACATCATCGTGCGCAACGAAAAGCGCATGCTGCAGGAAGCGGTCGATGCGCTGATGGACAACGGCCGTCGCGGCCGCGCCATCACCGGCACCAACAAGCGCCCGCTGAAGTCGCTGGCCGACATGATCAAGGGCAAGCAGGGCCGCTTCCGTCAGAACCTGCTCGGCAAGCGCGTCGACTACTCCGGCCGTTCGGTGATCGTGGTCGGTCCGACGCTCAAGCTGCACGAGTGCGGTCTGCCGAAGAAGATGGCGCTGGAACTGTTCAAGCCCTTCATCTTCAGCAAGCTGCAGCGCCGTGGCCTCGCCACGACCATCAAGGCGGCCAAGAAGCTGGTCGAGCGCGAGAGCGCCGAGGTGTGGGATATCCTCGAAGAGGTGATCCGCGAGCATCCGGTGCTGCTGAACCGCGCGCCGACCCTGCATCGATTGGGCATCCAGGCTTTCGAGCCAGTGCTGATCGAAGGCAAGGCGATCCAGCTGCATCCGCTGGTGTGCACCGCGTTCAACGCCGACTTCGACGGCGATCAGATGGCCGTGCACGTGCCGCTGTCGCTGGAAGCGCAGCTGGAAGCGCGCGCGCTGATGATGAGCACCAACAACATCCTGTCGCCCGCCAACGGCGAGCCGATCATCGTGCCGACGCAGGACGTCGTGCTCGGTCTGTACTACATGACCCGCGAGCTGGTCGGCAAGCGTGGCGAGGGCATGGCCTTCACCGACGTCAAGGAAGTCCATCGCGCGTTCTCGGCGAACAAGGTCGATCTGCACGCCAAGGTGCGTGTGCGCATCGACGAAACCGAGGTCAATGAGGACGGCACGCGCACCAAGAAGCGCACGCTGACCCAGACCACGGTCGGTCGCGCACTGCTGTCGGAGATCCTGCCGGCCGGCATGCCGTTCTCGATGGTCAACCAGAACCTGACCAAGAAGGCGATCTCCGGGCTGATCAACGCCTGCTATCGCCGCCTGGGCCTGAAGGACACGGTGATCTTCGCCGACCAGTTGATGTACACCGGCTTCGCCTACGCCACCCGCGCCGGCGTTTCGATCGGCATCGACGATCTCAAGATCCCGCTGGAGAAGGGTGCGATCCTGGAAGTGGCCGAGCGCGAAGTGCGCGAAATCCAGGACCAGTTCACCTCCGGTCTGGTGACCGCCGGCGAGCGCTACAACAAGGTGGTCGACATCTGGTCGCGCACCAATGAACAAGTCGCGCAGGCGATGATGAAGGGCATCGGCACCGACAAGACCACCGACGCCGAAGGCAAGATCGTCGATCAGAAGTCGATGAACTCGGTGTTCATCATGGCCGACTCCGGCGCGCGTGGTAGCGCGGCGCAGATTCGCCAGCTCGCCGGTATGCGCGGCCTGATGGCCAAGCCGGACGGCTCGATCATCGAGACCCCGATCAAGGCCAACTTCCGCGAAGGCCTGGACGTGCTGCAGTACTTCATCTCGACCCACGGCGCTCGAAAGGGCTTGGCCGACACCGCGCTGAAGACCGCGAACTCGGGCTATCTGACGCGCCGACTGGTCGACGTGGCGCAGGACGTGGTGATCACCGAGGTCGATTGCGGCACGCTGGAACATTTGACCATGGCGCCGATCGTCGAGGGCGGTGACGTCATCGAGCCCTTGCGCGATCGCGTGCTGGGTCGGGTCGTCGCCGAAGACGTGTTTGCCCCGGGCAACGACGAAGACCCGGTGGTCACGCGCAATACCTTGCTCGACGAAGCCTGGGTGGCCAAGCTGGAAGAGCTCGGCGTGCAGGAAGTCAAGGTGCGCTCGACGATCACCTGCAGCACGCGCTTTGGTGTTTGCGGCATGTGCTACGGACGCGATCTGGCGCGCGGCCATCTGGTCAACATCGGCGAAGCGGTCGGCGTCATTGCCGCGCAGTCGATCGGTGAGCCGGGTACCCAGCTGACCATGCGTACCTTCCACATCGGTGGTGCCGCCTCGCGTATCGCGGCGCAGGACCATGTGCAGATCAAGACCACCGGTGCGATCAAGCTCAATAACCTGAAGACGGTCGAGCACGCCAATGGCCATCTGGTCGCGGTGTCGCGCTCCGGTGAAGTCTGCGTGCTCGACAACCATGGTCGCGAGCGCGAGCGCTACAAGGTGCCTTACGGCTCGGTGCTCAGCGTGCGCGACGGTGATCTGGTCAAGGGCGGCCAGACGGTCGCCAACTGGGATCCGCACACCCACCCGATCGTGTCCGAGGTCGCCGGCCGCATGCGCTTCATCGACTTCGTCGACGGTGTCACCGTCAACGAACAGGTCGACGAGTTGACCGGCCTGCAGAGCAACGTGGTGACCGACCCGAAGCGCCGCGGTGGCGGTGCCAAGGATCTGCGCCCGATGATTCGCCTGGAGGGCCTGAACGGCGAAAACCTGGTGCTGCCGGGTACCGAGATCACTGCGCAGTACTTCCTGCCAGCGGGCTGCATCGTGTCCCTGCAGGACGGCGCGCTGGTCGGCGTCGGCGACGTCGTCGCGCGTATCCCGCAGGAAACGTCAAAGACCCGCGACATCACCGGCGGTCTGCCGCGCGTGGCCGATCTGTTCGAGGCGCGCAAGCCCAAGGAACCGGCGATTCTGGCCGAATGCACCGGTGTCATCAGCTTCGGCAAGGACACCAAGGGCAAGCAGCGCCTGTTGATCACCGACAAGGACAGCAACGTCCACGAGGAGCTGATTCCGAAGTGGCGTCAGGTCATCGTGTTCGAAGGCGAGCACGTGGAGAAGGGCGAGACCGTGGTCGACGGCGAGCCCAATCCGCAGGACATCCTGCGCCTGCTCGGCGTCGAGCCGCTGGCCGTGTACCTGACCAAGGAAATCCAGGACGTCTACCGCCTGCAGGGCGTGAAGATCAACGACAAGCACATCGAGACGATCATTCGCCAGATGTTGCGCAAGGTGGAAGTTACCGCGACCGGCGACACCCGCTATCTGCGTGGCGAACAGATCGATCGCGTGCGCGTCATCGAAGAGAACCAGCGGGCGCTGGCGCGCAACGAACAGCCGGCCGAATACGACCGCGTGCTGCTCGGCATCACCAAGGCCTCGCTGGCGACCGAGTCGTTCATCTCGGCGGCTTCCTTCCAGGAGACCACCCGCGTGCTTACCGAGGCCGCTGTGCGCGGCACCCGTGACACGCTGCGCGGCCTCAAGGAAAACGTCATCGTCGGCCGCCTGATTCCTGCGGGTACCGGCCTGGCGCATCACGACAAGCGTCGGCGCAAGCACGAAGAGCTGTCGAGTGCCGAACTCGAAGTGCTCGGCGGCATCAGTCGTGGTAATCGCAGCGAGGATTTCGCTGACAGTCTCTGAGCTGAAATGCCCGTCCGGACCGCAAAACGGTCCGGACGGACAGCCTCAGCCAGCTTTCATTCATGTGGCGAGTTGACGGCAAAGATCATTGCCGCTTAAACTCCCGCTTCTCGACAGGCAGCTTCACGACCTGTCGTTTGCTTTCTTAGGGATCCAGCAATGGCGACAGTAAACCAGTTGGTGCGTAAGCCGCGGTCTCCGAAGACCTTCAAGACCGCGTCTCCGGCGCTCGAAAATTGCCCGCAAAAGCGTGGCGTTTGCACTCGCGTCTACACGACCACGCCGAAGAAGCCGAACTCCGCGCTCCGCAAGGTCGCCAAGGTTCGCCTGACCAACGGCTTCGAGGTCATCAGCTACATCGGTGGCGAAGGCCACAATCTGCAGGAGCACTCGGTCGTCCTGATCCGCGGTGGTCGCGTGAAGGATCTTCCGGGCGTGCGCTACCACACCGTGCGCGGCTCGCTGGACGCTTCGGGTGTAGCCAAGCGCAAGCAGAGTCGCTCCAAGTACGGCGCCAAGCGTCCCAAGTAAGAGAGATCCGTAAATGTCCCGCAAAGGTTCGCATCCGTCTCGCGGCATCCTGCCCGACCCCAAGTATGGGAACGTGGTTATCGCGCGTTTTGTCAACATGATCATGCGTCACGGCAAGAAGGCCGTGGCCGAAAGCATCCTCTACGGTGCGATCGACGAGATCAAGAACAAGAACAGCGACGCTGTATCGCTGATCGAAAAGGCACTCGGCAACGTTGCTCCGGTGGTCGAGGTGAAATCTCGCCGCGTCGGTGGTGCAACTTACCAGGTTCCGGTCGAAGTCCGTCCGGCACGTCGCTCGGCGCTGGCCATGCGTTGGTTGATCGACGCGGCGCGCAAGCGCGGCGAGACCTCGATGCCGCGTCGTCTCGCTGGCGAGTTGATGGACGCTTCCGAAAATCGCGGTTCCGCGGTGAAGAAGCGCGAAGAGACGCATCGCATGGCCGAGGCCAACAAGGCCTTCTCGCACTACCGCTGGTAAAACGGCGGCCGACGAGCAGGGACGCGGTGCCGTGGCCAGGGAAACGCCGATCGAGCGTTATCGCAACTTCGGCATCATGGCGCATATCGACGCCGGCAAGACGACCACCACCGAGCGCATCCTTTATTACACCGGCGTCAATCACAAGATTGGCGAGGTGCACGAAGGCGCCGCGACGATGGACTGGATGGAGCAGGAGCAGGAACGTGGCATCACCATCACGTCTGCGGCCACCACCTGCTTCTGGACTGGCATGGACCAGTCGTTTCCGCAGCACCGCTTCAACATCATCGATACGCCTGGGCACGTCGACTTCACCATCGAAGTAGAGCGTTCCCTGCGGGTCCTCGACGGAGCGGTGTTCGTACTGTGTGCCGTTGGCGGTGTACAGCCGCAGTCGGAGACGGTGTGGCGCCAGGCCAACAAGTACGGTGTGCCGCGGCTGGCATTCATCAACAAGATGGATCGCACCGGCGCGAACTTCCACAAGGTCGTCGAGCAGCTGAAGACGCGCCTGGGTGCGAACCCGGTGCCGATGCAAGTACCGATTGGTGCGGAAGAGGAATTCGACGGGGTCGTCGACCTGCTCAGAATGAAAGCGATCCATTGGGATTCAGCTTCGCAGGGCATGTTGTTCGAGTACCGCGAGATACCGGCTGAACTCGTCGGTATCTGCAAGAAGGCGCGTGAGTTCATGGTTGAGGCGGCGGCCGAGGCCACCGAGGACTTGATGAACAAGTACCTCGAGGGCGGCGAGCTGAGCCAGTCGGAGATCATTGCCGGTCTGCGCGCGGGTACGTTGGCGACCACGCTGATACCGGTGTATTGCGGTTCGGCGTTCAGGAACAAAGGCGTCCAGGCCATGTTGGACGCGGTAATTTCCCTGTTGCCGGCGCCCAGCGATCGGCCGCCGGTGGCTGGTACCGATGAGAACGACGCGCCGGCATCACGCGGCGCCACGGATGCAGAGCCGTTTTCGGCGCTGGCATTCAAGATTGCAGCCGATCCGTATGTCGGCACGCTGACCTTCTTTCGTGTCTATTCGGGCACGCTGAACTCAGGCGACACCGTCTACAATTCGGGCAAAGGCCGCAAGGAGCGCGTCGGGCGCATGCTGCAGATGCATGCGAACCAGCGCGACGAGATCAAGGAAGTGCGTGCGGGCGACATCGCCGCAGCAGTCGGTTTGAAGGATGTCACGACGGGCGATACGCTGTGCGCGCTCGACACGGTCATCACCCTGGAACGGATGGTTTTTCCCGAGCCCGTGATCGCCATGGCGATCGAGCCGAAAACCCGGCCAGACCAGGAAAGAATGGGTATTGCGCTGTCGCGCCTTGCTCAGGAAGATCCAAGTTTTCGCGTGCGCACCGACGAGGAGTCGGGGCAGACGATCATCTCCGGCATGGGTGAGCTGCATCTGGAGATCATCGTCGATCGCATGCGGCGCGAATTCGGCGTCGAGGCCAATGTTGGCAAGCCGCAGGTGGCCTATCGCGAGACCATTCGTCGTGCGGTCAGGCAGGAAGGCAGATTTGTGCGTCAGTCGGGTGGTCGTGGCCAGTACGGGCACGTCGTCCTGGAAATCGAGCCGCGCGAAAGAGGTGAAGGTTATTTGTTCGAAAACGGCATCATCGGGGGTGTGGTTCCGAAGGAATACATCCCGGCGGTCGACAAGGGCATCCAGGAGGCCGTCGCTGCTGGTGTGATGGCGGGTTTCCCGGTCGTCGACATCAAGGTTCGCGTCGTTGACGGCTCGTATCACGAAGTCGATTCGAACGAAATGGCGTTCAAGATCGCCGGTTCGATGGGCTTCAAGGAAGGCTTCATGAACGCGTCTCCGGTGTTGCTTGAGCCGATCATGAAGGTCGAGGTGGTAACACCCGAGGATTACATCGGCGATGTCATGGGCGACATATCGCGGCGACGCGGGGTGCTCCAGGGCAGCGAAGACGCGGCAGCAGGAAAGGTGGTCAATGCCACCGTGCCGCTGGGCGAGATGTTCGGTTACGCGACGTCCGTGCGCTCGATGTCGCAGGGTCGCGCAACCTACACGATGGAATTCGATCATTACGCAGAGGCGCCGGCGCACATTGCCGAAGCCGTCATGAAAAAGTCCTGAGCATTCAAGCTCACCGTCAAAGTTCAGTCCAGGAACAAGGGTAGTCCGTCATGTCCAAGAGCAAGTTTGAGCGCACCAAGCCGCACGTGAACGTCGGCACCATCGGTCACGTCGATCACGGCAAGACGACTTTGACGGCCGCGCTGACGAAGATTGGTGCGGAGCGTTTTGGTGGCGAGTTCAAGGCCTACGACCAGATCGACAAGGCGCCGGAAGAGAAGGCGCGCGGCATCACGATTTCGACGGCCCACGTCGAATACGAATCGCCGAACCGCCACTACGCGCACGTCGATTGCCCGGGCCACGCCGACTACGTGAAGAACATGATCACCGGTGCCGCGCAGATGGACGGCGCGATCCTGGTGTGTTCGGCCGCTGACGGCCCGATGCCGCAGACGCGCGAGCACATCCTGCTGTCGCGCCAGGTCGGTGTGCCGTACATCGTGGTCTACCTGAACAAGGCGGACATGGTGGACGACGCCGAGCTGCTCGAGCTGGTCGAAATGGAAGTTCGCGAGCTGCTGAGCAAGTACGATTTCCCGGGCGACGACACGCCGATCATCCATGGTTCGGCGCTGAAGGCGCTGGAAGGTGATCAGAGCGAGATCGGCGTGCCGTCGATCATCAAGCTGGTGGAAGCGCTGGACACCTACATTCCGGAGCCGGTGCGCGTGATCGACAAGCCGTTCCTGATGCCGGTCGAAGACGTGTTCTCGATCTCGGGTCGTGGCACGGTGGTGACCGGTCGCGTCGAGCGCGGCATCGTGAAGGTGGGCGAGGAAATCGAGATCGTGGGCCTGAAGCCGACGATCAAGACGATCGTGACCGGCGTCGAGATGTTCCGCAAGCTGCTGGATCAGGGCCAGGCGGGCGACAACGTGGGTCTGTTGCTGCGCGGCACCAAGCGCGACGACGTCGAGCGCGGCCAGGTGATCTGCAAGCCGGGTTCGATCAATCCGCACACCACGTTTGAAGCCGAAGTGTACGTGCTGAGCAAGGAAGAGGGCGGTCGTCACACGCCGTTCTTCAAGGGCTACCGCCCGCAGTTCTACTTCCGCACGACGGACGTGACGGGTAACTGCGAGCTGCCGGAAGGCGTCGAGATGGTGATGCCGGGCGACAACATCAAGATGGTGGTGTCGTTGATTGCGCCGATCGCGATGGAAGAAGGCCTGCGCTTCGCGATTCGCGAAGGCGGCCGTACCGTCGGCGCCGGCGTGGTGGCGAAGGTGATCAAGTAACTGATGGTTGCCCCCGTTTGCGCGGTGAGTGCGCAAAAGCGGGGCAAGGGGCAGGGGCCGGACCTTGCGACACGGTCCGGCGGTGAGGAGTGGTAGAGCAACAGGTCGCGTCATGGGCAGGCAGTGCGCCGAGGTTCGGCCCCTGCCCCCTGACCCTTGCCCCGCTTTGATCTTGCTGTAGATGTGGCGTACGTGCGGAACGCTGCCAGGAGGCGGCTTCCGATAAGTTCCTTTAACCGAAGCTAAACGATTCGGAAAAGGGGTTGGAATTTGAAATGCCGCGGAGTATAGTCCGCGGCCCTCTTGCTCGCTTTGCGAGTGGGAACAAACATCGGCGGTGGGGCGCAGGCTCAAGGATGTGGCGATCGGGCGAACTGCTCGGCGTGAACACCGCTACGGAGAGAAACAATGGCACAGCAACAGCGAATTCGTATTCGGCTGAAGGCGTTCGATCATCGTTTGATCGACCGTTCCGCCAGCGAGATTGTCGAAACGGCCAAGCGCACGGGTGCGCAGGTCCGTGGTCCCATTCCTCTGCCCACCAAGATCGAGCGCTATACGGTGCTCGTGTCTCCGCACGTCGACAAGGACGCGCGGGATCAGTACGAGACGCGCACGCACAAGCGTGTGATGGATATCGTCGACCCCAACGACAAGACCGTGGACGCGCTGATGAAGCTCGACCTGGCTGCCGGCGTCGACGTTCAGATCAAGCTCTACTGAAGCGTCGAGGACAGCAGACATGACAATCGGAATAGTCGGCCGCAAATGCGGCATGTCACGAGTCTTCACTGAGAACGGCGAGTCCGTGCCAGTGTCCGTGATCGAAGTCGAAGCAAATCGCGTCACCCAGGTGAAGACCCGCGACAACGATGGCTACGACGCCATTCAGGTCACCACCGGCAGCAAGCGCGCCGCCCTGGTCAGCAAGCCGAAAGCGGGTCACTTCGCCAAGGCGAAGACCGGCGCCGGTCGCGGTCTCTGGGAATTCCGCCTCAATGCGGACGACGTCGGCAAGTATCAGCTCGGTGCAGAGATCACGGCGGATGTCGTGTTCAGCGCCGGCCAGATCGTCGATGTGTCCGGCGTGACGCGCGGCAAGGGCTTCGCCGGCACCATCAAGCGCTGGAACTTCTCGATGGGCGACGCCACCCACGGTAACTCGTTGAGTCATCGCTCGCCGGGTTCCATCGGCCAGCGCCAGACCCCGGGCCGCGTGTTCAAGGGCAAGAAAATGGCGGGCCACATGGGTAACGCCAACGAGACCGTGCAGAACCTGCAGGTCGTGCGCGTCGACGTCGAGCGCAATTTGTTGCTGGTGCGCGGCGCCATTCCGGGTGCTCCCGGCGGTGACGTCGTCGTGCGCCCGGCTTCGAAGGGACGCTGAGGAATGACCATGGAACTCAATGTCGTGGGCGGAAGCCCGATGCAGGTCTCCGAGGTGGTGTTCAACCGCCCGTACTCGGAGGCGCTGATCCACCAGGTGGTGACCGCGTATCGTAACGCGGGTCGCTCCGGCACCAAGGCGCAGAAGACGCGCTCGCAGATGTCCGGTACCACCAAGAAGTTCAAGAAGCAGAAGGGCGGCGGCGCTCGTCACGGCGACTACCGCGCTCCGATCTTCGTCGGCGGTGGCCGTGCGTTTGCCGCCAGCCCGCGCAGCTTCGCGCAGAAGGTCAATCGCAAGATGTACCGCGGCGCCATGCAGGCGATCCTGTCCGAGCTGATTCGTCAGGATCGGGTCAAGGTCATCTCCGCGCTGGAAATTGCCGCACCGAAGACCAAGCATTTCATGGCCAAGCTGGCTGAGCTCGGTGTCAGCAGCGCGACATTTGTCGCGGCTGAGGTCAGCGAAGCCTCTTACCTCGCCGCACGCAATATTCCGCACGTGCATGTGGTCGATGTGCACGGCCTGAATCCCGCGAGCCTGGTCGGCACTCACAACCTGGTGCTGACGGTCGATGCGGTCAAGAAGATCGAGGAGTGGCTGTCGTGAGCAACGAACGTTTGCTGTCGGTGCTGATTGCGCCGCGCATTTCTGAAAAGACGGCGCGCATCCAGGCTGATCACAATCAGTACGTCTTCGAGGTTGCCACGATGGCCACCAAGCAGGACGTCAAGGCTGCGGTCGAGACGCTGTTCAAGGTGAAGGTCGAAGGCGTGCAGGTGCTGAACGTCAAGGGCAAGACCAAGGGCTTTCGCGGTCGTTCGGGTAAGCGCGCTGATTGGCGCAAGGCGTATGTGACGCTGGCCGATGGTCAGTCCATCGAATTCGGCGCACAGGGCTAAGAGGAAGTCGATCATGCCTTTGATCAAAGTAAATCCAACTTCTCCCGGCCGTCGCGGTGTTGTCAAGGTGGTTTCGCCCGAGTTGTACAAGGGTGACCCTTACGCCCCGTTGACCGAGCCGCAGGACAAGACCGGTGGTCGCAACCATCACGGTCGCATCACCACGCGTCATCGCGGCGGTGGTTCACGTCAACACTACCGCCTGATCGATTTCAAGCGCGACAAGGACGGCATCGCCGCCCAGATCGAGCGCCTGGAATACGATCCGAACCGCACCGCGCACATCGCGCTGCTGCTGTTTATCGACGGAGAGCGTCGCTACATCATCGCGCCGAAGGGTGCGAAGGTCGGTGACGCCATCCTGAGCGGCCGCGATGCGCCGATCAAGAATGGCAATTGCCTGCCGCTGCGCAACATGCCGATTGGTAGCACCGTCCATTGCGTCGAGATGAAGCCGGGCAAGGGTGCGCAGATCGCGCGTTCTGCCGGTGCATCCGCCCAGTTGGTGGCTCGCGAGCAGGGTTATGCCACGCTGCGCCTGCGCTCCGGCGAAATGCGCAAGGTGCCGGCCGACTGCCGCGCCTGCGTCGGCGAAGTGTCGAACTCCGAGCACAACCTGGAACAGCTGGGCAAGGCTGGCGCAAGTCGCTGGCGCGGTATCAAGCCGACTGTACGTGGCGCCGCGATGAACCCGGTGGATCACCCGCACGGTGGTGGCGAAGGCCGCTCCGGTCAGGGCAATCCGCACCCGGTTTCGCCGTGGGGTACGCCGTCCAAGGGCTACAAGACCCGCAAGAACAAGCGGACCAGTGTCTTCATCGTGCGTCGTCGCAACGGCTGATTAGGGACTAACGGATCATGTCGCGTTCATTGAAAAAAGGCCCCTTCGCCGACCTGCACCTTCTCAAGAAGGTCGAGGTTGCCGCTGCCGGGAACAGCAAAAAGCCGATCAAGACGTGGTCGCGCCGTTCGATGATCCTGCCGGAAATGGTGGGTCTGACGATTGCGGTGCACAACGGTCGCCAGCACGTTCCGGTGATGGTCAACGAGAACATGGTGGGCCACAAGCTTGGAGAGTTCGCGCCGACGCGCACCTTCAAGGGCCACTCTGGCGACAAGAAGGCAGGAAGGTAATCATGCAAGCGCGTGCAATTTTGCGTACGGCGAGAATCTCGCCACAGAAGGCCCGCCTCGTGGCCGACCAGGTTCGCGGCTTGGCCGTGGGTCGGGCTGCGCAGCTGCTCACCTTCAGCCCGAAGAAGGCTGCCGGGATGATCCGCAAGGTGCTGTTGTCGGCGGTTTCCAACGCCGAAAACAACCTCGGAGCCGACGTTGACGAGTTGAAGGTCACGACGATCCACGTTGATGAGGGCCCGCAGTTGAAGCGGATGCACGCCCGAGCCAAGGGCCGTGGCAATCGCATCATCAAGCGTACCAGCCATATCACCGTGATCGTCGGCGACGGCCGAGCGGACTGAGGATCTAAAAATGGGTCATAAAGTCAATCCAATTGGTATCCGCCTCGGGATTTCCCGCGACTGGAATTCGAAGTGGTACGCCGGTCGCAAGGAATTCGCTGACTACCTGATCGCCGATCTCAAGGTGCGAGAGTACCTGAAGAGTCGGTTGAGCCAGGCGGGCATCAGCAAGATCCAGATCGAGCGTCCGGCCAAGACCGCGCGACTGACCATCTTCTCGGCGCGTCCGGGTGTGGTCATCGGCAAGAAGGGCGAGGACATCGAGAAGCTGCGCAAGGAGGTTTCCGAGATCATGGGCGTGCCGACGCACGTCAATGTCTCCGAGATCCGCAAGCCGGAGCTCGATGCGCAGCTGGTGGCCGAGTCGATCACCCAGCAGCTCGAGCGCCGCATCATGTTCCGCCGCGCGATGAAGCGCGCGGTGCAGAATGCGCTGCGCCTGGGCGCACTTGGGGTCAAGGTGAGCGTCGCCGGTCGTCTGAACGGCGCCGAAATCGCCCGCTCCGAGTGGTATCGCGAGGGTCGCGTTCCGCTGCACACCTTGCGTGCCGATATCGATTACGGGTTCGCCGAGGCGAAGACGCAGTACGGCATCATCGGCGTCAAGGTGTGGGTATACCGCGGCGACGTGTTCGATCTTCATGCGCCTCAGGCCGATTCCAAGGCCGAGCGCTCGCAGGCGAAGTAAGGAGTCCTTAAGCCATGCTGCAACCTGCACGAACCAAATATCGCAAGATGCAAAAGGGCCGCAACAACGGCCTGGCATTTGTCGCGAATAAAGTCAGTTTCGGCGAGTACGGCCTGAAAGCTGTCGAGCACGGTCAATTGACCGCACGCCAGATCGAAGCCGCCCGCCGCACCATTTCCCGCTTCGTCAAGCGTGGCGGAAAGTTGTGGATCCGCGTGTTCCCCGACAAGCCGATCAGCAAGAAGCCCATCGAAGTCCGCATGGGTAACGGCAAGGGTAGCGTCGAGTACTACGTCGCCCAGATCCAGCCGGGTCGGATGATTTACGAGATGGAAGGCGTTACCGAGGCCCAGGCGCGCGAAGCCATGGCGCTGGCCGCGGCGAAGCTCTCCGTGAAGACCATTTTTGTTACCCGCTCGGTGCTGTGATGAATGCCAGTGAACTTCGTAACAAGTCGATCGCCGAGCTGAAGGATCAGCTCCTCGGTCTGCGTCAGGAGCAGTTCAACCTGCGGATGCAGCGCGGTCAGGGTCAGCAGACCCAGCTTCATCAGATCAAGCGTGTACGTCGCGACGTTGCACGAGTGAAGACCGTCATCGCCGAGATCGAGCGCAAGGGTTAAGCCATGAGCGAGCAGCAGACAGAAAGCACCAAGAAGGCGCGCCCGCTGGTTGGCGTGGTCGTCAGCGACAAGATGCAGAAGACCGTTACCGTACTGGTCGAGCGTCAGGTTCGCCACGGCGTCTACGGCAAGTACATCCGCCGGTCGACCAAGTTCCATGCTCACGATGAGCTCGGCGCGCGTGAAGGCGACACCGTCACCATCACATCCTGCCGTCCGATCTCCAAGACCAAGAGCTACTCGGTCACCGAGATCGTGCGCCGCGCTGGCGAGTAACAGGAGACCATCTCATGATCCAGATGCAGAGCACGCTTGCCGCAGCGGACAACAGCGGCGCAAAGGAACTGATGTGCATCAAGGTGTTGGGCGGCAGCCATCGTCGCTACGCCAATATCGGTGATGTCATCAAGGTGTCGGTGCGTGACGCCATCCCGCGCGGCAAGGTCAAGAAGGGCGAAGTTTACGACGCAGTCGTCGTGCGTACCCGCAAGGGTGTGCGTCGCCCCGATGGCTCGCTGCTGCGGTTTGACGGCAATGCCGCCGTGTTGCTGAACAACAAACTTGAGCCGATTGGCACTCGCATCTTTGGACCGGTCACGCGCGAATTGCGCTCCGAGCGGTTCATGAAGATCGTGTCGTTGGCTCCCGAAGTGCTTTGAGGATTCCGGCATGAAGCGCATCCGTAAAGGCGATCAGGTAGTCGTGATCGCAGGCAAGGACAAGGGCCGCAAGGGCGCAGTCACTCGCGTTACCGAAGAAGGTCGTGTGTTTGTCGAGAACGTCGCTGTGGTGAAGCGCCATACCAAGGCCAATCCCCAGGCGAACCAACCGGGCGGCATCATCGAGCGCGAGGCATCCATTGATGCGTCGAACGTGATGGTGTTGAACCCGAAGACCCAGAAGGGTGACAAGGTCGGTTTCAAGACCATCAAGAACGACGCCGGTGTGGAGCACAAGGTCCGCGTGTACCGCTCCACGGGCGAAGTCATCGACATTGTTTGAGGTGCAGGCTGTGAGCGCGAGACTCGAATCGTTTTACCGCGAGACTGTGGTTCCGACTTTGACCCAGAAGTTCGGCTACAGCAACCCGATGCAGGTTCCGCGTCTGGTCAAGATTACGCTGAACATGGGCGTCGGCGAGGCTGTGGGCAACAAGAAGATCCTGGAGAACGCGGTCGACGACATGACCAAGATCGCCGGTCAGAAGCCGATCACGACGCTGGCGAAGAAGTCCATCGCCACCTTCAAGATCCGCGACGGCTGGCCGATCGGCTGCAAGGTCACGCTGCGCCGCAGCCGCATGTTCGAGTTTCTCGATCGTCTGGTGAACGTTGCCTTGCCGCGTGTCCGTGACTTCCGTGGATTGTCGGGTCGCGCCTTTGATGGCCGCGGCAACTACAACTTCGGCGTCAAGGAACAGATCATCTTCCCCGAGATCGATTTCGACCAGGTCGACGCGCTCCGCGGCATGGATATCTGCTTCACCACCACCGCCAAGACCGACCAGGAAGCGAAAGCACTCCTGGAGGCCTTCGGCTTCCCGTTCCGTAACTGATCGCGCCGATTAGGAGAACTCCATGGCGAAGACGTCGATGGTAAATCGCGAGATCAAGCGCGAGAAGCTGGCCAAGCGGTACGGTGCAAAGCGCATCGAGCTCAAGGCTGTCATTTCGAGCCTGACCGCGTCGTACGATGAAAAGATGGAAGCGCAGGCGAAGCTGCAGAAGCTGCCGCGTGACTCGAGCCCCAGTCGCCAGCGCAATCGTTGCGCTCTGTCTGGTCGCCCGCGCGGCTACTACCGCAAGTTTGGTCTCGGCCGTAACAAGCTGCGCGAAGCAACCATGCGTGGCGATGTCCCGGGTCTGCGTAAGGCCAGTTGGTAAGAATTCTTAGAATCAGGTAATCGCCATGAGCATGACCGATCCAATCGCCGACATGTTGACGCGCATCCGTAATGCGCAATCCATGGGCAAACCGACCGTGCAGATGCCGGCATCGCGTGTGAAGTTCGCGATCGCCCAACTGCTGAAGGACGAAGGTTACATCGAAGACGTCGCCAATTCCGAAGCCGGTGTCGGCAAGCGCGTCATGAGCTTGAAGCTCAAGTATTTCCAGGGACGTCCGGTGATCGAGAAGCTCGATCGCGTCAGCCGCCCGGGATTGCGCAAGTACCGTGGCAATGATGCATTGCCGAAGGTGCTGGGCGGTCTCGGTATCGCAATCGTCTCGACCTCCAAGGGTCTGATGACGGACGCGAAGGCGCGCGCCGAGGGTCTCGGCGGCGAAGTGCTGTGCCTGGTGGCCTAAGGTCAGGAGTGGATCATGTCTCGTGTAGCTAAAATGCCGATTTCGTTGCCGAAGGGCGTCGAGATGACGGCGAAAGACGGATCGATCGCGGTCAAGGGTCCGAAGGGCACGCTGTCCGTGGGTCAGCCCGCTGGCGTGAGTGTCTCGATCGAAGGCTCGACGGTCAACGTGGCACCTGCCGCGCTGGCGAATGACGCAATGGCGGGCACGCTGCGCGCATTGCTGGCAAACCTGGTGACCGGCGTGAATACCGGGTATCAGCGCAAGCTGGAGTTGGTCGGCGTGGGTTACCGCGCCAACATGCAGGGTCCGGATCTCAATCTGACGCTCGGCTTCTCGCATCCGGTGCTGTTCAAGGTACCGGCCGGCGTCAGCATCGAAACCCCGACGCAGACCGAAATTCTGATCAAGGGTACGGACAAGCAGGCCGTCGGACAGGTCGCCGCGAAGATTCGCGCCTTCCGTCCGCCTGAACCGTACAAGGGTAAAGGCGTGCGCTACAGCGGTGAGAAGATCACCCTGAAGGAAGCCAAGAAGGCGTGATTTCGGTCGCGGCCCGGTATTAAGCAAGGACAGATAGTCATGGCCAAAGTGGACAAGAAAGAAGCGCGGTTGCGCAGGGCGCAGTCGACACGGCATCGGATTCGGGAACTGATGGTTCCCCGGCTGACCGTACACCGAACCGGGCAGCATATTTACGCCCAGGTGCTGGCGGCGGGCGGTTCAGGCGTCGTGGCGGCCGCGTCGACGGTGCAGAAAGAAGTGCGCGAGGGACTCGGCGGCACGAAGAACAAGACGGCAGCTGCCGCGGTGGGTCGTGCGATTGCACGCCTGGCGCTGGCGGCAGGTGTGGACCGTGTTGCCTTCGACCGTTCCGGATTCAAGTATCACGGGCGCATCCAGGCTCTGGCCGACGCAGCCCGCGAGGGTGGTCTTCAGTTCTGAGGACGGCTCCGCCGAACCCTCGACCCTATTCAGGTGAGTAGCATGACGACAGATAACGAGAGCAGCGATGGCCTGCTTGAAAAGCTGGTGGCCGTCAACCGCGTGGCCAAAGTGGTCAAGGGCGGTCGGCAGTTCGGTTTCACCGCGCTGACGGTAGTGGGCGACGGCAATGGCCGCGTTGGTATCGGCTACGGCAAGGCTCGCGAGGTGCCGGCCGCGATTTCCAAGGCCATGGACCGCGCGCGTCGCAACATGGTCAAGGTCAGTTTGAACGCCGGCACGCTGTGGTACGCGACCAACGGCGCGCACGGCGCGGCCAAGGTCTACATGCAGCCTGCCTCCGGTGGTACCGGAGTCATCGCCGGCGGCGCGATGCGCGCGGTGTTCGAGGTGGTTGGCGTGCAGAACGTGTTGGCCAAGGCCTTCGGTTCGCGCAATCCGATCAACCTGGTGCGCGCGACGGTCAAGGGTCTGGCCCGCATGGCGGCTCCTTCGGACTACGCCGCCAAGCGTGGCAAGCGTTTGGATCAGTTGACGGGGAAGACCAATGAGCAGTGAATCCACGAGCGGAATGATTCGTGTGCGCTTGTTCAAGAGCCCGAACAGCACCCCGGCCAATCACCGACTGTGCGTGAAGGCCCTGGGTCTGAAGCGCATGAACCAGGTCCGCGAGCTGAAGGACAGTCCCAGCGTGCGCGGCCTGATTGCCAAAGTTAACTATCTGGTCCGGGTCGAAGGCTGAGCCTGACGATCGCGTGGAGAAGTCATCGTGAGACTGAATACAATCAAGCCGGCCGAAGGCAGCAAGAAGGAAGGTCGTCGCGTGGGTCGTGGTATCGGCTCCACGCTCGGCAAGACTTGCGGCCGAGGTCACAAGGGTTCGTACGCCCGTACCGGCAAGGGGCAAGATCAAGGCTGGCTTCGAAGGCGGCCAGATGCCGTTGCAGCGTCGCTTGCCGAAGGTTGGCTTCCGTTCCAAGAAGTCTGCTGATGCCGCCGAGGTGTTGCTGTACCGCCTGGTGAAGGTTGCCGGAGACGTGGTTGACCTGGCGTCCTTGGTGGCCGCCGGCATCATCAGCGGCGACATCAAGCGCGCCAAGCTGGTCAAGCAGGGCGAAGTTACCCGCGCGTTGACCGTTCGTGGTGTCGCCTGCACGGAAGGCGCGAAGGCGGCCATCCTCGCAGCCGGCGGATCGGTGGAGTAAACACTCTTGGCTAACGCGTCGAACAGTGCGGGCTCCGCGCTCGGCGGGCTCGGTCGTCTGACCGAGCTGCGTTCGCGTCTGCTCTTTGTACTTGGTGCGTTGATCGTTTTCCGCGCAGGCAGCTTCATTCCGGTACCGGGGGTCAATCCCGAAGCCATGCTGAAGCTGATGGAGTCGCAGCGCGGAACCATCATCGACGTGTTCAACATGTTCTCGGGTGGTGCTCTCGAGCGCTTCTCGATACTCGCGCTCGGCGTGATGCCTTATATCTCGGCGTCCATCGTGGTGCAGATTCTCGGCACTGCGTTGCCATCGATGCAGGCGCTGAAGAAGGAAGGCGAGGCGGGACGACGTACGCTCACCAAGTACACTCGGTGGGGCACGCTCGGGCTGTCGCTGTTCCAGGGTTTCGGCGTGGCCTACGCTTTGCAGCAGCAGGGCGGCAGCGTGGTGATATCGCCCAGGGTTGGGTTCCTGATTACCGCGGTGATCAGTTTGACTGCCGGTACGATGTACCTGATGTGGCTGGGTGAGCAGGTGACCGAGCGCGGCATCGGCAACGGCATCTCGATCTTGATTTTCGCCGGTATCGTGGCTGGTTTCCCGGGCGCGATCGCGACCACCCTGGAGCTTGCCAGCACTGGGCAACTTCAGTTCCTGTCGATCATTCTGGTGCTCGCGATTGTCGTGGTGGTGACCGCATTCGTAGTGTTCATGGAGCGGGCGCAGCGGCGTATCACCGTGAACTATGCGCGAAGAATGTCGGGACGGCAGGCCTACCAGAACCAGTCCTCGCATCTGCCACTCAAGCTCAACATGTCGGGCGTCATCCCGCCGATCTTCGCTTCCAGCCTGATCCTGTTTCCGGCGACTGCCGCAACCTGGTTCGGCACCGGCGAGAGCACGCGGTGGCTGCAGCGCCTGGCAGCCATGTTGGGGCCCGAGCAGCCGCTGCATATGCTGCTGTACGCAAGCCTGATTTTCTTCTTCGCGTTCTTCTATACGGCGATGGTGTTCAACGCCCAGGAGACTGCGGACAATCTCAAGAAATCGGGTGCGCTGATTCCGGGCATTCGGCCTGGCAAGGCTACTGCGGAATACATCGACGGCGTGTTGACTCGACTGACCGCGGTCGGCGCCCTCTACCTGGTCTCGGTGTGTCTGCTGCCGGAGTTCATGCGCATCTACTTCGACGTGCCGTTCTACTTCGGCGGGACGTCGTTGCTGATCGTGGTGGTTGTCGTGATGGACTTCATGGCGCAGATCCAGGCGCACTTGATGTCGCATCAGTACGACAGCCTGTTGAAGAAAGCCAACCTGAAGAACGTCGGCCGTGGCGGAATGCTGAAGTAAAGCTGTCCGGCGTATTTGGAATTTGAGGAACTTGCGCATTCTCGGGATGGAGCTGCTACAATAGGCGGTTCCACCAGTCGCGCTCTTGGAGTGGAGATTACAAATGGCACGTATCGCGGGAGTCAACATCCCGGTCAACAAGCATGCCTGGATTGGCTTGACCAGCATCTACGGCGTGGGCCGCAGCAGCGCGCGCAAGATTTGCGCTTCCGCTGGTGTGGATCCGGCGACCAAGGTCAAGAGCCTCTCCGAGGCGGAGGTCGAGCGTCTTCGCGCCGAAGTCGGCAAGTTCACCGTCGAAGGTGACCTGCGCCGCGAAGTCGCGATGAGCGTCAAGCGCCTGATCGACCTCGGTTGCTACCGCGGTCTGCGTCATCGCAAAGGTTTGCCGATTCGTGGCCAGCGGACGCGCACCAATGCGCGCACCCGTAAAGGCCCGCGCAAGCAGATCAAGAAGTAAGCACATTCATACGGAATTAGAAAATGAGCAAGGCGGCTGCCGCGGCTGGTAAGGCCAAAAAGAAGATCAAGCGCTCGGTGTCAGATGGCATCGCACACGTGCAGGCTTCGTTCAACAATACGGTGATCACCATCACTGATCGCCAGGGCAATGCCCTGAGTTGGGCGACCTCAGGCGGCGCCGGCTTCCGCGGCTCACGCAAGAGCACGCCGTTCGCAGCCCAGGTGGCTGCCGAAAAGGCGGGTCGCGTGGCGCTGGAGTACGGTGTCAAGGCGCTTGAGGTTCGCATCAAGGGCCCGGGCCCGGGTCGTGAGTCTGCGGTGCGTGCGCTCAATGCGCTCGGACTGAAGGTCACCAACATTCTGGATGTGACGCCGATTCCGCATAACGGCTGCCGTCCGCCGAAGCGCCGTCGCGTGTAATCAAGGAGGATTGACGTCATGGCACGTTATATTGGACCCACCTGCAAACTCGCGCGCCGCGAGGGTACGGATCTGTTTCTGAAGAGCCCGGCCCGCCCGCTCGACAAGAAGTGCAAGCTGGAGCAGAAGCCCGGCCAGCACGGTGCAGCGAAGAAAGCAAAGAACTCTGACTACTCGGTGCAGTTGCGCGAGAAGCAGAAGGTCAAGCGCATCTACGGTGTGCTCGAGCGGCAGTTCCGTCGCTACTACGCAGAAGCCAGCCGTCGCCGTGGCGCGACCGGCGAGAACCTGCTGCAGTTGCTCGAGTGCCGACTGGACAACATCGTCTACCGTCTCGGCTTCGCGGTGACCCGGGCGCAGGCGCGCCAGATGGTCGCGCATCGCGGCGTCAAGGTGAACGGCAAGTTCGTCGACGTCCCGTCCTATCAGGTCAAGATCGGCGACGTCGTTGCGCTTGCGGATCGCGCCAAGGAACAGTTGCGGGTCAAGGAAGCGCTGACGCTGAGCCAGGAAATGGATCTGGCCCCGGGTTGGCTCGAAGTTGATGCCGCGAAGGCTCAGGGCGTGTTCAAGCAGCTCCCAGACCGCAGCGATCTGTCCGCCGACATCAATGAAAATTTGATCGTCGAGCTCTACTCCAAGTAATCCTGCGAGGTTTCACATGACGTCTGCAACGAGCTTGCTGCGTCCCCATAATCTGGTGGTCGAGAATGCCGGCGAACGGCGTGCGCGAGTCGTGCTCGAGCCGCTGGAACGGGGTTTCGGCCACACTTTGGGCAACGCGCTGCGACGTGTGCTGCTGTCGTCCATTCCGGGGGCTGCAATCACGGAAGTCGAGATTGATGGTGTGCTGCACGAGTACAGCACGATCGAGGGCGTCCAGGAGGACGTCGTCGAGATTTTGTTGAACCTGAAGGACGTGGCGGTGCGTCTGCACAATGTCGAGCAGACCACGGTTCACCTCAGCCGCAAGGGCCGCGGCGCGGTGACGGCAGGTGATATCACCACCGATCACAACGTCGAGATCGTCAGCCCGGATCTGGTGATCTGCACGCTCACCAAGGACGTGTCCTTGTCGATGCGCCTGAAGGTCGCCAAGGGTGTCGGTTACGAGGCTGCCAGCAGCCGTCGGATGCCGGAAGACGAAGCTCGTCCGATTGGACGCCTGCAGATCGATGCGACGTATTCGCCGATCCGTCGGGTGGCTTACACGGTCGAGAGTGCCCGTGTCGAGCAGCGCACCGATCTGGACAAGCTGGTGCTGGACGTCGAGACCGATGGGACTGTCGATGCGGTCGACGCGGTCAAGCAGGCAGCCGGCATTCTGGTTGACCAGCTGGGTGCGTTCGTCGACGTCAGTCGCCGCGCTGAAGAGCGCCCGGTGGCGGGTCGCGCCGAGGTTGATCCGATCCTGTTGCGCCCGATCGATGATCTGGAGCTGACGGTGCGGTCGGCCAATTGCCTGAAGGCCGAGAGCATCTACTACATCGGTGACCTGATTCAGCGCACCGAAGTGGAGTTGCTGAAGACTCCGAACCTCGGCAAGAAGTCACTGACCGAGATCAAGGATGTATTGGCCGCGCGCGGGTTGTCGCTCGGCATGAAACTCGAAAACTGGCCGCCGCCGGGCCTCGCCACCAGCGGTTTTGGCGGCTGATCAAGGAGATTTGCCATGCGTCATCGTAATGCCGGACGCGCATTTGCGCGCACCAGTTCCCACCGCAAAGCCATGTTCCAGAACATGATCAACTCGCTGTTTCAGCACGAGCTGATCAAGACCACGCTGCCGAAAGCCAAGGAGCTGCGCCGCTTTGCGGAGCCGTTGCTGACACTGGCAAAGGTCGACGGTCTGAGCAATCGCCGTCTGGCCTTCGACCGGCTGCGCGACAAGGCGGTGGTCGGCAAGCTGTTCGTCGAACTCGGCCCGCGCTATCGCTCGCGTCCGGGCGGCTACCTGCGCATCCTCAAGTGCGGTTTCCGCGCTGGCGACAACGCGCCGATGGCGTACGTCGAGCTGGTGGATCGGCCGCAGAAGTCCGCAGCGGTTGCCGCCGACGCCTGAGGCAATTCGGACCCGCAGTTCTGACGAAGGCCGCCCACTGGGCGGCCTTCGTTTTTTGCGTTGCAGCATTCCATGACTTTCGGGTTACACTCGGAATTCAACGGCGTCAGATGCGCCAGAACCTGCGTGCTGGAGGGAAACCTTTGCTCGCTTCGGCGGTCGAAGTCGCTTCAATCATGGGATCGGGTGGGGCGAGTCATGCTGGGATTGGGTCAGTTGACCTCACGAAAGGTGTTTGGCGCTTTTGCGCTTCTGTGTGTTTGCTTGATCGCCTACGCGGCGTATGCCGAGCACGTGCTGGGTCTGGTACCGTGCCCCCTGTGCATGTTCCAGCGTGCAGCGGTCATCCTTTTCGCGGTGATTTGTGTCCTCGGAGCTCTGCACGGTCCATCCGGTTGGGGCATCCGCGTCTACGCCGTGCTTGGATTGCTGGCGACCGGACTGGGGGCCGCCATTGCCGGTCGCCATGTCTGGCTGCAATCCTTGCCCAAGGACCAGGTGCCCTCGTGCGCGCCGCCGCTGGACTACATGTGGGAGAACTTTCCACTGGGCAATCTGTTGAAAACCGTCATGATGACTTCGGGTGAATGCGCCAACATCGATTGGGTGTTCCTCGGATTCAGCATGCCAGTGTGGACGTTTGCGTCATTCGTACTGATGAGCGCTGGCATGATCGCGCTCGCAGTGTTTCCGCCCGGGCGCGGGGCAATGGCGCGCTGACTGCGCGCGTTTCCGAACAGGGGTCTGCAAGGTGTTGAGGAAGGAACGAGTGCTCTCTGCAATCCACGAAGCCAAAGATTGGTCGCCAGCATCCTGGGCGCAGTTTCCGGCGCTGCAACAGCCGCAGTACGACGACGCCCAGTTGCTCGCCGAGAATCTGCAAGAGCTCAAGCGCCTGCCGCCGCTGGTGACTTCGTGGGAGATTCTGCAACTGCGCCAGGAACTGGCCGATGCCGCCGAGGGCCGCCGCTTTCTGCTGCAGGGCGGCGATTGCGCGGAGAACTTCAGCGATTGCAGCAGTCCGCATATCGCCAACCGCCTCAAGGTCCTGCTGCAGATGAGCCTGGTGCTGGTGCATGGTCTGAAGCAGCCGATCGTGCGCGTGGGGCGTTTTGCCGGTCAATACGCCAAGCCACGCTCGGCGGATCTGGAAACCAAGGACGGCGTCACCCTGCCCAGCTATCGCGGTGATCTGGTCAATGGCCCGGACTTCACACCCGAGTCGCGACGCCCGGATCCCAGACGCATGATCGAGGGCCATTCGCGTTCGGCGCTGACGATGAACTTCGTGCGCGCGCTGATCGACGGTGGTTTCGCTGACCTGCACCATCCCGAGTACTGGGATCTGGATTGGGTCAAGCACTCGCCTTTCGAGCGCGAATATCGCGACATGGTGCGTTCGATCGGCGATGCCGTGCGTTTCATGGAGAGCGTCGGTGGGGCGCCGATCGGCAGCCTGCGGCGGGTCGATTTCTATACCTCGCACGAAGCCTTGCTGCTGCACTACGAAGAGGCGCTGACGCGCCAGGTTCCGCGCCAGTGGGGCTGGTTCAACCTGTCGACGCACTATCCGTGGATCGGTATGCGCACCGCAGCGCTGGATGGCGCGCACGTCGAGTATTTCCGCGGCATCCGCAATCCGATCGGCGTCAAGATCGGCCCGTCGGTCACCGCCGATCAGCTGTTGCGCCTGATCGACCGGCTGAATCCGGAGAATGAGTCGGGCCGGCTGACCTTGATCCACCGCCTGGGTGCGACCAAGATTGCGGAACATCTGCCGCGCTTGATCGATGCCGTCAGGAACAACGGCAAGCGCGTTCTGTGGTGCTGCGACCCGATGCATGGCAACACGGAAGCGACCGCCAACGGCTACAAGACGCGGCGTTTCGAGAACATTCGATCGGAACTTGAGCAGGCCTTCGACATTCACGCCGCGAGCGGGTCACGCCTCGGTGGCGCACACCTGGAACTGACTGGCGAGAACGTCACCGAATGCATGGGTGGCGCACGCGACTTGACCGAGATCGACCTGGAACGCGCCTATCGCTCATCGGTCGATCCGCGCCTGAACTACGAGCAGGCGATCGAACTGGCGATGCTGATCGTGCGCAAGCAGGGTGCCAGGATCAGTGAAGCAGAGTGGTGGGAGCAGGAGTGGGGTGGAGAGCGCGGTGCGAATGTGAGGCCGCCGGTCCGCCACTACCACTACTGCGCGCGCAGCCCCGGTCCCCGGCGCGAGCGCCCCCTCAATCCATGAAATAGCCGCCATTCACCGGCACATTGGCGCCGGTGATGAAGCCGGCGTCTTCGGCGCTGAGGAAATCGACCACACGGGCGATGTCGGAGGGCTCGCCGAGGCGGCCGACCGGGATCTTGGCAATGATCTCGTTGCGGATCGGTTCGGCGATCTGCATCACCATCGCGGTCTTGCAGTAGCCCGGGGATACCGAGTTGACGGTGACGCCCTTGCGCGCGACCTCGCGGGCCAGCGCCATGGTGAAGCCATGCATGCCGGCCTTGGCCGCCGAGTAATTGGTCTGCCCGAACTGGCCGGTCTGGCCATTGACCGAGCTGATGTTGACGATGCGCCCGAAATTGCGATCGCACATGCCGTCGACGAACTGCCGCGACAGGTTGAACACGCCATCCAGATTGACGCGCATGACGTCGTTCCAGTGATTGGCGTCCATCTTGCGCAAGGTCGTGTCGCGGGTGATGCCGGCGGCGTTGACCAGGATGTCGACCGCGCCGTGGTGCTGTTGCACGCGCTGCGCGAACTCGGCGCAATCGTCGAAATCGGCGACGTTCAGCGGCTCGAAGCGGATCTGGCCATTGAATTCCGCCAGCGACTGGCGAAAGCTGTCTACACGTTCGGGCTGCAGATCGAGATCCGCAGCCACCACGCGACGGCCGGAGCGCGCCAGGTGTCGACAGATCTCTGTTCCGAGGCCACCGATGCCGCCGGTGACGACCGCCAGTCGTTCACGATTCTCAGCCATGACTATGGTTCCTTGTTGCTGCACTGCAGCATGAGCACGCGATCTTAGGATCCGCTTGGCGCAGCGTCAATGCGTCATCAGTCGAATACATCGGGCATCCGGCCTGTGGCCGTCTAAACGTCCGTTAGGTGCGCGTCAAGGCGGCGACGGGTATGATCCGCGGCCTTTCGCCTTGTTGCCCTGACTTAGGACTGCTGATGAGCGCTTATCTGTTCACTTCCGAATCCGTTTCCGAAGGCCACCCGGACAAGCTGGCCGACCAGATTTCCGATGCCGTGCTCGACGCAATCCTGGCGCAGGACAAGTCGGCGCGCGTCGCCTGCGAGACCATGGTCAAGACCGGTGTCGCCATCGTCGCCGGCGAGATCACCACCAGCGCCTGGGTCGACCTGGAGTCGCTGGTGCGCAAGGTCATCGTCGACGTTGGCTACAACAGTTCCGATGTGGGCTTCGACGGTGCCACCTGCGGCGTGCTCAACCTGATCGGCAAGCAGTCGCCGGATATCGCCCAGGGCGTCGACCGCAAGAGCCCGGAAGAACAGGGTGCCGGCGACCAGGGCCTGATGTTCGGCTATGCCTGCGACGAGACCGTCGATCTGATGCCGGCACCGATCTTCTACAGCCACCGCCTGGTTGAACAGCAGACCAAGGTGCGCAAGAAGGCCAAATCGCCGTTGCCGTGGCTGCGTCCGGACGCCAAGAGCCAGGTGACGATGCGCTACGACGGCGACAAGGTGTCGAGCATCGACGCCGTGGTGCTGTCGACGCAGCACGATCCGGACATCAAGCAGAAGGATCTGATCGAAGCGGTGATGGAATACATCATCAAGCCGGTGCTGCCGGCAAAGCTGATCGGCAAGCACACCAAGTTCCACGTCAATCCGACCGGCAAGTTCGTCATCGGTGGTCCGGTCGGTGATTGCGGCCTGACCGGCCGCAAGATCATCGTCGACACCTACGGCGGCATGGCGCGTCACGGCGGCGGCGCGTTCTCCGGCAAGGATCCGTCCAAGGTCGATCGCTCGGCAGCGTACGCCTGCCGCTACGTCGCCAAGAACATCGTCGCCGCCGGCCTCGCCAGCAAGTGCGAGATTCAGGTCTCGTACGCAATCGGCGTGGCCGAGCCGACCAGCATCTCGGTGACCACTTTCGGCACCGGCAAGATCTCCGACGCCGAGATCGAGAAGCTGATCCGCGCGCATTTCGACCTGCGCCCGTACGGCATCGTCAAGATGCTCGACCTGATCCATCCGATGTATCAGGCCACGGCGGCGCACGGTCATTTCGGCCGCAAGCCGGTGGCCGACTCGCACTACGACAATGAAACCTATGTCGGTGGCAAGAAGGTCAAGGAGAAAGTCGGGCCGTTCACCACGTTCTCCTGGGAACGCACCGACCGCGCCGAAGCCCTGCGCGAAGCCGCGGGCCTGGGCAAGAACAAGCGCTGACCCGCTCGCGATGGCAGGTCGCGTCGACCAAGTCGACGTGACCTGCTTCGTCGCCGGCGCCTGCATCCGGCACGACATTCGCGGTGGTTGATCGGGGCGGCGATGCGCCGCACAATGCATTCCCGACGCGTAGTTGAAGGCGGGTGCGGCATTTTTTCGCATCGCGACGATGAAGACCTCCAGCAGCCAGTCGTCGCGATCAGATTCGGACCAAACCGCCGAACAGGGCACGCCGGTGCGCGTCAAACCGGGCCCGGGATCGCCTGGCGCCTGGCACGTGGTTGGCAGCTACCTGGCGTTTGCAGCGCTGTGGATCTATGGATCCGACTGGGTCCTGGCGCTGCTGCTCGAACATCCTGCAGACATCATCAAGTGGAGCGTTTACAAGGGTCTCGCGTTCGTCGCCCTCACCGCGGCCCTGTTGCTGGTCCTGCTGCGCCGCGCCTTCCGTGCCATTGAGCTCGGTCATGCGGCAACTCGTGCACAGGCGCTGGCATTGCATGCCAGCGAGGCGCAACTGGCCGAGATCATCAACACCGCGATGGATGCCATCGTGGCGGTGGACCGTGAGCGGCGGATCCTGCGCTTCAACGGCGCTGCGGAGCAGATGTTCAGTTGCCGTGCCGCATCCGCGGTCGGCAGGCCGATAACAGACTTCATTCCGGATCAGGTGGATGGGGCGACCGGAACCGGCCTCGTTCTGCATGCTCGGCGCGCCGATGGCAGCGAGATTCCGATCGAAGCGTCGATCTCCCAATCTGCGGGCGAACACGGTACTTCGCGCACGATGTTTCTGCGTGACATCCGCGAGCGACAGGCGCGCCAAGCCGAGATCGATCGATTGCGCCGTCTGCACGTCGCCCGTACCGCGGTCAGCCAGGCGATCGTTCGCGCCGGATCGCGCCAGCAACTTCTGGACCGCGTCTGTCGTGAGTTGGTCGAACAAGGCGGCATGCGCATGGCCTGGATCGGTTGCTGGCTCACGCCCGAAGCCAACCATCTGCAGCCGGTCGCGTCCTGGGGCGATGATCTGGGGATTCTCGGCGGCAATCGCGCAGGTGCCGATGGGTACTCTGCGGACCTCAACGCCGGCTGCATTCCGTACGGTGAGGATTCGAGCATCTGTAACGACATCCTGGCGAACCCGGACACGCAGGACTCGCGCGAGATGCTGACGGCCCGCGGCTTTCGGAGCCGCGCCACGTTTGCGATCAACTCCAGGGGCAGGCCGATCGGGGCGCTCAGTGTCTACGCCGCCGAAGTGGACTTCTTTCAGGAGCAGGAGATCGGACTGCTTGCCGCGGCCGCCACCGATCTCTCGATTGCGCTGGATGCACTGGCGCAAGAGGAGGGTCTGGATCGCGAACGCGCGCGACTCGTGGAAGCGCAACAAGTCGCCGGACTCGGCAGTTGGGAGACCGACGCGGCTAGCGGCGCGGTCAACTGGTCGGAGCAGACCTATCGAATCTTCGGCGTTGATCCGGACACCTTCGTTCCCACGCACGCGCGCTTTCTGGACCTGGTGCATCCGGACGATCGAGCCTTCGTCGATGCGGCCTTCGTTCGATCTCTGAGCGAAGCGCGGACGGGAGTACTGGAGCACCGCTTGTTGCTGCACGATGGGCAGGTCAAGTACGTCGAGGAGCGCTGGCAGGTATCCACAGACGAGGCCGGGCGACCATTGCGAGCCTTGGGCACCTGCCACGACATCAGCGCACGGAAGCGGGAGGAGGAGGCGCGGAGGGAACAGTCGGTCCTGTTGGAAAACGCCCAGCGCATCGGCCAGATGGGCAGCTGGAGTTTCGATATCGGCAGCAACCTGCTGCTCTGGTCCGATGCAACCTGCGCGTTGTTCGGAATCGCTCCCGCGGAATTCCGCGGAACGCTTGAGCACTTCTACGCGTTTGTCCTGGCCGAAGATCAGCCGATCCTGCTGGCGGCGACGGCGGAGGCGTGCGCCTCGCAGCCGCTGATCAACGTCGAGTACCGCATCCGCCGGCCCGATGGGATGCTGCGCTGGATGTATGAGCGCGGAGTGGTCGAATTCGATTCCGCCGAGCGACCCGTGCGCCACCTTGGCATGGTCATGGACATCACCGAGCGACGCGAGTCCAAGCTTGCACTGCAGCGGTCGTTGATTGAGCTCGGTCGCCGCAATCACGAACTGGAAGAGTTCGCATACGTCGCGTCGCATGATTTACAGGAGCCGCTGCGCAAGATCCGCACCTTCTCCGAACTGCTGGTGACCCGCCATCGACAGCAACTGGACGACTCCGCGCGCGACTACCTGGATCGCATGAGCCGGGCCGCGGCGCGGATGCAGTCACTGATCGACGATCTGCTGGAATACTCGCGGATCGCGACTGGCGCACGGCCATCCACCCAGGTCAACCTGATGCGGATCTGGCGCGAGGTCCTGACGGATCTGGATGCACAAATCGAGTTCACCCATGCCCGTATCCTGGTTCCAGAACTCCCTGCGATCGTCGCGGACGCGCTGCAGATGCGGCAGCTGTTCCAGAATCTGCTCGGAAATGCGCTCCAGTTCCGCAGCCCCGAGCGTATCCCGGAGATACGCATTTCCTGCGCGCCCGCGACCTTGGGCGATGAGGCGGCAGTGCAGCTTGAATTCGTCGACAACGGCATCGGCTTCGAAACCAGATTCGCCGAGCAGATCTTCAATCCGTTCAAGCGCCTGCATTCGCGCAGCGAGCACGAGGGCACCGGCATGGGACTGGCCATCGTGCGGCGTCTGGTGGAACGCCATGGCGGCACCGTACGCGCCATCGGTGAGCCCGGCGTCGGCGCCCGTTTCATCGTGGTCTTGCCTACCGGAGCGGGTGCGGGGGAAGCCGCCAGGCGGTGAATAGCGAGGGCGCCCCGCGCGCCGGCTTTGCGTCGCGCGGCCCAGTGGTTCAAGATGCAGGTATCACCCAGCCATGGCGAAAACGATGTCCGAGGACGATGACGGTCCCGTCCGATCGGAGCAGCCAGCCGGCGATTCGCCCGCCTCGATCCAGGTGCTGCGGCTGGCCACGCTCGAGTTGCTGGATGACGGCATCTGGATCAGCGAGATCGACGGCGATGTGCTCTACCGGAATGCCGCAGCGGCCGCCATGGAGCAGATGTACTGGTCGCATGGCGGACATGTCGGCACCCTCGAGGATGTGGTTTTCAGCCCCGGCGTCCTGCAACTGTTGCGCGACCGTGGTCGCTGGTCGGCCGAGTACCACCTGAGCAGCGAAGACGCGAGTGGAACCCGCGTGAGCAGCGTCGCCATGGAAATGCAGACCATTCATGCCGAAGGTGTTCCCGGCATCGCCTTCCACGCGCGCGACGTCAGTCGCGAATGGAAGCGCGAACAGACGCTGCAGGATCGCAACGTCGAGCTCGAGCAAGCGTATTCACGGCTCAAGGAAACGCAGCTGCAGTTGCTCCAGTCCGAGAAGATGGCCTCGATCGGCCAGTTGGCGGCAGGCGTCGCGCATGAAATCAACAACCCGATCGGCTATGTGCAGTCGAACCTCGGCACTTTGCAGACCTACGTACGCGGGCTGTTGAGTCTGCTCGACAGCTATGACAGCTGGGCCGGCGCCATGTCGCAGAACGACGCGGTCCAAAGCGCGCAGATCGAGGAAATCAAGCGCCAGATCGACTACGGTTTCCTGCGCGGAGATTTGCTGCAATTGCTCGACGAGTCGCGCGAAGGGATCACGCGAGTCAAGAAGATCGTTCTCGACCTGCGCGATTTTTCGCATGGCGGACAGGCCGAGTCGGAAGACTGGATGATTGTCGACATCCATCGCGGGCTGGAGAGCACGATCAACATCGTCTGGAATGAGCTCAAGTACAAGGCGGAGGTGCAGCGGAATTTTGGCGCGTTGCCGGCGATCGAGTGCATGCCGTCGCAGTTGAACCAGGTGTTTCTGAATCTGCTGGTCAATGCCGGTCAGGCGATCAAGGAGCGTGGCGTCATCTCCATCACCACCACCTGCCTGGTTGGGGAGATCTGTGTCGCGATCGCCGACGATGGCGTCGGTATCGCGCCGGAACACCTGAAGCGCATCTTCGATCCGTTTTTCACGACCAAGCCGGTAGGCACAGGTACCGGCCTTGGCCTGGCACTGTCCTTCGGCATCGTGCAGAACCATCACGGCCGAATTGAAGTGGAAAGCAAGGTCGGCAAGGGCACCTGCTTTCGGGTCTACCTGCCGATTCGCAAACACGGTCTGGATGAACCTGGCCAACCGGCTCTTGGGCCGACTGTTTAAGGAATTGTGCCATGCCCCGATTGATGCTGGTCGACGACGAAGTCAACATACTCAGCAGCCTGCGCCGCGCGCTGATGGCGATGCCCGAGGGCACATTTACGGCGCCGCTGGCCATCGAAACCTTCAGCAGTCCGCTAATGGCGCTCGCGCGCGCCAAGGAGGCCGCCTTCGATCTGGTGATTTCCGACTACCGGATGCCGGAGATGGACGGCGTCGTCTTTCTCGAGAAGCTGCGCGAGATCCAGCCCAACATCGCGCGGATGATCTGTCCGGCTATGCCGACCTGAAAGCCTTGATCGCCGCCATCAACCGAGCCGAAATCTACCGGTTCATCGGCAAGCCCTGGGACGATCACGATCTCGCCCTGGCGATCTGCCAGGCGCTCGAGCACCGTGCGCTGGTGATCGAGAATGCACGTCTGGCTGATCTGGTGCGCGTGCAACAGGGCAAACTGTCGCGCACCGAGCTTGCGGTGAAACGACTGGAAGAACGCTACCCGGGAATCACCCAGGTCAAACGGCAGCCGGATGGATCGATTGACCTGGACTGGGACGAAGAACTCTGACGCCCCGCACCGACCATGCCGCCCGGGGACCCGCAAGGGTGGCCTGCTGGCGATACGCTCGGGCCGCGGTGAAGATCACGGCGGTTTCGACAAGGAAGCGGTCTTGAACCAGTACTGATCGATGGCGCGCATGATGTCGACCAGCGCCTGGTAGTTGCTGGGTTTCACGATGTAGGTACTGGCGCCGTCCTCATAGGCCCGGCGGATTTCTGCGGGTGCATTGGATGTGCTCAGAACCACCAGGGGCACGCCACGGAAACGGGGATCGCTGCGGATCTGGCGAATGGCCGCCAGTCCGTCAACCCGCGGCATGTTGAGGTCGATCAGGATCAGGCTCGGCCTGATCGGGAACCGGGTCTGGTCGCAGTTGCTGTCGGCACGCTCGAGATAGTCGAGTAATTCCTGGCCGTCCTTCACATAGTCGGGCGCGTGGAAACCCGCGTCGATCAGGGCATCGCCGATCAAGGCGCGATCGTCAGGATCGTCTTCCGCGATCAACACATGTCGGCAATAGTCGTTCATCGATCAGGTCTGCGGGCCGGAATCGGGGTCGGGATCGCTCATCTCGTACCCTGGATGTCTTCGCACGAGGCAATTTATCGCACTTGAGCCCTCGACCTCGCCGGTTCCGGGCCCCTGCAGCGGTTCCGTGAAGAAGGGCCGGGTCAGCGCGATGCGGGTATGCACCAAAGAGCGGCGATCCTTCTGGGCAGCCGGAGCAATCACTCTCATGGCTTGGCATCTGCATTCTGCTCGAACTGACGAAAGGCTTCCTGCACCTGGTCGCACAATGCGTCGTCATCCCAGGGCTTGGTCAGGAACTTGTAGATCGCGCCGCGGTTGATGGCGTCGGTGACACTCGCCAGATCGGTGTAGCCGCTCAACACGATGCGCATCGTCTCCGGGTACAGGGCCTTGACCTGACTGAGAAATTCGGTGCCGCTGATGCCCGGCATGCGCTGGTCGGACATCACCACCTGAACCGAATGGGTCGCCAGCAGTTCGAAGGCGCGGGTGGCGTTGCTGGCAGACAGCACCTGATAGTTCTCCCGGCGAAACAGCCGGATCAACGAGCGCAGGATGTTCTCATCGTCGTCGAGCAGCAGCAGCGTGCGCCGCGGTTCCAGGTGCACCTTTTCATCACGCGTCTGGTAACGGTGCCGCAACAGCTCCGGAATCTTGCTGGCGGGCAGCGCCTCGCTGAAATGAAAGCCCTGCAGCTCATCGCAGTGATTGCGCAGCAGGTAACTCGACTGGGCTGCAGTTTCGACGCCCTCGGCGACCACGCGCATTCCCAGGTGATGCCCAATGGAGATCATTGCGCGCACCAGCGCGGCGCCCTTGCCGTCCCGAGTAATGTTGGCGATGAAAGACTGATCGATCTTCAGCTTGTGGATAGGGAAGCGGCGCAGGTAGCTCAGGCTGGAGTAGCCGACGCCGAAATCATCCAGCGCAATACGCACACCGAGCTTGTTCAGCTGCCGCATTTGTATCGCCGAGCGCTCGGCATTGTCCATGAGCACGCTTTCGGTCAGCTCCAACTGCAGCATTCCGGGGTCGATTGCCGTCTCGCTCAGGATGCGGCCGACATCGGCAACGAAGTTCGGTCGCTGCATCTGCGCCGCCGACACGTTGACGCTGACCTGAAAACCCGACAGCCCGCTGTCGATCCAGGCTCGCAGCTGTCGGCAGGCGGTGCGCAAGACCCAGGCACCCAGGTGCAGGATCATGCCGTTGTCTTCGGCAACCGGTATGAAGCGGTTCGGCAGCAGCAGTCCAAACTCTGGACTGCTCCAGCGCACCAGCGCCTCCAGGCCGACCACATTGCCATTCTGGGCGTCCACTTGCGGCTGGTAGTACAGCAGGAATTCGTCGCGGGCCAGCGCCTCGCGCAGGCGTCCACCGAGCGCCAGACGGTCGCTCAGGGCGTCGCTGAGCTCGTTGCTGAACACGTACACGCCATTGCGACCATTGCGTTTGGCTCGCTTGGTGGCGGTGTCGGCCTGCCGGGTCAGGTCGAGCACGGTCTGGCCGCTGTCGGGGAACGCTGATACGCCGACCGATGCGGTCAAGTACAGGGTCGCAAGCTGCGAGATCGGCATCGGCTCGGCGATGCACTCGCAGTAGCGGGTGGCCAGTTGCGTGAGATCCGCCGCCGGATCGACGTCGCCGATCGCGATGACAAACTCTTCCCCGGCGTAACGCATCACCTCGCATTCCGGGCCGGACGCTGCGCGCAAGCGATCGGCCACAAGCCGCAGCGCGGCATCGCCGACGGCGAACCCCATGGTGTCGTTGACCGAGTGGAATCCGTCGAGGTCGACGGAAATCACCACCATCCGCCGCTTCCGCTCGCGCGCTTGCGCAAGCAGTGCCTCGATGCGTGCCTCGGATCCGGCAAAGCGCAGCAATCGGGTCAATGGATCATGCGTGGCCAGGTACTGATGCTCGGCCTCCATCACTTTCTGTGCGGTGATATCGGTCTGGACGCCGATGTAGTGCGTAACCTTGCCGCTCTCGTCCGGTACCGGCGACAGCATCAGGCGGTTCCAGAACAGGCTGCCGTCCTTTCGATAATTGCGCAGCACCACCTCGCAGTCCTGGCGTTCGGCAATGGCGCGGCCTACGGTCTCGATCTCCGGCTGCAGACGATCCTCGGCTTGCAGGAAGCGGCAATTGCGGCCAACCACATCGTCAGACCGATACCCGGTGATGCGTTCAAAGCCTGCGTTGACGTAGCGGATCGGCTGATCTGGCGCGCGAAGATCGACGATGATGATCCCGTCCTTGCTGGACTCCACCGCGCGCCGCAGCAGTCGCAACTGGCGTTCGCTGGCGCGCTGCGCGGTGACGTCGCGCAGCGTCAGCACGCGCGCCGCCGCGCCTTCCAGGAGCTTTCGGCGGCGCGCAGATCGATGTCGTGAACGGCGCCAAAGCCGTCCATCAGTTCGATGCTGGATTCCGCGCTGTCGCTGAGTGCTTTGGGTGCTGGCCGGCCAATCAGTTCGGACTCAGGCTGTCCCAGCAACACACAGAGCGCCGGATTGGCGACCCGCACCAGATTCTGCATGTCGGTGACCATGAGCCCGTCGCTGACCTCGTGCAGCACCTGACGCAGCGCGGTTTCGCTCTCCTGCAGCACGCGTTCGGCGTGCAGGCGCACCGACACGTCGGTCGCGGCAACCAGACGCTGGTGACGGCCGCCGATGTGGATCTGCGAGCGCACGATCTCGACGTGAACGGGCGAGGAGTCCTTGCGCTGGTGACGCCAGATGCCGGCTTGCAGGTTATCCGTGGTGTCGCGGTGTTCGTCGAGGTAGCGGATGAAATCAGGAACGTCCGCTTCTGCCCGAAGATCGGTGATCTTCAGCCGCAGAAACTCTTCTCTGCCGTAGCCATACAGGGCGAGAGCAGCCTCGTTGACTTCGAGGATCTTCAGGGTTTCGTCGTCATAGACCCAAAGCGGCATCGGACTGGCGTCGAAAATGACTGCGAAGTTCCGTTCGCGTTCCAGTAGTCGCTGGGTCAGTCGGTGCTGGGCCAACACGTAGCGCAAGCTGCGCTCGAGACGCCCGCCATCGAGCGAGGCCTTGACCAGGAAATCGGCGGCGCCGGCGGCCAGCGCACCACGGTCCACCTCAGCGCTGCCATGTCCGGTCAGGAGAATCAAAGGCGGCCGGAGCGGGTCGGCTGCGGTGGCGTTCAGCAGATCTATGCCGGTGTCGGCCCCGAGCAGATAGTCGACGATGCCGATATCGTGCTCATGCCGGGCGAGTGCCGACAGCGCTTCGTCGTAGGTCGTTGCCAGTTCCACCCGATAGGTTTCGCCACCGCCAATCCGCGACAGCAAGTCCTGAAACAGCCACTGATCGTCAGGATCGTCCTCGATGAGGAGGAGTCTTACGATCGGATTTTCTGCCGACATGAGCTCTCCCGGTTACGATTGGTCGCTTGTCCGGAGCATGCACCCAATTGCGGGAAGTAGCTCTGAACACATGCCTCAGGCACTTCATCGCAACCGACGATCGGCAGTTTTCGGGAGACGGACAACAAGAGGCCCGCGATTGCGGGCCTCTGGCATTCGCACTTGAGTATTTTCAGCTGCCTTTGGGCTTCTCGCCGCAGTAGTCCTGGAGAATCTTCTGCGTGTCGGCAATCTGCGCATCACGCTCGGCACGCGTCAGCTCGCGCTGCTTGCCGCCCTCTTCGATCATCAAGGGATTGTCGCCCTGCAGCATCTTCAGGTTCTCGCCATGCGCCTTGCAGCCGGCGCGGCGCTGGGCGTTGATTTCGGCACGCTCCTCGTCGGTCAAGGGCTTGGGATTGACGGCCTGCTGGGCCTGGACTGCAAAAGCGCTGAGTGCAAGGACCAGCGCGGCGGACAGACGAAAGATCACGGGTTTCCCTCCTCGGAATTCGTTTTCGACGGCTGCACATGAGCCGTTCGGTACATCTTAGCTGACTCCGCGGCAGCATGGAGTTGGCGCCAGCCGCGGAGGCCTTCGATTGCAATGTCGTTCAGAGTGAGAGCGCCCTTTCCGCGCGGCAGAGCGTCCGTATCGCGAGGGGCGCTCTCACCCGGTCCTGAATCGGCAAAATCAGCGATCTTTCTATTCGCCGTGAGCCGCGTCGCAGTCTTCGGTGACCGCATCGACGGCATTGGTCACGTCGTCGATGGCGCCGACAACGTAATCAACTTCGGCGGAGCCGTCGAGGCTCGCGAATTCCTTGAGCACTTCCTCCAGTTCCTTGCCCAGAGCCACCTGATGTTCGTTGCCGGCGCCCTGCAGCAGGCCGGCCAGCGCCGCGCTGCCCTCGGTGAGCGAGGCTACCGCCTGTTCAATCTGGGCGACTTCGTCGGCACTGAAACCATCGCCCTCGGTCTCATCGACCAGGGTCGACAGTGCATCCCAGCCCTGGGAAACCTGGTCGATATCGGCACAGATATCGGAGGCCGAAGCGGTCATCGGCAGGGCGAGCAGCAGGGCACATCCGATCAGGGTCTTGCGCATGTTACGGGCTCCTTGCGGGGGAACTTGGGTCATCGTCGCGACGTCCCCCACGCCGTCGTCGATGAAAGTGTTCGCTGCCGAGCATCGGCGCAACCTGGCAGGCGGTCCATTGGCGACATCTGAATATTCAGTTTGCAGCAGGCGGCTTGGCCGGGCGCGTTCAGCTCCGGTGCAATCAGGCCAGATGCGATTCAATGCGACCAGCCACACACGGGCCCTGCGGACAATCTTTTGCGAGCCGCCGGATGTTCACTGGGTCACCTAGCTAGTATTTCATCGCGCCCAGTTCGCCCTGAACTCGAACAAAGCGCGCGGTGACCTCGGAGTCTGGCGCTTTGCCGAGTCGGCTGACGACGATGATCGCCAGGCACGCCAATGCGAATCCGGGCACCATTTCATACAGCCCGAACCAGGCGTACTGCTTCCATACCAGTACGGTGATCGCGCCGACCAACATCCCGGCCAGTGCGCCGTTGCGAGTCATCGCGCGCCAGTACAGCGACAGGACGACCACTGGCCCGAAGGCTGCGCCAAAGCCGGCCCAGGCGTAGGACACCAGATCGAGCACGCGATTTTCCGGATTGCTGGCCAGACCGATTGCCACAAGCGCCACCGCCAGCAACGCACTGCGGCCGACCCAGATCAATTCACGCTGGCTCGCCTGCTTGCGCAGGAAGGCCTTGTACAGATCCTCGGTGAGCGCGCTCGAACACACCAGCAGCTGGCACGACAGTGTGCTCATGATCGCCGCCAGTACCGCCGACAGCAGCACGCCGGCAATCCACGGATTGAACAACTGCTGTGCCAGCAGGATGAACACGCGCTCGGGGTTGGCGTCGACCAGTGCGGCCTGTTCCGGATGCGTCGCGTACCAGGCGTTGGCGTAGAAGCCGACCGCAACGGCACCGATCAGGCACAGCACCATCCAGCTCATGCCGATGCGCCGGGCGGGCCGTATCGCGGCCAGCGATTCGGCCGCCATGAAGCGCGCCAGGATGTGCGGTTGGCCGACGTAGCCGAGGCCCCAGGCCATCAGGGAGACGATGCCGGTGACGCTGGTGCCGGCAAACCAGTCGGCGCGCGACGGGTGTAGCTTCGCGATGGTGGCATAGGCATCGATGGGGCCGCCGCTGGCGACGATCACCACCAACGGTGTGATCAGCAGCGCCAGGATCATCAGCGTGCCCTGGACGGTGTCGGTCCAGCTCACTGCAAGGAAGCCGCCGATCAGCGTGTAGGCGATGGTGACGGCTGCGCCCGCCCACAGTGCACTCTGGTAGGGCAGACCGAAGGTGCTCTCGAACAGGCGCGCGCCGGCGACGATGCCGGAAGCCGAATAGATGGCGAAGAACACCAGGATCACCAGCGCCGACAGCACCCGCAGCAAGCGCTGCTTGTCCTCGAAACGGTGAGTAAAGTAATCGGGTAGCGTCAACGAGTTGCCGGCGCGCTCGGTATAGACACGCAAGGGGCCGGCGACAAAGCGCCAGTTCATCCAGGCACCGAGGATCAGGCCGATGACGATCCAGGATTCCGCCAGTCCGGATGCATAGAGTGCACCGGGCAGGCCCATCAGCAGCCAGCCGCTCATGTCGGAAGCGCCGGTCGACAGCGCCGTCACCAGCGGATTCAAACTGCGTCCGCCGAGGATGTAGTCATCGAAGGAGCGCGTACGACGCCAGGCCCAGAAGCCGATGCCGAGCATGCCGACCAGGTAGATCGCGAAAGTGGTCAGCAGTTGCGGGTTGGCGGTCATGCGCGCACCTGGATTCGGGGTGGTCGATTATTGCCGCGCGATCCGTCAAAAAGGGGCGCCAAACGTAGGTAGGGCAGCGCGTCATCTGCCCAAGGCAGGCGGCGCGACCGTTGGGCACAAGAGCGGTGCCCAAGCTACAAGACCAGCGCCGCCAGCGCCGCGGCTTTGCCCTCGTTGCGCGCCAGATCGATTGCGCTCATGCCGGCCTCATTGCGCAGCGATGGATCGGCGCCGCCCAACAGCAACACGGCGATCAAGCGCGCCTGATTGCGATGCGCGGCGGCGTGCAGCGGCGTCCACCCCGCCTGCTGCCGGGCGTTCGGGTCGGCGCCGAAGGCCAGCAGCAGGTGCACCAGGCGGCACGCCAGTGCTTCATCCGCCCTGGCGCAGGCCGAGTGGATCGGCGCCACGCGCATCGGATTGTCGGCAGCGCGATCGGCGTCGGCGCCGGCAGCGAGCAACGCGGCGGCGCTCGGCAAATGTCCGAAGAACACCGCCAGTCCGAGCGCCCCGAAGCCATCGGCAGCTTGCGCCATTGCCGACTGCGGCTCGGCAGCCAGCAACTGCTGCAGCAAATCGACGCGTCCCAGCGCCGCGGCTTCGAAGATGTCCAGCGAGGTCTTGCGTGCGGCAATCGCCAGAGCCACTTCGGGCATTCCGTGATAGAGCGCCCACAGCACCAGCGAGACTCCCTGCGGCGTGCGTGCGTTGGCCAGCGCCGCATCGGCATCGAGCAATGCGGTCGCTTGAGCCGAGTCCCGCGTCGTGATTGCGGCCAGCAGTGTGTCCAGATCTGCGCTCATCAGTGACTCCTGGAAAGCAGCGACAAGCCAAGCCTGCAGATGACGTCGGTGACGTTGGCCCGTAAGGGCTCGGCGGCTGCAGAGATCGTCACGTAGTCGCTGCGGGCCAACGACAGCCAAGATCGTGGGCGCGGACGAGACACGGTTGCTGCCGATGCCCCATTCATCGCCGCCTTACGCCACGACCCGTACCTTGATTCCATCGCCCGCATTGTCGGGCAAGTGCCGGAAGGCAGGGGTGGGCCATGGTTTACGCGGTTCGACAGATTCCTCGCTGGACGATCGACGGCAAGCGCGTGTTGGCGTTTGCCGGTGTCTTGCTGCTGCACCTGATGGTTCTGGGCATGGTGTTGCTGCCGCGCGAACCGATGTCGCTGTCGGTCGCCAAGCCGGACGACGTCTTCGTACCGATGGAAGTGGTTCGACTGCCCGAGCCGCCACCGCTGCCGCCGCCGCCGATCACAGTGCCGCCACCCCCGGTCAATCTGCAGGTGGTTGCGCCGCCGCCCACGGTGGTGCCGCAACCGCGGTCAACGCCGGTGACCACGACCACCGAAATCGTGCTGGACACCTCGACCGAAACGCCGGTGCTGCCGCAGGGCGAGTTCGATTCCGGATCGACGACTGACCCGGGCCTCGGGCAGGGCATCCTGCTGACGCTCAAGGTGTTGAGCGGGCCCCCGCCGGCCTATCCGCGCCGCGAACTGGCCAAGGGCATCGAGGGCGATGTGCTGTTGCGCGTGCTGGTCGATGCGTCCGGAATGCCGCAGACCATCGAGGTCATCGGCGGCAGCCGCAATCGCAATTTCGAGCGCGCAGCGATCAATGCCCTCAAGCGTTGGCGCTTCCAGCCGTACACCGTCGATGGTGCGCCAAGGTCGGCCTGGGCCAGTGTGCCGGTGACGTTCCGGATACAGAACTGATCGTCGCGCGATGAACTGTACAAGAGCCCAGTGTCCCGGCAGACACCCTGTCAATCACCGGGGCGCACCGCGAGCAGTGCCAGGCCCCCAATCACCTCCAACGCGAAAAAAGCCAGCAACGGCCCGCGCGGCAGTCCGAACCTGGGTGCCGCGATCAGCCGTCCGAGCGGTTGTCCCAGTAGCAGCAGCGCCAGGATGTCGCCCAACACGGCCTGATCGACGTGCAGCGCCGCCCACAAGCCGAGGGCGGCATGCATCAGCCACAAGCCGACATAGATCGCGTGCAGTTCGCTGTAGCCATTGGCATCCGACACGCCATAGCCCAATTCGCGCGCCACCGTGTCCGGCACCCACCAGGTGCGCAAGGCCAGTGCGGCGAACACCAGGGCGGTCAGTCCGAGCAGCACCTGTCTGGCGAGATCGCTGTCGATCATGTCCGTATCCAGTTCGCTGGCGGCAGCATTGCGCTCAGCATACGTGCGCGACCTGGGAGTCGTGCGAAATCTGCAGTTCGCGATGCAAGGGTCCGTCGCCTCCGATCGCCGTGACAGGCCGGGTCCTCGCGTCGAATGAACCCGGACATGCGAAGGTGGTGATGCGCGAGGCGCCCGGCGCTCTGGTGGGATTCTGCGAGGAGCGGCGTCCGCCGGCGCGAACTGCACCCAGGCGCTGGCCTGCACCGGGCGCGACGGAGCCGCGCCACGTTGGCGTCTGCGGTGCTCGTCGGACTTCTTAAGCCCGGCTAAAGGCCCGCTGCGGCGCATTCATCGCTTCATCGCGAATAAGAGATAGAATCCGCCCCCTCGCGCCAGCGCAGCGAAAGCTCCGCTGGCCGATCCGCTTGTCGAGGGGCGCTGCAATCCCGCTGGTGTGCTGTTTCCTGCGGGGTCACGCTCGATGAGGTCTGGCCTTCATGTCGAAGGGCGCCCGTCCGTTTACAACAACGAGGACGCATCCAATGAATGCAGTGTTGAAAGATATTCCGGTCCAGGACTTCAAGGTCCGCGACCTGTCGCTGGCCGAGTGGGGCCGCAAGGAAATCCAGATGGCCGAGCACGAAATGCCCGGCCTGATGTCGATCCGCAAGAAGTACGCGCCGAGTAAGCCGCTGGCTGGCGTGCGCCTGACCGGCTCGCTGCACATGACGGTGGAAACCGCCGTGCTGATCGAGACTCTGGTCGAACTTGGCGCCAACGTGCGCTGGGCGTCGTGCAACATCTTCTCGACCCAGGATTACGCCGCCGCCGCGATCGCCGTCACCGGCACGCCGGTGTTCGCGTGGAAGGGCGAGACGCTGGAAGAGTACTGGGACTGCACGCTCGACGCGGTCACCTTCGCCGGCGGCAAAGGCCCGGAACTGGTGGTCGATGACGGCGGCGACGTCACCCTGCTGATCCACAAGGGTTATCTGATGGAGCAGGGCGACAACTGGGTCGACAGCGCCAGCGAGAGCGAAGAAGAGGCGGTGATCAAGCGCCTGCTCAAGCGCACCGCCAAGGAACGCCCGGGTTTCTGGCACGAAGTGGTCAAGCATTGGCGCGGTGTCTCGGAAGAGACCACCACCGGCGTCAACCGCCTGTACCAGATGAAGGCGCTCGGCAAGCTTTTGGTGCCGGCGATCAACGTCAACGACTCGGTCACCAAGAGCAAGTTCGACAACCTGTACGGCTGCCGCGAATCGCTGGCCGACGGCATCAAGCGCGCCACCGATCGCATGATCGCCGGCAAGCTGGCCGTCATCTGCGGCTTCGGCGACGTGGGCAAGGGCTCGGCGCGTAGCTTGCGCGGCTTCGGCGCGCGCGTCGTGGTCACCGAGATCGATCCGATCTGCGCGCTGCAGGCGGCGATGGAAGGCTTCGAAGTCGACACCGTCGAGTCCACCCTCGGCCGCGCCGACATCTACGTCACCGCCACCGGCAACAAGGACATCATCACGCTGGAACACATGGCGGCGATGAAGGACCAGGCGATCGTCTGCAACATCGGTCACTTCGACAACGAGATCCAGATCGATCGTTTGAACACCGCGCCGGGCGTGAAGAAGGTCAACATCAAGCCGCAGGTGGACAAGTACCAGTTCGCCGACGGTCACGAGATCTACATGCTGGCCGAAGGCCGCCTGGTGAATCTCGGTTGCGCCACCGGTCACCCGAGCTTCGTGATGAGCAACTCGTTCTCCAACCAGGTGCTGGCGCAGCTCGACCTGTGGGCGAACAAGGACAAGTACGAGCCGTCGGTGTACCAGTTGCCGAAGAAGCTCGACGAAGAAGTCGCGCGTCTGCACCTGGAGAAGATCGGCGTCAAGCTGACCGCGCTGACCGAGAACCAGGCCAGCTACATGGGCATCAAGCAGGAAGGTCCGTACAAGCCGGATCATTACCCCTCAGTTAAGAGGGGATCCCGCTCGCGGGAAACCCTTGGGGGGGGGAGGGAGGGGCGCCGCGCAGCGGCGCTTTTTGTGGGCGTTGGGGGGGGGGGGGTTTTTCCCGCGAGCTTTGGTTTGGGGCGGGGGAAGAACCCGCCTCACCCAGTGAACCAGGGCCCCGCGGAAGGCCCGGGCCCCCCACAGAACCGGCTCAACGGCGCTCGACGATCGCTGCCACGCCCATGCCGCCGGCCGCGCAGGCGGTGATCAGCACGCGACCGCCGCCGATCTCCTTCAGCAGTTTCGCTGCGCCGGCCAACATGCGCGCGCCGGTGGCAGCGAAGGGATGGCCGATGGCCAGGCTGCCGCCGGCGATGTTGAGCTTGCTGCGGTCGATTGCGCCCAGGGCCTGGGGCAGGGACAGGCGCTCGCGGCAATAGCCGTCGGATTCGAAGGCCGCCAGCGTACACAGCGCTTGCGCTGCGAAGGCCTCATGGATCTCGAACAGATCGAAGTCCGCAAAACCCAACCCGTTGCGCTGCAGCAGGCGCGACACCGCCAGCGTCGGCGCCATCAACAGGCCTTCGCCGCCGATGAAGTCGACCGCCGAGACCTCGGCGTCGACCAGTTCGGCGACGATTTCGTGGCCTTCGGCGCGCGCCCAATCGGGCGCCGCCAGCAGCAGCGCGCTGGCGCCATCGGTCAGCGGTGTCGAATTGCCGGCGGTCAGCGTGCCGAGGCCAGACTTGCGATCGAAGGCCGGTTTCAGTGTGGCCAGCTTGTCCATCGTCGTGTCGGGACGCAGCACGTTGTCGCGCTTGACGCTGCGGAACGGCGAGACCAGGTCATCGTAGAAGCCGCGCTCATAGGCAATGTGCGCTTTGTGATGGCTATCGCAGGCGAACTGGTCCTGATCCTTGCGACTGATGCCCCAGGTCTTGGCCATCATCTCGCAGTGCTCGCCCATGCTCTTGCCGGTGCGCGGCTCGCCGATGGCCGGCGCCACCGGCTTCAATTCGCGCAGCCGAAAGCCCTTGAACGCACGCATGCGTTCGCCCAGTGACTTCGCGCGGGCCGCGGCCAGGAAGCGCGCGTTGAGCGACTGATTGAGCACCAGCGGTACTTCGCTGGCACTGTCGCTGCCGCCGCCGATGCCGACGCGGATCTGCCCCAACGCGATCTTGTTGGCGATGACGATCGCCGATTCGAACCCGGTGCCGCAGGCGCGCTGCAGCGTCAGGCCGGGCGTGGTGTTGGCCAGGCCCGATCCGAGCGCAATTTCGCGCGCGATGTTCCAGTCGCGCGAATGCTTGAGCACGGCTCCGAAGGCCAGTTCGCCCAGCTCCATGCCCTTGAGACCAAAGCGATCGACCAGCCGACTGACCACCTCGGTGCCCAGCGCCAGATTGCCAAGATCGGTGTACGCAGTGTTCTGGCGACAGAACGGCAGGCGCAGGCCGCCGAGTATCGCGGCCAGTGGACGGCGGTCGGACATGGCGGCGGCTCGGCGGCGGGGCGTCAGTTTAGCGGGGGGAGGCGAGGAGGGCACGAGGGCATGAGGGCAGAGGCGACGGTCCGCGCGCCGAGCACGTTGACCCCGCCCCCCCGGCCCCGTGCCTCCGCTCCCGCACAGACGCCACGCACCACCACCCTGCGCTATCGTGCGCGCCCCTGTGGGATTTGCCGGATCGACGATGGCGACGATGTGGATGGGTGTGCTGGCGCTGGAGCCGGTCGCTGGCGCGCTGCCGCAGCGGCAGATGCTGACGCGCGCGACGGCCGAAGGCCTGAACGCGGCGATGGGCGCGCAGTTGGCGCGCTTCCTGCCGCCTGAGCACGACTACGGTTTCGTCTGGTCGGCAGCGCTCTACGATCCGGCGCAACTGCTCCGGCGTGGATTTCCGCTGTACCAGGAATTGTCGAATCTGTTCGTTGCCGGGCAACGCCATGGCGTCGATGCCGGCCAATGCCTGACCTTGTGCGAACTGGACGGACGCATGCCGACGGCTCTGCTGGAGCCAGAACCCGCGATCGGCGGCGGCACGCTCTACATCATTCCGATTGCGATCACGGGTGGCGCCGAGGCCATCGTCGCCGCCAGCGAGCTACTGGAAAGCGCACTTTACGATCAGGGGCTGGCCGACGCTGCGGTGGTTTACGAGCTGCATCGCGATCTTGGCGTGGCCTTCGAACACGTGCGCCTGATGTCCCTGATGGACTTGTCGGCGATGATGGCGGCGCAACTGGAGCACGTCGGTTTCGGCTGCGCCTGGCAGCTGATCGAGGAGTTGTTGTACGGGAAGCCGCCGCGCGAGATCGAAGTCATCAGCCCGCTGGGACAGTCGTTGAAACTCGATGACGACGCCGTCTGGCTGGCGTTTGAACCCTACTCGCTGCATGCGCGCAAGCTCGACGCTGATTCCGATACCCGGTTGCAGTCCTACGTCGAAAAACTCCACGAATTCCGCCAGTTGCAAGGCCTGCTCGCCGCCCACGGCATTGCTGTTCGCGTGCGCCTACCGCAGGTCGAAACCGAGCACGCGTGCTCGCGGCAGAGCGACGATTTCGTCATCGAGAGCGTGGCCGACGGTACGCCGGTACGCGCCTTGCTGCACGAGGCGCCGGGCCTGGGTGCGCTGGCGTTCACTTTGGTCGATGTCTTGGGCGGCATCATTGAGCATCGCTATCCGTTGTCGGCAGGAGCGATTGGGCGCTTTCGCAAGGAAGCGGCCGAGCGCGGGTGGACCATCGAGCGGCTGGAGCGGGTGGTGTTGAGCGCGGATGGGCTGGATCTGGCGGTGCCGACGAGGCGGTCCGCCATTGAACGAGGACAGGAGATTTCTTGTCCGCAAAGAACGCAAAGGACGCAAAGGAAAGCAGGGATGAAGGGTGAGTCTGTGAGGGTTAGCTCTTCTGAACACACCGCAGCTCTTTGAAAGTAGGTCACGTTGGCCGCAGACCTACGTGACATCGGAATACCTGTCACGTAGCCCGCAACGCGGGCAACGTGACCTACGAACCCGGTTCAATGCGCGAGTAAGTGCATCGACAAGGGCGACCAGAGCTCATACAAACCGACCGAGCCGCGTTCCTTGATTTAACCGCTCTCCTTTGCGTTCTTTGCGTCCTTTGCGGACAAATGCACTTAGCCGAACTCACAAACTGTGCCCGAGAATCCAACCGACAGACTGAAAAACCTCCGCCGCCGCCTGAACCAGGCGATGGCCGCGGATTTTCCGCGCCTGCGTGGTGATCTCGATCGCTGGCGCGCGGATGCGGCGGATGCGGATGCGCGCCTCGCCAAACTTGGCCAGCAGATCGAGGCCTCGGCAGCGAAGGGCGATGCGCGGCGCGCCCGGGTGCCAATGATCAGCGTGCCGGAAGAACTGCCGATCGCGGCCAAGGCCGAGGAGATCACGGCAGCGATTCGGGCGCATCAGGTCGTGGTGGTGGCCGGCGAGACCGGCTCCGGCAAGACCACGCAGTTGCCGAAACTGTGCCTGGCCGCCGGGCGGGGACTGACCGGGCTGATCGGCTGCACGCAGCCGCGCCGGATTGCGGCGAAGAGCATCTCGCGACGTGTGGCCGAGGAGCTGAAGTCGCCGCTGGGCAGTCTTGTCGGATTTGCGGTGCGTTTCCAGGACCAGATCGGCGAGGACACGCTGGTCAAGTTCATGACCGACGGCATCCTGCTGGCCGAAACCCAGTCCGATCGGATGCTGCGCCGCTACGACACGCTGATCATCGACGAGGCGCACGAGCGCAGCCTCAACATCGACTTCCTGCTCGGCTACCTCAAGCGGCTGCTGCCCAAGCGCCCGGACCTGAAGGTGATCATCACCTCGGCGACCATCGACACCGAGCGCTTCGCGCGCCATTTCGGCAACGCGCCGGTGATCTCGGTGGAGGGCCGCGGCTACCCGGTGGAGATGCGCTGGCGGCCGATCGAGGGCGATCGCGAGGAGCGTGGCGACGACGGGCTGTACCGTTCGATTGCCGCGGCGGCCGACGAACTGAGTCGCGAAGATCCGCGCGGCGACATCCTGGTGTTCCTGCCCGGCGAGCGCGAGATCCGCGACGCGCACAAGGCGCTGGAGCAGCGTCGCTACGCGCACACCGAAGTGCTGCCGCTGTATGCACGGCTGAGCGCGGCCGCGCAGGACGCGGTATTCCGGCCCGGCGCCCAGCGGCGCATCGTGCTGGCGACCAATGTCGCCGAAACCTCGATCACGGTGCCGCGCATCCGCTTCGTCATCGACAGCGGCATTGCGCGCGTCAACCGCTACAGCCAGCGCGCCAAGGTGCAACGGCTGCAGATCGAACCGATCTCGCAGGCCTCGGCCAACCAGCGCGCCGGTCGCTGCGGACGGCTGTCCGCCGGCATTGCCGTGCGCTTGTACGACGAAGCCGATTTCCAGCGGCGACCGGCCTACACCGATCCCGAGCTGCTGCGCTCTTCGTTCGCCGGTGTGATCCTGCGCATGCTCGATCTGGATCTTGGCGATCCGGCGAGTTTTCCCTTTCTCGATCCGCCCAGCGATCGCGCGCTGCAGGACGGTTTCCTGCTGCTGCGCGAAGTCGGCGCGATCGACGACGGCAAGAAGCTGACCCAGATCGGTCGCGACATGGCCAAGCTGCCGATCGACGTGCGCCTGGCGCGCGCGCTGGTCGCCGCCCGCGACGCGCGCGTGCTCGATGAGGCGCTGATCATCGCCTCCGGCCTGTCGATCCAGGACCCGCGCGAACGCCCGCCGGAAGTGCGTGGGCTGGCGGACGCCGCGCACCAGGTGTTCGTCCACGAAAAGAGCGATTTCCTGACCCTGGTGCAGCTGTGGCAGGCCTACAACCACGAACACGAAGAGCGCACCCAGAGCCAGTTGCGCGACTGGTGCCGCGCGCATTTCCTCTCCTACCTGCGCATGCGCGAATGGCGCGAGCTGCATCGGCAGCTGTTGTTGATTGTGCGGGAGCGGGGGTGGGAGCAGGGCCAGCGCGGGACTCGGGAACTCCGGACAGGACCCAGGACTGCCGGAAGGAGCCCAATTGGGACCGGCTCGGGCCCGGGACCGGAAGAAAGAGCGCGGACTCCGGACAGGGCACGCAAGGTGGCAGCAAAGCTCAGCTCATCCCCGGATGGCGGTGCTGTTCCTTTGAGCGTCCGGGGTCCGTCCTTTGCCGGACCAAATCACTCTTCGGGCGCAGCCCCGGAAACCGCCCTCACCGACCCGCGCGCCTACGAATTCCTGCACCGCGCCCTGCTGACCGCCTTCATCACCCAGGTGGCGCGCAAGGACGACAAGGTGAAGTACCGCGGGCCGCGCGGTCGGGCGCTGCAGATCTTTCCGGGGTCGGGGCAGTTCAAGGTCGGGCCGAACTGGATCTTGTCGGCGACGCTGCTGGAGACCGAAAAACTGTACGCGCTGAATGTCGCGCGCATCGATCCGGCGTGGATCGAGCCGGCGGCAGCGCACCTGACCACGCGCCAGTTCTACGAGCCGAGCTGGGATGCCAAGGGTGGGCGCGCGGTCGGTTTCGAGGATGTCAGCCTGTACGGTCTGCCGATCGTGCAGCGTCGACGGATTTCCTATGGGCCGGTCGATCCGCTCGCCGCGCGCCAGTTGTTCCTGCGGCATCAACTGGTGCGCGGCGAAGGCCCGGCGCGGCATGCGCTGCTGGCGCACAACGCGGCGATGCGCGAGCAGGCGCATGCCAAGGAAGAGAAGCTGCGTCGGCGCGGACTGATGCGCGACGAGGAACAACTGGCGGAATGGTTCGACGCGCGCTGCCCGAAGGACATCCTCGACTCGCACGCGCTGGACCGCTGGCTCAAGCACGCGCCGTCGGCTGAGCGCGACGCGCTCAAGTTGACGCTCGACGATCTGGTCATCCCGAGTGCGCGCGGCGACGAGCGCTTCGAGTTTCCCGATGCGCTGGAAGTGCAGGGCGCGCGGCTGCTGCTGCAGTACCACTTCGACCCGCAGGGTGCGCGCGATGGCGTGACCGCCACGGTACCGTTGTCGGTGCTGCTGGCCTTGAGCGACGCGGAAATTGACTGGCTGGTCCCGGGCCTGCGCGAGGAAAAGGCTGCGCTGCTGATCAAGAGCCTGCCCAAGACCTTGCGTCGGCATGTGGTGCCGGCACCAGATTTCGCGCGCGCCTTCATCGAGGCGGCGACACCGCGCGCTCAGCCCTTCGCGAGCGCGCTGGCGGTGTTCCTCAGTCGCGTGGCCGGTGTCGATATCCGCGAGGCGGATTTCGATGCATCGACGCTGCCGGCCTACTTGAGTTTCAACCTCAAGGTGGTCGATGCCAATGGCCAGCCGCTGGCCGAGGGCCGCGAGCTTGCTGGGCTCAAGACGCGCTTTGCCGAAGCGGCGCGAGCGGCGTTTGCTGCGCGCGTGGATGCGGATTTCCAGCGCGAACAGCTGTCCGACTGGCCGCTCGATGAGATCCCGCTGGATGTGCGTGCCGAGGGCGGCGCACGCGCGTTTCCGGCGCTGTACGACCAGGGAACCCATGCGGGTCTGCGCGCCTATGCCGATGCGGCCGAGGCCGCTCAAGCCCATCCGCGCGGCGTGCGCCGGTTGGTGCTGATCCAGGTCGACGATCAAGTGCGTTACTGGATGCGGCATCTGAAACTTTCGTCGGACGCGCAGATGGCTTATGGCGTGGTCGCGAGCATCGACGCCTTGCGCCGCGACCTGATCGAGTCGGCGCTGGATCGGGTGATTGGCGGGGCAGGGGCAGGGGGCAGGGGTTTGGTGAAGCAACAGCGGGGCAGGGGGCAGGGGCGGGAAATGCAGCGGGCACGGAAATGCCTTGTCGCAGGTTGGGTCTGCGTCGGCGAGTACAAGCGTCGCTCCCCCCGCCCCGCCCCTGCCCCGTTTCAACGTCCGCACCCGCACCGACTTCCAGGCCCTGCTGGTGCGCGTGCGCCAGGAGCTCGGGCCGGAGGTGCAGCGACTGGCCGAGCGCGTCGACGTGATCCTGCGGGCGGTCAAGGGTCTGCGCAGTGCGCTGGCGCCGCCGCTGATGGGCTATGCCACCGCCAACCTCGCCGACGCCCGCGAGCATCTGGATTCGCTGGTGCATCCGGGCTTCCTGCGCGAGGTCGGCTTCGAGCGCCTGGCGCATTACCCGCGCTATCTCGAAGGCCTGCGCCTGCGCATCGAGCGCCTGAAGCGCGATCCGGCCAAGGATCAGGTCAAGCTGCTCGAAGTGCTGCCGTTCTGGCGCGCGTGGCAGCGGCTGTCAGTGGCGCGTTCCGATGATCGCGACGTCGACGGCTTGCGTTGGCTGATCGAGGAATTGCGCGTGTCCTTGTTCGCCCAGGAGCTGAAGACCGCCGAGCCGGTGTCGGCCAAGCGGCTGGCGAAGCTGGTGGAGACGCTGGAACCCGTGAAGTAGGTCATGTTGCCCGCGCAGCGGGCTACGTGACTCTGGTGGTTCGGTTGTCACGTAGCCCTGCGGGCAACGTGACCTACAAGTGCGGTTCACCGCTCACCGCGCCAGCCATCCGCCATCCACCGGCAACACGGCACCATGCACATAGTCGGCGGCTGACGACGCCAGGAACACCGCCGCGCCGCCAAGATCACCCGGCGAGCCCCAGCGGCCGGCCGGGATGCGCGCGAGGATGTCGCGGTTGCGGGTCTCGTCCTTGCGCAGTGCGTCGGTGTTGTTGGTGGCGAAGTAACCCGGCGCGATGGCGTTGACGTTGATGCCGTGGCGCGCCCATTCGTTGGCCAGACCGCGGGTGATGCCGAGCAGGCCGGACTTGCTGGCGGTGTACGAGGGCACGCGGATGCCGCCCTGGAAGGACAGCATCGAGGCGATGTTGATGATCTTGCCGCCGCCGCCCTTGGCCACCCAGTGGCGTGCGGCCTGTTGCGCCAGGAAGAAGGCCGACTTCAAGTTGACGTCGACCACCTCGTCCCATTCGGACTCGGTGAAATCCAGCGCGTCGTTGCGGCGAATGGTGCCGGCGTTGTTGATCAGGATGTCGAGGCCGCCGAGTTCCGCAAGAACGCGGGAAACGATATCGGATGCTGGCGCGGCGCGGCCGAATTCAGCGGCGATCCACACGCCGCGGCGGCCGACTGCCCGGACCTGATCGAGCGTATCGCCTGGTTCGCTGCGCGCCAGCGCGGCGATGTCGGCACCGGCGCGCGCCAGCGCCAGCGCGATGCCTTGACCGATGCCGGTATTGGCGCCGGTGACCAGCGCCACCTTGCCGCTGAGATCGAAGGGGTTCACTTTCGGCTCCCGGTCACTTCAACTGGCAGATGTCGAGTTGGTTCATGTCGGTGTAGTCGAGGTTCTCGCCGCCCATGGCCCAGATGAAACCATAGTTGCGCGTGCCCGAGCCCATGTGGATCGACCACGGCGGCGACACCACAGCCTCGTCGTTGGCCAGCACCAGATGTCGGGTGTCGGCCGGTTCGCCCATGAAATGCATCACGCGATCGGCCTCGCCCAGGCCAAAGTAGAAATAGACCTCGGAGCGGCGGTCGTGCAGGTGCGGCGGCATGGTGTTCCACACGCTGCCGGGCTGCAGCAGGGTCATGCCGAGCAGCAGCTGGCACGAGGTGCAGGTGGCCGGCACGATGTACTGGTAGATGGTGCGCTGGTTGGAGGTCAGAAGCGCGCCGCGTTCCAGCGGCACCGCGTTGGCAATCGACAGATGCTTGAGCTGGTGGCGCGCATGCGCGGGTGTCGAGACCAGATAGAAGCGCGCCGGATTGGCCGCATCGAGCGAGGCGAACGCTACTTCGGCACTGCCCATCGGCACATAAAGGCCATCGCGCGGTTCCAGCGTCAGCGACTCGCCGTCCACCGTCACGGTGCCGGGGCCAGCGCCGACGTTGACGATGCCGAGTTCGCGGCGTTCGAGGAATGGCTTGCCCGCGGCCGAAGCCGGGGCGGTCAGTTTCGGCAGGGACACCGCCTGGGTCACCGGCGCCGCGCCGCCGACGACGATGCGCTCGTAGTGCGTGTAGTTGAGGCGCACGGTGTCGGGCACGAACAACTCGCCGATCCGGTAGCGCTCGCGCAACTGCTCATTGCTGGCGCCGGCCATCATCTCCGGATGCGTGGCGTGGTAGGTCTTGGCGTACATGGGCGTGGGCTCCGGGGCGTGATTCGATGGACGCGATCATAGCCCGGTCGGCGGGTTTTGGTAACCGGTGTCATTGCTGCGGGAAAAGGGGAAATGGAAAAAGGAAAAGGGAAGAGCGAAGAGCGGCGGCGTCCGGGCTTCTGTAGAGCCGAGCTTGCTCGGCTGGGCATCTGGAATCGGGTGGAGCATCGCGCGCGAGCGCGCTCCTACAATTCCTGCGTGGATCTGCGGCAAATTGGCAGGAGCGCGCTCGCGCGCGATGCATTCTCGACAACCAACAACCAACAACCAACAACCAACCCCAACCAACAACCTACCGCGGCGGCTGACTGGAATCGCGCACCACCAGGTGCGGCGTGACCGAGATGAGCGCGGTCTGCGTCGGCTCGGACAGCAGCAACTGCGTCGCCTGACGACCGACATCGCGCACCGGCAGGCGGATGGTGGTCAGCGAGGGCCACAGCTGCGAGGCCAGCGGGCTGTCGTCGTAACCGATCACCGACAAATCGCCAGGGATCGACAGACCCATGCGCAGCGCCGCCTTGTAGACGCCAGCGGCCATTTCGTCATTGCAGGCGAAGATCGCGGTCGGTCGTGGGTTCAGCGACAGCAGATGCTCGGCGCCGGCGACACCGGATTCGAAGGTGTAGCCGCCTTCATAGACGTATCGCGGATCCAGCGCGATACCGCGCCGCGTCAGTCCCTCGCTGAAGCCTTCGCCGCGTTCGATCGCCGAGCGGTAGCGCTTCGGGCCGGTGATCAAGCCGAGCTGCTTGTGCCCGAGCGATTCCAGGTAATGCGCGTCTTCGACGCCAGCCAGTCGATCCTGGGTTTGCAGCATGTGGCCGGGCTGATCCAGGCGGATCGAAGCGATGCGCACATAGCGACAGCCGATCTCGGTCAGCATGTCGGCCAGCGCCTGATCCTCGGACACGCGCGGGATCAGGATCACACCGAACAGTTTCTGCTGGGTGACGAAGCGACGCACGCCGTCGATGTAGCCGGCGCTGCGGCTGTCGCAGGGATGCACCACCAGTTCGAAACTGCTGCCCTGCAGCGCATCGAGCACGCCGTACTGCATGTTGACGATGTACTGCGCGGTCGGGTTGTCGAACACCAGGCCGACCAGGAAGGAACGCCGGAAGGCCAGACCACGCGCCTGCGGATCCGGCTCGTAGCTGCGCTGCTGCATCAACGCACGCACGCGCTCGCGGGTGTCCTCGCGCACCAGCGGCGAGTTGTTGAGCACCCGCGAAACGGTCTTCTTCGACACACCCGCCAGACGCGCGATGTCGTTGATGGTGGTCTTGCCGATCACCTCGGTCGGCACCACCATGGGCACCGCTCTGCTGGCGCGTGGTTTCTTGCGGGAGGTGGGCTTGGAAGTCATCGGATCGCCTGGGCCTTGATCCCTCGGATTGTAGCGCCATGGCATCGACGCCAGCCGCGCCCGCGATGTCCGTGCGCATGCGCGCAGCCATCAGGGTTCCGTGGACAGCAGCCGCGGAGGCGGTGCGTCAGCAGAGCCGGCCGTCGCGTGGCAGCAGACCGCGCGGTTCGGCGCGTTCGGCCACGCAATGCAGCACCACGCCGCCAGCAAACTCGACGCGTGCCTGCTCGCCGATGCGGATGTCATGGATACCGGTGCTGGCGCCGGTCGAGACGACGTCACCGGCGTGCAAGGGGCGACCGCGGCGGGCGCAGCGATTGAGCGCAAAGGCCAGCGCGGCGAGCGGGCCGCCGCTGATCGAGGCGGCACCGCCGCGACCGACCAGACGGCCGCCGACGAAGGTCTCGCAGCGCAGCGAATCCAGGGCCTGCGCGCGCCAGTCGCTCACCACCGGGCCGAGCAGCAGGCCGGCGTTGTTGCCAAAGTCGGAGACCACCACGGCCGGTCCCAGATGGTTGATGGTGGCCAGCGGACTGCCGGCGAACTCGATGCCGATGCGCAGTTCCGCCACGCACCCGGCGGCTTCTTCGGGCGTCCAGTCGATCTTGCCCGGTGTTGCCGAATCGCCGAGCACGAAGACGTATTCGGCCTCGACTGCGGCAAAGCCGCCGTCGATCACGGCGATGGCCAGCGATTGCCCGGAGACCTGCGGCTGCACATGCGCGGCGAAGATCGGGCCGACCAGGCGCTCCTCGCCAACCACTTCAGCCCATCCCGATGGAATCTTGCCGACCTTCCAGCCCACCACCCGGTCCGGCCACAATTCGATGGCGGCATCCTGGCGCGCGTAAGCTTCGTCGAGGCTGCCTGGCAGTGGCCCGGGATACCCGGTCAGCGCGCGCGCATTGAGCCGCGCGCAGACGAATTGACGGGCAACCTCGATCGGGCTTGCGCTGGCGGCGGGGGCAGGTGTCGAGTTCAAGCGGGCTGTTTCCTCGAGTCGACGAGCCAGGGATGCAGCGGTCTGCGTTTGAATGTTGTATATAGGAAACCGGTGTCATTTTCAATTGCGGAGACTTGCAATGAGCGTGAAGCGAGAGTTTCTGGCGACAGATGCGCGAGCGATGCCCGCTTCAGCCGCGCCCCTGCCCGGCGGCGCGCGCACCCAGGGCAAGTCTCGGCCACGGCGCCGGCTGATCGCATGCCTGCTTGCCTTCGGCGGCGTCGCAACTGGCGCCTGGGCTGATGATCTGGCATTTCCGGGGGCGCTCGGCTGGGCCGCGCACACGCCCGGTGGTCGCGGCGGCAAACTGCTGAAGGTGACGACACTGGCCAGCTCGGGCCCGGGCTCGCTGGTCGACGCATTGGCCCAGCCCGGCCCGCGCATCATCGTCTTCGAGGTGGGTGGCGTGATCGATCTGGGTCAGCAGACCGTGCGCATCACGGAACCCTTTCTGTCTATCGCTGGACAAACGGCGCCCTATCCCGGCATCACGCTGATTCGTGGTGGCATCGACATCGCCACGCATGACGTGGTCGTGCGCCACATTCGCGTCCGGCCGGGTGAGGCTGGTGCGGGCAAGCGCAGTGGAATGGATTTCGATGCGATATCGACGGTGGCCGCGCATGACGTCATCGTCGACCATTGCTCGCTGACCTGGGCCACCGACGAGAACCTTTCGGCATCCGGTCCGCGCTTTGTCGAAGGCGGCAAGACCATCGAGGATTTCCGCCAGGCGACTTCGCAGCGCATCACCTTCAGCCACAACCTGATCGCCGAAGGCCTGGCGCATGCCACGCATGCGAAGGGCGAGCACAGCAAGGGCAGCCTCATCCATGATCACGTCGGGCAGATCCTGATCATCGGCAATCTGTATGCGCACAACTACGAGCGCAGCCCGATGTTCAAGGGCGATGTGCGCGGCCAGATCATCAACAACCTGATCTACAACCCCGGCCAGCGCGCGGTGCACTACAACCTGATCCCGGAAGAGTGGGTCGGACACGATTACCTGCCGGCGCAGATGACCCTGGTCGGCAATGTGCTGCGCGCCGGGCCGTCGACACCGGCCGACGTGCCGCTGCTGATGATTGGCGGCTCGGCTGATCTGGCACTTTACGCGCACGACAATCTCGCGGTCGACCGCATCGGCCGACCATTGCCGGCGACCGGCCGCTACACCACGGCAGCCGCACAGATCGTCGACATGCCTGCGCCGGTGCTGGCCTTCGGGGTCAGCGTGCTGCCCAGTGTCGAGGTGCAGGACTGGGTGGTCGCCAACGCCGGCGCGCGCCCGTGGGATCGCGACGATGTCGATCGGCGCATCGTCGCCGACGTCATCGAAGGCCGCGGTGCGATCATCGACAGCGAGGCCGAGGTCGGTGGTTATCCGGTGTACGCGGAGACCCGGCAGGCCTTCGTTGAAGCTGATTGGGATCTGGCGACGATGGAACCGAGGAAGGAATTGTCCAGGCGACCGCCGCCGAAGTGAGGCGGCCTGCCGCAAGGGCATCGCGCGCGAGCGCGCTCCTACACGTCTGCCGGAGACTCTCGGCAAGTTTGTAGGAGCGCGCTTGCGCGCGATGCTCTGCGGGGTAATTCGACAGGGTGGCCGGAACGCGCCTGGCGCGCTCCGGCCTGGCCGCAGGCTCAATACTTGAAGCGCACACCCAGCATGTACTGCCGTCCGGTGTGGTGATAGACCGAAGCACGATCGCCGATCGAATCCACCCACTGGTCGTTGAACTCGTCGGTCAGGTTGAGCGCCTCGAAGCTGACTTCCCAGTGGTCGTCGATCTTGTAGCCGGCCGAGGCATCGACAGTGGTGGTGCCCTTGGTGCCTTCGACGTCGGCGCCGTTGCGGCCGGGAACGGTGGTCAGGTAGTCGTCGCGATTGGCCACCGACACGCGCGCGCCGAAGCGATCGCCTTCGTAGTACAGGGTTGCGTTGTAGGAATGCTGCGACAAGCCGGTCAGGTCAGTTTCCAGCGACGGCGCGCCGGTCGAGGTGACGTACTGGATCTGCGACTCGACGTAGGTGTAGTTGATGATGGTGCCAAGGTTGTCGAACGGTGCGGGCAGCGTGCTGAAAGTCTGCTGCCAGCTGACTTCGAAACCGGTCAGCTCGCCGCCCGGTGTGTTCACCGGAATATTGAACTGGAAGTCGTCGTCGACCGTCGCGCCGGTGCCGATCAGCAGGCTCGCCGGCAGACCCGACGTGTAGTAGGGACGGGTTTCGCGCGAGGTCTGCACGAAGGTGTCGATGTCCTTGTAGAACAACGCCAGCGACAGCAGCGACTCGGGGCCGTAGTACCACTCGAAGGCCAGATCGGCGGTGTTGGCACGGAACGGATCGAGCAGCGGATCGCCACCCGAGACCGTGCGGTTGCCACCACTGACGCTGACGGTGACGCCCGGGGTCAAATTACCCAGGCCCGGCCGCGCCATCACCTTGGCGGCGCCGAAGCGGATCAGGAAATCGGGCGTGACTTCGGCCACCAGGTTCAGCGACGGCAGCACATCGTCGTATTCGCGATCGACCGACAGCAGCACGGTCTGATTGTTGACCACTGCATAGCCGGTCGACGTCTGCTCGGTCTGCACGTAGCGCGCGCCGACGTTGCCGCGAACCGGCAGGTCGCCGATCATCTCGTCGAAATCGATCTGCATCCAGTAGCCCATGTCCTCCTCTTCCACGGTACGGTTGTTGCCGCGCGCGCTGGCTACCGTCGGGGTCAGCGCAAAAATCCCGCTGTTGCTGTAGATGTCGAACAGGCGGGCGAAGGCGGCGGCATCCGGAACGACCCAGCTGACCTGGGTGCCATTCGGTACGCTGAGGTCGTTGAGACGCAGGATGTTGGTCAGCTCGGCGAGGGTCGTTCCGGCCGGCAAGGCCGGAACCACGGTCTCCGACGCGCGCCGCAACTCGGAAGACTTGAACTCGTACTGCTTCCACAGCAGGCCGCCACGCAGTGTGATCACGTCGTCGAGGTCGAAGGCGAAGTTCAGCTCGCCGGTATCGAAGGTGTTCTCGGCGGCCTGCGGACGCAGGCGGATTTCCGACAGGCCGTTGGCGAAGGTCCAGGCGGACGGGTCGGTCACGTCGAAGCCATAGCTGATCAACGGCAGGCGATCGTCGCCGCGATAGTCCCAGACCATGCCGGTGTTGACCCGGTCGAGCGTGATCGTGGTCTGGATCGGATTGTCGAACTTGCTTTCCGCACGGCCGATCCGGCCGTCGATGCGAAAGCGATCGCTGATCTCATGTTCGCCGGTCAGGGTCAGCTGGGTGAACTCGGTGCTGAGCTCGTCGTAGCGCGACTCCGAGCGCACGTCGACATTGTCGAACACGCCGTAAACCAGGTTGTTGCGGCTGTCGATCGCGCCTTCGCGAACGATGGTCTGCGGCTTGCCGGAACCGGTGCGGCTGAAGGAGATGCCTTCGAGGAAGTCCTCGGTGCGTGTCGCATCGAAATCGGCGTACATCGCGTCGAGACTGAACAGTGTCGCGTCCGAGGGTGCCCACTGCAGCGAGCCGGTGACGCCGAGGCGATCTTGTTCGTGGCCGAGCACGCCGTAACGCGGAATGCGCGGGTGGAACACGTCGGCGGACAAGGCTTGGGTGTACGGCGAGGCCGGCGAAAAGCCGCCGCTGCTGGTGCCACGGTCCCAGCGCACCGTGCTGTGGCCTTCCTCGATGATCTGCCGATCGCTGTAGGCCACCGACAGCAGGGCGCCGAAGGTGCCATCGCCCCAGGTGTTGCTGACCAGCATTGCGGCGCGCGGATCGGTGCTGTCCGACAGATCGTTGTAACCGGCCTGGGCCGAGCTGGCGAAGGTGAAACCGTCGTAATCGAAAGGCCGCGCCGCCTGCAGATCGATGGTGGCGCCGAGCGAGCCTTCCTCCAGGTCGCCGGAGGAGGTCTTGCGCACGGTGATGCTGTTGAACAACTCGGAGGCGAAGACGTTGAAGTCGAAGCCGCGACCGCGGTTGGCGCCGCCGGAACTGTCGGTGCCGCCGGTGGTGGTCAGCGCCTCCATGCCGTTGATGCGTACGCGGGTGAAGTCGGGGCCGAGGCCGCGGACCGACACGTTACGGCCTTCGCCGGCATCGCGGGTGATCGCCACGCCGGGAATGCGCTGCAGCGATTCGGCGAGGTTCAGGTCGGGGAACTTGCCGATGTCCTCGGCGACGATGGCGTCGACCTGGCCAGTGCTGTCGCGCTTGATATCGATGGCCTTCTGCAGGCTCTGCCGATAGCTGACGACTTCGACGCTGTCGAGCTCTACGGCGTCCTTGTCGTCGGCTTCTGCCGGCTGCGCCGCGGTTGTCTCCGCGGCCGGCGCCGGCTGCGCATTCTGGGCCAGCGCCCACATGGGCAGACCCTGCAGTACCAGTGCGATCGCAACTGCCAGAACGGCACGCTGCGGACCTTGCGGTCCACCCTTGACGCTATTCATGCTCAGAACCCTCCCGTCCTTGCAGTCCCGTCATGGGCGCTGCCTTGAGCTGTTGATGACACCGGTAGCAATTCGACGATGGTATGATGACACCGGTGGTCAAAAGCGTAACAGAGGTGTTTCAGAATGGGAAGTGGATGCATCTTTGCAAACCGGGAAAAGGATCCGTCGAGATGAGCACGCGCATCGTCTGCTTTGGGGAATTGCTGCTGCGTCTGGGCGCTCCGGGGCGCCAGTTGTTGCTGCAATCGCCCACTTTCGACGTCCATTTTGGCGGCGCCGAGGCCAATGTGGCGGTATCGCTGGCCTTGTTCGGCCACGACGCCGCGATGGTCAGCACGGTGCCGGAGGGAGCCCTGGGTGCCGCCGCGGCTGGTGAGTTGCGGCGGCATGGCGTCGACGCGCGCCGGGTTGCCACCGGTGCCGGGCGCATGGGGCTGTACTACCTGATCAACGGCGCCATCCATCGTCCGAGCGAAGTGCTGTATGACCGCGCCGGCTCGGCCTTCGCCAATGCCGATCCGCGAACCTACGACTGGGATCGCCTGCTCGCGGGCGCGCACTGGCTGCACCTGTCGGGTGTCACCCCGGCGCTGGGCGCCGCCGCGGCGGCCGCTACCCAACATGCGGCGGAAGCGGCAACCCGGCTGGGTGTGCGCGTGAGTTTCGACGGCAACTATCGCAGCAAGCTGTGGGAGTCCTGGGATGGCCAGCCGGCGCAGCGTCTGCGCGCGCTGCTGGCGCATTGCGAACTGTTGTTTGCCAGCGATCGCGACATCGGCGTGATCCTCGGCGAAGGCGCGCGCGAACCGGCGCCGATCGAGCGCATTGCCGCCGCTGCGGCGCGCGCCTTCGCCGCCTTCCCGCGGCTGCAGACCATGGCGACCACCCTGCGCACGCAGCGCAGCGTCGACCACCATGCGCTGAGCGCGGTACTGGTCGACCGCGCGGGCAACATGCAGCTGACGCCGGAATACGAAGTGGCGCCGATCGTCGACCGCATCGGCACCGGCGACGCATTTGCCGCCGGCGTGCTGCACGGCCTGATCAGCGGGCTTGGCACGGCGCAGGCGCTGCACTTCGGGCTCGGCGCGGCGTGCCTGAAACACTCGATACCGGGGGACTTCAATCGCGTCGGCGTCGGCGATGTCGAGGCGTTTGTTGCCGACCGGGGGTTTCATGTGCGGCGGTGAGGGCGCGGCCCCAAGAGCGGGGCGGGGCGGGGCCACCCGCGATTTGACGCGAATCGCGGCAGCTGCGCACATCGAAAGCGCGGCGGGCCGGGCCGGGGCAGGAGAACGGGCCTCGATTCACTTTGTGGTCGACCATCGCCCCAAAGCCGGCCCCCTTGCCCCTTGCCCCCTGCCCTTCTTGCTTCTTCGCAGATTCCGTCGGACCCCACTTTGGTAGGACTGCTCTACTGAAATGCTTGACAACCCCCGCACCCGGACCTGTACCTTTGCTGCCATGCACAACGACTTTTCCTCGACGAAGCTGAACCCTGACCTCACCGCGGTCGGCGCGCTCGTCGTCGTAGTCGTACCCCATGAGCGCCAAGTGCAGGCTGCCTAGAAGTTTTTGATACCCAAGGCCCTGCACTCGGACGAGCACCCGGGGCCCCGAGCGATTCGCCCCGGACCGAAGCAGAGCCTCCGCCACTGGAGGTTTCATGCAAAGTGATCAGATCAAGGCTTTCCCTGACCATGCGCCGGCACGCGCCATGTTGCGTGCGACCGGGCTGACGACGGCGGACCTGGACAAGCCTCTGATCGCGGTGGTCAGTACCTTCAGCGACGTGACGCCGTGCAACATGCATCTGCGTGAGCTTGCCGCGGCGGTCAAGGAAGGTGTGCGCGCCGCTGGCGGCACCCCAATCGAAGGCAACACCATCGTCGTCTCTGACGGCATCAGCATGGGCACCTCGGGCATGCGCGCCTCGCTGGTCTCGCGCGACTGGATTGCCGACACCATCGAACTCTTCGTGCGCGGCCATTCCTTCGATGGCGTGGTCGTAGTCACCGGTTGCGACAAGACCATCCCGGCCGCGGCGATGGCGCTCGGGCGCCTGAACCTGCCGGGCCTGGCGCTGTATGGCGGTTCGATCCTGCCCGGCCAGCACCACGGGCGCGATGTCACCATCCTCGACATGTTCGAGGCGGTCGGAAAATGCGCCGCCGGCAAGATGAGCCATGAGGAGCTCCGCGAACTCGAAGGCAAGGCCTGCCCAGGTGCCGGCGCCTGCGGTGGTCAGTTCACCGCCAACACCATGGCCACCGCGCTCGCTTTTCTCGGCATCGCCAGCATGGATGGCACCGATCTGCCGGCGCTGCATCCGGGCAAGCCGGAAGCCGCGCGCGAGGCGGGCAGGGCGGTCATGGATCTGCTGCGCAAGGACTTGAAGCCGCGCCAGATCATGACCCGCGAGGCGTTCGAGAACGCGATTGCCGCGGTGATGGTCACTGGCGGTTCCACCAACGCGGTGCTGCACCTGCTGGCGATCGCGCGCGAAGTTGGCGTGACCTTGGCGCTGGAAGATTTCGACGCCATCAGTCGCAGCACGCCGGTGCTCGGCGATCTCAGCCCTGGCGGCAAGTACAACGCCCCGGACATGACCCTGGCCGGTGGCCTGCGCCTGGTGGCACAGCGACTGAAGCAGCAAGGACGTCTGCACGACGGGGACACGGTCAGCGGCCAGCGCATGCACGCCGAGGCCGATTCCGCCGTGGAGCGCGAGGGACAGAAGGTGTTGCGCCCGTGGGACCAGCCGATCAAGGTCGAAGGCGGGCTCGCCATCCTGCGCGGTTCGCTGGCGCCGGACGGTTGCGTGGTCAAGCTGGTCGGCCACGATCGCCGCCGTCATGTCGGCCCGGCGCGCGTGTTCGACGGCGAACCGGATGCCTTCACCGCGGTGCGCGAAGGCCGCATCAATCCGGGTGATGTGATCGTCATCCGCCACGTCGGCCCGGCCGGTGGCCCGGGCATGCCGGAGATGCTCGCAGTCACCGCGGCGTTGATGGGTGTCGGCCTGGGCGATTCGGTCGCGCTGATCACCGACGGCCGCTTCAGCGGCGCCACCCACGGTTTCATGGTCGGCCATGTCGCGCCGGAAGCCGCCAGGGGCGGCCCGATCGCGCTGATTGCCGACGGCGACATCATCACGCTGGACGTGGATACCCGCGAACTCAACGTCGACGCGCCGCTGGACGAACGTCGCAAGAGCTACACGCCAAAGCCGCCGGTCGAGACTTCCGGCGTGTTCGCCAAATACGCGTTGCTGGTGGGATCGGCGTCCGATGGGGCGCCTACCCATCGGGGCGCGGTATAATTCGTTGGCTGCAGGGCGTGTGCGCGCGCCCGCCCGAGGTAAAAAGGGAAAGGGAAACGTTAAACGGAAGGGCAATGGGCGCGCGCATCGTGATGCTTCCCGCTCAAACGCTCAAGAAGAGCGGATCGCCGCTTCACTTGACGTTTTCCTTTTCACCTTTCACCCCTGCTTGCCCCAAACCACCACCACTGCCCCGAGGCCCGACCCCAATGACCAAGCTCTACTCCGACCAAGATGTGCAACCGGAAGCCCTGAAGGGCCAGCGTATCGTGATCCTCGGCTATGGCAGCCAGGGTCGCGCGCAGGCGATGAATCTGCGTGATTCCGGCTTCGACGTAACCCTGGCGCTGCGGCCGGGTGGCAAGACCTGGGCGCAGGCCGAGGCCGACGGCTTCAAGCCGAAGGAACCTTCGGTGGCGCTGAAAGACGCCAACGTGATCTCGATGCTGCTGCCGGATACCGAGCAGCCCAAGGCCTACCAGGCCTGGGTGGCGCCGAATCTGAAGGCCGGCACGCTGCTGATGTTCGCGCACGGCTTCAATATCCACTACGGCACCATCACGCCGCCCAAGGACGTCGACGTCGCGCTGGTCGCGCCGAAGGCGCCGGGCAAGCTGGTGCGTCGCCAGTACGAGGAAGGCCGCGGCGTGCCGAGCCTGATCGCCGTGCACCAGGACGCCACCGGCACCGCCAAGGCGCGCGCGCTGGCCTGGGCCTGGGGCGTGGGCTCTGCGCACGCGGGCGTGCTCGAAACCACCTTCGCCGAAGAGACCGAGACCGATCTGTTCGGCGAGCAGGCGGTGCTCTGTGGCGGTGCGACCGAACTGGTGCAGGCCGGTTTCGAGACCCTGGTGCAGGCCGGCTACCAGCCGGAAGTGGCCTATTTCGAAGTGCTGCACGAACTCAAGCTGATCGTCGATCTGCTGTACGAAGGCGGCATGGCGCGCATGCACCAGTTCGTCTCCGATACCGCCAAGTACGGCGATCTGACCCGCGGTCCGCGGGTGATCAACGGCGCCTCGCGCAAGGCCATGCGCGAGATCCTCGAAGAGATCCGCAACGGGACCTTCGCGCGCGAGTGGATCGCCGAAAACGCCAACGGCTGCCCGAACTACAAGGCGCTGCTGGAGCGCGATCTGGCGCACCCGATCGAGTCGGTCGGCAAGCGCCTGCGCGCGCGCATGAGCTGGCTGCAGGCCGGTGCGCAGGACAAGGCGGCCTGAAGATCGGTTGTCGGTTTCGGTTGTCGGTAACAGCAAAGGCCCGGGAGACCCGGGCCTTTGTGCTTGTGCGGTTTGGGCCAGTCCCGGTCGTCCCGTGTTGCAGCGCTTGTTCGCGCTTCGAACATCTGAAAGTAGGTCACGTTGGCCCAAAGGGCCAACGTGACAGCGCCTGAACCCAGCGACTCCGTTCGTCCTGAGCGTTTCCCGCGAGCCTGCGAGCGGGGAACAGTCGAAGGACGCGGGTGCCAGCGCCAACCTCTGGGCGTCGACGGTGACTGCCGCAACAACAACGCCCAGGGCTCTGGACGTGCGGCGTACGCTTTCGTAGTGAAGAAAAATACCCGGCAAGCCCGCGTCCTTCGACTGTTTCCCCCGAAACGGCGCGGGGGAAACGCTCAGGACGAACGGTATCGCCGAGTGCTTACGAGCGCGCCAGCTCGCGGTGCTATTGACCAGCAACCAACAACCAACAACCAACAACCAGCAACCAGCAAGCAACAACCAGTTGCTAAGGCAGCACCAGCACCTTGCCAACCGCATGCCCGGCTTCGACATGCGCCAGCGCGGCGGCCGCCTGCAGCAGTGGATAGCGTCGATCAATGCTTGGCTTGAGCACGCCGGAATCGACCAGGCTGACCAGCTCTGCAAGCTGCGCCCCGTCCGGGCGCATGAACAGGTAGTGGTAGTTGATCCCGCGGGCGCGCGCTGCAGCCCGCTCGCGTCGCGTCAGGAAACCCAGAATCCAGGTCACCGGTGGCTTCACGCCCCAGGCGCGCGCCACCTCGGGGGTCGGCGGCGCGGTGATCGAAATCACATGGCCACCGGCTCGGGTAATCGCGATCGAACGCAACAGGGTGTCGCCGCCTTGGGTATCCAGCACCACGTCGACATCGGCCAGCGCCTGGTCAAAGCGCGTGCTGCGGTAGTCGATCACCTCATCGGCGCCGAGTGCCAGGCAGTGCTCGCGGTTCTTCGCGCTGGCCGTGGTGATCACCCGCGCACCCTTCCAGCGCGCCAGTTGCAGCGCGAAGTGACCGACGCCACCGGCGCCGGCGTGAATCAGGATGCTCTGTCCAGCCTGCAACTGGCCCATTTCGAACAAAGCCTGCCAGGCGGTCAGCCCTGCCAGCGGCAGTGCCGCGGCATCGACGAGGTCGATGCTGGTGGGCGCAAATGCGGCGTCGGCGTCGGCGACCAGCGCGCGCTCGGCAAAGGCGCCGATACGCGCCTTGTCCAGGCGCGCAACGATCCGGTCGCCCGCCTTGAAGCGCCGCACATTCGCGCCGACGGCACGCACCGTGCCGGACAGATCATTGCCGAGGATCAGCGGAAAGGCGAACTTCAGCACCGCCTTGACCTTGCCGTCGCGCAGTTTGAAGTCGATCGGATTGACACTGGCGGCGGCGACGTCTACCAGCAGGTCGGACGGGCCGGGTTTCGGCTCGGGCAGATCCCCGACCTGAAGCACGGCGGGGCCGCCGTAGCGATTGATGTAGGCGGCGAGCATGGGTCGGTTGTCGGTCGTTGGATATGCAACGCTAGGGTAGCGCGTTGGGCGCTATCCGCAAAAAGCATCGCGCGCGAGCGCGCTCCTACAGTTCCTCGGCAAACCCACGCAGGATTTGTAGGAGCGCGCTCGCGCGCGATGCCCTTCAACCAACAACCCACAAGCGACAATTCAGCCGCGCGAGCGCATCAAGGTCGACTTGCCGAACAGGCTCTCGATCAGATCGACGGCCAGCACTGCGGTGCGGTTGTGGTCGTCGAAGGCCGGATTCAGTTCGACCACGTCGAGCGAGGCCAAAAGGCCGGTGTCGGCAATCATTTCCATCGCCAGCTGGGCCTCGCGGTAATTCGGGCCGCCGGGAACGGTGGTGCCAACGCCCGGCGCGATCTCCGGATCGAGGAAATCGACGTCGAAACTCACGTGCAGGTGGGTGGACGCGTCGAGGCCGGCCAGCGCCTCGCGCATCACCGCGCGCATGCCGTGTTCGTCGACATAGCGCATGTCGAAGATCGACACCCGCTGCTCGTGCACCAGGTGGCGCTCGCCCGGATCGACCGAGCGGATGCCGATCTGGTGGATCTGGTCGCGCTGCAATGCCGGCACGAAGCCGGCCATCTCGACCAGCGGCGGCGGTCCGATACCGAACAGGCAGGCGACCGGCATGCCGTGCACATTGCCGGATGGCGTGATCTCGCTGGTGTTGAAGTCGGCATGCGCATCCAGCCAGATCACCCGCAACTTCTTGCCGACTCGGCGGCAATGTGCGGCTACGGCGCCGATCGAGCCGATCGCCAGGCAGTGATCGCCACCCAGCAGGATCGGCAAACGAGCTCGGTCGAGAACCGCACTGACCGCATCGAAAACATGCCGATTCCACGTGGTTACTTCCGGCAGGTGCCGGTATCCGTCTTCAGGCGGTTGCACCGGGTTGATCGGACCGACCAGATTGCCGCGATCCTCGACCTCGATACCGTGGGCCATCAAGGCCTCGCGCAGGCCAGCCACGCGCAGCGCCTCGGGCCCCATCGAAGCGCCGCGATCCGCCGCACCCACGTCGGTGGGCGCGCCAATCAAGGTGATGGGACGAGGCGTCATGAGTATTCAATTCGTATTCGCGAAGCCGCGCAGCCTAAACGCAGGCGTAACCAGCGGCAAGCTGTCCTTTGACATCCGGTCACGCTCGTTCAGAATCGGCGCGGCCATTTGGCAGAGCGGGGCTGGGGTCTGGGGGCTGGGGCGCGACCATCGAGAATCCTGCGAGTTTTGGTTGTCGTGACGACACACTGCGACCAACTCCCGATTTGACGCCCCAGCCCCCAGCCCCGCTTGTTCTTTCCACCGCAGTCTCCGAGTTCGACGCCAACGATGACCCCCGACACCCGCATCGTCTCGCCCGCCGCCACGCGCGAAGAGGACATCGTCGAGGCCAGCATCCGGCCGCGGCGTTTGTCCGAGTACCTCGGACAGGTGGCGGTGCGCGAGCAGATGGAGATCTACATCGAGGCGACGCGCCGGCGCGGCGAGGCGCTGGATCATGTGCTGATCTTCGGGCCGCCGGGCTTGGGCAAGACCACGCTGTCGCATGTCATCGCCAATGAGCTCGGCGTCAACATGCGCCAGACCTCGGGGCCGGTGCTGGAGCGGGCGGGGGATCTGGCGGCACTGCTGACCAATCTGCAGCCGCGCGACGTGCTGTTCGTCGACGAGATCCATCGCTTGTCGCCGGTCGTCGAGGAAGTGCTGTACCCGGCGATGGAAGATTTCCAGATCGACATCATGATCGGCGAGGGCCCGTCGGCGCGTTCGATCAAGCTCGATCTGCCGCCGTTCACGCTGATCGGCGCCACCACGCGCGCCGGCCTGCTGACCGCGCCGCTGCGCGATCGCTTCGGCATCGTGCAGCGATTGGAGTTCTACACCGTCGACGAACTGACCCGCATCGTCACGCGCTCGGCCGGCATCCTCGGCATCCGCTGTGACCTCGACGGCGCGGTGGAGATCGCCCGCCGCTCGCGCGGCACGCCGCGCATCGCCAACCGCTTGCTGCGGCGCGCTCGTGACTTTGCCGAGATCAAGGGCGACGGCATCATCACGCTGGCTGCAGCAGCGGGTGCGATGGACATGCTCAAGGTCGATCCGGAAGGCTTCGATGCGCTCGACCGGCGCCTGCTCGGGCTGATGATCGAGCATTTCGACGGCGGCCCGGTCGGTGTCGACAGCATGGCCGCGGCTTTGAGCGAGGAGCGCGGCACCATCGAGGACGTGGTCGAGCCGTATCTGATCCAGCAGGGCTTTTTGATGCGCACCGCACGCGGCCGAATGGTCACGCGCAAGGCCTATCTGCACCTCGGCCTGAAGCCGCCGCGGCGGCCGGACGCACCCGCCGATCTGTTCGAGGATTTGTGATGGGCGCAAGAGCTGCGGACCGCGCGGCAAGAGCAGGGCGGGTTCACTCCGCCGCTTCAAGAAGCCCAGGCCACACACGCGCCCCCCGGCGCCGCCTTCACCTGGCCGACCCGCGTCTATTGGGAAGACACCGACGGCGGCGGCGTGGTGTATCACGCCAACTACGTGAAATTCCTGGAGCGCGCGCGTACCGAATGGCTGCGCGCCAAGGGATATGAACAGCGCGCGCTGCTGCTGAGCACGGGAGTGGTGTTTGCTGTCTACTCGATGCAGCTACAGTTCCTCAAACCCGCGCGGCTGGATGACGCGCTGCATGTGAGTGTGCAGCTGAATTCGTGTCGCCGCGCCAGCTTCACCGTGAGCCAGAGCATCACCGACGTGCGCAGTGGTGCACAGTTGTGCCGAGCCGAGGTCGAGATCGCGTGTCTCGACCAGGCCACGTTTAGACCGATACCCATACCAGCCGAATTGTTGATGGAGATCCAGCGGTGACTAGTGGTGAACTGAATCTGTTGGAACTGATCATCGGCGCCAGCCTGCCGGTGCAGGTGGTGATGGCGCTGCTGTTTGCCGCCTCGATCTGGTCGTGGTGGATCATCTTCCGCAAGAAGGCGGTGATTGCGCATGCCACCAAGACGGCGGACGAATTCGAAGAGCGCTTCTGGTCCGGCGCCGATCTGGCGCAGCTGTATCGCGAGGTCAGCAATCGCGGCAAGCCCTCGGAAGGTCTGGAGGGCGTGTTCGAGGCGGGATTCCGCGAATTCGCGCGGATGCGCCAGCGGCGCCAGAACGACAGCCGCACGCTGCTCGAAGGCAGCCAGCGTGCCATGCGCGTGGCGCTGTCGCGCGAAGTCGACAAGCTGGAACAGCATCTCAACAATCTCGCCACGGTCGGCTCGATCAGCCCGTACGTGGGCCTGTTCGGCACCGTCTGGGGAATCATGGTCGCTTTCCACGGCCTTGCTGCGGTCAAGGAAGCCACCATCGCGATGGTCGCGCCGGGTATTTCCGAAGCGCTGATCGCCACCGCGATGGGTCTGTTCGCGGCAATTCCCGCGGTGATCTTCTACAACCGCTTCAGCAATGCCGTCGAGCGCATCGAACTGCGCTACGACACCTTCCAGGAAGAATTCAGCAGCATCCTCCAGCGGCAGGCGCACACGGAGGACCATTGAGCGCGGCTGCGCCGCACTCAATGTTCCGAGGGGAAAGGCAAAGTCTGAACCCCAGTTGGCTTCCCTTCACGTTTGACGTTTTACGTTTCACCCAGATTGACCGCAGTGCGGCGTTATTGCCGCAAAACCACGGACACCACGCACCCCATGCGCCGCAAACGCCGTAAACCCGTATCCGACATCAACGTCGTGCCCTACATCGACGTGATGTTGGTATTGCTGATCATCTTCATGGTCACGGCGCCGCTGATGAATCTCGGCGTCGAACTGGATCTGCCGCAGGCCAACGCCAATCCGCTGGAAACGCCGGAAGATCCGGTGGTGGTCAGCGTCGATCGCGATGGCGCGTTTTTCCTGACCATCGCCGGCGAGCGCGAGTCCATCGACCTGGCCGGCCTGACCACCAAGGTCGGCGCCTTCGTGCGCGCCAATCCGAAGGTGCCGGTGCTGGTCGGCGGCGATCGCAATGTCGGTTACGGCAAGGTCTACGAGGCGATGGTCGCGCTGCAGGCGGCCGGCGCGCCGCGCGTGGGGCTGATGGCGGATCCGCTGCCGGCGGAGCCGGGGAAGTGAAGCGGGGCACGGCGCACGGGCAGGGGGCACGGGAGTGGCGCCGTGTCGCCACCTTGGGTGCGGGTGTTCGCCGATCGCCTGCAGCTTGTGCCTGCGCTCGGGATTCGCTCCCGTGCCCCGTGCCCCTAGCCCCGGCCCCCTGCGTTCCTGACCCATGGAAACCTCCCGCGACCAGACCCGCGCATTTCTGTACGCCATCGGCGTGCATGTGTTTGCCGCGCTGGTGATGTTCGCGGGACTGTTGGCGAGTCCGCCGAAGAAGGTACAGATCTCTGGCGGCGCGCTGGATGCGGTGCTGGTCGACATGAACCTCGGCCGACCGTTGCCCAAGCCCGCCACCAAGCCGACGCCCAAGCCCACGCAGGCGCCGCAGCCCAAGCCGGAGCCGCCCAAGCCAGTCGAGCAGGCCAAGCCGGAACCGGCGCCGCCGCCACCGCCGCCGCAGGCCAAACCGGACGAAGTGACCGATCAGCGGCCGCAACTGCCGCACCGCTGCCGGACCAGGATGCCTGAACCTGGAATCGAGCGCGAGCAGCGCCAGCAGCAGGAAGAGCTGCGCCGACAGCAGGAAATCGAACAGCAGCGCGCGCAGCAACTTGAAGACATTCGCCGCCAGCGGGCTGAGGCGGCCCGCCAGACGCAAGCCGAGGAACAGCGCCTGGCGCAGGCGCGGGAAGCCCAGCGCGCTGAGCAGATCCTCAACCAGCCTGCCACCGACGAACCCGAGGGAAGTCCGCGGCCGGGGCCGATGTGGCCAATGACCTGCTCAGTCAATACGCCGGGCTGATCCAGGAAGTGGTGACACAGAATTGGCGCCGACCCGCGAACACCCCGCCGGGTATCCGCTGCAGCCTGCGGGTGCGCCAGATTCCCGGCGGCGAGGTCATCGGCGTCACCATCGGCTCGCCGTGCAATGCAGATCCGCTGATCCAGCAATCGATCATCGAGGCGGTCGAACGGGCCAGTCCGCTGCCGTACATGGGCTTTGAGTCAGTCTTCCAATCCTCGTTGAACTTCAACTTCCGCTACGACGGGTGAACCGATGCAACGAATAATCAATGCCCTGTTTCTCCTGGCGATGCTTGGATTGTGCCGCACCGGCATGGCCCAGGGTCTGGAGATCGATATCGTCAATGGCCGCGAAGCCGCCATCCCGGTCACCATCGTCCCCTTCGCCTGGGAAGCCGCGGCGATGCCGGATGGCACCTCCATCGATCAGGTGGTGCGCGCCGACCTCAATCGATCCGGCCAGTTCCGGGTGCTGCGCAAGGAAGACGTGATCGAGTTGCCGGCGCGCGGCGGCGACATCAAGTTCCCGACCTGGAAGATGATGAAACAGGACTACATCGTCGTCGGTCGCGTGCAAACGGCCGAGGGCGGCTACCGCGTCGAGTTCGAACTGCACGACGTGCTCAAGCAGCAGTCCCTGCTGTCGCTGGCGCTTCCGGTACGGCCGGGTGAGTTCCGCGCGGTTTCGCACCAGATCGCCGATCTGGTCTACGAGAAGATCCTCGGTGTCCGCGGCGCTTTCTTCACGCGCATCGCCTACATCACGCAAAAGCGCCTGGGCGAGGGCAAGTTCGAAAATGCGATCTGGATCGCCGATTCGGACGGCTTCAATCCGCAGCGCATCGTCTGGAACGCCGAGCCCTTCCTGTCGCCGGCGTGGTCGCCGGATGGCAAGTCGCTGGCTTATGTCAGCTTCGAGCGTCAGGGCGGGCACACCATCTACATCCATGAACTGGCGACTGGTTCGCGACGGCTGGTGACCTCGTTCAAGGGCATCAACGGTGCACCGACCTTCTCGCCGGACGGGTCGACGCTGGCGGTTACCCTGTCCAAAAGCGGCAACCCGGAAATCTATACGCTGAATCTGGCCAGCAACAATCTCACCCAGTTGACCCGTCATTTCGCCATTGATACGGAGTCGGCGTGGATGCCGGGTGGCAACAGTCTGTTGTTCACTTCCGATCGCTCGGGCAAGCCGCAGATCTATAGCCTGCCGGTGAGCGGCGGCACGCCGGAACGGGTGAGCTCGGTGGGCGAATACAATGCGCGCGCTTCCGCATCCTACGATGGACGCCTGCTGGCCATGGTGCAGGGCAGCAAGAACGTGTATCGTATTGCGGTTGTGGATCGCGAGCGCGGGGGCGCCGGCGCGGTTCGCCTGATTTCGCCGGGTCCATTGGACGAGTCCCCGAGCTTCGCGCCGAACGCAAGTATGGTGCTGTACGCTGCCCGCGAAGGGAATCGCGGGGTGCTCTATGCCGCATCGATCGATGGATCGGTACGGCAACGGCTAGCCCTCCCGGACGGTGACGTCCGTGAACCTGCCTGGGGCCCCTTCAGGCAACGTTGAAGGCAATAAAATTAGAATCTCGCGTCTTGTTCGCTGTCATTCGTACGAAGGAAAACAAAAATGAATACCCCGATCCGCGTTCTCGTCCTCGCTCTGGCTGTTGCTGGCCTGGGTGCTTGCGCCAAGAAAACCGTAAAGCCGGAAGAAACCTCGCCGCCGCCGACCTCGACCACGACGCAGACCACTGCGACGCAGGAAGAGAGCTGGACCAACCCGGCGCTGCTCGACAGCAAGCCGTGCCTGGTCTCGCGCGTTGCCTATTTCGACTTCGATCAGACCACGATCAAGTCCGAAGCGATGGAAATGCTGCAGTGCCATGGCAAGTGGCTGGCGGCCAATCCGGGTGCGCGCATCTCCCTGGAAGGTCACGCTGACGAGCGCGGCACGCGCGAATACAACCTGGGCCTGGGCGAGCGCCGCGGCAATGCCGTGCGTGATCTGCTGCTGGCCAATGGCGGTCGCAGCGAGCAGGTCGCGACGGTCAGCTACGGCGAAGAGCGCCCGATCTGCACCGACAGCGACGAAAGCTGCTGGTCGAAGAATCGTCGCGCCGAGATCGTCTACACCGCCAAGCAGTAACCGGCAGTGCAGGTGATCATGATCGACGTGCGAAAGTTGACGCTTCGATCCCTGACGGCGGCCCTCGTGGCCGCCGTCTGCGTCTGTGGATCGGCCCAGGCGCAAAGCCGGCTCAGTCTGGCGGAGCGCGTTGAACAGTTGGAACGCCAGGTCCAGGGCGGCGGCGAATCCAACAACCTGTCGGAATTGATGGTGCGCAATCAGGAGTTGCAGGCTGAAGTGCAGAGTCTGCGCGGTCTGGTTGAGCAGCAAGCATTTGAAATCGAGGGCCTCAAGCAGCGCCAGCGCGACCAGTATGTCGATCTGGATTCGCGGCTGCAGCGGCTTGAAGGGGGGATGACCGTCCCCGCGCGCCCTGCGGCTTCGCAACCCGTGGAAGCGACCGCACCGGAGCAACTGAGTTCGGAAGAGCCCGAGTCCTCGCTGCCCGATCCGGCAACGCTGCCGACACGGGAAGTGCCGGCGGGTGCCGAAATGGTCGGCTCGACGGTGGCGGTGACCGGTTCGCCTGAAGAGAAGATGGCCTACGAAACGGCCTTCGAGGCACTCAAGCAGGGTCGCTATGCCGAATCCTCGCAGCTGTTTTCGGCTTTCCTGCAGCAGCATCCCGATGGCGAATATGCCGCCAACGCCACCTATTGGCTGGGCGAGTCCTATTACGTCACCCAGAATTACCAAATCGCGCTGGAGACCTTCCAAAGCCTGTTGTCGCGCTTTCCGGACAGCCGCAAGGCACCGGATGGACTGCTGAAGATCGGCTATTGCCAGTACGAACTGGGTGACGCCCAGCGCGCCGCGGCGACGCTGAACGAAGTGGTCTCGCGTTATCCGGACACCCCGGTGGCGCGACTGGCCCAGGGCCGCTTGCGCGCGCTGCGCCTCGACGGGCGTTGAATTCGGGCGCGAGAGCTTTTTTGGTCCGCAAAGGACGCAAAGGAAAGCCAATGAAATCAGGCTTCCTTTGCGTGTTTTGCGTCCTTTGCGGACAAATGCAGCTTCTTTTTCTCTGCTAAGCCAGCGGCGGGACGGCCGGTCATGAGTGCGCCAGTGCAAGTCGATGAGCGGCCGGGCGTGGCAACTTCGCTCCGCATCACCGAGATCTTTCACTCGATCCAGGGTGAGGCCGATGCGGTCGGTTGGCCCACGGTGTTCGTGCGCCTGACCGGTTGTCCGCTGCGCTGCACCTGGTGCGACACCACTTACTCCTTCCAGGGCGGCGACAAGCGTGCGCTGGATGAGGTGGTGCGCGAGGTGGGTGCGTATCAGACCCGGCATGTCTGCGTGACCGGCGGCGAGCCGCTGGCGCAGCGCGCCTGCCTGCCGCTGCTGACCGCGCTGTGCGACGCTGGCCATGAGGTGTCGCTGGAAACTTCCGGCGCGCTCGACGTAGCGGCGGTCGATCCGCGCGTACGCAAGGTGGTCGACCTGAAGTGTCCGGGCTCGGGGGAAGTCGCGCGCAATCGCTTCGAGAACCTGGTCCATCTGACGCCGCGCGACCAGATCAAGTTCGTGATTGCCGATCGCGCCGACTACGAATGGGCGCGCGAGCAGTGCGCCACCCGCGGACTGGGCGCGATCTGCCAGGTGCTGTTTTCGCCGGTGGCCGATACGCTGGCGCCGGCAACGCTGGTCGACTGGATACTGGCCGATCGCCTACCGGTGCGTTTCCAGCTGCAGTTGCACAAGATCCTGTGGGGCAATGTTGCCGGGAAGTAGGAGCGACGTGTAGGTAGCGCGGCCTCGCGCAGCGGTCGCAATCGTGACCTGCGGCGCCGGCGCACTCCACTTACCACTTACCACTTACCTCCCCATGTCCTCCGCCATCATCCTGCTCTCCGGTGGTCTCGATTCTGCAACCGTGCTGGCGATGGCCGTTGCGGCGGGCCATCGCTGTTATGCGCTCAGCGTCGACTATCGTCAGCGCCACCGTTCCGAACTGGTGGCGGCGCAGCGCATTGCCACGACACTCGGCGCCTTCGAGCATCGGGTGATTCCGCTCGATCTGCGCGCGATTGGCGGATCGGCGTTGACCGACGACGCCATCGCCGTGCCGGAGTCAGCCACCACCGGCATTCCAGTGACTTATGTGCCGGCGCGCAACACCTTGATGCTGTCGCTGGCGCTGGCCTACGGTGAAGTCATTGGTGCCAACGATCTCTACATCGGCGTCAACGCGGTCGACTATTCCGGCTATCCCGATTGCCGGCCGGAGTTCATTGCCGCCTTCCAGACGATGGCGCGGCTGGCCACCAAGACCGGCGTCGAGGGCGCGGCGATCACCGTGCATGCGCCGATCATCGGCATGAGCAAGGCTGAGATCATTGCCGCCGGAACCGCGCTCGGCGTCGACTACGGCATGACCGTCAGCTGCTACCAGGCCGACAGCGATGGCCGCGCCTGCGGACGTTGCGACTCCTGCCGCCTGCGCGCCGAAGGCTTCGCTGCCGCCGGCATCGCTGATCCGACACGCTACCAAACGTAGGGCGGGAGCTTCGCCGCAGGCGAGGATTCCGCCGTGGAACCCCTGGAATGCGGTGGCTTGCCACCGCGCTGGACGCTTCTGCTGCGCAAACAAGAAAAGCATCCGGAGCGCCGGCAAGCCGGCGCACTCCAAAGGTGCGTCGCGCGGGCAATAATCTGCCGATGATCAATCTCCCCGATTCCGAGCAGTTGCGACGGCTGAGTGCCTTCGCTGGCGATTCGATCGCCGCGTGGCGCCTGCAGAGTGCCTTGTTGGGCGAACTCTACGGCCAACTGGGCAGTGCGCTGGTGCTGCGGCCGATCGTCGGTGCACCCCGGTTGGTCGCATTGACCGCTGCCGACGGCAGCGTGCAGATCGAGCTGGCCGACCCTTTCGATACGGATGGTACGGCGCTGGGGCTGACCGATCCGAACACTGCTGCACTGCTGGCGACGGGCCACGCCCTGCGCGTCGAACTGTCCGCCGCGGCCAGCGCGAACCTGCTCGGACAGTTGTTGGCGGCCGAGGTGGCCATCGCGGCGCCGATTCATGCCGGCGGCCGCAGCGATCTTCTGCTGGTGCTCGGATGCGGCGCTGACCACCCCTTGGCACAAGCCGAGCTCGCGCTGATCGAACTGCTGGCCAACTGCCTCGGCGCCTATCTGGGTGGTGCGCTCAATCGTCGCGAGTTGGTCGAGCAGACGCGCAAGGCACGCGTCGAGATCCGCGATCTGGCCGACGTGCAACGCCTTTTGCTGCCGGACAATCCACAGATCCGCGGTCTCGCCTATGCGATCCACTACGAGCCCTCGGCGGTGGCTGGCGGTGACTACTACGATCTGATGCGCCTGTCGCATCGGGTCGAGGACTACCCTGCGCATCTGCCGGACGCCTTCGGGCTGATGTTGGCCGACGTTTCCGGACACGGCGCCGGCGCGGCCATGGAAGCGGTGCAATTTGACGCCATCTTGCGCACCTACAAGGGCACCGAGGGTGAAGGCCCCGCGGGCGCCATGACCTATGCCAACCGCCACTTCTTCTCGCGCAAGGCGCGCCCGCATTTCATGACGGCGCTCGGTTTCCTGCATTCGCCGCACACTGGCGAAGTGCGGATGTGCAACGCCGGGCACCTGCCGCCTTTGCGTCGGCGCAATGGTCGGGTCGAACGCCTGGATCAGGGGCGCGACATTCCGATTGGTGTATTGCGTGAGCACACCTTCAGCAATTGTCGCTATGACGGCGCCAACGGTGATTTGCTGGTGTTCTATACCGACGGCGTGACCGAAGCGCGGGACACCCGCGGCAGGGAGTTCGGCATCGATGCGCTGGAGTCGATCCTGGCGCGCAGTCCGCTGAGCACGCCCGAGGCGATTCTCAGCACGATGCTGGCGCAACTGCACGCACATCAGGGCAGCAGCGTCGGCAACGACGATCAGACCCTGATCGTCCTGCGCTTGTCGGGTGCGCCGCGGACGCCAGTCGCGGCAGGAGCGATTGCTTCTTAGCCGGGACCCGCGGCGCGGACTACGATCGGTCGCACGCGCGTTGTTGGCTTGGGGCTGGCCATCAGTTTCATCGCCAGCGTGTTTTATGTGCTTGCCTGGGAAGCGGCAATGGCGGTGACCGGCATGGACTTCGCCGGCGACCGCTTCCGGCTCGTCGTGCCGCTTCGCCGGGCCGCTGAGCGGCGGCGCAGTTCGCAGCGCGATCGCGCTGGGCCGTTTTTCCGGGGTTTGGGGGTTTTTGGGGTGCGGGGCCAGTGCGCTTGCCGCTTCGGGGCGCCCCGCTGGCTGGCCCTCGCGTCAGCCAGCCGTCGCCAGCACGCTGCAAAACCGCGCCGCTTCAGTTGCTGCTCCGCTGCCGTAGTCGAAGGCCTCGCCACACACGCGGTAGCCGTTGCGCCGCAGCATGTGGTGCAGCGCATCCGGTGCGTACGGGCGGATCACGTCGACGGTGGTGAACTCATCGATCAACTGTCCGTTGCCGTCGAGCAATCGATAGCGACGTTCGATGCGATTGCAGCCGTCGTCCAACTGGCGGATGCGCTTGTGGCGCTCGAGCATGCCGCTGCCGTGCGGGCGCGCGTAGTCACGGCGGAAATCCTCGAAGGACTCGACCGGGCGCGGGACGAAGGCGTCCAGCAGCAGCGTGCCGCCAGCATCGAGCAGTTCGCGCACCTGATCGAGGAAGGCATCGACCTGCGCCGCCCGCGTCAGATAGGTGATCAGCGAGTAGGGCGCCAGGATCAGCGCAAAACGGCCGCTGAGCGCCAGCGCCCGCAGGTCCATCTGCGCCACGCGCGGGGCGAGGTCGCTGCCGTCGCGACGCAGTTGCTGCAACATCGGCAGCGAGCGGTCGACGCCGAAGCTGTCCACGCCGGCGCGCAACAGCGGCAACAGGATGCGCCCGGTGCCGCATCCGAGTTCGAGTACCGGGCCGTGCGCGCGCTGCGCCAGCTCGCGGTAATAGCCGACATCGTCGAAGGGCATGCTCTGGCCCATGTCGGTGGCGTAGACGGCGGCAATCTGGTCGTAGGACCACGCGCTCATGCGGGCATTCCGATCAGGCTTCGATAGAGTGCCAGTTGCTGGCCAGCGATGCCGTCCCAGGTCCACGCCTGCAAGGCCGCCCCATCGGCACGCTCCAACTGGCGGCGCCGTGCGTGATCGGCCAGCAGCGTATTGACCTCCTGCGCCATCGACGCGACATCCGGCACGATGCGTAGTCCGGATAGCGGTACCTGCTGGAAGCCGCGCGCGCCGTCGACGGTGGAGACGCACACGCGCGCGGCCAGCAGGGATTCGATCAGTTTCAAAGCCGAGCCGCGGATGGTCAGCTGCGGGTTGAGCGTCAGGCTGGCGCGCGCCAGGTGCGGCATCGGATCGACAAAGCGATCGATCAATTCGATTCCCGGCGATTGCAGCCAGGCTTCGTGCGCCTGCCGCGCCGATTCCGGACCGCCGAGGATGGTCAGGGTCGCCGTCGGATGCGCGCTGCGGATCGCCGGCCACGCCTGCTCGACGAATGCGCGGATGCCGATGGCGTTCGGTGCATAGCGGAACGGCCCCATGAACAGCAGGTTCGGTTGTTCCGGCGACGGCAGCGCCTCGCTGCGTCGGTCCTGGCCACCGTTGGCGATCAGCGCCACCTTGGGGTGGTCGAGCAGCGCTGCGTCTTCGCCGGAACACACGGTCAGCGCATCGAATCGCGCCAGCAATCGCCGCTGCAACGGGTCGTCGGCGCCGCCGTCGAGGTAGACGTCGTGCAACGCCAGCACCCAGCGCGCGTTGCCCGCTCGCTGCGGTCGCAGACCGGCCATTTCCATGAATTCCAGTTGCACGATGTCCGGCTGGTACACCGCGAGCAGCCGCTGCAGCTCCGCCTGCAGGCGCGGATGGGCGTGGCGCTTGAGGCGCGCCGGCCAGGGCAAGATCGCCTCGCCGGCCTGGTCGCCGCGTCCTTCGATCAGATGTACGGCGCGGAAGGCATCGAAATAGGGTTCGCTTTCGGCGCCGTAAAGCGAACGCTCGTCCGACAGCAGAATCAGGTCGACCTGGTCGGCCAGTCGCGCGGTCAGCTCGGCAATCCGTCGCGCCCCGCCGTGCGCCGGCGGGAACAGCGCAAACGGGGTGACCAGCAGCACGCGCGGCTTGCCTCGCGTCGCGCGTGGCTTCGGGTAGTAGTGGTCGCTGGTGATGCGTTTGAGATCGAATCCGCGATCGAGCGCGCGCCGAGAGCGCAGGCGCTCTGCAAACACACTGCGCGCGAGCGCTGGCTGGTACAACTCCTGCTGGGTGCGATAGTCGTTGTCGCAGGTCTTGCGCATCGCGCGCTCGGGCGTCAGTTCGGTCCAGCCGTGGCGCAGTTCGAACAACAGCGCGTTGCGGCGGATGACCCTCTCGACCTCGGCGGCGTCGTAGTGGCGGCCGACCGTGCCGCGGTGGTGATGCTGCGCGTGCGAGATCGGGCAGAACAGCACTTCCCAGCCCTCCGCCCAGGCGCGCGCGCCCCATTCGGCGTCTTCGTAGTAGAACGGGCTGTAGCAGGCGCTGTCGGCCGCATAGCGGCGTAGCACGCCGCTGCGGCACAGCGAGGAGCCGCCGCCCGGATAGAGGTTGCCGCGCGCCAGCGGCGAGGCATCCGGCTCGCGCTCGAACATGATCACGTCGGCGCCATGGACACGGAAGTCGGACCAGCCGGTTTCTTCGCGGCGCCGCTGCTGATCGACAAAATGGATCTGCGAGGTGATCGCGAACACTTCGGGTTGGCGATAGGGCAGCAGTGTGCTCAGGGCATCTGCGTCGATCAACATGTCCGAGTTGAGCAGGTACACCCAGTCGTGCTCGATGGCGGCCAGACCCGCCGCGATGGCGCCGTTGTAGCCGAGTGCCTGGCCGTGGAACTGCCAGCGCACCGCCGGATGCAGTGCGCGCAACTCGCTGTAATCGGCCTCCGGCGCGCCGTTGACCACCACCAGCAGTTCGCTCGGCTCGTCGATCTGGGCCAGCGCGGTCAGTGCCGCCTGCAGGCACTGCGCCAGCAGGTCCGGGGTGCCGCGCTCGGGCACCAGCACGCTGATGCCGGGGCGCCAGCCGCGCTCGCGCTGCACCGGCCAGGCTTGCGGGCGCCAGCGCGCGATGGCGTCGGCGGCGACCAGCGCCAGGTGCAACGGGGTGAAGCGGATGCGCTGCTTCCAGTTGCTCGCCCAGGCCATCAGACCATCTCCGTGGCGGCAAAGGGCTTGCTCGGATTGGCCTGCGTGCGTACCAGCTGAGCGCCTGCTCGGCGAACATCGCGCACCAGACGTTGATCTGCTCGCGCTCGCTGACCGGCTGGAAACTGATGCTGCCGTCGGCGCGAACCCGGTGTACCAGCGCCGCCGCCAGCGCATCGAGCTGCAGCGCCGCGCTTGCCGCCGGCGATTCCAGGATCAGCCCGACGCGCAGCGCCTGAGCGATGATGTCGCTGCGGCGCACCGCGGGTGTGTCCAGCGATTCGGGCAGGCTGCCATCGGCGTCGGCCAGCACCAGCAGCCGCTGCAGGATCGCGCGGGCGCCTTGTGCGTGTCCCGGTGCCAGCGCCAGCGTGCCCTCGAGGAAGTACAGCGTCGGGTGCAGCGGCTCGGCGGTGGCGTCGACGGCGTGCGGCGCAAAGGCGCGCAGGTGGCCACGGCAGGCGGCTTCCAGCGGCGCCGGCAGCGGCACCCAGAACGCCGCCGACAGGATGCGTGCGGCGGCCTTGACCAGAAACGGTCCCGAACGCGTCGACCAGCGATCGGGCAGGCCGGGCGCAGTGGCGCTCGCCACCGGCAGCAGTCGATCCTCGGTGGCGAACGCGAGGAGTCGATGCAGCAGGGTATCCAGCAGGTCACGCGGCGGCTCGATCAGGCCCGCCCGCGCAGCGGCACTGAGCCCACCCACCAGCATCGCCAGATCGAAACAGAATTCGGTTTCATTGCGCCAGTCGCGGGGCAGCGGCGCCAGTGCGATGCGCGTCGGCACGGGGTTCCCGGCGCCGTAGTGGCGTTCGCACCAGGCCAGCGCGCTGCGCGCGTTTGCGCCACGCCGCGGATCGACCGGCAGATGGCTGCCGGCCAGCCAGTGCAGGTAGTAACCGGTGATCTCGCCGTACACATAGTCGGCCTCCCCGGCGCTGTTCAGCGTGCCGGCAACACCGCCGATTTCGGCGCCGTCGCGCAACTGGGCGGGGCCGGCGAGCAACCACTCGCGCAGCTGTGCCGCGGTGGCCAGTGCACGGCCAGTCGGATCGGATTCCATTGGAGTTTCGGACATGGGCAGGCTCATGGGGTCGCCGCCGCAAGGCGGCGACCAATCGACTCGATGATGCGCGCGCCGGCCAGGCCGTCGCCAAAAGGTGCGTCGGCATTGAAGGCGGCGGCGTGCGGACGCGGGGCCGCCAGCAGCATCTGCGCGGCGTCGATCACATCGGCGTGGCGCGCGGCGACCAGTCGCGTCGCGCCCCAGCGCACCGCCTCCGGCCGCTCGGTGTTCTCGCGCGCGACCACCACCGGCACACCCAGATACGGCGCTTCCTCCTGGATCCCGCCGGAATCCGTGATTACCAGCGCCGCGCGCGCCAGCAGGCGCACGAAGGGCACGTAGTCGAGCGGCTCGGTCAGGCGGATGCGCGGATGGCTGCCGAGCATGCGCCGCATGCGGCTGCCGACCGTGGGGTTTGGATGCACCGGACAGACCACCTGGAAGTCCGGGTGCAGCGAAAGCAGTTCCAGCACCGCGCTGCACACCTGTTCCAGGCGCGGGCCGTAGTTTTCGCGGCGATGGAGCGTCAGCACCAGCAGGCGGCCGTCCGCGGGGATTGTGCCTTCGTCATCGAGCGACAGTGCCAGGCGCAAGGCATCGATGCCGGTGTTCCCGGTAATCTCGATGCGCTCGTCGGGCACGCCTTCGCGCAGCAGGTTGTCGGCGGCGCTCGCGGTCGGGGCGTAGTGCCAGTCGGCAATCGGGCCAATACGGCGGCGGAACATTTCCTCGGGAAACGGGCGCATCGGATCGGCGGTGCGCAGTCCGGCCTCGACGTGGATCAGCGTGATTCCCGCCGTCCGCGCTGCCAGCGCGCCGGCATAGGCGGTCGAGGTGTCGCCCTGGACCACCAGGGCGTGGGCCCCGCATTCACGCAGCGCCGCGCGCGCGTGATCGCGCAGCCAGCGCACCGTGCCCGACAGCGAGATCGGCGTCGGCGGCCGCGGCAGCTCCACATCGGGCGCCAGCGACCACTGCGCCAGCGTACGCCGCACCATGCTCGGATGCTGGCCGGAACTGATCACCACCAGCGAGAGGTCCGCGCGGCCGCGCCCGGCGCGGATCAGCGAGACCAGCTTGAGGCACTCCGGACGCGTGCCGGCCAGTACGGCCAATGTAGCCGGCATGTACACACTCCTGGCGCGGGCGGCGCGGAACGATAGCGCAAGCGGCGCGGGTGCAGAAGCGTTCGAACACGGTTCGAACCCACGATCGCGTGCGCCGGTGGGGCCGGCCCTTCTTGCGAACGCTCAGGCCGCTTGACGCTGGCTGGCGTCGGCCGCGTAAAGGCGCCGCTCGCCGTGATGCTGATGCGCGTCGACGGTCGTGGCGCGCAAGCGATCCTGGGCCTGACGCATGACCGAATAGCACTCGCAGCTGCGCAGCTCCAGTCCCTTGCGGTCGAGGATCGAGATGCGCCCGCGCCCGTAGCTGATCAGCCCGGCGCTCTGCAGTTTGCCGGCGCCGACGGTGACGCCTTCACGGCGCACGCCCAGCATGCGCGCGATGCGTTCCTGGGTCGCCTTGAGTTCGCTGCTCTCCCCGCGATCGTCGTTGAGCAGTAACCAGCGGCACAATTGCTGTTCGACGCCGTGATGGCGATTGCATGCCGAAGTCTGCGCAATCTGCGTGAACAGCGCTTGCAGGAAGTGCAGGACCGGCTGCATCAGCGCGTCTGATGAGCGCGCGAAGTCGGCGGCCGCGCGGGCGCCCATGCGCCAGCCATGGCCCGAGGTCAAGACCACGCCACTGCACAGCGCCTCGCGGCTGCCCATGAAGGCGCACACGCCGGCGACACCCTCGCTGCCCACCGTCCCGACTTCAACCGTTGCGCCGTCGCGCATCGACGACACCAGCGAGATCACCGCGGTGGTCGGAAAATAGACGTGGCGCAGCGACGCTCCGGCGCTGTAGAGGTTGGCGCCGGCGGGCAGGGCGACCCATTCCAGCTGCGGCTGCAGACGCTGGCGTTCGGCCGGCGACAGCGCGGCCAACAGTTGGTTGCCTTCACGCGAATCAGTTGCACGAGCCACTGGCGGCGCCTCACGAAGTCTCGCACCCGACCTGTCCGGCCGGGATCGCCGGCGGTCAGGGTCGTGGCCGGTGCAGTCCACGACGACCGTCAAGTTAGGGCGCAGGCACCCTTGAGGCTGTGTACAAAGACATAGGCGACTCGGCGGTCAAAGCTGTCCGTTCAGGCGGCGCTGGCGAAGACGTAGCGCGGCTGGCGCGGGGTGGCGCGCCGGGCGCCGCGGCCGTTCGCGCGTGGCGCGGCCGCCCCGGGACCGGGCGGGGCCGCGGCGGCGCGCGCTACACCAGCGGACGTTGCGCCGGCCGGCCGTCGCCGTACAGATCCGCCAGGCGCGCCAGCGCGCGCACGTCGCGCATGTACAGCCGCCCGTTGCTGATCCGGTGCAGACCGCGCTTCTCCAGTTTGCGCAGCGTCTTGTTGGTGTGCACCAGCGACAGGCCCAGGCCATCGGCGATGTGCTGCTGCGTCAGCGGAAACGGCACGCCGCCGGCGCCGGCGTCGGCCTGCAGTGCGGCGGCGCGCTTGAACAGCAGGATCAGCAGGGTGGCGATGCGCTCTTCGGCGCTGCGCCGCCCCACCGAGAGCAGAGTGTCATCGACCAGCGATTCCTCATGCGCGGTCAGCCAGGTGACGTTGAAGCCCATGGTCGGCGAGCGCCGATGCAGATCCCATACGGCATCGCGCTGGAACACGCAGAACACGGCGTCGGTGAGGGTGTCGACGCCGTGCGCGGCGGCATCGCTCATCTTCTGCTGTACGCCGATGAAGTCGCCGGCGAGCAGGAAGCTCAGGATCTGCCGGCGGCCATCGCGCAAGGTCTTGTAGCGAAACGCCCATCCTTCGGTCAGCGTGAACAGCGGCGCATCGGTCTGGCCCTCGCGGATCAGGCTCTGGTCCGGGCCCAAACGCACGTTGCCGCGCTTGAGCGATTGCACCAGCTCAAGCTCCTCAGGCGTGTGGTTGATGAACAAGTCCAGCGCCCGCAAGGGGCAGTCGCGGCAGGCGGGGCCGCTGACGGTCACTGGCCGGCCAGATACGGTGCGTCCGGTCTCCACAGTTCCAGTCATCGCCCGCTCGCGGTCAGATGTGGCGATGGGCAAGGACGGCGGCAGGCTAACGATGGCATGGCGCCTTTCCCCCTGCTGCGCGCGGACCGCACGCCCTTTGCCGCGGCGATCTGCGCCGACGTTTCGCGGCAAGCATAGCGCCATCAGGGTGAGTCGACGCGCGCATGACGCGCGGAGCGCCGCGCTACGCCCGGATGAACATCCTGCGTCCGATACCTGCCTTAGGTGCGCCAGGGGACAGTGTTGCAGCGCCGGACGGCGGAAAACGGGCTCGGAGAATTCCCGAACATCACAGGCCCTTCATCATGAATAACCCGATCTTGCGAGCGTCGCTCTGCGCAGCGCTTGTTTGCGCGTCGCTGCAAGCTGCTGGCGCCGCCGATGCATCCGCAACCAGGCAGCAGGTGCTGGGGCAATACGCCAACCTGCCGATGCGCTTCGAGCCCAACGTTGGCCAGAGTGATGCAGCGGTCCGCTTCCTCGCGCGCGGCAACGGCTATACGCTGTTCCTGACGCAAAGCGAGTCGGTGATCGTGCTGGGAAAGCCTGCGTCGGCCGCGCAGGCCGATGTCGTGCGCATGCGTCTTGCTGGCGCCAATGCCGCGTCGCGGGTCGAGGGACTGGAGCCGCTGTCGGGCATCACCAACTACTTCCTCGGCAACGATCCGGCGCAGTGGCACACCGACATCGTGTCCTTTGCGAAAGTACGCTACAGCGAGATCTACGCTGGCATCGACCTGGTCTACTACGGCAGCGGGCGTGATATCGAATACGACTTTGTGGTCCGGCCGGGCGCTGACCCGGCATCGATCCGCCTCAGTTTTGCGGGCGCCAAGGGTTTGAGCGTCAACCCGGCCGGCGAACTGGTACTTGCGGTGGCCGGCGGCGAGCTGCGTCAGAAGGCGCCGGTGATCTACCAGCAGGGCCCCGCGGGACCTGCGCTGGTGGCTGGCAGCTACACGATTGCCGGCAATCAGGTCAGTTTCGCGATCGGCGCCTACGACCATTCGCGTCCGCTGGTGATCGACCCGGTGTTGGTCTACTCGACCTACCTCGGCGGCAGCAGCTCCGATCAGGCGACCTCCATCCATGTCGGCCCGACCGGCGATGCCTATGTCGCCGGCATCACCAGTTCGACGAACTTTCCGATCCAGGGCACGCCGGCTTCGACCAACGGCGGCAGCCAGGATCTGTTCGTCACCAAGATGAGCCTGGCTGGCGACTCCCTGACCTACTCGACCTATATCGGCGGTGTCGGCACCGAAGTCGCCAACGACATCGCCGTCAGCGGCGCCGGCACGGTCTACATCACCGGATCCACCACCTCGATCAATTATCCGGTGGTGACGCCGACGATTGCCGCCCAGGTGGGTGGCACAGACGCCTTCCTGACCAAGCTGACCTCGGCTGGCAACGCCATCGTCTACTCGACCTATTGGGGCAGCACGGGTTTTGAGGAAGGCACCGCGGTGACGGTCGATCCGGCCGACAACGCCTACATCGCCGGCAACACCAGCGCGCCGAATTTCCCGACACAGACGCCATTTCAGGCGGCGCTGGCCGGTGGGATGGACGGCTTCATGACCAAGTTCAGTGTCGCCGGCAATTCGGTCGTCTACTCGACCTATCTGGGTGGCGCCGGCGACGACCGCGTGTTCGACATGGCGGTTGCTGACGACGCCGCGGTGTTCGTGGTCGGCAGTTCCACCTCGGCCAACTTTCCCACCACGTCCGCGTCGGTACAGCCAGCGCTTGGCGGTGGACGCGATGGCTTTCTGACCCACTTCAGCCTGGCCGGCAACGCCTTGCTCTATTCGACCTTCATTGGCGGGTCCGGAACCGACGAAGTCTTCGGCATGATCATCGATGCGCCGATGAACGCTTATCTGACCGGGCGCACCACCTCACCCAACTTCCCGCGGATGACGCCGGCGCAGCTGATCTACGGCGGCGGCGCCAATGACGCCTTCGTCGCCAAGGTCAATCCCCCCGGCACCGCGCTGGTGTACTCGACCTATCTTGGTGGCGCTGGCGACGACCAGGGTCAGGGCATCGCCATCGATGGCGCGCGCAATGCATTCGTGACCGGCAGCACGACCTCGGCGAATTTCCCGCTGCAGGCGCCGCTGCAGGCCAGCCTGAGCGGGCCTTCCGATGCCTTTGTCAGCAAGCTGAATCTCGCCGGCACGGCGCTGATCTACTCGACCTACATCGGCGGCGCAACGGCAGACGAAGGCTTCGGCATCGGCGTGGACCTGGTCGGCAGCGCCTATGTGGCGGGATTCACCGAGTCCGACAATTTCCCCCGGGTGCATGCCTTCCAGGCTGCCTTCGGTGGTGTACGCGATGCATTCGTCAGCAAGCTCGCCGAAACCAATGATGCGGATTTCATCTTCGCCAACGGGTTTGAGTAAGCAGCAAGCGCACCGCGCGCGAGCGCGCTCCTGCACGTCTTGCGCGGGGCTTCGGCAAGGATGTAGGGGCGCGCTCGCGCGCGATGCCGTTGATCTTCGGCTGCAGGTTCGGCCCCATTCACAGCTCGCCGCCGACGACTCCATCCAGATCCACCGTCAGATGCGGCAGGCCCAGTTCGCGCAGATATCCGGTGCCCGCCTGCACGCCGAGCAGCATCGCCAGCGTCGCCGCCGCGCCCGCCGCCAGGCAACTCGCCGCGCGCACGCTGACGCTGGCATAGCTCTGGATCGGCCAGCCCGAGCGCGGGTCGACGATGTGGCTGTAGCGGCGGCCATCGACGATCAGCGCGCGTTCGTAGTCACCGCTGGTCGCCAGTCCGCCTTCGCGCACATCGATGCGGGCCAGTGTGCCGGCCGCACGCGGGTGGCGGATGCCGATGCGCCACGGCGAGCCGTCGAGATGTGGACCCATCACCCGCACATCGCCGCCGAGTTCAACCACGCCGGCGGCGATGCCGAGCTCGATGCAGGCCTGCGCCGCGCGGTCCGCCGCGTATTCCTTGACCAGGCCGCCGAGGTCGAGGCGCAAGCCGGCTAGCGCCAGGCGCAACAGCGGTCGCTGCCAGGACAGGTGCTGCCAGCCGATGCAGGCGCGCGCGGCGTCGATCTCGGTAGGCTCCGGCAGGGTCTGCTGCGGGCGGTCCCACAGGCGCGTCAGCGCCCCGGCGGTGATGTCGAACAGCCCGCCGCTCTGGGCGTGCAACAGCGCCGCCAGATCGAACAACGCGGCGCTCTCGGCATCGAGTTCAAACACGCGCCCGCTGCCGGCGCTGGCGCACCAGTCCGCCAGCAGACTGTCGTCACGGTAGTGCGAATACTTGCGGTCGAGCCGCTCGACCTGCCCGATCGCCGCGGCGATCGCCGCATCAGCGAGCCGCGCGTCGGGGTGTTCGAGCTGGATCGAACACGGACAGCCCATGGCGCGGAACTGGTGCCGGATCAGCAGGCCGCTCATTCGAAGTGATAGTCGAACCCGGCCTGGATCTGTGTGTAGCTCACCCGCCCGGGATCCGGTTCGCCGCCGAAGCCGAGGGCGTCGTGCGCGCGCAGGCGCTCGATGCCGATCACCCATTCCCAGGCGCCGAGGCGCTGACGCACATCGATGCTGGCGCTGACGCTGCCATTCGCGGCGAGGCGGTAGTCGCTGGAATGGTAGGTTCCGACGGTGCCGGCAGCCGAGAACGGCGCGTAGAAACTGGCCGCCCCCTGGCTGTACCAGCGCAGTCCCGGCACGATGCGGAAAGCGTGCGGCAGCGACTGGTACCAACTGGCCTCGACCGTGTGTGAGCGCACGCCCCAGCTGTCGCCGGCGAGCCGGTAATCCAGGTGCAGCGCGCCGTCCTGTTCGACGAAGGCACGCCGCCAGCGCAACAGCAGCGCGCCTTGGGTGCGCTGGTCGGGGCGCGCGTCGGACAGGATCCGGTCGCCGGCGTAATAGCGCTTGTACGGGTCCGACAGATAGCCGTTCGCATGCGTCAGTTGCATCCCGGCCTGCAGTTGCGACGAGCGGTCGAGCACGAAGGTCAGGCTGCCGAAGGCCGACCAGGTGTTCTTGATCGCGCGATCGATGCGGTCGAACTCGGCGGCGTCGGTGGGGTCGATGATGTCATGCGAAAAACTGGCGCCCAGACCCAGGTCGATGGCGGCCGACAAGGGGCGCTGCCAGTCCAGGCCCAGCGCGGCGGCATGGTAGTCGTCTTCGGCCGAATAGCTGGCGCTGGCGCCGATACTGCCGGCGTCGCCGCGATCGCGGCTCCACGCGGCGCTGACTTCGTGGCGGGTGTCGCGGATGGTGGCGCCGCTCATCACCTGCAAGGCGTCGCCATCCGCATCGGGGAAACTGAACCACGGCGAGGAACCACTCATTGCCTCGTGGACCAGGCCGACACTGAGCTGATCGCTGTCGCCCAGTTCGGTGTTCAGCTGGAACTGATCGGTGCGCACACGGTAGCGGCGGTCACTGCCGTCCAGTGGCGCCGGCTCCAGCCGGTCCTCATCGTAGTCGCCGTGGCGATAGCTGACCGAAGTACCGCTCGCGGCGTCAGACTGCGCCGAGGCCGCTGCCGGGCCGACCAAGGCCGCAGTGGCGGCCAGCAATTGCAGCAACAGCGCGGAGGAGCGCTCGGCCATCAGTTGCAGCCACAACCGCCACCGGCGGCGCCGGCGCGTCCCGAACTGCCTTCCTTGCTGAAGCGCGTGTGTTCCTTCAGCGCCGACTTCAGCGGATCGGGGTCAAAACGCATGTCCCAGCGCGCCAGCCGGCCGCGCTCCCAGGGCTGCACCGGCGTCGTCGCGCAGGCGCCCAGCAGGAATGCCAGCAGCAGCAACAGCGCGACACGGTCACGGCGCATGGCTGGCCTCGATCAGGGTGCGCACCTCGTCGCGCAGCGCGTCGATGTCGCCCGGCTTGAAGCCGATATGGCGACTCTTGATCAGGCCCTGGCGATCGATCAGGAAGGAGCTGGGCATGCCCGGTGGCGACCAGGCGCTGGCGCGGCTGCCGTCGTCATGCACGATCGGGAACTGCACGTCGACACGCTTCAGGAAGGCCTGCGCATCGGCGGCGTCCTCGTCGACACTGATGGCGATGATCTCGAAGTCGGCGCGCGGGAATTCGTCGCGCAGACGGGCATACAGTGGCAGCGATTTGAGGCACGGCGCACACCAGCTGGCCCAGAAATCCACCAGCACCACGCGTCCGTGCAATGCGTCCAGATCGACCGCCTGGCCACTTTGCAGATCCATGCCGGTCAGCGCTGGTGGCGTCTGGCCGACATTCGCCGCGTTGGCGGCGAACGGGATGCACCAGCACAACAACAACGCACGCAAGATCATGTCGGAACGGCGTCCCCTGATTCGCCCGTTCCTGCGTTATACACTCTGGTTACCATGCCAAAATGCGATCTGTAGCAATTCTCAATCGCAATCACCGGGCGCAGAATGCGCGCCCAGGGGACTCTCAGGAGCAATTCCATGCGCGCGATGTTTGCCTGGCTGTTGGTGCTGGTTTCGCTGCTGGCCGCGTCCCATGCGGCAGCCGTGACGGTCGATGTGCGCCTGACCAACAACCGCTTCACGCCGAACGACATCACGATCAATCCCGGCGACAGCGTGCGCTTCATCAACGATCAGGGCTTTCACGACGTCCGCGCGGACGATGGCAGCTACGGCAACACCCCGGGTAACCCCGGCTGGCAGTTCAGCCGCACCTACACCACGGCTGGCGAGTACCGCGTCTATTGCACCTTGCACTCCGCGCCCGGCGTCGACATCAATGTAGGCATGAATGCGCGCATCACCGTGCGCTCGGCGTTCTCGATCGTGCAGGGGTTGAACGGCACCTGGGTCAACGGCAACAACCTCGGCCAGGGATTCCTGTTCGACTTCCAGACCTCCAACAGTTTCATGTTCGGCGCCTGGTTCACCTTCGACACCGCCACACCCACCGGGACCGAGCTCGGCAACCCCGGCCAGCGCTGGTTGACCCTGCAGGGCAACTACGCCGGCGACACCGTCAATCTGCAGATCTTCAGCACCAGCGGTGGCATCTTCAATACACCGAGCACCACCACCACGACGCAGGTCGGCACGGCGCTGCTGACCTTCAGTTCCTGCACCCAAGGCACCTGAATTTTACCCTGACCGAGCCGGCGATCAGTGGCAGCATCCCCTTGCAGAAGGCTCTTGCCGGCTTTCGGCAGCGGTTGCGCGTCAGCGCGGCGGAAGGCGAGCCCGCGGATTGAGCAAGGCATCGTCCGGGCTTGGCGCGCGCGGGCCGGGGTCCCGGTCGGCGCAATCGTTCCCGCACAAAACGTCTGAAAGTAACTCGGAAGGAGCTCCATTGCCTGCCGGGCTGTCTGACAGGCAGTCCGGTGTCACTTGAACGTGCGGCCAATGTGACTTGGCCAAAATCAATGGGTTGCCAGGTTTCTTGTGCGGTAGTTGGCGCAGTGGGCGAGGCGCGGGATCAGGCTGACAGCAGGTGCCCGCTGCGGATGGCTTCCAGGCCCGCGACCTTCGCGATCGACATGCCGGCATGCACAATGCGCACACTTTCACGGGCATACAGCAGGCCGTCGACCGCGCTCACCAGTTCTGTCGACTCGCCGCTCAGCGGATCGATGACCTCGGCGATGCACTGGCCCTTCAAGACCGATCGACCGAGCAGCGGCCGATGCACCAGCACGCCGCCGCGCGGCGTCAGCACCGGTACCGAACCCTCCAGCGGCCGCGGCTGACGAATCAGCGGCGGCATTTCCGGCAGCGCTGCGTCGATCATGCCGCGATGGGTCAGCCAGGCAAGGATGGCGCGGGCGTCGCGTTGCGCCAGATCGTGGCAGACATCGGTCTCGCCGCGCAGCTCGACGGTCACCGCCACGCAGGCGTCCGGCCACGGGCTGTCGTTGCCGGTGTGCTCGCGATAACGCCTACCCAGGCGTGTCCAGAGCATCGAACAGGCTTCATCAAAAGGCTCGCCGCCCGATTCCTCGGCCAGCAGCGCCACTTCCGCGCCGAGCAGTCGGGCCAGGGGTTCAACCGCCGGCCACACCGGCGTTGCGGTGTACAGGTGCAGCACGGCCTCGTTGTCGCAATGCAGATCGAGCACCAGATCCGCATCGATCGCCAATCGCAGCAGCGTGCGACGCAGACTCTTCAGCTCACTGTCCGTCGGCAGCTTTGCGCTGGCTGCGCGCAGCGCAGCACGCACGGCGGACACCGTTGGCGTATGGCCGGCGTCGATCTCGGCCCGCAGACTGCTGAAGATTGCGTCACTGAGGTCGGCGTAGTTGCGATTGAAGTTCTCGCCGCCGGCCAGTTCGAAGCGCCCGAGCGCGCGCCCGAGCAGTCGTTGCGCGCTGCCGACCGGATTGGCCATGGGTACCAGCACGATCTCGCCATGGATGCGGTGCTCGGACTCGAGCGCCGCCAGTTCGCGGCGCAGGTGATACGCCACCAGCAGGCCGGGCGGCTCATCGGCGTGCAGTGAGG